>JAPLDK010000031.1 GCA_026391775.1 Bacteroidota bacterium
CCTTCTAATTTATATCGTCTCGGATCATTACCAAGAAGATTCTCAGTCAGACTTTGCGAATTTGCCTCTCTGAAGAGAGTTATTAGTAAAAAGAAGACTATAAGTATTTTTGGGATCATCGACATTTAATTGTGCCTAACGTAATTGTAACCGATCTATGGCGGATAGCTGGCATTTAGTTTTTTTGCTTTTTATCCTCTTCTGATCTTTTTCTCTTCATTTTTAATTTTCCATAAAACCACTTGCCTTCAATTGGTTTGTTCTTACAAATATAATCTTTCCTGATATATTTGTAAAGCAAAATCAAAACTTTTTTATTAACAACTTGTCTAACGGACTTTTAATCTGGTCCAACCCCTTTGTAGTAATATGGGTATAAATTTGAGTAGTTTTCGGACTGGAATGCCCAAGTAGTTCCTGAATATACCGTATGTCGGTGTTGTTTTCAAGTAAATGGGTTGCGAAAGAGTGTCTCAGTGTATGCATGGTGACGTGTTTGCGAATTCCTGCTTTCTCACAAACCCGCTTTAATACGTTTTGAATACTCCTCTCTGAATATGCACCCCCTGCAATCCCTTCATATAAATATTCTCTGGGATGATAAACCTTATAATATTGACGCAGTAACTCAAGTAACACTTTGGATAACAAGGTCACACGGTCCTTTTTACCTTTTCCCTGCCTTAAAGTGATCAGCATTCTCTTGGAATCAATATCAGAAAGTTTGAGACTCAGTAATTCTCCAACACGCAATCCGCCTGAATAGGCCGTCATAATCATACTCTTATGCTTCAGATTCTGAATTGAATCAATTATCAATGTGATCTCAGATTCACTTAACACTTCAGGTAAAAACCTTTCCTTTCTTGGTCGCTCTATGTAATACGTTTCCCGTTTCCCACCTAAAACTTTCTCGAAATAAAACTTGATGGCATTGATCGCCTGGTTCTGATATGAGGTTGATACTCCTCTTTCTTCTATCAGATACCGCTGATAGGCAAATATATCGGCTTGGCTTATTTCTTCTATCTTTTTGCTCGAGAAATAATTTATGAATTCTTTAAAGCATTCTGCATATACTCTGATTGTATTTTTACTGTATCTCATTATGATTAATTTCTCAATATAATTTTCGGGACATTGTTTGTAATTCTTAATATTTTCGGGCTTTAAACGGGAACTTTTGTGTAGTTGACGAATATCTTCAATGTATTTGTATTTCCAACCGTTAGCTTTACAAAAACCAACCATCTTCCCGAGGATCTTCTCCGTATGGGGGAGCGTCCAGGAATGAGTGTCAGAATCCCAACAATAAAAAGGCTGTTGCTTTATCAGATTAACTAAATCCTGATTGTATTTGAAGTAAAGCCTGACCCTCCCATTATGATATTTTACCATGAATAGTGTTTCTTTGTCTGCCAGGAATTTTACTTCAGACTGTCTTGCTGCAATTCCCGGTTTTTCAATCCATTGAAGCCTGTCGCCAAAGAATCGCGTTAATTTGTCTAGATGTTGCTGGTTCTGAATTACCACCCAGCAAAAGGCTGACTTGTCCCATCGTGAATTTTGTAAACTACGGATAAATGCGACATCCGCTTCCTCTTTCCTGAGCTTTAACAATATTCTATGCCCGGTAGCTATGGCAATAACAAGGGCTTGCTTTCCTTGAATGTCGGTTTCTTTCATAATGTTCACGTTTTGTCGGTTATTGATTGATAATAGATCAAACCCGATGGAAAATTTTCACATTAGCTTCCATTATCATTATTATGCGAATATTAGTTAATCCGCCTTAACCTGAAAAGTGATACCAAAATATGATCCTGTGTGGCCTAACGCGGCGGCTAAGAAAATCCTTGCTTTTGTTCCTGTTATTTCATACCTTTGATACTTATAAAAAACATCTGCTGATGTACAGTTCAGAAGATAAAAACACATTATCCACCTTTGCGATCGGGAAGTTTTTTATGAGGAATTTTTATCAAGGTTGCTCTAACCTTGCTCTGACCTTACCCTGACCTTTCTCTGGCTCTTATTGCCAATGATGCCTGAATAATAACCCATTATGCTATCTGGCCTTCTTTTTGCCATACGAATTCAGTTATTTTAAACGTGTTTGCGGTTTTTGCCCAGAAAATACAATACCCCCATGCCGCAAAGCGCCGAAAGGGTGGACCCTGCCAGTATCGATAGTTTTGAAATGTCAAGTACGGCCGGCTCTTTGTAGGATAAACCGGCGATAAAAATCGACATGGTGAATCCTATACCTGCAAGCATTCCGGTTCCTGCCAGATGTTTCCAGTTAGTGCCCGCGGGCAGTGAGGATATTTTTATCTTCATTCCGATCCAGGAGAAAAGCGTGATCCCAAGCGGTTTGCCGATAAGCAAACCAAGGATGATGCCGAACGTAAGCCCGCTGAACAGCCCCGAAGGATCAAATGTCAAAGGGATGGCTGTGTTGGCCAGGGCGAAAAGGGGAAGTATCCAGTAGTTCACTGGCCGGTGAAGGCTCGTCTCCAGTTTTTTGGCCATTCCCCTGGGGATGAACATGGCTGCAACTACTCCCGCAATGGTGGGATGCACTCCCGATCTCAGGATAAAATACCATAATCCCAGGGCGGGGATGATGTAGAGTAACAACAGTTTCACTTTTAACCTGTTCAGCAGGAAAAGGACAAGGATAAAAATGAAAGCATACAGCAGCATTTCCAGCTGAAGGGTACTTGTATAAAAAGTAGCGATGATCACAATAGCTCCCAGGTCATCAATAATTGCAAGGGCGGTCAGAAAGATTTTCAGGGATAATGGGGCTCGCTTTCCAAGCAGGGACAGTATCCCCAGCGAGAAGGCAATGTCTGTAGCAGTGGGAATTGCCCATCCATTCAGGTTTTCCTTTGATCCGGTATTAAAAAAGACGAAGATCATGGCTGGGAACAGCATACCGCCAAATGCTGCCAGCACGGGCAGAATGGCCTTTTCTTTTACTGCCAGCTCGCCACACTGGAGTTCCCGTTTAATTTCCAGACCGATCATGAAGAAAAACACGGCCATCAGGCCATCGTTGATCCAGTGGAGTACGCTTTCGTGAAGGAAATCAAAACCAACGTCAGAATGCCAGATGTTCAGATAGGAAGCGGCCCAGGCCGAATTGCTCAAAGCAAGAGAGAGAATGGTTGCAAGTATCAGCAAAAGGCCCGATAGCTTGCCGCTTTCGGCCAGGTCTTTTATTGGATCGCTGATGATATTCCTCACTTTCATCCTAATTCCCCTCAGCGTTAATGGATTTTACAAACGCAGAACGCACGGGCCCGGGATAAGGCACATCCGCCCCCTTAACCGCATACCAGAGTACCTTGTTCAGCAGGTCTTCAGGCGCACGATCTTCCTTGCTGAAATCAAACTCTTCACTCATCCTCTGCCATTCATTGTAAGCAATGTTCTTTTCACTGAGGTCGATAAAGGGCCCCAGAGTCTGGAAGGTATAAGGCTTTGGACTGCCGGTGAAACAACGCCACATCGGTGTGGCGGCAGCATCGTACTGGCTCATGGGAGGGAGACCGAGGATAAGTTCAATCGTTCTGAGCATAGATGCCGTTGAATATGGCGTATGGTCCACAAAATTGCGTTTTACGTAACCTCCTGCAATATAAGCCGGGCTGCGATGGGCATCCACGTGATCGGGTCCGTTCTGCGCATCATCCTCCAGGATAAAGATCACACATTCATTCCAGATGGGCGATCCGGCAAGGTATTCAACGAGCCTCCCCACTGCAAAATCATTGTCGGCCGCCTGGGCAAAGGGTGTGGGTTTCCCTGCTCTTAATCCCTGGGTGTGATCATTGATCAACCGGATAGTATTTAAGCAGGGGACCCGGCCGGCAAGAAGCAGGGAATCGAAATCCCTCTTCCACTGCCGGAACCTGATGGTATCCATGACATCCTGGTCCCAGCTGGTGAAATACCTGCAGTAATGATCTTTAAGTACCGGGATATTCGGCTTGTAATCATCGGCAAATTCCCCATAGGTGCGGTAGGAAACCCCTGATCTGGCACAGAAATCCCAGAGGAACCCATCTTTGTTGTTGGCGATCTTACGGTTTCCTTCGGCATCATAATCACCACCCCTTCCGCCATAGCTGCCCGGCCAGGTTTTTTCAAGATAATCGGTTGCATATGCACCCATGCTCCAGTTATGGCCGTCGGCGCTGACTTCCCCGTCCACATAAAAATTATCGAGCAGCACGAAATCCCTGGCCAGTTTATGCTGGTTGGGCGTGATTTTCTGGCCGAAAAGCACCAGGGAGGTGTCTCCGTTCCCTTCGGGGATGTCGCCCAGCACCTGATCGTAGGTCCTGTTTTCCTTGATCACGTAAAACACATATTTAATGGGCGATTTATGGCCGGAACCATCCGGAATTGCTGTCCCCACAGCCTCGGGCAGGCTGTTTGCCTTTTCCTGTTTATAGGGAGTGTTTTTATAGACCATGGATGAATAGAAAGCCAGTTTTTTTACATCCGGTTCCGGGATTATGCTCATGGTTCCCCTGAACAGTCCCCCGATATATTGTACTTTCTGAGGCTTCCGTGTATCAGCCTTCTGAGTGTTGACTTTTTCAGATCTCTCAGCAGGATTAGGGCCGTTGGGGTTTGACAGGGACGTAAATCCTTTGCCGTTTGCGATCCATAACTGGTTATTCACCACACGAACACAGCTGGGATACCATCCTGTGGGGATAAATCCTTTGCTGAAGCTTTTTCCCGGACTTGAAACGTCGAATACAGCGAGGCAATTATTGTCGGCATTGGCAATGTACAGTGTTTTATTATCGGCGCTCAGGGCCACACTGTTTGTCGTGCTGCCGGCAGGGGAATCGGGGAACAGGGCGGAATTCAGCGTTTCTATGACCTTCCCGGCCCTGAGGTCAATGCAGGATACCGAATTGTCGTTGGCATTGGCAACATAAAGGTATTTCCCGCTCCTGCTGAGGCAAAGGTCATTGGGATTACTCCCCACTTTATAGGATTTTGTGAATCTCATTGTCTCCGTATTGAAAACCTGCACCTGTCCGCAGCCCCAGCAGCTTATAAAAAGGCTTCGGCTGTCGCCGGATAACATACAGGTGTAGCCTTCCCCTTCAAGGCTGAACCGTCTGGGAGCCAGTTTTTTCCTGAGGTCCAGGATATACAGGGAATTATTCTCCTTTGTGACAACATATAAAAGATTCTTTTTCTCATCCAAAGCGATCCCGGCAGGGGAAATTTTTTCGGGCCAGGGTTTCCCCAAGACCAGAGTGTCGGCAATTGCCAGCTTGTTGTTTTGTATTGAATACTTCAGGATGATGTTTTTATTTCCCCCCGAAGCATACAGGCTCTTTTCATCCCTGGAAAATGCCAGCCCAAGCCATGCCGCCTTGATGACGATGGTGTCGAGTACCTTGCGTTTCAGCGCATCGATGAGGTAGACCGATTGGTCGCTCTGGCCATTATTCGTAACTGCCAGCAATCTGCCTGAGGCCGACACCGCTATGTTTAGCGGAAGGTCCCCTAACCGGAGGCTTTCCCCAACACAGCTTATGCCCCAGCCGTTTGGCAGGGTTATATGTTTATATTCAGCTTCGTTCTGGCTATATACCTGGATCAAAGCCAGAGTCATGAGAAATGAGGAGAAAAACCGGATATGTTTCATCTGCAGGGTAGCCTTTTTGAATGATCAAAAATACGATTTTCGGGGAGAAAAATGATCTGGTTTTGTTGTGTGATCAATTCCTGGCATTTTAGTATCTTTGCACTTCTATTTTGAGGCCTATGTTGACAGATTCAAATAAATTCCTGGGAGAAGGGTTGACCTACGATGATGTGCTCCTCATCCCCGCCTATTCAGAGGTGCTTCCAAGGGAGGTTGACATTTCAACTCTTTTATCAAGAAATATTCGTCTTAATATCCCTATTATTTCCGCCGCAATGGATACTGTGACCGAATCGGGCATGGCTATTGCAATGGCCCAGGAAGGCGGCATAGGCGTTCTTCACAAGAATATGTCGATCGAGGCCCAGGCTGTGCAGGTGAGGAAGGTGAAGAGAGCTGAGAACGGGATGATACTCGACCCTGTGACGTTACATGTATCTGCCCTGGTTGGCGATGCCCTTGCCATGATGAAGGAACATTCCATCGGGGGGATCCCGGTTGTAAATGAGCGTGAGGAGCTTGTAGGTATAGTTACAAACCGTGACCTGCGGTTTGAACGTGAGATGTCACGTCCTGTGACTGAGGTTATGACACACAACGTCGTCACCATAAGCGAGTTCATGGATTTTGAGAAAGCCGAGCAGATCCTTCAGGAATATAAAATTGAAAAACTTCCGGTAATCGATAAGAATAACCGGCTTGTCGGCCTCATCACTTATAAAGATATCATTAAGATTAAAGCCAGGCCGAATGCTTGCAAAGACAGCCTCGGGCGGCTGCGCGTTGCCGCCGCCGTTGGCATAGCATCCGACACCCTCGACCGCGCAGCCGCCCTCGTCAAGGAAGGCGTCGACGCCATCGTGATCGACACGGCTCACGGCCATACCAGAAATGTGATTGATATTGCAAAAAAAGTTAAAGCCGCCTACCCGAACATTGATATGGTCGTAGGTAATATTGGTACCGGCGAAGCTGCAAAAGACCTTGCAAAAGCAGGCGCTGATGGTGTGAAAGTCGGTATTGGCCCCGGCTCCATTTGCACAACAAGGATCATCGCAGGAATTGGCATACCCCAGCTTACAGCCATATACCAGGTTGCACAAGCACTCAAGGGAAGCGGAATTCCAGTGATTGCCGACGGCGGCATCCGCTATACCGGCGATATCGTCAAAGCCCTTGCCGCAGGCGCCCACTCCATCATGGCAGGATCCCTCTTTGCCGGTGTGGATGAATCCCCCGGTGAAACCGTCATCTTCGAAGGCCGCAAATTTAAAACCTACCGCGGAATGGGCTCCATCGAAGCAATGCAGCACGGCTCAAAAGACCGCTATTTCCAGGATATGGAAGACGATATTAAAAAACTGGTCCCCGAAGGTATTGTCGGCCGCGTGCCGTACAAAGGCTCCCTCTCGGAGGTAATTTACCAGATGGTAGGCGGCCTGCGCTCCGGCATGGGATACACAGGCTCACACAATATGGAAGCTCTCCAGAAAGCCCGGTTTATCAAGATTACTTCAGCCGGTGTTACCGAAAGCCACCCCCACGACGTCACAATCATCAGCGAAGCACCAAATTACAGCCGTTAATAATGTTTTCCGAAAAATTACGTTAGTGAAAAAGAACAAATTAAATATAAATACTATGAGCTTGAAATTATCAGGATTACTGCTTTTTCTCGTCTTGGTTTTAAACACATCTGCCCAGGTTGATAATAACACTAATCTGATGACCATCGCAGGGAAATCTGTCACTGTGGGCGAATTCATGTCGATCTACCAGAAAAACAACGTCAAGGGCGAAGCTATCGACAAAAAATCCATGGATGAGTACCTTGAACTTTTCATTAATTTCAAACTTAAAGTCCTGCAGGCAGAGCAGCTTGGCCTTGACACGGTCTCATCATTCATCAAGGAACTTGAAGGCTACCGCGAACAACTTGCCAAACCTTATTTTACCGATGAGGCTATGATGAACCACCTGATGCAGGAAGCCTGGGAACGTAAAAAACTCGATCTCAGGGCAAGCCATATCTATTTCAAGGTCAAACCTGACGCCACACCCCAGGACACCCTTACTGCCTACAATAAAGCAATGGAAGCCAGGGACAAGATCCTCAAAGGCGAACGTTTCGACAACATCGTCATGGAATATTCCGAAGACCCTTCTGCCAAGGATCGTGAAGCTACAGCCCAGCATCCTTTCGCCAAAGGAAACAGGGGAGACCTTGGTTATTTTACAGTATTTGACATGGTTTACCCCTTTGAAACCGCAGCTTACAAAACTGAGGTCGGCCAGATCTCAAAACCCATCAGGACCGACTATGGTTTCCATATCATCAAAGTAACCGACCGGATCCCCGCCCTGGGTGATTTCGTTGTAGCCCATCTCTTTCTCAGTATTCCGAAAGGTGCCACCGCTGCCGACTCGGCAAAAGTGAAAGCTAAGATCGATTCATTGTATTCCCAGCTTAAAGCAGGTGCTAAATTCGAAGACCTGGTAAAGATGAATTCCGATGATAAGGGATCCTCTGCAAAAGGAGGCGTTCTTCCTAAACGCGGTGTCAACCGCCTGATGCCTGAATTCATTGCTGCCATATCCACCATCCGGAATGTAGGCGATTTTTCAGAACCTGTCCTTACCCCAGGCTATGGCTGGCATATCGTAAAACTGGTTGAACGTCAACCCATAGGCACTTTCGATGAAGAGAAAGCAGAACTGAAACAAAGGATTATGAAGGACAGCCGTTCCCAGGAAATCAACGATGCAGTCATTGCCCGGATCAAGACCGAATATGGCTATACCGAAAATACTAAAGCAATAGATGACTTTTACGTTCTGGTGACCGACAGCATTTTTACCGGCAAATGGGATGCTACCCAGGCTCTGGAAAAACATCAGCTGATGTTTAAGATCGGGAATTCAACGTATACCCAGAGGGAATTTACCCAATTCCTCGTTTCCAAACAGAAAAAACAAGAGAAAAAGGATATCCGCCTGTATGTGAATGCCATGTCTATAGAATTTGCGAACGATAATATCCTGAAATATGAAGATGGATTTCTGGAAGTAAAATACCCCGATTTCAGAGCTCTGATGAAGGAATACCGCGATGGAATACTGCTCTTCGACCTCACCGATCAGAAAGTCTGGTCCAAAGCAATAAAAGATACAGCCGGCCTACAGGACTTCTATCAGAAAAACAAGTTCAATTACATGTGGGGCCAGCGGGTTGAAGCTGCTGTGTTTACCCTCAAAAACCCTGCCCTTGCCCAGAAAGTGAAAAACTTTGTTAAAAGCGGCTTAAAAGAAGATGATATCCTGAAAGAAATAAATTCTGACACAGCAAATGTGCTTTCATTCGAATCAGGTAAATTCTCAAGGAAAGACAATCCCTATATCGACACTGTGGCATGGACGCCCGGAATCTCAAAGGATATCACGGTTAAGGACGGGATCGTATTTGTGAACATAAAGCGTATTCTCAAGCCTGAACCCAAAACACTGAATGAAGCAAGGGGCCTTATCACTGCCGATTACCAGAATTACCTGGAAAAGGAATGGATCCGCTATCTAAGGGCAAAATACCCTGTGGTCGTGAACCGCGAAGTACTTGCAAAAATCAAATAATTCACTACAGGACCATGCAATGGCGCCCTCTTTTGTTTGCCCTTATTTTACTCACGTCCTGTTCAGGTTTCTTTAAAAAGAAAACCGAAAGGTCGCTGGCGCGGGTTTATGATGATTACCTGTTTGAGTCGGATCTCAAAGGTGTGGTACCTCCGGATATCTCTGCCAAAGATAGTATCATGATGGTCAAGTCCTATGTGGATAACTGGGTAAGACAACGCCTGATTCTCCACCAGGCTGAGAAAAACCTCCAGAGCTCCCAGCTGGATTTTTCCAAACAGCTTGAAAACTATAAGAACTCCCTTATCATTTTTGAATATGAAAACCAGCTTATCCATCAGAAACTTGATACTGTGGTTACAGATGAGGAAATTTCCAATTATTACAATACGAACCCGAATACTTTCCTTGTCAGGGATAATATCGTAAGGATACAATATGCCAAACTTCCCCTGAAATCAAAATTTATTCCCAAGGTACGGATCCTGCTCCTTTCCGATAAACCGGATGACAGGAACAAGCTCGCCGATCTCTGTGAACAGCAGTCTTTCGGCTATTTCATCGATGACCAGAAATGGATTTTTTTCACCGACCTGATGAACCTGGTACCCTTACGGCCTGCCGACCAGACTGTCTTTCTGAACAAGAACCGGCAGGTGGAGGTAAACGACCAGACTTTCACTTACCTGATCCGTTTCAGGGATTACAGGCTAAGGGATAGTAACTCTCCTCTTGAACTTGAGAAACAAAAAATTCAGGACATTATCCTGAACAGGAGGAAAATGGAACTCCTGGGCAAAATGCACGAATATATCTATCAGAATGCCCAGAAACAAAACGATTTTGAAGTATTTTAAATGCTATAAGGAATCTCAACCATGCAATTAACCCGAAGCCTTTTCTTTATCATCTTAATAAGCTTATCCCCGCTGTTAAAAGGATATTCCCAGCAGACTCAGGATACGGTAATTGACGGAGTTGTTGCTGTGGTTGGTGGGAATATGGTCCTCAAATCAGATATTGAAGGCCAGTACCTTCAGCTACGCGGCCAGGGTATTATCAAAGGCAGCCCGGCAAAAGTGAAGTGCCAGATCCTCGATAAACTGCTTTACATGAAACTGCTGTTGCACCAGGCTCAGGTCGATAGTATTAAAGTTACTGATTCCCAGGTGGAAGCGGAAATGGACAGGCGTATGAGGTACTTCATCTCCCAAGCCGGTTCGCCTGAAAAGCTCGAAGAATATTACCAGAAATCACTGCTCGAAATTAAAAATGAATTGAAAGACATTATCCGTGAACAGATGCTGACCGAACAGGAAGAAGCGAAAGTCACCAAGGATATCACGACAACACCATCGGAAGTAAAAAGTTTTTACAGGAAAATTGATAAGGATAGTATACCCCTTATCAATGCAGAATTTGAGATCGGCCTTATTATCAAACAACCTGTCATCGGCCAGGAAGAAAAGCAGATTGTGATCAATAAACTAAAGGGGTTCAAGGAGAGAATTGCCAAGGGGGATGAGTTTGCAACTCTTGCCGTCCTTTATTCGGAAGACGCCGCATCAGCTAAGCAGGGAGGCGAACTTGGCATGTTCAAACGGGGCGATATGAGGCCGGAGTTTGAGGCAGCCTCATTCAAACTGAAAACACCGGGCGAAGTCTCCGATATCGTGGAAACTGAAGACGGATTCCATATCATCCAGCTGATCGAAAGAAGGGGTGAATATATTAACGTTCGGCATATCCTTCTGCAACCCCAGGTTTCCATGGTGAACCTGAATAAGGCCAAGGCTTCTCTCGACAGTGTTGTGTTACTGATCTCTTCAAAAAAATTGAAGTTCGACGACGCAGTTATCAAATACTCTGACGATCCTTCGAAAAATAACGGGGGATTGGTTGTCAATAATGTAACCGGCACAACCCGTTTCGAAGCAAATCAGCTTTCGCAACTGGATCCCAAAGTGTTTTTCATTGTAGATAAATTGAAAGTTGGTGAAGTCAGTCAGCCTGTTCTTATGAAGACCGACAGGGGCAAGCAGGAATACAGGATCTACTACCTGAAAGACAGGACAAGTCCTCATCGTGCAAACCTTGAAAATGATTATGCCCGTATTCAGCAGATGACTCTTAATCAGAAAAAGGATAAAGTTATTAATGTGTGGATTAACCAGAAATTGCCGGGTACATATATAAAAATCTCCGAGCAGTATTATAATTGCGAATTTACAAGGAAATGGATACGTTAAACAATCATACAATTCCATATAAATCAGATGTTGAAGCTGTTGATGCCCTGGTCGAAAAATATGGGAGGCTTAAACAGGAGATAGCAAAGGTTATTGAAGGCCAGAAAGAAGTGATCGACGGCCTCCTGATTTCCGTTTTCAGCAGGGGCCACTGCCTGCTTGTCGGGGTACCGGGGCTGGCCAAAACCCTCATGGTCCACACGATCTCAAACGTTCTCGGCCTGAGCTTTAACCGTATACAGTTCACGCCCGACCTTATGCCTTCCGATATCATTGGTACGGAGATCCTCGATGAATCAAGGCATTTCAGGTTTATCAAAGGACCGGTTTTTGCCAATATCATCCTTGCTGATGAGATTAACCGTACTCCGCCAAAGACACAGAGTGCCCTCCTTGAAGCCATGCAGGAAAAGGCAGTGACGGTTGCCGGGCAGACTTATCACCTGGATGAGCCTTTCTTTGTGCTTGCAACCCAGAATCCAATTGAACAGGAAGGTACATATCCTTTGCCTGAGGCTCAGCTGGACCGGTTTATGTTCAATATCTGGCTCGATTATCCTTCTCATGAGGAAGAGATCAGGATCATGAAAATGACGACCTCCGATAGAATAATGAAGCCTGAGATTGTTCTCACTGCAACCGAGATTCTCTTTTTCCAGAACCTGGTCCGTAAGATACCGGTGCCCGAAAATGTCTATAATTATGCGGTAAGTCTTGCTTCAAAGACAAGGCCCGGAACCCAGGGTGCACACGCCTGGGCAAAAGAATACCTCACATGGGGCGCAGGCCCAAGGGCTTCACAGAATCTGATCATCGGCGCAAAATGCCATGCCGTGATTCGGGGTAAATATTCTCCCGATATTGAAGATGTAAAAGCTGTCGCTCTACCGGTACTCAGGCACAGGATCGTAAGAAATTATAAAGCAGAAGCCGAGGGGATTCGTGAAGAAGCAATAATAAATCATCTTTTATAGTGATTTTTTTCACCTTTTGAAGATTCCTTGCCAGGTCAATAAGGTTTTGGAATATATTCGCTGTAAATACTGGATTATATGAAAATAAAAGGCCTTGCATACTTTTTTTTATCCGTACTTTTTATTGTATTGACCTTAACTATCACTTCCTGTAATACGGGAGGCGGATCTGCCTCATCAAATGACCAGATGAAAGGTAAGATCACTATATCAGGAGCATTTGCCCTTTACCCCCTTACAGTGAAATGGGCTGAAGAATTCCATAAGCTTCATCCCAGGGTCACGGTCAATGTTTCTGCAGGCGGGGCTGGTAAAGGCATGGCCGATGCCCTCTCGAAAATGGTTGATCTCGGAATGTATTCCAAGGAAGTAAGCCCTGAAGAAAAAGCCAGGGGAGCCTGGTGGATCGCTGCTGCTAAAGACGCGGTGTTGCCGGTAATGAATGCGGGGAATCCCTATGTAACAAACCTTGATAAAACTGGTGTTGACAAACAAAAATTATACGATGTTTTTATCACTGAAAACGTAAAAACCTGGGGGCAGATGCTCGGCAACGGCTCCAGGGACGAACTTGAAGTATTTACCCGCTCCGATGCCTGTGGAGCCGCTGATATGTGGGCCAGATTTCTTAATAATAACAAACAGGAAGACCTTCAGGGAGTTGGTGTTAACGGGGATCCTGGTGTTGCCGATGCTGTACGGCAGAATATCTTTGGCATTGGTTATAATAACATGAATTTTGTGTTTGATATGCAAACCCGCAAGCCATACCAGGGCCTGTCGGTTATACCCATTGACCTTAACGGGAACGGGAAAATTGATAAAGAGGAAGATTTTTACCATAACCTGGATGAGGTGATGGCCGCCATTAATGACGGACGTTATCCTTCACCTCCTGCCCGGCAGCTTTATTTCGTTTCGGCCGGCAAACCGACCAGCAAACTTGTGATCGACTTTCTGCATTGGGTATTGACCGATGGCCAGAAATATGTAGGTGAAGCCGGTTATGTGATATTGAAAGAAGATAAAATCAAAGAAGAACTGACGAAGTTGCAGTAAGATGTACATACTCAACCGGCAACAAAGACATGTTGTAAACTACAGCTGGATGCTGGTCAGTATGTTGCTTGTTGCTTTCCTGCCATTCCTCCTGTTCAGTGTTTTGTATTTCAAATCCTTTCTTTTACTTAGGAATACAGGCCTTGGAGACCTGATCTTCTCACATACCTGGCGTCCCTCGAGAGGTGAGTTCGGGTTTTACCCGTTTATAATAGGATCCATATGGGTCACTCTTCTGGCCATCCTCTTCTCGACTCCCATTTGCCTTCTTACTGCAATAAATGTGACACAATATGCCAAAAAACGTTTCCTAAGGATAATGCACCCGGTAATTGATATTCTGGCCGGGCTCCCGAGTGTGGTTTACGGGGTATGGGGTATACTTGTGATCGTACCCTTCATCTCCCGCTACCTTGGACCATGGTTGGGTATTAAGACCATGGGTTACAGTATCCTGGCGGGGGCATTTGTACTGAGTATCATGATCATCCCCTTTATCCTGAATATCATTATCGAGATTTTCAATACTATCCCTATGGAACTAAAGGAAGCCACACTCTCACTGGGTTCCACCAAGTGGCAGATGGTCAAGCATGTGTTGCTTCGAAAGGCCCTTCCGGGGATCATAGCCGCTGTGGGGTTTGGGCTTGCAAGGGCATTCGGTGAGACCATGGCTGTTCTGATGGTTGTGGGGAATGTGATAAAGGTCCCTTCAAGCGTTTTTGATCCGGGGTATACATTGCCCGCACTTATTGCAAATAATTACGGGGAAGTGCTTTCCATCCCGCAGTATGATTCGGCCCTGATGTTTGCTGCTCTTCTGCTGCTGGTAGTGTCCCTTTTTTTTAACCTTCTGATGCATTTCTTCATAGCCCGCTATAACAAGTATTGAGATGAAAAGGAGTTTAAAAGTTGAAGAAACAGTCTTCAGGGTGCTGATGATATTATCAACCGCCTTTATCCTTCTGATCCTCGGGGTAATTATTTACAGCGTCTTTGAAAAGGGGATGAGAGCCCTCTCCTTGGAAATGCTTACGCATATTCCCGAAGGAGGTTATTATTACGGCAAAGGCGGCGGGATACTGAATGCCATCGTCGGATCCATGGTCCTTGCCTTCGGAGCCACGATCCTTGCCTTTCTGATCGGATTGCCGGTTGCCCTGTATATTAATGTGTTCCTCCACGGCAAGCCAAAACTTGTCAACCTCATCAGGTTTATTCTTGATCTGATCTGGGGCATACCTTCGATTGTTTACGGTGCTTTTGGGTTTACCCTTATGGTGCTGATCGGATTACAGACTTCCCTGCTTGCAGGTATCATTACAGTAACCCTGTTTATCCTGCCAATTATGATCAGGTCTATGGATGAGATCTTCCGTACTGTTCCAATGGGGCTCATGGAAGCATCATACTCCCTGGGAAGTAATAAATCGGAGCTGGCCTTCAAGATATTCACAAGGCAGTCTGTATCGGGTATCATTACCGCGGTTCTTCTTTCTTTCGGCCGGGCGATAGGTGATGCGGCTTCAGTTCTGTTTACAGCAGGATATACCGACAACCTGCCGAACTCTCTGTTGGAACCTGTTGCAACTCTTCCTCTTTCAATTTTCTTCCAGCTTGCCTCCCCGGTTCCGGAAGTACAGGCAAGAGCATACGCATCGGCCCTGGTGCTGACCGTAATAATCCTCATTGTCAGCTTATTTTCCAGGGGACTTGGTAAACGCTATCATAAAACAAAAATAAATTTCTGATCTTCGCAGGATGGAGCCCGCAATTAAAATAAACAACCTTGATGTTTTTGCAGGAAAGACGCAGATCCTGAAGAATATTAATTGTGAGATCCAGAAGAAAATGATCACTGTGATCCTGGGCCCTTCGGGTTGCGGGAAAACGACTCTCCTGAAGTGCATGAACCGCCTTACCGATCTTTACCCTGAATTAAAGGTTAGTGGCGAAATCCTCATAAACGAAAAAAATATTCTCGACCCCGGTGCCGACATATACAAATTGAGGCAATCGATGGGCCTGCTTTCCCAGCGTCCATATCCACTTCCGATGACGATTTACAATAACATCGCTTATGCCCTGAAACTCAGGGGGGTAACTAAAAGGAGGGAACTGCATAAGCTGGTAATGGATTACCTGAAGCAGGCTGCCTTGTACGATGAGGTCAGAAACAGGCTTAGGGAGCCGGCTTCCAGGCTTTCAATAGGGCAGCAGCAAAGGCTATGCCTTGCAAGAGGATTGGCGGTTAACCCTGAAATCATCCTGGCCGACGAACCTACCTCGGCGCTTGATCCTATCAGCAGCCGGTTTATCGACGAAAAATTCCAGGAACTTAAAAAGGATTATACGATTGTCGTAGTAACCCATGTTCTTCGCCAGGCCAGGAGAATTGCCGACAACGTGATCTTTATGTACCTTGGGGAGATCATCGAACAAGGGCCTTCCACCGAATTCTTTGAAAACCCCAAACAGGAGAAAACCAAACTCTACCTTGAGGGAATGTTCAATTAAATGTTTCGCTGCTTCGCTATTTGCTTTCCCTGCCACGTCTTTCTCTTCTCCAGCTCCTTCTCAATCCTTCGTAGTACCTCGTCATATCGCAGTAAACCCCAATTTCTGTCTTCGATGTATCGGGGAGGGACTTCTCCTGCAAAGCGCTCAATGGAGATTTCAGGATTAAGTTCTTCAAGAAAATCAATAATGAAATCAATGTAAGACTGCAGGCTGAATACATGAAAATCACCCGGCTTTTCACTGAACTCCTTTTCCATGACAGTTCCCTTGATGACCTGGAGCTGGTGGAACTTTACGCTGTCGAGCGGCAAGCCTGAAATCACGGAGGCATACTGTCGCATCATCCCAGGCGTTTCACCGGGCAGCCCGAAAATAAAATGTGCCCCGGTACTGATGCCAAGGGCTTTGGTCTTCATAATGGCTTCAATTCCCTGAACAAACGTATGGCGGCGGTTTATCCTCTCAAGCGTTTTTTCATATACGGATTCGATGCCGTATTCCACCTGTATAAAATAATCTTTCTGCAATGAAGCAAGGTATTGGAGGATGTCATCGTCAATGCAATCGGGGCGGGTGCCAATCACAAGGCCGGCGACACCGGGATAGGAAAGTGCCTCCTGGTATCTCTCCTTTAACACATCAAGCGGGGCATACGTATTGGAATAGGGCTGGAAATAGGCCAGGAACTTACCGGCACGTCTGTATCTGACCGCATGAAACTCTATTCCCAGCCTGATTTGTTCAGTAATGGAGTATGTTTTTACACAGTACGAAGGATTGAAAGCTTCATTAACGCAGTAAGTGCATCCTCCCGTGCCTGCGGTACCGTCACGGTTTGGGCAGGTAAATCCTGCATCAATGGCAAGTTTCTGCAATCTTTCACCAAAAAGGGTCTTCATTTTCCAGGTATAGGAATTATACCTGTGAGGGCCCCATGGGAAATCAAATGAGTCCATTATCCTTATCCGGCGTTTTTAGTCGCTTTTTCAAGCCGGCCCATCACCGAGAATATGAAGGCAGCAGAGAGCAGGCAGCAAACAACAAGCACTGTCCATAAAGCCCATAACGGCAGTATGCCCCAAAGGAAACCGATGACACTCAACAGGTAATTACCTAATGCCGCTGCGGCAAACCATCCACCCTGCATAAGCCCCTTGTACTTGGGAGGAGCCACCCTCGAAACAAAAGAAATACCCATCGGGCTCAGGAAGAGCTCTGCAACAGTCAGGATAAAATAGGTGTTGATCAGCCAGTACGGAGACACAAGGGAATTTGACGGTGCAACTTCCCCATTCAGGCTTTTTGGGCTTTGCAATCCCCAGGAAGCAATAATAAGAATGGTAAAACCTATGGCTGTTATCAACATCCCGATCCCGATTTTTCTGGGAGCCGAGGGCTCCCTGCCTTTTGTGTTCAGCCAGGAAAACAGGCCAACGACAAGAGGAGTGAGTGCCACAATGAAGAAGGGGTTAAAATGCTGGAACTTCTGGGGAGTGAACGGGTTCACGTCGGCATAACCTGACAATCTCAGCCAGGTCAGAATAGCGAAAACCACAAACACTATCCCTCCCACGGTTCGGGCAGTTACTGATCCGGTCCTCTTGACGAGGAAAACAAAGCCGACAATGGAAATAAAAATTGGAAGCAATCCGAAGAGGTCAAAAAACAGGTTGGTGAATTTCCCGACATTCGGTTGCGTATAATCCCTTGCAAAAAAGGTCATTGTTAGGCCGTTCTGGTGAAAGGACATCCAGAAGAAAATAATCACAAAGAAAACCAGGAATAAAGCAATAAGACGTTCCCTGGTCTGCTCAGGAGTGAGCTCCACAACCTGGGCCTTATGCGCTTCGCTTTTTGATTTCTGCTTTTCAGTCATGTCGGCTGTCTTATAATGCTTGCGGAATATTAGGAAGATCGCCATTGAGATGATCAGGCTGAAACAGGCTACACTGAAGGCCCAGTGGTACGACCTCACCAAGGCATCAAGGTAATGGGCCGAGAACTGATAGAGGGTATCCATCGTTACACCTTTATCCTGCAGCTGTGCAATCCCAAGGAAGTCGGCAGGATTGTTCAGCGTCCCTTTAAGGTAATTATTTGCAAGGGCCGGGATACGGGCGTCGTATGTGAAGTGGAAAGTTTTCAGTATGGCATTGGACACCAGTTCGGCGGCTGTGGGCGCAAACATGGCCCCGATGTTGATCCCCATGTAAAAAATGTTGAATGCATTATCGCGTTTTGCACTGTATCTGGGGTCGTCATACATATTCCCTACCAGGGCCTGCAGGTTGCCTTTAAACAGCCCCGTTCCCATCGCGATCACAGCGAGAGCTGCAACGATAAATCCAAAATTTGTCCCGTGCGCTGAAGGGACTGCAAGAAACAGATACCCAAGGAACATCACAACCATACCTATTCCTACAGTGCGGCCATAACCAAGATAACGGTCGGCAATGAACCCTCCGAGCAAGGGAAGGAAATACAGGAAAAACATGAATGTGCCGTATACCTGGCCCGCAGCTCCGGAAGAATATCCGTATTTGGCCTGGAGGAAAAGCACGAAGATTGCAACCATGGTATAAAAGCCGAAGCGTTCGCCCATATTGGTGAAAAAAGCTACGTAAAGCCCTTTCGGATGTCCTTTAAGCATAATTTAATTTGTTTTGTAAATACTGAATTGGTTCAGGTCGCCTGATGCAAATGTAATAATTTTACTATTCCATCGTCTTAAGCTTCAGATGAACCTCCAGGACTTCAATACAAAAGTCTATCCGTTAAAGGACAAGATCTTCCGCTTCGCCAAACGAATGCTTGAGCAAACCGAAGAAGCCGAGGACCTGGTACAGGAAGTGTTCATCAGGATGTGGAAGAACCGTGAAAAGCTGGATGAATACAGGAGCCTGGAAGCGCTCGCAATGGTCACAACAAAGAACCTTTGCCTCGACAAACTGAAGGCCAGGAGATTCCCTGTGGAAAGCTTTAATGACCAACGGCAGTTCATTGAAACGATAGCCGAAGAGACCCGGCCCGATCATTCCGACCTTGTTTTAGGAGTTAAAGAGGCGATGGGCACACTCCCCGAACACTCCAGGATGATCGTTCACCTGAGGGATATTGAAGGATGTGAGTTTGATGAAATCGCTGAGGTGCTGGGAATGCAGGAAAATGCAGTGCGAGTGGCACTTTCAAGGGCACGTAAGCGCATCCGCGAGATCCTGATAAATGACAAGAGCTATGAATATCAAAGAAATTGAAGGACTCCTTAAGAGGTATTATGAGGGTGAAACAACTCTCGCAGAGGAGAAGCTTTTAAAAGAGTTTTTCTCGGGGGATCATGTGCCCGAACACCTCCTGCCTTATCAGCCGATGTTCAGGTTTTTTACCCATGAAGCAACCCTCACACTCACAGAAGAAAATCAGGAAAAAAGCCTGAATCGCCGGATTGAGCAATACCGCGAGGAAACTTCCATAGTAAGAACTCATCCGGGGAAAAAAAGATTGTATTACCTGAGCGGGATAGCTGCCGGCCTTCTGATCCTCATTAGCCTGGTTTTTGTGATCAGGAATGAAGCCGGCAAACGGCAGCATGATGAGTTGGCGAACCCTTCTGCTGAATTAGCATATACCCAGGCCAGGCAGGCATTGATTATGGTATCGGTTGGCCTAAATACCGGCATTGATGCAGCTCAACGCTTTAAGACACTGGATAACGCTATGGCACAAATTCAAAGGATCAATAAATATTATAATTATCAAACTCAATTTATCAACCCGGAATGGATACAGAATCCATCCACAAACAAATAGAACAATGAAAACAAGAATCATCACTTTATTTTTTGCAGCATTCCTGATACCATTATTAATGAATGCACAAAGTCCGCTGGATAAGGTCTTCAGTAAATATTCAGGCCAGGACAAGTTTACCACAGTTAGCATTTCAAAGGAAATGTTCACCCAGATCCTTGCCATGGCGGCCAATCAAAATGACTCGTCTTCCAGGGAAATGAAAGGGATCATCGACAAACTCACAGGCCTGAAGGTCCTTACTTATGATATCGATACAACAGATTTTACCAAAGCTGTTTCTATTTACAACGAATGGGCAGCCCTTTTCCCTGCTGCGACCTATAAAGAACTGATGGCAGTCACCGAAGGCCGCAATAATTATAAATTCATGACCAAACAGGATGCCGATGGAAAGATCAGCGAAATAGTCATGCTGATGAAAGGCAGGAAAGAGCTTGTCGTGCTCAGCATCACTGGCGTCATCGATATGTCCAATGTTTCCAGGATCTCACGGTCCCTGGGAATACACGGTATGGAAGGCTTCCAGAAGATGCATGATCATCACACCGCCCCTCCTGCGAAAAAGTAAACTACTCTGCTCACGAGGCTGTCTCAAAAGTACGAGACAGCCTCTTTTTCGTTCATTTTACTCGTACCCCCCTACGAGAGCACTTTCAAATATTCGATTCTACAGAGGATGATTTTCCTTTTGAGTCATCCTCGTTTTTTATAACCTGATCTGAAACTGGAGGGTAAGATCCAGTTTCCAGTTCGTATCGATCTCGTCAAGCCCGCTGCTGATGATATTTTTATCATTATACCTTGTAAGCCCTTCTTTGAGGCTGAACACCAGATGCCGGCCGCAGGCATAACGTACAAATATACAGGCTCTGATCCCCCGTCCGTAATATGACGGCATTGAATATCCGTAGAGTACATCCGGTTCATAAGCCCATATTCTTGAGTCATAAGCCGGACAGTCGAAAACCGAATACCTGAGCACAATCTTTAAAGGGATCTTCACGGGTTTCATAGAGATCTCCTGGAACATTAGCCAACCTGAGGTTTTCTGCTTAAGTCCCTGCCTTGAATTTTTAATTTCCACGCGGCTTTGAAGGCCAACAGCCTGGGAAACAAACCAGTTCAGCTGAATCCGGAAATCATCCGTGCTTTCCTTCCCGGTTCCATGTATCACGTCATTCTCCTGAACAATATTGGTTTCTCCTGAGGAATACATGTACCGCAAAATAATATTCAGGCTTTTGTTCAGTTGCCAGCTCAGCAATGTTCCCATATCATTCCCTGCAGAGGGTTTGCATATGTTGTATTTTGCCCAGGGGAAATTGCAGAAATCGGCAAACATGCTGAGGCTGAAATGTAATGGGAGGCCCGCCGTAAGGCTGAGGAACCAAGCTTTCTCATTTGAACAATTGGTATTCTGCCTGAAAGAGTTTGAATACATGTTCTGGAAGCCGGGAGGATAGTCACGGTACAGAATAACAGCACTGAACCTTGGATCAGGATTAAGGTTTAGTCCTGCGATCCATGCGACACTGCCGTTCCTGCAGCGGCTCACCTCTCCCGATATCCTGACGAACCTGTAAAAGAGATTGAAGTCGGCCCCGGCAACAAAATTATTCCTCCCTGTAAATGCAAACCTGTTGTAGAGTTCATTGCATGGTTGAAAGGATGCACCCAATGAAACCGAATATGCTGTTACCCCAAGGCTGAAAAAATTGCCCCTGAAACAAAGGTTACCGCCGAAAATGAATTCCGGCACCTTTCCTCTTTTGCTTATCTCTGAAATAGTTCGGTGATACCCGGTTTCAATAAATGAGCTGAATGCCGAAGCCTTTCCTGTCACCGGGTCTTCTTCAATCACATTGGCATCCCTTTTCCTGAATGAGCAGATCCCGCTCATTGTGAACCGGCCTGCTCCCAGGTTTATTGCTATTCCACGACAAACACTGCCTTCCGAAACCGATTGGGTGGGCCGGATCCCCCCGGCGAGAGAGAATTCCTGGGTAAAACAGGGATAGATCCCAAGGGAACTCCCGGTATTAAAAGTTAAACCAAGACCCCAGCCTGCACGGAAATTTCCAATGATAAGGCGCTTCAATATCCTGCTTTGGGAATAACTTATATACCCCGAATAATAATCCATGCCGTTTTTCTGAGCTCCGGCGAAAAATTGTTCCCCCGCATCCTTATCCCCGGAAAAACCGATTGCAAGCCGGTCACCAAACGTATAGGTATATCTAAAGCTCATTCCATATGGATTACCGGGATAAAAGTTGACATTACCGGCTTCTTTCAACGCTTCTGCCGACCGGTAACCTTTTGACCTGGGGAAAATCGTACCGGCACAGATCAAGACTTCGTTTTTCCCATATTTAGCCAGGTTTCTGAACGTTAAAGGAGGAGAATGCGAGACTTCGTGAAAGCTGACATACGATGTGATTTTCCGGATCATTGCTGAATCAAAACCCGGTACAGCCAGCAATTCAAAAACAGAAAACACCTCGCCATACTCGTTCAGATAATCCAGAAGGTTTTTACGCTGAAATGTGCTCAGGAAAGGTATTCTTGCAATATCTTCTTCTGAGGCTGCATTAAGATTGACAGGCCTGGCCCTTACCTCATCCTGCTCTTCTATGAGCAGTCTCACTTCATTTTCGCTTTCCAGCTTCCAGTTAAAGTCTTCAAGGCCGTCGCCCGCCCATTGAAAGGGATCTGACTGGGCACAGGTCTTGCTGATGCCAAGGAATACAAAACAAATCACACATAGACATCCGGTATGTATTATAAGTGGATTCCTTTTCATTTTCTGCGGATGATGACCATTTATTTCCTGAATTGGTACTGAATTGAGACTGCCGGACTGAACCCCAGCACCTGGCTGTATTCCGATGCAAAGTCTAAAGAGAAGCGTTTGATCACAATTCCTGCCCCGATACTAAGCCGGAAAGGACCCGTTGCCACACCGGCCCTGGCCGACAGTATCCCGGCAAACCGGTACTCGGCGCCTATCCTTGCACAGGCTTTACTCACTGGGTCTTTCTCCACTTCAGCCGACATCATCAATCCTTCGGTAAAATTGTAGGAAAGCCCAAGTTGAAAAAGTGTAGGCAGTGACTCCCCTGAGATGCCATATAGTTTCACCGGTACCGGATTAACACAGTGAAATCCCACCACCAATTGCCTGGCAGGCTTGAACATCAGACCTGCTTCGCAATTGAGAATGTTTTTTGAACCATAGTCATCGGAAATCCGGAAGCGGTAATAATTTAATTGTATCCCCGCCGAAAAATGCTTCCCGAATTTTCTCGCATACCCTACACCCGTTTTTAATTCACTGTATACTCCTGTTCCAAAGTACAGGCAGGTGAATGAAAAAGCACCCGGCCTGAGGCATGCCGAAAATACCAGAGCCTTGTATGATAACTCCTTCACCATGTAACGGTTCTCAAAATATACACCACAGAAAATACCTTCGTTAAATACATTCCCGGCCTGGTTGTTTGCCGCCGACCATTGATCTGTCAATGCAACTGAGATCCCCGCAATCCCGGCAGCCCGACCCCCTAAAGGCCTGAACTCACCCGCCGCTCGCCCCTCCGGCGAAAACAACAGCACCCCCAACCCCAGGCACATCAGTGATTTTCCTAAAAACTTCATCACACACTTCATCACGATCCTTTCTCCTTAATCCGCCATCCTCCAAAAAGTAATATGCCCCTGACCAGGAGATTTCCGAAAATTTCATCCGCATACATAATTTTTTTTTAATTTTCAGGTCTTAATTGTAAATACACAACAACAGGAACCACAGAATGAGCATTATCCTGAGAAAAGCTGTTGAGGGGGACCTGCCAGCCCTTGTTGAAATTCTGAACCATGGGATTAAAACCAGGCAATCGGTGGGATACTATGTAAGTCAGTCAGTGGCTGAAATGAAGGATTGGTTTGCTGAACATATGCACAGTGAAAGATACCCTGTAATGGTTGCAGAAGAAGATAACCAGGTTATAGGATGGATCAGCCTGAGCCCTTACCGCAAGGGGAGGGAGGCTTTTAACCGCACAGGAGAAATCAGCGCATACATTCATGAAGATCACTTCAGAAAAGGGATCGGACAAAAACTCCTCGACCATATACTGCTTTTTGCAGCCGGTACGGGCTTCAGGATCATTTTTGCCATTGTCCTTGACAGGAATACCCCGAGTATTAAATTGCTTGAGAAAAATAATTTTGAGCGCTGGGCATTTCTTCCTGAAGTAGCTGAAATTGACGGCATCCTTTTAAATCATTTATATTTTGGTAAAAGACTGTAACAGAAGATTATGGGAACACGCAGCGGTTCGCTGAAACTTTGCATAGATTCAATCCCTGGGATTCCGGTTTCACTAAGGCCGTGGAACAACTCCGACGTACATTCATTAATAAAGTACGCGAATAATAAAGCCATTGCCGGCAACCTTCGCGACGCCTTCCCATTTCCGTATACACATAAAGATGCATTGCGCTTTCTTGAAATGGCCGTGTCGAACGATCCCCATCTCCTCATTTTAGCCATTGACAGTAAGGGGGAAGCTATCGGAAGTGTGGGAGCTACCCTTAAACAGGACGTCTACAGGAAAAATATGGAGATCGGGTACTGGTTGGCCGAACCATTCTGGGGCAAGGGGATAATTACGGAAGTGATCAGGAAATTCACTGCCCATCTTTGGCTTACATACGATATTCATCGTATTTATGCCGAACCATATGCTGATAATTCCGCTTCACGTAAAGCTCTTGAAAAGGCCGGTTTTAGATGCGAGGCTATCTTTAAACAAAATGTTATCAAAAACGGGGCATATCTCGATAGTTGTATTTATTCTGTTCTGAGAGAGGAGTTCAATCATGCCGGTTGTTAGCCGAAAGTCCGGTAAATCCAAAGCTGCAGAGCAGTCTGGTTTAGCACCCCTGAACAGGTATGCTGCCTTCCTGAGAGGCATTAATGTAGGGGGAAGGAAGATCATTAAAATGGAAGAACTCAGCAGGATCTTCACTTCTGCAGGATTCTCCGGGGTGAAAACCCTGATTCAAAGCGGGAATGTAATTTTTAATGTGTCTGCGGATGACATTGAGGCGCTGAAATCCCGGGTGGAAGATGTACTGTTAAAAGAGCTTGGCTACAGGGTTGAAGTTTTTCTTCTTCCTCTTGGCGAAATTATTGAAATGCTTAAATCAAAACCTTTCGGACATCTGCAAAAAGATAAAAAGATCAAATTTTATGTGAGCCTGCTTTCAGGGCAGCCTGCGAAAAAGCTGAAACTGCCATTGTTCTCAGAGAAGAAAGACCTTGAAGTACTTGAAATAGTAAGGAACAAGGTGTATATCCTGAGCCATGAAATAAACGGCAGTTTTGGATTCCCGAATAATTTTATTGAAGAAATAACCGGATTCTCAGCTACCACCAGAAACTGGAATACCATTGAAAAACTGGTAAAGGAATGATCCGGAAATTAACACTAAAAATCCTGTGCAATGAACCCAATAATCCTTGATTTCCTTAATCAGCTAAAGGACAACAACAATCGTGAATGGTTTCACGCGAATAAGAAAAATTATGATACCGCAAAGATCGAAATGGAAGCGTTCGTGGATAACCTGATCCCCCTGATTGCAGTATTTGAACCTTCAGTGCAATATGTGACTGCTAAAGACTGCATGTTCAGGATATTCCGGGATGTGCGCTTTGCAAAGGACAAATCTCCGTACAAAACCAACATGGGAGCCTGGATCACAAAAGGTGGCCGTAAGAGTCCTGGCCCGGGCTATTACCTCCACATTCAGCCGGGTGAATCCATGCTTGCCGGGGGGGTATATATGCCGGAACCCGATCAGCTTAAAAAGATCAGGCAGGAAATCTATTATAATGCAGAGGAGTTCAAAGCCATACTTGCAAAAAAGACTGCAAAGAAATACTTCAACGGTCTGTCGGAATGGGATAAACAGAAACTGGCTCCCAGGGATTTTCCGAAAGATTTTCCCGATATCGACCTGCTGAAACACAGGCATTACACTGTGGCTTGCATGCTCAGCGACAAACAGGTTGTTGAAAAGGACTTCTCAAAACTTGTAGTTAAGGTCTTCGGGCTGATGCACCCCCTGAATGTGTTCCTCGAAAGGGCTCTGAACGGGTAATCAATCGAACCTTCCGATAATGGTTTGTGTTCCGGTTACTTTCTGGCCAAGTTTTACGTCCAGCTTCGTGTTTACCGGCAGCAACAGGTCAACCCTGGAGCCGAATTTGATGAACCCCAGTTCTTCCCCCTGGTTCACTGGTTCTCCCACCTTTGGATAACATTTAATCCGTCTCGCCACTGCCCCTGCTATCTGGCGGATCAGTACTTTTTGCCTGATCCCGGTTTCAATAACGGTTGTGGCCCTTTCATTTTCAAGCGATGCTTTTGGATTAAACGCAACCATATGTTTTCCGGGATGATAAAAATAATATTTGATCTCACCGTCAACAGGGAACCAGTTCACATGTACATTGGTTGCCGACATGAAAATGGAAACCTGTATCCTTTCGTCTTTGAAATATTCAGGTTCAATAGTCCTTTCAATGACTACGACTTTCCCGTCGGCAGGAGAAAGAATCAGGTTTTTACCTGTATTTGTATCCCTCCGTGGAGAGCGGAAGAATCGCACTATCATCAGGAAGAACCAGAGGCCGAGAACGTAAAGAAAATAATGGAACCAGGTCTGCTCAGGAAAAATATGATTAACGCCAAGGAGGACTGCAACAACAAACAGAAATACGATGATAATGGTTTTGTATCCTTCTCGGTGAATCGTCATCCCGGGTTAAATGTTTCGTAGAATAAAATACAAAAATACAAAAGGAGCTGAAATAAAAAACGTATCAAAGCGGTCCAGTATACCGCCATGTCCAGGCAGGATATTTCCGGAATCTTTAATTTTCAGGCTACGTTTAAACAGTGATTCGGCAAGATCACCGAAAGTCCCGAAAATTATTACAAGTATTGCCAGAATAAGCCAGTCAATCAACGGGATACCCGGTACAAGGAAACTGAACCCCATGGAAGTAATTCCTGCCATAATCGCCCCGGCGATTGTGCCTTCCCATGTTTTTTTCGGGGATATCCTTTCGAAGAATTTATGTTTTCCGAATGGTTTCCCATAGAGATAAGCACCTGTATCATAGGACCAGGCGAAGGTAAAATACCCCAGCAAATATGCCGGAAAACCAAAGATCCGGGCAGAGTCGGGAGAATTCAGAAAGTTTAGAAGGGCGAAGGGCAAAGCCACATATAACACCCCGGTAGCGGTGATGGCAATATTCTCAAGAGGCTTAGGTTTTTTTCTGTAAATTTCAATAATGAAGGAAAGAAAAAACATAGCCATAGCTGCAAGCACGGGGAAATAATACCATAGAGGGGAAAGTAAATCCAGATTTGTCGCATTGACCAGGAATAAAACCAGGTAGAGTATACTCCCGCAGGCCGTCCCATAAATTTTCTGCGGCTGAACTTCTTCAGAGGTGAAAAGAGTGTAAAATTCCCAGATCCCAAGGATTGTAACGACCAGGAAAATACCTGCAAAAAGCCAGTTATTATACCATAGGGAGAAAAGCAGCAGGAACACCATGCTGAGACCTGTGATGGTACGGGTCCGGAAATTCCTCATCGGTTACTGCCCTTTCCATGATTCGTTTGGCGTTCAGAACTTTGATCCTCAGGAAGCCTGGGCATTTTGGTCGTCGATTAAAAATACAAAAAGTTCGCGTGGCCCATGTGCCCCGAGTACAAGTGTCTTTTCGATGTCGGCTGTCCTGCTGGGGCCGGTTATCAAAGAAATCATAGAAGGATAATTGTGGTTGTATTTTTTACGTATACCGGCAAGTGCATGTTTCAGGTCAGGTACCAATTGGGATGTGTACCCCAGCACAAGATGGACATCCGGGTAGACATTTATTTTCCTGCCGGGGCTTAAATGCGATGAAACCATCACCGATCCAAGCCTGGCAATGAGATACTCACAGCGTGTGATACCGATCTTTGACTCAAGAAACTCTTCCTGTTTGAATACATATGGAATACCTGCTTCTTTCAGGATTTTTTGTAAGATTGGATCCAGACAGAAAAGCACCGACCAATCCTTTTCGAGGATAAACTGTTTGAGCAGGGTGGTAAATTCATCTTCACTTTCGCAATACACAAACTTCCCGGAGATCTTAACAAGTTCCTGGGCAAAACTCACATCAAGCGGTTCTTTTATCTCTTTGAAAACAGATGATTCCTGATCGATTATAGGGTATGGGGGCTCCGTTTTCTCTATCAGGGCATCCCTAACTTTCTTAAGTATTTTTTCGCGAGAAGTGGATTCTTCCATCGTAATATTGCTTAGGTTTTCTGTTCCCCGAAAGTGGCAGTAGGAGGGGCATTCCCCGGCTCCTTAGGCTGCTGAACATCCACAGAAGGGGATTGAACTACTACATCACCCGTGAGGGAAGCCGAAGCTTCAGACTTGGGGTTCCTGGTAGGAAGGTATTTCTCATCAGGATTGTCAAAAGGGCGTTTTCCGAAAATATTCTCAAGGTCTTCCCTGAAAATGACTTCTTTCTCGAGAAGCAGGTTAGCCAGAGAAGCAACTTTGTCTTTGTTGTCGGTAATCAGCTGTTTTGCTTTGGCATATGCAGAATCAATAATTTTTTTAACCTCAAGGTCGATGATTTCCGCGGTTTTCTCACTGTAAGGTTTCTGAAAAGCGAACTCATTTTGTCCGCTTGAATCATAGAAGCTGATATTGCCGATCGCTTCATTCAGGCCGAAATAAACCACCATTGCGTAAGTGGCCTTGGTGGCTTTTTCGAGGTCGTTCAGGGCGCCGGTAGAGATTTTACCGAAAAAGACAGCTTCCGAGACTCTTCCTCCCAGTGTAGCAGCAAGTTCGTCGAACATTTGTTCATAGGTAGTGATCTGCCGCTCATCGGGCAAGTACCATGCTGCACCCAGAGCTTTGCCGCGGGGAACGATAGTCACCTTGACCAGTGGATGAGCATACTCAAGAAGCCAGCTTACGGCTGCATGTCCGGATTCATGGAAGGCGATGACTTTCTTTTCATGCTGGCTTATGATCTTGTTCTTTTTTTCAAGACCGCCTACAATGCGGTCTATCGCATCCAGAAAATCCTGTTTTTCAATGATGTTTTTATTCTTTCTTGCTGCAATAAGAGCCGATTCGTTGCAAACGTTGGCGATATCAGCGCCTGAGAAACCCGGGGTCTGACGGGCAAGAAATTCTATATCGAGGTTCATGTCCATTTTCAGAGGTTTCAGATGCACCTTGAAGATGGCTTTCCTTTCTTCCAGGTCGGGAAGTTCGATATAGATCTGCCTGTCGAAACGACCGGCACGCATGAGTGCACGGTCGAGAATATCTGCACGGTTGGTTGCGGCCAGGATGATCACCCCGGTGTTTGTTGCAAAACCATCCATCTCGGTAAGCAACTGGTTGAGCGTATTCTCACGTTCGTCATTGGCACCTGTGATGGCGTTCCTGCCGCGTGCACGGCCTATTGCGTCGATCTCATCGATGAAAATAATACATGGCGCTTTCTCCTTGGCCTGCCTGAAGAGGTCACGCACCCTGGAAGCCCCGACACCTACGAACATTTCTACGAAATCAGAACCAGAGATGCTGAAGAAAGGCACCTTTGCTTCACCGGCAACAGCTTTTGCAAGCAAGGTTTTACCGGTTCCCGGAGGGCCTACCAGCAATGCACCCTTGGGGATCTTTCCCCCAAGTTGGGTATATTTTGTCGGATTCTTTAAAAAGTCAACGATCTCCATGATCTCTACCTTGGCTTCTTCAAGCCCGGCCACATCGTTGAAATTGATGTTGACCATGGTGTCCTTATCGAAAAGTGTTGCCTTCGACTTGCCGATGTTAAATATCTGGGAACCGCCTCCGCCCCCGCCTCCCCGGCTCATAAATCTCATGATGAGGAACCATGCTCCGACCAGGATGAGGATTGGAAGAAGATACCCCAGGATATCGCCGAAAATATCTTTCCTTGATTCGGTCCCCGGAGGATAAGGAAACTGTTTTTTGAATTCTGCGATCTTTACCTCGGGAATGTTGTCATGCCTCATCCGAGAGGCGATAGTGTCGCGGGTGTCCTTGAGAAGTCCGTAAAAGATATCAACGCTGTTGATCTCATAAAAAAACTGGGGATTTCCGCTGTTAAAGGTTGAGCCAAGCCCTTTTTTATTGAATTGCTTATAAGCTGTGTCGTTTTGTATCCTGTCCTTCTTGATATAGATCTCTGCCTTTTCCTTATTGACTACAACAATCTTCTCGACATCCTGTTTGAGCAGTATTTCTTCAAATTTTGTGTAATCAATGGATTTTACGGGATTATTATAGTTAAATACCTGTAAAGCGAGAAAGCCTAAAAGAAGTACCCCGTAGATCCAGTAAAAGCTGAATTTGGGTTTCTTGCCTTTCGAAAGATTGAAATTCGGTTTGAAACTATCTTTCGGTTTGTTATCTTTTTCTGCCATTCTGTCGTGTACCTTCAGTAAATTTTAGTAATTCAGTATCAGCCTTCAATCTTTACGACCCGGGAATCTGCCCATAACTTCTCAAGGTTGAAGAACTTACGCTGTGCTTCCTGGAAAATGTGAACAACAACGTCAATATAGTCTATCAAAATCCATTCCGCATTTTCAAAACCCTCTTTATGCCAGGGGTTCAATCCTGTTTGTTTTTTTACACGATGTATGACTTCATCGGCAAGAGCCTCTGACTGCGTCCTTGAGTTTCCATGCGTGATTACAAATGCATCGCAAACCGAATGTCCCGTACCTTTAAAATCAAGGATTACAGGATCTTTTGCTTTTTTCTCAAGCAAAGCTTCCGAAATGGCTTCCAGCAGCAATTCCTGAGCGTCTTTTTTCTTCTTTCCGGGCATTAATTATACTATTACAAAGGCAAAGGTAAGCATTTAAAAATTAGGTTTCAAAGCATAGGTTTCGTAGAAGGTTGTGATCTGTTTAACGGCTTCTTCAGCGGTATCGACTACGGTGAACAGATCCAGGTCATTTTCAGAGATCATACTCTCGGGTAAGACTTTTTTGGTGATCCACTCTGTAAATCCCTGCCAGTATTCCCTGCAGACCAAGACAATCGGGAACCTTACAAGCTTGTGGGTCTGTATCAGAGTAATTGCTTCTGTTAGTTCATCCAGGGTGCCGAATCCTCCAGGCAAAGCGATAAATCCCATGGAGTAACGCATGAACATTGTTTTCCGGACATAAAAAAAGTCGAAGTTGAGAAGCCTTGTCCTGTCGATAAACGGGTTTGGCTTTTGTTCAAAAGGCAAGGATATGTTCAGGCCCACCGATTTGCCTCCGGCGAAATGGGCACCTTTATTTGCAGCCTCCATGATACCGGGGCCCCCGCCTGTGATCACGCCAAAGCCGTTTTTGGTAAGCAGGTAGGCGATCTCCTCGGCAAGATGGTAATATTTATTGCTTTCAGGTGTACGGGCCGACCCGAAAATAGAAACGCAGGGGCCGATCTTGCTTAATTTATCAAAACCCTCAACCATTTCCGACATCACTTTGAATATCTCCCATGTGTCGACTGAGATCATTTCGCTCCAGCTCTTCTGCTGAAAGGACTCCCTTAATTTTTCAATGTCTTTGTTTTCCATATTAGTTCTTTTCTCAAATACATACCTGTGTAACTATTGTCATAACCCGCCACCTCCTCCGGTGTCCCCTGGCACACTATCTCCCCGCCCCTCTCTCCGCCTTCCGGTCCAAGGTCAATGATGTGGTCGGCTACTTTGATTACTTCCATATTATGCTCAATCACCAGAACTGTATTCCCTTTGGCAACAAGCTTATTCAATACGCAAAGGAGCACTTTAACATCTTCAAAATGCAAGCCTGTCGTGGGTTCGTCGAGGATATACAGGGTATTCCCGGTATCAGTCTTACTTAGTTCTGAGGCAAGCTTGACTCTCTGGGCTTCACCTCCCGAAAGGGTCGTCGATTGCTGTCCGAGGGTAATATATCCTAACCCGACCTCATTCAGTGTGCTGATCTTGGTCAGGATCATCGGGATATTCTCAAAAAACTCCACCGCCTGCTCGATAGTCATATTCAAAACATCGTTGATGGATTTCCCTTTGTAGCGCACCTCCAGCGTTTCCCGGTTATACCTGTGACCCTGGCAGGTTTCGCAAAGCACATACACATCGGGAAGGAAATTCATTTCGATCACCCTTAACCCTCCGCCCTTGCAGGTTTCGCATCTTCCGCCCTTGACGTTAAATGAGAACCTTCCCGGCTGGTATCCCCTGATCTTCGATTCGGGCAGGGAAGCGTAGAGTTTCCGGATCTCATCAAACACCTTGGTGTAGGTGGCGGGATTGGAACGTGGGGTACGGCCGATAGGGCTCTGGTCGATCTCAATAACCTTGTCGATGTTTTTTATTCCTTCGATCCTGTCGTAAGCGAGAGGCTTGTAATCGGATTTATAGAAATGCCTGCTGAGAATCGGGTACAAGGTTTCATTGATAATACTGGATTTCCCGCTTCCCGACAAGCCGGTAATACAGATGAACTTGCCCAGAGGGATCTCAAGATCCACTGTTTTCAGGTTATTGCCCTGTGCGCCAAAAAGCGTAAGTGTTTTGCCATTTCCTTCCCTTCTTCGCTCGGGCACATTGATCTTTTTCCTGCCGCTCAGGTACTGCCCGGTCAGATGTGTGGTATTCATGATTTCCTCCGGGGTTCCGTGGGCAACAATACGGCCGCCGTGAACACCTGCGCCGGGGCCTATATCGATCACATAGTCCGAAGCCAGTATCGTTTCTTTGTCATGCTCGACCACGATCACCGAATTCCCGGCATCTCGCAGGTTTTTCAGGGCCCGTATGAGTTTCAGGTTATCGTGCTGGTGAAGCCCGATGCTTGGTTCATCAAGGATGTAAAGCACGCCCACCAGCTGGGAACCGATCTGGGTTGCAAGACGTATCCGCTGGCTTTCCCCGCCTGAAAGGGACCTTGCAGGACGGTTCAGGGTCAGATACCCTATCCCCACATCCAGCAGAAACCGTATACGGTTCTGTATCTCCCTCACAATTTCATAGGCTATTACTCTCTGGCGTTCATCAAGGGGCCCATTGATGCTGCCCATCCATCCCTCCAGGCTTATCATGTCCATCCCTGCCAGCTCCGCGATATTTTTACCGTTTATCCTGAACTGCAGTGATTCTTTCTTCAGCCTGGAACCCTGGCATTCGGGACAGGGCATTTTATTCATAAAACTACTTACCCATTTCATGATACCTGCGGGTGCGGTTTCGGCAGTCTGCGAATTGATGAAACTTACAATTCCTTCAAAATTCAGGGAATAGGTTGAAGTGATCCCCAGGTAATCATTCTTTACCCTGATCACCTCATCGGATCCGTAAAGTATTGTATTGATAGCCTGTTCCGGGATTTCCACTATGGGGGTGTTCAGGTCGAAGCCGTATTTTTCTCCAATGGCCTCTATCTGCTTGAATATCCAGGTGTTCTTGTATTCCCCAAGGGGCACTATCCCTCCCTTTTTAATGCTTTTACCGTTGTCGGGAATGATTTTCAGGATATCGATCTCCGATATGGTTCCCAGGCCGTTACAACGCTGACAGGCACCGTAGGGAGAATTAAAAGAGAAAGTATTAGGTTCGGGCTCGTCATAGGAGATCCCGCTTGTAGGGCACATCAGCAGACGGCTGAAATGCCTGGCTGTGTCGGAAGCAATATCGAGAACGGTAAGTGAATCCTTGCCCTGTTTCATTGCGGTAGTCACGGATCCTGCAAGCCGTTTCACCGATTCAGGAATGATGTGGACCTGGTCGATGACAATTTCTATGTCATGGATCTTGTAACGGTCAAGTTGCAAACCATGAGAGATCTCGCGCACGCCACCGTCAATCCTTACACTGAGGAATCCCTGCTTTCGTATCTGTTCAAAGAGCTCGCGGTAATGCCCTTTCCGGCCTTTGACAACAGGGGAGAGGATAATGACATGCTTGCCTGAATATTGGGAGAGTATCAGTTCTACAATCTGCTGTTCAGTGTAACGGACCATCTTTTCACCTGTTGCATAGGAATACGCATCGGCAACCCTCGCATAAAGAAGGCGGAGGAAGTCGTAGATCTCGGTGATCGTACCAACTGTTGAACGGGGATTACGGCTTGCCGATTTCTGCTCGATGGATATTACAGGGTTAAGTCCTGTAACCCGGTCCACATCCGGCCTTTCAAGGCTCCCGATAAACTGCCTTGCATAGGCCGAAAAGGTCTCCATATACCTTCTCTGGCCTTCAGCATAGATAGTATCGAATGCCAGGGAAGATTTGCCACTGCCGCTTAATCCAGTGAAAACAACCAGCTTGTTCCTGGGAATACTCAAGTCTATATTCTTGAGGTTGTGCACCCTCGCACCTGATATTTCAAGCTGGTCTTCCAAATTGGGGGAAAGGCTTAGTGGATCTCGTTAATTTTCAATGTGTCGTGAAAGTAAGTCTCGGATGGAGGCAGACTCTTGAACAGGTAGCCCGAATTCAATGCCCCCTCCTTCGGAAGAATGATCTGATATGTCTTTTTAAACTTGTTTGGAAGAATATATCTTCTCAGCCAGGGATTAAAGTCCCGGAGAACTCTGTAGCTAACATTGTTTTTCAGGGCAAAAGAAGGAATATCATTAATTGGAGTATCAATTTCGATGGTAAAGGTAGGGATGGATGGGTAAAAATCGCTGGCTCTGAGGTACAGTCCGTATTTTAATGGATGATGGTAAATCTCCTTGAAAGCTACTATCCTGTATATGTAGCGTGATGTCTCCTCGTTCAGGAAGAGGTCGTAAAAATTTTTTGCTTTCTGATCTTCCAATGCGTCGCTCAGGCCGTCCTGGCCCCGGTTGAAAGATGCCGCAACCAGGGTCCAGTTACCGTATTTTGCATAAGCCTCAAGGAAATACTGACAGGCGGCTTCTGTTGCCTTGGCCACATTGTATCTTTCGTCAACTTCTTCATTCACTTCCAGCCCGTATTTTATCGCTGTCGGTTTCAGAAACTGCCAGAACCCTTCTGCCCTGGAAGGCGAGACGGCATTGTATAAATTGCTCTCGGCCAGGGCAAGAAATTTGAAGTCGTCTGGAATATTATTCCTTTTCAGTATAGGTTCGATAATAGGGAACCACCGGTTGGACCGTTTGAACATTAGAATTGTGGAGGCATGCATGAAAGTATTGATCATGATTTCGCGGTCAAGGCTTTCCTTCACATAAAACAGTTCAAGTGGCATTTTTTCACCTGCAAAATCAGCTGCTGCAGGACATTCGGGTGTGAAAATACGATATGAACGCTCTGCCACCTCACGGTAATCCTTAGCGGGGTTATTCTTATACAAGACAGCAAACACAAGCATTGTGGCAAAAGCAAGCAGGGCAATAATTATAAGAGGATATTTCAGGTTTGGTTTCATTTCAGAATGGAGTAATGAAGTCTTTGAATTTCGGAGATATCGTATCTTTGTCGGAAATCACAGGGTTCTGTATACCCCAGCTGATGCCCAGGTCGGGGTCATTCCATAATATGCTTCCCTCGGCAGCTTTGTTATAAATATTGGTGCATTTATAGAAGAAGATGGTGTCGTCTTCGAGTGTAGCGAAGCCATGGGCAAATCCCTCGGGGATCCAATACATCCATTTGTTCTGTCCTGATAATACAATGGATTCCCATTTTCCGTAGGTAGGCGAATTTCTGCGGATATCTACAGCCACATCAAGGACCGAGCCCCTCATCACACGTACAAGTTTTCCCTGGGCATAGGGAGGAGCCTGGAAGTGAAGGCCCCTCAATACTCCCTTCCTCGATTTGGATTCATTGTCCTGGAGAAATTTCAGGTCAAGCCCCAGATTCAGGAATTTACCGTGGTTAAAGGACTCGAAGAAATATCCTCTTTCATCTTCAAAAACATCGGGCTTGATGATTAGAAGGCCTTCGAGGGGAGTCTTGATGATTTCCATAATTGGTCGCTTAAGTTCGTGATGTATATTTCACAATCTCACTATTTACAGATGAATGCATTCCCCATACGCCTGTGCAACTGCTTCCATAATTGCTTCGCTCATGGTCGGGTGGGGGTGTACTGCTTCGATGATCTCCCTGCCGGTAGTTTCAAGTTTCCTTGCAGTAACCACTTCAGCAATCAGTTCGGTAACATGTTCACCTATCATATGAGCGCCCAGCCATTCGCCGTATTTGGCATCGAAGATCACCTTGATAAAGCCTTCCCGTGCCCCGGACGCAGTTGCCTTTCCTGAAGCGGTAAAGGGGAACTTTCCTACCAGTATCTCGTATCCTGCATCTTTCGCAGCTTTTTCCGTCATGCCAACAGAAGCGATCTCGGGATGGGTGTAAGTACATCCCGGGATATTGCCGTAATCAAGAGGTTCGACATGCTTACCGGCAATCTTTTCGACGCAGATAATGCCTTCGTGTGATGCCACATGTGCCAGGGCAGGCCCCTTGACGATGTCTCCGATGGCATAATAGCCGGCTACATTGGTCCGGTAGAAGTCATCCACGACCACTTTACCGAGTTCCATGATGATGCCTGTTTCCTCAAGGCCAATGCCTTCAATATTTGTTGTTACGCCTACGGCGGATAGCACTATGTCGCAATCAATGATCTCATCGCCTTTCCTGGTCCTGACTGTAACCTTGCATCCCTCGCCTTTGGTATCGACCGATTCAACGGAAACTCCCGTCATCACTTTCATACCAGCCTTCTTGAACGAACGTTCCAGGGTTTTCGAAACCTCTTCATCCTCAACCGGTACAATATTGGGCAGGACTTCAATAAGTGTCACTTTGGTGCCGATGGAATGATAAAAATAAGCAAATTCGGAACCTATGGCTCCTGAACCTACAACCACCATGGTCTTCGGCTGAACCGGCAATGTCATGGCTTCACGGTACCCGATGATCTTTTTCCCATCCTGTTTAAGGTTCGGCAGTTCTTTCGAACGGGCGCCCGTGGCAAGAATGATATGATCGGCTGAATAATCCGTGGTTTTTCCGCTTTCATCAGTAACTTCAACTGTTTTCCCGGGTTTTACTTTACCGTATCCTTTAAGATGCTCAATTTTATTTTTCTTCAGAAGGAACTGAATCCCCTTGCTCATAGTGTCGGCCACCTCCCGGCTGCGTTTAATAATGGCTTGGAAATCAGCTTTTGCTTCAGGAGCGGAAATTCCATATTCCGCAGCATGCTGAAAATACTGAAAAACACTTGCGCTTTTTAACAATGCTTTGGTAGGGATGCAGCCCCAGTTCAGGCAGATACCGCCAAGTTCGGCTTGCTCAACAACAGCAACCTTAAAACCCAGCTGAGCTGCACGTATGGCGGCAACATACCCCCCGGGTCCGCTGCCAATGACAATGATATCAAACTTCATACATACATGATTTGTGAATCCGCGAAAGTACTAAAAAATGAGCTGTTAACCAAGATACGCCAAGCTCAAAATTTATGTTCAGGAGCTTATTTACTTGCCGGTTGTTGCATATTTTCTTATTTTTGTTTATTGCTCCCTCTAAAAGGCCGCCAAGTATCAACCAAAAATACAAACACCCATGTCAAAACAAGGATTCAGTACCAAAGCCATTCATGCCGGGAATGTCAAGTTCAGCCCCGGTTCGATGATCACCCCCCTTTACCAGTCTGTAGCCTATCCCTATGCCGATGCCAAGGAAGCTGCAGCCATCTTTACAGGTGAAAAACCAGGATACACATATGGACGCTGGGATAACCCTACAGTGGACCTTTTCGAGCAAAGGATGGCTGCCCTTGAAGGCACCGACGGGGCCATCGCGACCTCCTCGGGCATGGCGGCCATATTCCTTCTGTCGCACCACTGGCTTTCGCCGGGCGATGAGGTTGTTTCATCCAACCGTGTCTACGGAGGCACTTTCGGCCTGTTCGAAACAGGGCTGAAGAAAATGGGGAGCAAGGTTAACTGGGTGACAAAGCCCGAAGATATTAATGCCTGGAAAGCGGCTATCACTCCAAGAACAAAGTTTTTGTTCGTGGAAACACCAAGTAATCCGGCTCTTTTCATAGCCGACATCCCGGCCCTGGCAAAACTGGCCAAATCGAAAAAACTTCCACTTGTAGTTGACAATACGATAACTACGCCGGCACTTCAGCAGCCTATTTCTCTTGGAGCGGATGTTACAGTTCATTCCACAACAAAGTATGTTTGCGGGAATGGAACCAGCCTGGGCGGTATTATTTGCGGGCCCAAAAGTCTTATCGACGGGATACGCCAGAACTGTATCCGTTACCTGGGACCATCCATGGCCCCGTTCAATGCATGGCTGAACCTCCTGGGACTGGAAACCCTTTCATTGCGCATGGAAAAACATTGTTCGAATGCCATGGCAGTAGCCACTTTCCTTGAGAAACACCCAAGGGTGAAACAGGTGAATTACCCGGGACTGAAGTCCAACCCATATCATAAGATGATCAAAGCTCAGATGAAGGGTTGCAGTTCATTGCTTTCCTTTGAGCTTAACGGGAATTATAAAGATGCAACGCAATTCATTGATTCCCTTAAGATCATAACCCATGCAACCCATCTCGGGACTTGTCGTTCCATTGTAACTCATCCTGCTTCAACTACACATTCGGCTCTGGGGGAGAAGGAAATGAAAAAAGCCGGGATTTCTCCTTCTATGATCAGGTTTTCGATAGGGATAGAGGATGAGAAGGATCTTCTGGACGACCTGGCACAGGCTTTCAAGGTGGCCGGCAAACATGGGAAGCGTAAAAAATAAGATCGGAAGGTACGGCCCTTCGCCGCAGGCGAAGGGCCGTACCGACCAAACGACCTCAATGCACAAACCACTTCAATTCTATTCAACCAACCTCAAGGCTGAAAACCTCAGATTCCATGAGGCCTTGCTCAAAGGACAGGCTCCCGACAAGGGACTCTACATGCCGGTAAATATTCCTCAGATCCTTCCTGAAGAAATTGCGGAGTTCAGGGAAAAGGAATATTGGGAAATTGCTTACCATGTCACAAGACGCTTCCTGGCAGAAGAGATATCCGATGACGAACTCAAGACTATAGTCAGGGATGCCTATGACTATGAAGTTCCACTCGAACAGGTTTATGAGCGGAAATATATCATGCGCCTTGACCGCGGTCCAACTGCCTCCTTCAAGGATTTTGCAGCCCGGATGATGGGCCGGCTCATGCAGCATTACCTTAAAGCCGGGAATCGCAGGCTGCTTATCCTTACAGCAACATCCGGCGATACAGGCAGCGCTGTGGCAAACGCCTTTTACGGCCTGGATAATATCGATATCGTAGTGCTCTTTCCCAGGGATGAAGTCACCGACCGTCAACGGAAACAAATGACTACCCTTGGAAAGAATGTAAAGGTGCTTGCGCTTGATGCCAAATTTGACAATTGCCAGGCCCTGGTCAAACAGGCATTTGCCGACCCCTTACTGGATTATCTCGGGCTTTCATCCGCCAATTCAATAAATATCGGAAGACTCGTACCACAGATCGTTTATTATTTCTACGCTAATGCGAAACTCTCATCTGCCTGGGAACAGATCGTGTTTTCAGTCCCCTCAGGAAATTTCGGAGATATGATGGGAGGGGTACTTGCCATGAAAATGGGACTGCCCGTAAAGAAATTTATCATTGCAACCAATGAAAACAATGAGTTCCCGAACTACCTCATCAGCGGAAAATATAATAAAATTGAACCCTCGAGGAACTGTATCTCAAGCGCCATGAATGTTGGCCATCCCAGCAACCTGGCCCGGCTGGTGGCTTTGTATGGAGGCATTATGGATGAAAAAGGCCTCCTCCTGCGGGCAGCAGACATGGAACAGATGAGAAATGAATTATGGTCCGTCAGCATTACCGATGAGGAAACACGAAAGACAATCGGCGAAGCTTGGGACCGTTGGAAACTCCTTCTTGAACCTCATGGTTCCGTGGGCTGGGCAGGTTTGCTGAGATACATCCGTGAGCAGGGAGATCAACTTGCAGCCAACCAACTCTGTGTTTCCCTGGAAACAGCCCATCCGGCAAAATTCCCGGATGAAATTCAAAAAATCACAGGCATTGAACCGGCACTTCCGCCTAGCCTGCAGGGCATCGATAACAAGCCTGAATATCTTTCCGAACTGCCAAACAACTACACTGACTTCAGGTCCTGGCTTATATCAAACTATAAATAACCTGAATACTTAATTTTCATCATTCACCAATCACTGTTAACAATGTATATTGTTTGCTCCGACCTCGAAGGCGTATTCACACCCGAAGTGTGGATCAATGTTGCCGAAAAAACCGGTATTTCAGAACTCCGCCGTACCACCCGGGATGAACCCGATTACGAAAAACTGATGCGATGGAGGATGAGGATTTTGGATGAGCATGGGTTAAAACTTCATGATATCCAGAACGTGATCGCACAGATTGAACCTCTGCCGGGGGCTCTTGAATTCATTCAGTGGATAAAAGAGAGAACACAGCTGATCGTGGTTTCCGACACCTTTATCCAGTTTGCCGAACCCCTGATGAAAAAGTTGGGCAGGCCTACTTTATTCTGTCATTCCCTGGTAATGGACGACACTAACCGCATTATCGATTTCAAACTGCGCCAGCCCGATCCCAAGCGCAGGACTGTCGAAGCCCTGCAGGGATTGAGATACCAGGTAATTGCCATGGGAGATTCCTATAACGATGTTTCCATGCTAAGGCAGGCCGAGGAGGGCATACTGTTCCGTCCACCCCAGAATGTGATCGATGAGTATCCGCACTTCCCTGTTACCTATGATTATGAGGAGATAAAAGGGATCTTATCAAGATTTATCGGCTAAACTTCACGATTTCAGGAATGGTCTTTCCATTAAAAAACGTGCTGCAGCTGCGACACTCAGGATTTTTTGTTACTTTTTTTCTGGTGTTTGTCTCCGGATACCTTTTTGGGGAATCCGGAGATGCTTATATTCGCAAGTACACCACAGAGATAAAGTACAATTTCAAACATCTTTCCTGTAAAACCAGTCTTGAGATACAGATCAATAACAGGGAAGGTGAAAACCTCGCGGAATTTAACATTCCATATACAAAAAAGAACAGGATCACCCAGCTGAAAGCTTCAATCACAGATATAAACGGGGGAGCTATCAGGGAACTGGGGAAGAAAGAGGTTAAGGATATGAGTCTTTTCAGGGACAACATATTTTATTCCGATGCCTTTTGTAAAGTCTTTGAATTGAAATACAACGTTTTCCCTTATATTATTGAACTGGAATATGTTCAGGAGTTTGAGGAATTTTATATGATTACGGACTGGGATCCCGTTTATCACTCCGGATTTAAAACACAGAATGCGATACTGGATTTGCAAATACCACAGGATTATAAAGTAAATATTTACGCAAATCACATTAAAGCAGCAAAACCAAAGACCACAGATGGCAAAACAGTCTATCATTGGGAAGCATCATACGATACTATCCGATCTGATGAGGTTTTCTCTTCTTTGCACCTAATGACCGGGCCTTGCGTGATCATAAGCCCTGTTGATTTTACATACGGGATTAAGGGCAACATGATAAACTGGACCGCCTTCGGGAATTACATGTATGATTTGATGCGTGATGGAAATGCTCTTCCCAAAGAGGAGGCAGACCATGTGCTGAAACTTATCTCGAACAGCATCAGCAATATCGATAAAGCCAGGGTGCTCTATCATTATTTGCAGGACGAAACCCGTTACATCAGTGTCAATATTGATATCGGTGGACTTCAGCCATACCCGGCCGATTATGTTGCACGGAATAAATTCGGGGACTGCAAAGCCCTGGTCAATTATATGCACTCCATGCTTAAACTGGCTGGTATTAAATCGGTATACTGCCTGGTACAAAGTGGCAGTAATCCACATGGAATAATCAAAGAAATCCCGTCCCAGCAATTCGATCACGCTATCCTGATGATCCCGATAGAAAAGGATACGGTCTGGCTGGAATGTACCAGCAATGTGCTTCCTTTCGGATATCTTGGTTCCTTTACACAGGGTAGGGAAGTCCTGGCCATTGAAAAAGACAGGAGTTGTTTTGTAAGGACTCCGGCACAGTCGCTTGCCGACGTGGGAGCAAGTTGCTCTTACAGGTTCCGGACAGAAAAAGCCGGAAATTGCCGGGCGGAAATCGATTTTCTGCTTCAAGGTAAAGCCTTTGAACGCCTGGCAACCATGAAATCGGACTTAAACAGGGAGGAAATTACAGAATATCTTAAACATTCACTACCTTTCAAATCTTTCGAGCTTCAAACCTGGTCTGTTGACAGGCCAGGCAGGGATGATGTTTCAATCAGGCTGAAAGCCACAGTAACCCTTCCTGATCAACCCCGTACTTTTGGGGAATCGCTTGTTTACGATTTCCCGGCCCTGTCTTTGGCTAATTTTGAAAAGCCTTCCGAAAGGAAACTACCGGTTCATTTTTCGTTTCCGGTGTCAATTCATGACACCCTTGTCTATTTCATCCCCCAGGGTTACACAGCGACCTCATCCGCCCTCAGAAAAATTGAAAATAAATTCGGGAGCTGGCAGATTCAGAGTACAATGGATGATACTTCGGTAACCATAGTCAGGAACTGGACGCTTTATCCAGGTGACATAAGTATTTCCGATTATCCCTCTTTTTATGCTTTTATCAGTACTGTTAAAGACACCGAAAGAAAATCCAAACTCATTTTTAAACTCAAAAATCGATGAAAACACTAACAGCCTGCATGTTTACTGCACTTACTTTTATGATAATACCTTTCGCCAGGGGGCAGGATTATTCAAAGAAATTCGGGGATGTAAGTATGGATGAAATGACCCTAATATCCTGTCCAGGGGATCTCAAGGCTGATGCCATGGTTTTATACGATATCGGAAAATCCTCTTTTGTCAGGAACGATAATGGTTTTTATATTGTTTTTGAGGATCATGCCAGGATCAAGATCTTCCGGAAACCGGGATTTAAAAGTGCGACAATTGAAATTCCGCTTTATCAATATGATAAAAGAGGAGAAGAGCTGAACGAGATTAAGGCAGTGACTTATAATCTGGTTGACGGAAAAATTAAAGCAACAACTATAGATTTGAATACTATTTATGAAGAAAAAATAACCGAGAATCACTCTGTTAAAAAATTTACACTGCCCGATCTGAAAGAAGGTTCAGTTATCGAGTACAAGTACAAGGTACTGTCACCTTTCCTGTTCAGCTTGCCTGGATGGGACTTTCAGAGGGAAATCCCTACGCTGCTCAGTGATTATACTGTTTTCATGATTCCTTTCTATGAATACACATATGTACTGCAGGGAGCGAGCGGTTTCGATGAGTTTGAGAATTATAAGGATGAAGGGATAATAAAAACCTTTGGTCCGGTTAATTATTACGAAATGGTAACGCATTTCGTCATGAAAGAGGTTCCTGCCTTTAAGGAAGAGCCTTTTACCACTACCAAGGAGGATTACCTGATTAAAATCGACTTCCAGTTGTCAAAGGAGACCGATGTAGACGGAACCTGGATTGATGTGATCAATACCTGGGACAAACTTGGAAAGGATCTGATGAAGGATGTCAATTTTGGCAAATATATGAGCAATTGCCAGAGCCTTGCCAAAGGTTTATTCGATATTCCTAAACTCTCGTCTATGGACGAAAATGCCAGATTCTATACGATAGTGAAGGAAACCAAATCTATGGTGAGATGGGACGATAAAAACAGAATATATGTCAATAAAACCGCAAAAAATTTCGTTGCAGAAAAAACCGGCAATTCGGCTGCTGTCAACCTGTTTCTTGCAGGCGCATTAAATGCCGGAGGAATTGAATCCTACCCGGTTTTGTTGAGTACCCGCAGTAACGGAAAAGTCAAAGTCGACTATCCTTTCCTGCATTATTTTGATTATGTGGCCGTGATTGCCAAAGTGAATGAAAAATGGATACTTACCGATGCCACAGAAATTTTTTGTCCCGACGGCAGTATCCCGCCGCATTGCATAAATGGCAAAGGGCTGATTGTGTTCAAAGATAAAACAGGCTGGGTTGACCTGCTTCCGAGAACGACCGGGCAGAAAGACATGGAGTTTACAATGGAACCTGCTCCGGGCAGAGATTCCATCCCTGTAACCTGCAATATCATGTATACAGGGTATGAAGCCTATTTTATAAAGAAAAATCTGAGGAATAAACAGGATGAACTATTCAAATATTACCAATCCGACCAGCTTGATCCGGAAGGGAAGATCGAAACATTTAATTACGAAGATCCAAACAAAAACTATGTCGTTCATTTTAAGTGCAAGATACCTGCCGAAACCCTTGATGGGAAAATCATCATTTCACCAGTGCCAAATGATTTTCTGCCAGGTAGATTGTTCCCGGAGGCCGTCCGCAAGCTGCCTGTCAATCTGAATTACTATCGTGTGAGAACCTTTACGAGCAGGATACTTATCCCGGAAGGGTACAAAGTGTCCAAATTACCTGAGGATTATTCGGCTGACGACGATTATATGAAGATCACCTATTCTTCAAAGCAGGAGGGTAATATGATTGTTATCTCGGCCATGTACAGCTTTAAAAAAGTCATTTACCAGCCTCAGGAATACATCAATCTAAGACTTCACTTCATTGACCTGAATTCGATTTTCAATCAAAAGGTTGTAATGGAGAAAAGTTGAGAGCATATGCATGCAGGCCGTCCTGGATTCGAAATTATTATTCTCACGAATTATCAGGACCTTTGTAACTTTGTGAAAATATTCCTGCAAAATGAAAAAGACAAACGATCCCTCAACCCGTATATTCGATCTGTTACAGTTCGGTGAATACGGGGATGTGAATCCGTCCATCACCGATTCAGCTACCTATACTTTCATGCAGGCCATCACCATGAGCGAGACTTTCGCCGGCCAGCAGGAAGGCTGCTACCTCTACTCCCGCCACTGGAACCCTACGAACAAGTACCTTGCCGATGCTCTTGCTGCACTTGAAGGAACTGAATCTGCCTGGGTCACCGCTTCCGGAATGGCGGCCATAACCTGCGCGATCTTTCAGCTTGTGAAAAGCGGAGACCATATCATCTGCTCGATGACTGTTTATGGAGGAACCTTTGCTTTTCTTTACAACTACCTTAAGAAGTTCAATATTGATGTGAGCTTTGTGGATATCACTGATCTTGATGAGGTCAGTAAAGCCATCCGTCCAAACACCAGGATCATTTATACGGAGACCATGACGAACCCGTTGCTCCAGATCAGCGATATCCCTGAACTGGCTAAGATCTCCAATGAACATGGGATCAAGCTGATGGTGGATAATACCTTTACCCCTATGATGGTTGCCCCGGCTCAGCATGGAGCCCATATTGTTGTCCACAGCATGACCAAATTCATCAACGGGAAGAATGACTGTGTTGCTGGAGCGATATGCGGGGATAAGGAATTTATAGATGAGCTTTGCGATGTAAATAGCGGTACTGCAATGCTGCTGGGTCCTTCACTTGAGCCCCTGCGTTCTTCAAGCATCCTGAAGAATCTTCATACCCTGCATATCCGTATGAAGCAGCACAGCAAAAATGCAATGTACCTGGCGGAAAAGTTTAAAGAGAACGGCACAAAGATCATTTACCCGGGCCTTCCTGAACATAAAGGGCATGAGGTACTGAAGAGGATCATGAATCCTGAATTCGGGTTCGGAGCCATGATCGCGATCGATATGGGAACCGCATTGCGGGCCTCACGACTCATGGAGGCTATGGAACTGGAGGGTGTCGGATACCTTGCTGTGAGCCTTGGCTACTTTAAAACTCTGTTCAGCAATTCGGGTAAAAGTACTTCTTCAGAGGTGCCCGAGGAGCTCCAGAGAGAAATGGGATTGTCAGAAGGCCTTATCCGGTTTTCTGTTGGTCTTGATAACGATATTGAACGCAGCTGGGAAAAGATAAAGCATTGTCTCGACCAGATGGGTTAACCTTATCCCTCGCAGGTGCTCACCAGGTTCCTGTCACCAAAGGCATCATCGATGCGGGTCACAGTGGGCCAGTATTTGTCCTCGTACGACCAGGGCATCGGATAAGCAGCTTTCTGCCGTGAGTAGGGCAGGGTCCATTCATCAGCCGAAACCATTGCTGCGGTATGCGGTGCTTTCATGATCACATTCAAAACCTTGTCGGCCTTGCCGGATGCTATCTCCTCAATTTCGCCCTTAATGGAGATCATCGCCTCGATAAAACGGTTCAGCTCGTAATAAGGCTCGCTTTCTGTAGGCTCCACCATAAGGGTCCCGTGAACGGGGAAAGCCACAGTGGGAGCATGAAAGCCATAGTCCATAAGCCTCTTGGCAATATCAATGGCGCCTATATTCGTCTGGCGAGAGATGCCGTTGCAGTCGACGATCATTTCATGCGCACAGCGGCCGTTCTTTCCTGAATAAAGTATGGGATAATAAGGCTCCAGGCAGGATTTAAGATAGTTTGCATTGAGAATGGCCATCTTAGTCGCCTCTGTCAATCCTTCTCCGCCCATCAGTTTGATATAGGCATAGGAAATAGTGAGAATCAATGCGCTTCCGTAAGGGCCTGAAGCCACCGCAGTAGTCCCGGTTTTTCCACCGGTCCCGACCTCAGTATGCCTTGGCAGGAATGGAGTCAGGTGTTTTGCAACAGCGATGGGGCCTTCACCCGGACCACCGCCGCCGTGAGGAATGGCAAAAGTCTTGTGAAGGTTAAGGTGGCATACATCGGCACCTATCATTCCCGGGTTAGTCAGGCCTACCTGGGCATTCATGTTGGCGCCGTCCATATAAACCTGTCCTCCGTTCTCATGAACAATATTCACGATCTCGAGGATATTCTCTTCAAACACCCCGTGTGTCGAGGGATAAGTCACCATAAGCGCCGAAAGGTTGTCTTTATGCTCTACTGCTTTTTCACGCAGGTCATTGGTGTCGATGTTGCCGTGTTCGTCGCATTTTACAACCACTACCTGCATGCCGGCCATGGCAGCACTTGCCGGATTTGTCCCGTGCGCTGAAGAGGGAATGAGGCAGACGTTCCTGTGCCCGTCGCCCCGGCTGATATGATACTGCCTGATCACCAGCAATCCGGAGTATTCTCCTGCAGCCCCTGAATTGGGCATAAAGGAAACAGAATCAAAACCTGTGATCTCACAAAGGTCTTTTTCCAGTTCATTGATCAGATATTGAAAGCCTTCGGCCTGGTCCTTCGGAACAAAAGGATGAACTCCGCCGAATTCGGGATAACTCAATGCAAACAATTCGGATGCCGCATTCAGCTTCATGGTGCATGAACCCAGAGGGATCATCGAGCGGTTAAGTGAAAGGTCTTTGATCTCAAGTTTCTTGAGGTAACGCATCATCTCGGTTTCGGAATGATAGGAATTGAAGACCTTTTGTGTCATGTATGCTGATGTCCTTGTGAGTTCCGCCGGAATAGTGGTGATCATCTCGCATTCCTTCGGATTGCAGATGAACTCTGTAAATCCTTTCCCGTTGGTTTCTGCAAACAGATTAAGGATAAGATTGATGTCGGCAAGTTCGGTGGTTTCATCCACACTGATACCAACATGTTTCTCACCCATATACCTGATGTTGATCTTAAGTTCAAGAGCCTTGGTCCGCAGTTTGGCTGCAGTAACTCCTTCGGGAAGTTCAATACAGACCGTGTCAAAGAAATTCCCGTTTAGCTGCTTGTACCCGTATTTCTGGATTTCCTGTGAAAGCACACCTGTCAGTATGTTGATGTGGCGTGCGATCTGCTTAATGCCTTTTGGGCCGTGATATACTCCGTACATTCCGGCCATGACTGCCAATAATACCTGGGAAGTGCAAATGTTGGAGGTCGCCTTTTCGCGCTTGATATGCTGTTCCCGGGTCTGCAAAGCCATTCTCAAGGCCCTGCTGCCGTTGGCATCAACCGATACCCCGATGATACGCCCGGGCATCTGCCGTTTAAAATCTTCTTTCGTTGCGAAGAAGGCTGCATGCGGGCCACCATATCCCATAGGGATCCCGAAACGCTGGGATGAACCGAATACTACATCGGCTCCCCATTCTCCAGGAGGAGTGAGTAATGACAGGCTTAACAGGTCGGCTGCCACAGCTACACCGATCTTAAGGGTATGGGCCTTGTCGACAAAAGCGCGGTAATCAATTACTTCTCCAAACTGGTTGGGGTATTGCACGACCGATCCGAAAAACGAATTATCAGGAACAAACTCTGTATGCTTTCCGAATACAAGTTCTATCCCCAGCGGAAGAGCCCTTGTCCTGATCACATCGGCAGTTTGAGGAAAAATGTCATCCGCCACAAAAAACTTATTTGTCCCTCTCCTGACCGTTTCACGGTCGCGGGAATTGAACAGCATGATCATGGCTTCCGAACCCGCAGTGCCTTCATCAAGAAGGGAAGCGTTTGCTATCGGCATTCCGGTAAGGTCGCTGATCATGGTTTGGAAATCGAGCAGGGCTTCCAGGCGGCCCTGTGAGATCTCTGCCTGGTAAGGAGTGTAGGCAGTATACCAGCCTGGATTTTCAAGAATATTCCTGATGATCACGGCTGGTGTGATAGTATTGTAATACCCCTGCCCAATATATGTTTTATACAGCTTGTTTTTCGCTGCAATACCCTTGATGTGGTTCAGGTACTGGTATTCGTTCATGCCTTTGGGAAGGTTCAAAGCTGCCTTCAGGCGAATTGCCGATGGGACGGTCTCATCAATTAGCTGGCCGAGGTTCTTGACTCCGATCTTTTCAAACATTTTTTCAATTTCGGCGCCAAATGGTCCATTGTGTCTTCTTGCAAAATTGTCAGTGATCATATTTTTAAGTTTTTGATGGCAGATAGGGAATCGCAAAAGTACCAAGAAAATCCTTTAAATCAAAA
>JAPLDK010000001.1 GCA_026391775.1 Bacteroidota bacterium
CCTGAGGGTCTCTTCTTCAATGGTCCCGTTATACTGCTTTTTTTCTGTTTCTGCGGATGAGGCAGCGGTTTCAGCCCCGATCGGAATGATCTCAATAAGCCGGGCTTCGCTCTGACGCAGGGAAACGTTGTATCCGAGGATCTTGTACTCTACGGGATCCAACAGGGGTGCCGATTTGACCACGCTGACCTCCTTTCCGCGGACGAATCCCATCTCGGTAATCCGCTTGCGGAATGCTCCCCGGCCGCGGACTTTCGCGATGAGCCCGTGTTCGCCTTCCCGGAGGTCAAAAAGTGTTGACAATTAATTTAGATTAAATTAACGCAAAGGTACGAAAATTTACCGGAATACTGATATATTTTCGTCGCATCTTTCGCTTCAATCTTTGAGACATCTCACCGCTGACGCATTCGAGCGGTTTGAATAATAATCAGGGATAGAGAACATGAGTTTTTGAAGATAATTGATTTAACCTTTCTTTATTGAGATTTTTGGGCAGCTTTAAATGTATTTGATGATTACTCAGGAAAATTCTTTAATTTTGTGTTAACCCGAATCAAATTGACAAAAGGAGAAATCATACAATTCTGGCTTGACTCATCAGATAAAGATTTTCATACAATGTTGCATCTGTATGAATCCGGGGACTATATGTGGTCATTATTTATCGGTCACCTGGTTATAGAAAAATTACTTAAAGCGTATTATGTTCAGAAAAAAGATGAAAATTATCCAATGCACCATAACCTCCTGAGAATTGCAGAAAAAGCGGAACTGGTTTTAGATGATGAACAACAATTCTTCTTTTCTACTGTTACCGGTTTTAATATCAATGCGAGATATGATGATTATAAACAGTCTTTTTTTAAGAAATGCAATAAAGATTTTGCAACTGTTTGGGTTGGTAAGATAAAGGAGAACAGAGAATGGATCAGGCAGCAGCTATTGAAATAAGCAAAAAGTATCTGCAGATATTGATACAGCGTAATTTTCCGATAATCAGAGTGATTCTGTTCGGTTCACATGCCAGAGGAAATCAGCATCCCGACAGTGATATTGATCTGGCGATCATCATGAATGAATTGCCTGATCCTTTTCAAACCCAGGTTGAATTATTAAAACTAACCTGGAATTTTAATACTCAGATTGAACCACATCCTTTTGAGGAGAATGACTTCAATTCCACACAACCGATGATCAATGAGATCCGTCAAATCGGGATTGAGATCTTTTCCAGCAAAACAAGTGAGAAATCAGTGATTCCATGATTTTTGTGTCTTAGTCTTTCAGGCACCTCACTGCAAACGCATTCGACCTATTCGAATAGTAATCGGAAACCGAGAAATTCTGAAGGTTCATGCCGTGGGATAAAGCTTTTATAGCACCATACGGATTTGAGGTCCAGAAGAGGGTTGCAAATCCCTGGAACTTCCAACTGATATTGCTGTAAACAATGCCGCTTTCTTTGGCTCTGAACCCACTGAAAATGGAATCCTGCAGGGGTTTGCCGGCCAGAGCCTGTTTCTGGTAAAAGGTGAACAGGGCATTCCATTCGGTCTGGGTGGGTATATGCCATCCAGGTGGACAAAGTC
>JAPLDK010000021.1 GCA_026391775.1 Bacteroidota bacterium
AATTTCCTCATGATGAAATACCGCCTTACTCTCCTGTTTTCTGCCCTTTTCTTTTTTACTTTTAATACATGGTCCCAGGATGTTTATAGTGTAAGCGGGAAAGTTTTTGATAAAAGCACCCACAATCCACTGGCATTTGTCAATATTGTGCAGGAAGACGGGTTCGGAGGGACTACCGATATTGACGGGAAATTCCGTTTCCGCTGGACAAAAAAACCCAGGTACCTTGCTTTATCCTATGTGGGATATGAATCACTGAACTACCCTCTGACAGAAAGCTTGCAAAATCTGCAGATTGAGATGACTGCAAAGCAAATCGACCTGAAGGAAGTGGAAGTCCTCCCCGGTATAAATCCAGCCCACCGCATTATCAGGAATGCCATTGACAACAGAGAGTTCAACGACCCTGAAAAGCTGCTTTCATTTTCCTACACTTCCTATGATAAAACCTTTTTTACAATTGACACCGACACTACCGCCGGGAAAGTGGTTGTAGACTCCTCCATGATGAAAAGGTTTAAGATGCGGGCCGATACCACAGCCGCAAGGGATTCAATAATGAAGAAAACAGCCGATACATCAGAGGCTAAAACTCAGGCATTTTTTAAATCCCAATATCTTTTCCTGATGGAAAATGTGACCAAACGGAAATTCCTCCATCCCGATAAAAATTACAACAAAGTCATAGCCGCCCGGATGTCGGGCTTTAAAGACCCTATTTTTGTATTCCTCACAACCCAGATCCAGTCATTTTCTTTTTATAAACCGTTTATAACCATCTTTCAGAGTTCCTATGTCAATCCAATTGGTGCCGGCTCCCTAAGCAGATATTTCTTCAAGATTGAAGATACAACCTATACGGCCAAAGACACAACTTTCATTATTTCATTCAGGCCCAGGAAAGGCACTAATTTCGACGGGATGAAAGGGGTGATCTCAATCTCCAGCAACAAATGGGCCATTCAGAATGTAATTGCCGAGCCCGCCAAGGTAAGCGGAATGCAGATCAGGATACAGCAGATGTACGAGCTGATCGAAGGGGAACACTGGTTCCCGGTACAATTGAATACCGATGTTACTTTTTATAACTTGCAGGCAGGCAGGCATTTTCTTATCGCCAAGGGACGGTCTTATATCAAGGATATTGTTCTTAATCCAGAACTGGTCCGACGGGAATTCTCATACCTGGATGTGGAGGTTGACAAATCGGCCGGTGCACGTCCCGAAGAATTCTGGAACCAATACCGGGTCGACACTCTTACATCAAAAGACAAGAATACGTACCATGTGCTTGACAGTTTAGGGAAGGATGCAAACCTTGACAAATATGCCAAATCCCTTCAGACTATTCTTACAGGGAAATGGCCCTGGGGCCCCATCGACATTGACATCAACCGTATTATCAACTACAATACTTATGAAGGGCTGGTTCTTGGGGCCGGGATCCATACCAACGACAAGCTTGCCAGATGGTTCAGGATAGGCGGGTTTTATCAGTACGCCTTTGCAATTTCAACGAGTAAATACGGAGGCGATGCGTCATTCTTTATCAATAAACGGCATGATATTACACTCAGCGGGGACTATTATTATAACCTGGTTCCCTCGGGGCTTGTATCATTTCCACTCGATTATCAGTCAATTTTGGGTGGCAACTTCGGCCCGCTATATACCCTGAAGCTAAACCGGACCCAGCATTTCGGCATGACCTTTGGTTTCAGGGGCTTCAAATGGTTCCTTTTCAATGTCGGGCTTTCCAACGATTTTAAAAAATCGACCACATACGATCTTGCCATACCCGAAAGCAATGCAGCGGTGCTTAAAGACCAGTTCATCTTTACCGAAGTCAAAGCAGGCTTCAAATGGGCCTATAAAGAACAATATATCCAGACGATCGACAACAGGATCAACCTCGGGACAAACTATCCTTTGATCTGGATTGAATACACCCGCGGCATCAAAGGGTTGATCAACGGGCAGTATGACTATAACAAAATCGACTTGAAGGTCAAAAAGACCTTTAATATCAAATTCCTCGGCAAACTCACATTCCAGTTAAGCGGAGGTTATGTTGACCAGCCAATTCCCGCCTGCAACCTTTACTATGGCGATGCCACTTACAGGATGTTTGCCCTTTATTCCCCCAATACGTTCGGGACAATGAGGATGAACGAATTCCTTTCAAACACCTATGCCAGCCTGTTCATTTATCACGATTTCGGCCACCTGCTGCTGAAAGGCAGAAAATGGTTCCACCCAGAGTTTGCCATCGCCCAGAATATAGGTTTCGGCTGGCTTGACCACAAAGACCAGTATGCCTATCAGAACCCGGTTCCAAAGGAAATGAACCTGGGTTATTATGAAACCGGGTTACTTGTAAATAACATCGTCAACCTGAAGTTGTATACAATCGGCGCCGGTGCCTTCTACCGTTGGGGGCCTTATGGATTTGATAGTGTCGGGGATAATTTTGCCTATAAGGTATCCATTATTTTCCCATTTTAATACCTAAATGGCGAATTTAGATTAAGTATAAATGTTGATGTCAGGGTGATACAGAAATATTTATTTATATTTTTGCTCTGATGTCGTTTGTAATTTGATAATTCCATTGTATGGATGAAAATACAGTCAACAAAAAGGATGAGCAAGATCCCTCACAATCCTCCAGACGAAATTTTCTGAAGAATATAGGTTTGCTGGGAGCCGGCGTAGCGGCTGGAGCAGGAGCGTTATATTCCGGAGATATTTTTGAAAAGAAAAAGGCTGCAACCGGAGAATCAAAGGTACTGCTGACCCAGGACAACAGGCTGGTTGAGGTGGATTCACTTGAAATGAAAGCCCTTGCAAAGAATCCGACCAAACTTATGCTGGAAAAGGGAAGGGAAGGCATTGAGGGCAGGCGGTGGGTGATGGTCATTGATCTGTCGAAGTGCAGAAACGCGAGGCGTTGCATTGCGGCATGCCAGGATGCCCATCAGTTGAAGCCGGAACAATATCATATGAATACATTGCAGATGCAGGATGCCCCTGGTACGTCACCTTACCATATGCCTAAAAACTGCCAGCACTGCGACAATCCTCCATGTGTGGCAGTTTGTCCGGTGGATGCCACGTATAAAAGGGGTGACGGCATTGTACTTATCGACAATGAACGCTGCATTGGTTGCCGTTTTTGCATGGCTGCCTGCCCGTATTCTGCAAGGATATTTCAATGGACATCTCCTAAGGATGCCGACAAGCATGCCGGAGAAGCTTATAATGTAGAACTGAATGTACCGCAGAAGCTGGGAACCATTTCCAAATGCCTTTTCAGTGCCGACCGCTGCCGGGAAGGCAAACTCCCTTATTGCGTTTCGGCCTGCCCGAACGGGGTGTATTATTTCGGGGATGAAAACGAGGATGGAGTGACCAATGGAACAACTAAGGAAACGGTTCGCCTGAGCAAGCTTCTGAGAGACAACGGAGCCTATCAGCTGATGCCTGAGCTGGGGACTAAACCTAGGGTTTATTACCTGCCTCCCAAAAACAGGCTCTTTCCGTTTGAACCTTCTACTGACTAACATGGAAAAGAGTATGGAAAAGATCATCAGCGACCTGTCACACCACATCAGGTTAAATAAGGGGTTCTTTCTTTGGATGGGATTCCTTGTACTGGCCTTTATTGCCTGTCTTTATGCTTACACCCGGCAGCTGAGGTATGGTTTGGGAGTTGCCGGCATCAGGGATTATATTTCCTGGGGATTGTATATTTCGAACTTCGTGTTTTTTGTGGCCTCAAGCCTTATCGGTATGCTCATCAGCGCCGTGCTCGGGCTGATCGGAATGAAGTGGGTCCATCCCATCACCAGGATAGCCGAGACCATTGCCGTTGCATTCGCTGCTGTTGCCGGACTTGTCATCGTGATGGATATGGGACGTCCCGAGCGGCTTGCCTATGTATTCATCTATGCAAGGTTCCAGTCTCCCATCCTCTGGGATGTAACCGTAATAACAACATATTTCGTGATCAGCCTGCTGCTGCTGTTGCTCCCGTTGATCCCCGACATGGCTGTGCTGTACAAACGTTTCGCCAACCTGCCCGGATGGCTCAAACCGGTTTACAAGGCTCTGTCGCTGAACTGGACCGACCACCCTGAACAAAATCGCATCATCCATCGCTCGATATATATCCTGCTCATACTGATCATCCCTGCCGCTCTTTCAATTCACACTGTGACTTCCTGGCTGTTTGCGCTCACGGTAAGGCCGGGCTGGGACAGCACTATATTCGGGCCTTATTTTGTTTCAGGTGCTTTCGTTGCAGGCTCTGCTGCGGTGATCATTGCCATGTACTTCTTCAGGAAGAACTATAAACTCCAGGATTATCTCACCGACCTGCATTTTAACAATATGGGCAAAGTGCTGGTGCTGGTTGCTTTTGTGTACCTCTATTTCAACATCAACGAATACCTGGTCCCGGGGTACAAGTTAAAAAGAGCCGATGCGATCCACCTTGGAGAGCTTATGAGTGGTCATTTTGCAGTCACATTCTGGTTGGTTCAGGTAGGCGGACTTCTAATTCCTATAATCCTGATGTTGTTCCGCCGTATGCGCAGGCCCCTGCCTCTCACCATTATTTCAATAGCCGTGGTCCTGGGTGCATGGTTCAAACGTTACCTGATTGTGGTTCCCACGATGGCACATCCTTATTTACCAATTCAGCATGTACCTGATAATTTCAAAGTATATTCTCCGACCCTCATTGAAATTGCGATCACATTGCTGAGCTTCACCCTGGTTTTGATCATTATAACCCTGATATCCAAATTTTTCCCTGTTATTCCCATTGTTGAAACTGCAAAAGATAAAGGTTTGGACCCACTGAAAAGCATTGAATCATGAAAAGACTGTTTTACATAATCCTGCTGGTGGTTATATCGTCATTGCGCGTTGAGGCACAGAACCCAGGCTGGATTGTGCCGGATGACCAGAAAGCCAAAATTTGTCTTGTGAAGTTTACGCCCGATATGCTTAAACAGGGTGAGGCTCTCTACATGAAGAATTGCCAGAGTTGCCATGGCATTCCCACTAAAAAGAATTTCGCAGCCATTTCGCCCACCCCCGGAGACCTTTCTGAGCCCAAGGTTGGAACCCAGAAGGACGGTGAACTGTTTTTCAGGATCACCACCGGCAAAGCCCCCATGCCTGAATTCAGGAATATTCTGACGGAAGACGAAAGGTGGAGTGTAATCTCTTTTCTCCGTTCATTCCATAAAGGTTATTTTCAGCCCGATCCTGAAAAAATGGCCGGTTCCATTGGGAAACGAATCAAACTGGCAATGACCTACGATACGGTGAAGAAAAAAATCATGATCAAAGCCATTGAACTGACCAAGGAGGGCCCCCAGCCTGCAAAAGGCGCAGAGATCATCGTTTTTGTACAAAGGTATTTCGGGAACATGCAGCTTACCGACACCAAGCGAACCTCCGAAAACGGTTTTGCAGGGTTCGACTGGCCCCAGGACCTCCCCGGTGATAAAAACGGAAATGTAATTTTGGGTGCAAGAGTCAACGACCCTGCAGGCAAAATGCAGGAAGCTGTGGTAAAAGACACCCTGGCCATCGGGGTCCCCACGAACAAGCCTGCTCTTACCGATACCAGGGCCATGTGGTCAACCAGGGACAAGGCCCCTGTGTGGATGATACTGACCTATACTCTGGCCGTTATCGTGGTTTGGTATTTTATTATTTTTATCATCCTTTCGGTTCTTGATATGAGGAAAATCAAACAAGCATAAAACCAGCCATATGAAGCAGCTAAGTAATATTGGAAGAATACTGTTCGCCCTCCCCTTCGGGATACTTGGCCTGAACCATTTTCTCATGTACAGCTATTATGTTGGCATAGTGAGTTCATTCATCCCGGGAGGCGGGTTCACGGTGATCATAACCGGCCTGGCTCTCATTGCTGCCAGTATTTCCATCATCATTAAAAAATTCGTAAGGCTGAGCTGCCTGCTCCTCGCCTTGCTCCTGCTTATCTTCATCGTGAGCATACATATCCCGATGCTCTTCGACAAATCCATGGCCACTATGGCTTTAATAGAGCTTTTTAAGGACACATCCCTGCTCGGGGGTTCATTGCTTATAGCCGGAATTTACGGTGAGAAAAAAGATTAAAGAATCAAGAAAATGAAAACCAGGTTGCTTTTACTGGGTATGCTGATGGCAGCTTGCCTGCTGCTTAACCTGCACTGTCAGGCCCAGAGTTTCATCAGCCCGGAGGTAGGGGTTGAAGAACACCTCGACAGCATTATTCCGCCCAATCTGACGTTCATAAACGAACAGAGCAAACCGGTCAGGCTGGGCGACCTGCTGACCAAACCTACCATTCTCACCCTGGTTTACTTTGATTGCCCCGGTTTATGCAGCCCACTGCTTGACGGCGTCTCGGAGGTTGTAGAAAAAATGGGAATGGAACTTGGAAAGGATTACCAGATCGTGACGGTAAGCTTCAACTACAAAGACACTCCCGAAAAGGCCATCCAGAAGAAAAACACATTTTTAAAAAAGCACAGTAAGAGTCATTCAAAGGATTGGTTTTACCTCACAGGCGACAGTGCCAATATTTATGCGCTCGTAAGGGCTGTCGGATTCAGGTTTAAACAACAGGGGAACGACTATATACATCCCGGGGTAATCACTATCGTGAGCCCGAAAGGGAAAATAACCCGTTACCTGTACGGTGTCACGTTTTTACCTTTTGATGTGAAGATGGCGATCATCGAAGCCGGGAAAGAGCAATCAAGACCCACAATCAACCGAGTCCTTCAGTTTTGTTTCAGTTACGACCCTGAAGGCAGAAGGTACACATTGGCAGTGACTAAGATCAGTGCAACGATCATTATATTCCTGGCATTGGTGCTATTCCTGACTCTGCTGGTACGGTCAAGAAAGAAAAAAACGAATAATGATTAGAATCAGATAGTATGGCAGAAACAATTACCCACTCTTATCTTGAAAACACAGGCAGGTACAAGGGAATACTTGCCTGGCTCACGTCGACCGACCATAAGAGGATCGGCCTGATGTACATGTACGCCATGATGGTATTTTTCATTGTCGGCGTTCTTCTCGGGGAACTCATGCGGCTTGAACTTTTCAGGCCGGGTCAGCAATTTTACAGCGCTCAGACCTATAACGGCATATTTACAATCCACGGGATCATTATGATCTTCACTGTGGTGATCCCCGGTCTTGCTGCTGTCTTCGGTAATTTTTGCATGCCTTTGCTTATAGGCGCGCGTGATGTGGCATTCCCGAGGCTTAACCTGTTCTCGTGGTATTTGTATATACTGGGTGCAGCAATAGCCCTTTCCTCACAGTTTTTGGGTAATGGCCCGCCCGATACCGGTTGGACATTCTACGCACCTTATAGTATTCAAACACATACAAACGTTGTTGCTGCAGTATTCGGGGCTTTTGTTCTCGGGTTTTCTTCCATCCTTACCGGACTGAATTTTATTGTAACCATTCACCGTTTAAGGGCAGCGGGAATGACATTTTTCAGGATGCCCCTCTTCCCCTGGTCCCTGTATGCCACAGCATGGATCCAGGTGCTTGCGACTCCTATTGTCGGGATCACCCTTCTGATGGTGATTGCGGAGCGCTGGCTCAGGATCGGCTTTTTTGATCCTTCATTGGGAGGAGACCCAATCTTATATCAGCATTTATTCTGGATATATTCCCATCCTGCGGTGTATATTATGATACTTCCTGCCATGGGGGTGATTACGGAGATCATCCCAACATTCGCTCAGAGAAGGGTTTTCGGTTACAAAGCAATAGCGCTTTCAAGCCTTGCCATCGCCCTGGTTGGCTATTTTGTATGGGCACATCATATGTATACATCCGGAATGAGTATTACAGCCCGCTGGGTGTTTTCTCTTCTCACTTTTCTTGTTGCGGTCCCCAGCGCTATAAAGGTTTTTAACTGGGTAACCACAATGTACAAAGGATCTATCTCGGTTAAACCACCTTTTCTGTTTGCGTTAGGCTTCATCTTCCTATTTATGATCGGCGGCCTTACCGGGCTGAGCCTGGGCTCCCTGGCGACGGATATCCACGTTCATGATACTTCATACGTGGTTGCGCATTTCCATTATATTATTTTCGGCGGTGTGGGATTTGCGTTCTTCGCCGCCTTGCATTACTGGTATCCGAAAATGTACGGCAGGATGTACAACTTCCGAAGGGCAAACATCGCATTCGGTTTCCTCTTTGTAGGGTTTAACCTGTTGTATTTCCCCCAGTTCGTGATCGGTATTATGGGGATGCCCCGCCGGTATTTCGATTATCTGCCTCAATTCACACTTGGTCATCAATTATCCACTATCGGAGGTTTCATCCTATTGATCGGGATCATTATCATGCTGGTCAACCTGTTCAGTAAAAAAGGTGTGAAAGCACCTGATAATCCATGGGGTGGAAAAACTTTGGAGTGGACGATCCCGTCTCCGCCGCCGGTCGAGAATTTTGATGAACTTCCCGTGATCACAGGGGAACCGTATTATTTTGAATAAGAATAATCATCCTTTAATCATAGAATTATGGAAATGAACAGAGACGATGAAGGCGCGAAACTGGGAATGTGGATATTTATTTTCACTGAGATCCTGCTGTTCGGAGGCTTGTTCCTGGTATATGCCGTCATGCGCAACCGCTATTCGGATGAATTTCACCAGGCCGCCCATCAGCTTAACGCATTTATCGGAACGGTCAATACCGTGGTCCTTTTATTAAGTTCCGCAACTGTTGCAATGTCGATCACGGCTGTCCGGAAAGGAGAAAAGCGGAAAGGGGTGTTATTTATTCTGATTACCCTGCTTTGCGCCGGAGTCTTCCTTATCAATAAGTACTTTGAATGGGGTCATAAGTTGTCTATCGGTCTGTATCCCGGTTCGGAAATGATGGTCGGATTGAAGCACGGGTACATACTCTTCTTCAGCCTGTATTTCTTTATGACCGGCCTGCATGTGCTTCACCTGATAGCCGGCAGTATAATACTTACGATCATTATGGTCAGGATACAGATCGGCAGCATCAATGCCGGGAACAATGTGTTGCTTGAAAACGGTGGCCTTTACTGGCATCTGGTCGACCTGATCTGGATATTTTTATTCCCGTTGTTGTACCTGATAACTTAGGAAGCGAGGTAGCGAAAACAAATATTATTGAGAATGAAAATCTGACATCATGACACATACAGAATCGCATATAACAGATTACAGGGTTTATGGCTGGGTGCTGCTGGCTTTATTAGTACTGACAACGATTACAATTACCGTGACCTGGATCGATCTTTCGGCTCTGACAGTTCTGGTTGCCCTTATTATTGCATCGGTCAAATCGTTCATTGTCCTGCGCTACTTTATGCACCTGAAATTTGAATCGCGGCTGTTCACTGTTTTTTTCGTCATGGTGCTCGGTATTTATTTACTGGTCATTGTTCTTACATTCTTTGATTATCTATTAAGGTAAGTATTTACATTAATTTCTAAACCACAGGTATGTTGACGGAAGCTTCAAATTTTGCCGAAGGTGTTGATCTGGCGTTTAAAGTAATATTCGGGATCAGCATTTTCCTCCTGGTCGGGATTACAACGGTAATGATCACTTTTGTGATTAAATACCGTCGTTCAAAACATCCGAAAGCTGAACAGATAAAAGATAATACTGCCCTTGAGATCACATGGACACTGATACCACTGGCCATTGCCCTCCTGATGTTTTATTATGGATATGCGGCCTTCCGCCCCCAGAGAGACTTCCCTAAGGATGCGATGAACGTGACGGTGGTTGCAAAAATGTGGGTATGGTCGTTTGTATATCCGGGAAATAAAGAATCAAACATGCTGGTACTTCCTATCAATAAACCGGTAGTCCTTAATTTAACTTCACTTGATGTGATCCACAGCTTTTATGTGCCGGCTTTCCGGCAGAAAGAAGACTGCGTTCCCGGAAAGACAAATCAGATGTGGTTCATTCCTACAATGATCGGGGAATATTGGGTTTTATGCGCCGAGTATTGCGGGATGAACCATTCCTATATGGAGGCCAAGGTTAAAGTCGTTTCACAGGCAGAATATGAGGCATGGATCAATGCCCTTCCCAAAAAGACTGCCGAACCGGAAGGCCTTACCATAATCAAAAAGAATGCCTGCACAGGTTGTCATTCGATCGACGGTTCCAACCTTGTGAGCACATCATTCAAGGGCATTTACGGAAAAGAAAGCATTGTCGTAACCGACGGGAAAGAACATACGATCACCGTGGATGATGCCTATATTAAAACCAGTATTTACGAACCTGACAAGGACATGGTCAAAGGCCTTCCAAAGGGGGTGATGAAATCATATAAAGGCATTATCAGCGATGATGAAGTTTCAAGGATAATAGATTATTTCAAGTCCATTAAATAGCCTCCCAAAGCTCCAGACACTTGTCACTGCGATATTATCTTCAGCTTATCCGTCCAGGCGTGACCATTGCGGTTACATTTTCAGCACTTGCATCTGCGATAATCTGTTCAGGAAGTTTCTCTTTGTCTGTTTTCTGGCCTTTGACAGGTATATTCCTGCTTGCAGCCGGCGCATCGGCCCTGAACCAGTACCAGGAGTGGGAGTTTGATGAAAAGATGGAAAGGACAAGGGTAAGGCCTATCCCTTCAAGGCATCTTACAACTTCCGACGGACTGAGAATGGCAAACATTTGTCTTATCCCGGGTTTTATCGTTCTCATTTTTGAAGGGAGTCTGTTACTTTTCGGGCTGGGCATTTTTAATGTACTCTGGTATAACGGAGTTTATACGTTTTTAAAGCGGAAAACCGCTTTTGCAGTGATCCCTGGAGCTCTTACCGGAGCAATCCCTGTCATGATGGGATGGGTGGCTGCCGGGGGAAATCTCGGCGATCCGGTCCTGGTTTTTCTTTCGGTATTCATTTTCATCTGGCAAATGCCTCATTTCTGGCTTATCATGATGAAATATAAAGACGAGTATAAAAAAGCAGGATTCCCGGTGCTTTCCGACACTTTCTCCCCGCTTATGATGAAGCTGACAATTCTTGCCTGGCTTATCACGGCATCGGCTATTACGGTTTATTTTTCCTGGTTCAGCATAGTTAAATTTGTCAACCTGAGATACGTGCTTGCAGGCTTTAACCTTCTTGTTGTCCTTCTCATCGCCTATCAACTTTTTATTCCCAGCAAGATAAGCTTCCGGCTCATCTTCCTGGTGGGCAATCTGTACATTTTCGTTGTATTTGTTTTTCTGATCATCGATAAAATATAATTTACTTCATTTTTTCTATCACTTTTTGGCAGACGGCGGATTAAGCAGATAAAGAGCTTATGACACAGACAAAGATCTGGGTGCATGCTGTCTGGGGTGCAAGGGGGCGGCATACCCTGTTTTCAAATGGATCGCGCCAGGAATTACTGGATCACCTCCAGGCCATAGCACTAAAAAAGGACATCGAACTTGGGACAATCAACTGCTGGGTTGACCACATTCACTGTCTTGTGCGGCTTAGAAGTGAGCAAAGCCTGGAGCATGTTGTTAAGGAATTACGTATGGAAGCCGGCAGATGGATTAACTCAAAATCGCTTACAGCAAAACGTTTCTGCTGGGACAAGGAGTACTATGCGGCATCGGTAAGTGAAGGGAACCTTCAAGGAGCGAAGAACTATATTCTCAGCCAGGAGCGGCACCATGCCAACCGCACTTACAAAGACGAAGTTGCTGCATATTTTTCTCTTGACTTTCCGGTAAAAAACCAGTAGGTTTGTAGAAAATAAGGGTAATGTCGGAATTATACGATCGCTACAGGCTGTTTTTCATAGTTTTGTTCATTGGTATAAGCGGCTTCCTGATCTGGTATTTTTCCCAGATAGTGATTTTTATCATAGTGGCAATGGTGATCTCCATTGTGGGTACCCCCATGGTTGAACTATTTGGCAGGATTAAAATCGGAAAACTTCGATTCCCCCATGGTCTGAGTGTGGCTATCACGCTGATCCTGATGATAGTAGTTGTGTTCGGATTGTTTTCATTTTTCATCCCCCTGGTTGTCCGCGAAGCCACAATGATATCCCAGATCGATACTCAGAAGCTGATGGACCATTTTCATTCAGAAATCGAATGGTTCCAAACAACAATGCTCCAGTATGGTATCATCCCCAAGGGTTCGACCATAGAGTCATCCCTGAAAGCCATGGCGCTCAAACTGATCGATTTCAATCTTTTCTCTAACCTGCTGTCATCAATCATATCGTTCACTGGTTCCTTTTTTTTCAACCTCTTTTCTATTTTATTCCTGTCATTCTTCTTCCTTTACGACAACACTATGATGCCAAGGCTTTTACTATTGATCGTTCCGGAAAAATATGAGGAACAGACCAGGCATGTAATGCAGAGGAGTAAAAAACTCTTGTCAAGGTATTTTATCGGGATGATCATTCAGATCCTGGCTAATATCATAACATATTCAACTGCCCTTTTTATCGTGGGTGTACAGGGAGCGTTTGTTATCGCCTTTTTTGCCGGAATAATTATCATCATACCCTATCTGGGAGGTATTATTGCTGTCATCACAGGTGTACTTCTTGGCTTGACCGGGGTAATCAGTGCAGGGAATTATGATCAGATCTGGCCTATGGCCATAAAAATCACTATTGCCATGCTGATTGTACAGACGATAGACAACAATGTATTCCAGCCGTTTATTCAGGGAAAGAGTGTGAGAGCTCATCCGGTTGAAATTTTCCTGGTAGTGATCGCCGCTGCCGGCTTAGGAGGCATACCTGCCATGATCGTGGCAGTTCCTGCATACGGTTTCCTTAAAATTGTTGCCACAGAATTCCTCAGTAATTTCAGGCTAATAAAAGAATTAAAGAAATAGACATTATTCAAAAAATCCAAACAATGGCTGGTAAGTCAAACATCCTGGTCGCTGCAATCGCCGGGCTTGCCGTGGGTATCGGCATAGGCATGCTGATAGCGCCGGAAAAAGGATCAAAAACAAGAAAAAAGATCAGGGATAAAATCCTTGATCTTGCTGATAAACTGGAAGAAGGTTTTCCGGCCAGTTTTGAGGAGTTAAAGTCGGTTCTTACTTCCGATAAATCTAAGGAAGATGCTGAGAAACCAGGACAGGAGTCAACTCCGGCTGCATGAAATACTTCAGAGAAACTGATTGAAATTACTTAAATGGATTTAACATGGAATCAAACCGCATATCGGATAATTTCTCATCGCTGACAGAAAACATGAAGAATTACGTCAACCTGAGAATAGATTATATCAAACTTTTATTAACGGAGAAGATCGCCAAACTGGCTTCATTTTTCCTGATCTCCGTTATCTTTTTCATTCTGAGCATGTTTCTGATACTATTCATCTCCTTTGCATTCGTATTCTGGTATGGGGAAGAAGTGGGACCTACTTTTGTGGGGGCCCTGATTATCGTAGCCTTTTATGTTATCATGGGCCTTTTTATTTACGGGATGAGGCATAAGTTGTTCATTAATCCTATGGTAAAACGACTTGCAAAAATTATAATGGAGGATGAAAATGAGAACTAGTGAATTATATAAGATCAGGCTGAGTCATCTCAACTCCCTGGAGGACCTGGAGCGTGAAAAGGAGAAACTTCAAATGGAGATCGTGCGCAGGGAAGAAGGCATTAAATACAATTATCAAAACCTGGTTCATCTTCTGTCATTCCGCAATCTGATCGGGACCGTGATTGATGATGTGAGTTCAACCACAACCGTAATAGGGAAACTCTTTTCACTTGGCAAAGACTTCTTTGCAAAACGGAAAAAGAAAAAGAAGTCAAAACCGGAACAACAGGAAAATAGTATGGAAGAGCAGGCTGAATAAAATCTTTGTGGCCTTGAAATTATTCACGTTCCTGCGGATTCTCAATTTTTTAAAACTTCTTTACGGATATCTTTTGTCGCGTATCATTAGGCGGCCCGTGCTATATGGCATGCCGGCAGCTGTTTCCATTGAACCCACAAACCGCTGTAACCTGCATTGTCCCGAATGCCCCAGTGGGATGAAGGAGCTCAGCAGGGTTGCGGGTTTTATGGACTTTACCCTGTACAAGTCACTGATCGGCCAGCTTTCACCTGAACTTGCCTGGCTTACCTTGTATTTCCAGGGTGAACCCTTTATGAATACAGGCTTCTTTGATTTTATCTCTTCTGCGAGGTCCAGGAATATCTATGTAAGTTCATCCACCAACGGGCATTTCCTGGATAAGGATAATGCAACAGCCATAGTGAAATCCGGTTTAAACCGGTTAATCATCTCGGTGGACGGAACCGATCAGCAGGCCTATGAAGCTTACAGGGTTGGCGGATCGCTGAACAAGGTGATTGAAGGAATAAAAACTCTTGCCGAAGCGAAAATGTCAGCCGGAAGCAAAACCCCGGAAATCATCATACAGTTCCTTGTCCTGAAATCAAACCAGCATCAGATAAAGGATATCCGGAAAAAAGGCATTGAATGGGGAGGCAACAAGGTTAAGATCAAGACTGCCCAGTTTTATGACTTTAAGAACGGCAACCCTTTGATGCCGTATGAGGGAAAATACTCCAGATATTCAGGCAGCAGGCAAATGAGGCTCAAGAATACTCTGCCAAAGCATTGTTTCAGGATGTGGAGCAGCTGTGTGATTACCTGGGATGGGAAAGTCGTTCCATGTTGTTTCGATAAAGATGCGCATCATATGCTTGGGGACCTTAAAGACCGAAATTTCAGGGAAATCTGGCAAAGCCGTGAATACTACGATTACAGGCAAATGATATTGAGACATAGAGAACAAATTGACATCTGTCAAAATTGCACCGAAGGCATGGGCATCAGCAGGTGGTTGTAGTGTTGGCTTACTTCCTATATTTGCATGCCGGTTCCGGCAATTATTGTATTTGATTTCCCTACATGAAGAGTATCCTTGAAGCCTGCGTCAATTCAGCAATTTCTGCGGTTGCTGCCCAGAATGGAGGCGCCGACCGTATCGAACTGTGTGAAAATATGCTCGAAGGAGGCTGTACACCCAGTGCCGGGACCATACTTTTTGCAAGGCAGAAGCTACATATCCCGATCATGGTGATGATCCGTCCAAGGGGTGCTGATTTTCTTTATACCGATGATGAATTTGAGGTCATGAAACATGATATTCAAACAGCCAAAGAACTTGGGGCCAACGGTGTTGTTTTTGGGATCCTTAAGTCTGACAGCAACATAGATGTTGAACGTATGGGTATGCTGACCGAATTTGCAAGACCAATGCAGGTAACCTGTCACCGGGCTTTTGATATGACCGCCGATCCGTTTAAAGCGCTGGATGATCTGATAATATTGGGAATTAACAGATTGCTTACATCGGGCCAGAGTGACAGTGCATTGCTGGGCGCTCCCCTGATACGCGAACTGATACAATATGCTGCAGGCCGGATCTTAATCATGCCGGGGCATGGAATAAAAGAACAAAATCTGAGTGAAGCCATAAAGCTTACCGGAGCTTCGGAGTTTCATATGTATTTAACAAGAAAGACTCGCAGTTCAATGAAATTCTTCAGAGAGGATGTGAAAATGGGAAAACCAGACCTTTCAGAATATTGGCATGAGGTGGTGGATGAGGAACGAATAAGGAAGGCAAAGGAAATAATAAGTAGCTAAATTGGCGATCATCACGAAACGAATATGACAGATATTCTTAAGATCGTACAAGAGTTCAGGATCAAAGGCAAGCCCAACGGGTTTGAAAAGACAGGTTCCGGTCACATCAACGACTCATACAGGATCAGGATTTCACCAGAGGGATCTCAGGAATACCTGCTGCAAAGGATCAATCATCATATATTCACTGATGTTCCCTTGCTTACTGATAACATCCTGAAAGTAACAAAGCATATTTCGCAAAAAATACATTCGGGGGTAAGCGGTGTTCCGTTTGTTGGTCTCAGTCTCATCCCAAGTGGGAACAACATATTCTTCCATAAGGATGAGGATGGGAATTACTGGAGAATGTTCAACTTCATTGAAGGCAGCAGGAGTTTTGACCTGGTTCCCGGTCCTGAGCTGGCTTATGAGGGCGGAATAGCCTTTGGTCGGTTCCTGAGCCTGACTTCAGATATGGATGCAACAGGCCTCACAGAGACGATTAAAGATTTTCATAATATTGAAACAAGACTTGAGGCTTTCCGTAAGGTCTGTATAGATGATCCATGCAACAGGGTCGCTGAGGCTGTAAAGGAAATTAAATTTATTGAAGCCCGTGCGGATGAGATGCACACAATTCTCAGCCTTGGCAGGTCGGGGCAGATCCCGCTGAGAGTGACCCATAACGATACCAAGTTCAACAACATTCTGTTTGACAGCAATAACAAGGCAATCTGTATAGTTGACCTGGATACAGTAATGCCGGGTTACGTTCACTACGATTTCGGTGATGCTATACGTACAGGGGCAAATTCTGGAGCAGAGGACGAAGCTGATTTGATGAAAGTAAATATAAACCTGGTCCTTTTCAAGGCATACAGCAAGGGTTTCCTTGAGATTGCAGGAGAGTTCCTCACAGAGGTTGAAAAGGCTCACCTGGCATTTTCAGCAAGGTTTATGACTTTCATCATCGGACTTAGGTTCTTTACCGATTACCTTGGTGGTGACACATACTATAAGACCCATTTCCCGTACCATAACCTGCAGAGGGCCAGGGCCCAGCTCAAGCTGGTACAGAGCATGGAAGAGAATGCCTCTGCAATGGAAACAATAATTTCTGATCTTTGCAAAAAATCCAATTGAATCAAGTACTTATGAAAAGACCATCCCTCCTGCTGATCCTTGTTTGTCTTGCCTGTTGTTTTGTGACAGTACGGGCTCAATCTGAAATCAACATCATCCCGAAACCGGTTTCAGTGAAACTGAAGCCTGGCAGCTTCGAACTCAACGCGAACACTATTCTGTATGTTCAGTCGGTAGACGCCGAAGAAGCAATAACGGCCGGTTTCTTCGCCAGGTTGATGGAAAATGCAGGTTTAAAAGGCATCAAACTGCTTGATGCCCCAAATGATATCAAATCGGTTTCGAACGGGATATTCTTTCAGTTTACTAAAAAAGGGAAAATACAGCCCGAAGGCTATATTCTGAACATATCACCGGACCGGATTGTCATTGAAGCTGTATGCGGTTCAGGACTGTTTTACGGGATGCAAAGCCTTATCCAGCTTCTTCAGCCGGAGATCTATTCGGGAAGAAACGGGTCGGCAAATCCTCACTACACAATTCCCTGCCTGGAAATTAAAGATCACCCGAGGTTTGCTTATCGCGGCATGCACCTTGATGTTTCGCGCCATTTCTTTCCAAAGGAATTCATCAAGCAGTATATCGACCTGATTGCAATGTACAAGATGAATGTATTTCACTGGCATCTCACCGATGATAACGGCTGGCGCATAGAGATCAAAAAATATCCGAAACTGACCAGTATAGCCGCCTGGAGGGTCGACCGTGAAAATGATCCCTGGACGCAGCGTGCTCCGCAAAAACCCGGTGAAAACGCAACATATGGCGGTTTTTATACACAGGATGATATCCGTGAGATAGTACAGTATGCCGCAAGACGCTATGTATCTATAATCCCGGAAATTGAAATGCCAGCCCATTCGGTTGAGGTGCTTGCAGCCTATCCCCGTTTGTCGTGTACCGGCGGCCCATTCACAGTGCCCCCGGGAACATATTGGCCCAATAAGGATATTTTTTGTGCAGGAAACGATTCGGTGTTTACTTTTCTGCAGGATGTTCTAACGGAAGTCGTGGACCTCTTCCCTTCAAAATATATACATATTGGCGGTGACGAGGCTGATAAAACAAACTGGATGGCCTGTCCAAAATGCCAGGCAAGGATAAAAGCCGAAGGCCTGAAAGATGAAAAGGAACTTCAGAGCTATTTTGTGAGACGCATTGAAAAATTTATTCTCTCAAAAAACCGCAGATTGATAGGATGGGATGAGATCCTCGACGGAGGCATTGCTCCTGAGGCGACCGTGATGTCGTGGCGGGGCGTGGAAGGCGGTATTGCAGCAGCCAGACAAGGGCATGATGCCATTATGACGCCTGGCGATTACTGTTATTTTGACCATTACCAGGCCGATCCTGAAACAGAGCCTAAAGCCATAGGTGGCTTCCTGACGCTGAAAAAAGTTTACTCTTACGAACCCATTCCTGAAGAACTTACAGCGGATGAGCAAAAACACATTCTCGGGGCACAGGGAAATGTATGGACAGAATATATCCCTTCGGTAAAACAGGCCGAATATATGGCCTTGCCAAGAATGATGGCCCTGGCGGAAGTGGACTGGTCCCCAAAGACAGTTCGCGATTTCGGGGAATTCAGAACCAGGCTGAACGTCCAACTGAAGAAACTTGAATACATGAAAGTCATATACTGTCCAGGCTCATTCAAGGCGGATATCAACACCATGTTCGATCAGAAAACAGGAAAAGTGAAGGTCATACTTTCATCGGAGCAGCCCGGAATCCCAATATACTATACCCTCAACGGGAATGATCCCAGCACGAAATCCGCAGTATATAATGAACCTTTTGATATCAGTAACACAGCAGTCATAAAGGCCGGCCTTTTTGCTGAAGGTAAACTGAAAGAGAAAATCAGTGAACGCAGTTTTATATTCCATTTGGCTGTCGGCAAAAAGATCGTATATACGACCAAATGGTCGGAGAGGTACCCTGCTGGTGGGCAAACAGCCCTGATTGACGGCTTAAGGGGCAGTAAAAATCATCACGACGGTTTATGGCAGGGTTATCTTGGCAATGACCTGGATGTTATTATTGACTTAGGGAAAGTGACTCCCGTAATATCGGTTATGCTTACCATGCTGCAGAATCAGAAGGCCTGGATATTCCTTCCGAAATATGTCGAATATTCTCTTTCTTCGGATGGAAAGAATTGGCATTCGGTAAACCAGGTTTTGAATCCTGTTTCTCCCAGGGAAGAACAGGTATTCATCCAGCCATTCACGCAGCCGTTCCCTTCCACGCCAGCAAGATACCTGAGAGTTACTGCAAAGAATTACGGTGTATGCCCTGCCTGGCATGAAGGGGCAGGGGAACCCAGCTGGATCTTTGCCGATGAGATCGTGGTTTTTTAAGGTCTGCTGACTGCAAAGGGTTTAACAACCCGCCCTGCAGTTGTGCCAAGAATAAGGTAGTATAATCCCGGAGTTAAAGTATTTACCGGAACTTCAAATTCGGTGCCTGATGATGTTCCCGGGTTAATGGTAATCATTTCCCTGCCAGTGAAATCATTTACCTTAAGAGAAGTCAGAGTAACGCTATTCGTAAAACTGATCATTAGCCTGTCCTGAACGGGGTTTGGGTAAAGCCTGGCAGAAATTTCCAATCCTTTATTATCATGTATCCCGGCAGGAAAAGTCCGCGTGTCGACGGCCACCGCATCGGAAGAAATTCCAGTCGCATATGAGGTTATTGAATCACCAGCAAGTGATGATACAAGACAATATCCCGGATTTGAATAATTCCCGATATTGCTATATATCCTGCCATCAAGAGTGTCGATTGCAGATGATAAAATAAATTCGAACATGGCTGACCCCGGATCCGGAACAATGACGGGATCGGCAATAGACAGGGTATTCAGATTGAAAGAGCCTATACCGTAATTTATTCCCAGGTAAAGCAAACTGTCTTTGATCCCGGAGCCTGATGCAACCCTGTATGGAAGAAAAACATTTGTAAAGCTGCGGTTTGAGGTTGTATACACAGTTATACTCCCGGTATCAATAACTCCATATGGGGTCTTGTTCACCGAAAAGATCCGGCCGTTATTTACATAAAGATCCCAGATACCTATTGCCTCATGACCGAAATTTATTTCGGTTTTCAAAGTCCATGAACCTGGATCCACAATAGCCAATTTTCCTTCCGTTCCCATCCAGCCCCCGTTCACAGCTACATATACTGTATCATAAAGATCGCAGATGCCTCCGCAGTCGCCCGAGAGGCCCGGGACTTCGGCAATCAGGCTGAGGTTCGAAGTATCAAGAACTTCAAGGAAGTATTGGCTAAGAGGGTATTGTTTTGAAACGAGTAATTTACCTTTATACAATGCCAGGCGGTTAAGGCCTGAATCCGCAACTGCGGCTTTGCGCTCCATTGTGTTCAAATCATACTTTATGACGGAGTCCTGTGCTGAAAAAAAGCCAAAGTGACCACTGATAAGAATCGCTTGTGCAGACTGAGTATATATCGTGTTGAACTCATTGATCTGACCATTCTGAGGGTTATAGGACTGTAGCGTTACATAATCGGTATAGGGGGGAGCATATTCAAATTTACCGGAATTGGAAGTAAGTACCTGTTTAACATACCCTGCTGATTGAGAAAAGCTCTGAAAAGAGATCATCAAGACAAAACAAGCTGTAGCAAGGAACAGAAAATTTTTCGATTTCATGTATGAATGATTTGCAGTTATTAATAGGTTCATCAACTTTTGGCCAGAAAGCTAATTTATTCAGCCTGAGGCAGGTCTTTGTGCTTGCTGCAAAAGTAAATAATCGGATTGGATTAACCGGCAGAATTGATCAGTGATTTTTTTCGCACCCCTGATTTTTCTTGCCGTAGCGGTATTGATACTGCATCGATTTTTCCATGCCCTGCCCCATTTTATTACAGCCGTATACTTCGGAATATATCGCTGATAATTTGACACATTGGTCCGGTGTGCAAATCTGTTTCAGTTGTTGAAACTGCACAATTGCGGCCTTCTGCAATGATTTTTGAAGTTCCCCTATTTTCTGTGTGTACTGGCTCAGCCTGGCCGTGTCGGGATTTACTGAGGAAAGTTCATCAAGCATAGCTGTACGGGTGTTTTTAATTTCAGCGACGACAGGTTCTGTCTGATCCCGGAACTTTTTATTTATTTCAGAAACCTTTGCCGTTTGCTCAGCGTTCAGCGCAAGCTTTTCATTAAGGAATCTGCAGGTCCCGCTGCAGTTCATAGTATCGGCAATATTTGCCTTGTTTGCCCGGTAGAAGAAAAAGAAACTTGTAAAAGCCGAAATATTGATCAAGACCATAAGTATCATGATCCAGAACACTACCCTGTATTTGCTGAAGTAATTCATGTTTCTGAGGTTATTTATATAATTCCAGTGTTTTGTCTTCGTCGTTTAGTTCGGAAATGAATAATTCGGCCTTCATGATGTTCAAACCACGCTTTGCCTGATTCTGACTAAGGCTCTTTCCCTGTTTGCCAGCGAAGAATCCGGTAAGGACTGCGAGCAGAATCAATGCTGCGGCCAGGATTGGCTGAAGTAAGCGGGGCATACGAAACAATATTCTATGATCACCAATGGCATTGTGCGCTTCCAACTTCTGTAATATGCGGGTGGTCAGAAAAGGATTAATTTCCATTTTCTTGTCCTTCTCGATCACTTCATTTAAAGAAGCAAAGGAAGTCAGTATGCCTGAGCAGGAATTGCATCCTGTAATATGATCTCTGGCCCTTGCCATGACCGCTTCCGGAAGCTGGTTCTCCACAATTGGGAAAATGTTGTCTTTAATGAAAGTACAGTCCATGTCAGTTCTTTTTAAATTCAGGAAAGTGAACCGATAATTTATTCTGAAGATTGATTTTTGCCCGGTGAATAAGTGATTCAACCGATGATAAGCTCAGGTTCATGATTTCACAAATTTCTTTGTAAGGCAGGTCCTCATATTTGCTAAGGACAAAAGCAATCCGTTGATTTTCAGGAAGAGAATTGATGGCATTGTTAAGGAGGATTCTTTTCTCATTTTCCTCTGCAGGCGTAATGCTGCTTGCAGGTTCCAGTGCTGATCTTCTATTATCCGTCCCATCACCAAACAAATGTGCGAGCCTCTGGAAGATCACCCTGCGCTTATTTCTTTTTACCTGATTCAGGGAGCGGTTTACTGTAATCCGGTAGATCCAGGTCGACAAAGCTGCCGAATGGCGGAAAGATGCCGCCGAAGTTATGATTTCAAGGAATATATCCTGTGAAAGGTCTTCTGCATCTTCCATATTGCCTGTAAAATAAAATGCTGTTTTGACCACCTGTTTCTGATATTTTTCAAGCAGGTACTGAAAAGCCTGGCGATCACGCCTTAGTATTCCCTGGATCAGTTCGGTATCAGTCATTCTTTGCCGGTAAATTAAAAGCAAAGGTATTATTTAGTTGGGGTTGTGGTCTTATCAGGTGTATTGGTCAGATTTGTGGAACCCTGACGATGCTGGCAAGCGTTGCCCTCACCTTTGTCTTTGCAGCAACCGGAGCCGGCTTTATTGCAGCAAGCTTTAGTTTCGTTGCCACACTTTGCTTTATCATAACCACTGCAGCTGGTTTTGCAATCCTGCATGTTTTTACCAGAACAATTTGCTTTTCCCTTGCATTGGGTACAATTTTTCTGAATGTCGCAAATGCCATCACCATTCTTATCTACAAATTTTCCGCAGGTGGAAGCAGTCTGTGTCGTTTTGGTTTGTTTTGTGGCAGCCCCTGTTGAGTTATTCTGGGAATATCCGTACACTGCAAATACAATTAAAAGGCCTAAAGGCATCATTCTTCTGATCATCGTTTTCATTGTTTCTCGTTATTGGTTGAACATTATGTTTTCTTATTTGACAACCGGAAATGGAAAAACTTGCGGCCGGGTGGAGAATTTTATAACTTCGTATCAGCAAACCAACACAAATGTATTATGGGAAAACATGGTATTGAAATTCTGAATCTCGACAAAAACGAGCTTTTGCGAATGCTGAATGAAGCCCTTGCTGAAGAATGGCTGGCTTATTATCAGTACTGGATCGGCGCCCGTCTGATGGAAGGACCGATGAGATCGGAAGTTGAACCGGAACTCTTACTGCATGCAACCCAGGAACTGAATCATGCAGTTCTGGTCGTTACCAGGATAATACAGCTTGGAGGGACGCCAGTTCTCCACCCCGCCGAATGGCCCAATCTGGCAAGGTGCGAATATGAAGCCCCTGTTGATCCTTACGTTGAGGTGATCCTGAATCAGAATCTCACAGGAGAGCGATGTGCAATTCAGCGCTATCAGGAAATTGCAGATTTCACAAACGGCAAAGATCATTCCACTCACCAAATGGCTGTAACCATCTTGAACGAAGAAATAGAGCATGAGCAGGATATAGAGGAATTCCTGATGGACCTTCAAAGGCTTAAGGAGGATATGAGGAAGTTCAGGATATAACTTCATCTTAATCTTAACCGGAGCTTTCTTCACCAAGCATTTCCCTGGAAAATCAATTTTTCCCGGCGCGCAGAAAAACCCAGCCTGTGAGTGTTTTATCGTGTTCCGTTTTTAAACTATAAAAGTACGTACCATCCGGTAAAATTTCCCCTTTGGAGTTAGTTCCTTCCCATACCACACTGGTATTATTGTAATTCCTGAAGGAGTTGACAAGATCACCCCAGCGGTTAAACAGTTCCACATTGTTTTCCGGGTAAAGCTCTATACAATCGATAACCCATTTATCATTGATACTGTCCCCGTTTGGTGTAATCACGTTGTGGATCACAATACAATCCTCGTTTTCTTTCTTGGGGCCCACTTTGACCCTGCAGCTGTCCGTTGCGGTACAACCGGTAACCTGATCCATTATTGTTACAATGAAAACGGTATCGTTAAACAGATTAACTGTCTGAGGATTCTGGACAGAATTATTCATTAACAGGGAGGCCGGTTTCCATTCAAATGTATATTTTTCTGTACCTCCCGAAGATTCACTGGTCAGCATGGCCGGGCTGTCATATTTTATTGATTGTTCTTTTCCGGTTTTAATCCCGGGGACAGAATAAATTGAAACCTGATTATGACAGGAAATGGATGAATCCCGGCATGCAGTAATTCCTGAAACCTTCAGAGTTAATCGGACTGAACCCAGTTCATCCGGAGCAGGGGTGTATTCGGGATTAAGTGTATTTATTTTTATAAGTTCTCCTCTCCCATCATGCTGCCATGTGAAATCCGACGAATTGCTTACCCCGAACCCATGAGCCGTGAAGGACATTCCCTGGCAAATATATCCATCAGGGCCTGGAGTAGCTTCCGGGCCGTTTTCAAGAATCAGAAGCAGACTATCTGAATCAGGATTGCATGGCGGAAGTGAATTAGCAAAAAGGGTAAGTATCACACGACCGATGCTTATATCGGTTATCCCCGGGAAATAGGTAGCATGCAAATTTGCAGGGTTGTCAAATGTTCCGTTTCCGGATGTAATCCATTGAAGAGTTGTATAAATGAAATATGAAGAAATGACCCGGACTATCCGATAAACAGCCCTTCTATCCTTACCTTGAATCCTTGGTCCTTAATCTTGGTCACAGCATTTACAAGACCGCTATGCCTCCATTGAAGCATACAGCGACGCGGTAGGAACCAATAGCGCATCCCAAGTATTATTTCCACATTGGTTTCCCTGATCAGGCCTTCATAGCCCTGGGCGACATAATATCCAATGTCGATGAACCCCTGTAAACGGGGCCTCAGGGGGCCAGTGATGCACCAGTTGATCACACCATTGCGTGCATCAACTCCGGTCACAATTCCGCAATGGGTTACCGGGCATCCGCATGACATTCCCATGGGGCGGCCAATCATGATATCGTCTTTTTTAATGCCCAGATCCTTTACAAGGGCAGGGTTATAAGGAAGGATCGTTTCCCTTGGGCCGGGTTCATTATCAAATGAATCCAGGATGAAATCAAATCCACGTTTAAGGTTGTCTTTCCAGCCGAGTTTCTCACCCAAGCCGTTATGATGGCAGCTAAGACATGCCACCGGATCTGAAGCCTGCGGCTTCCGGTTTTCGATGTGAATACACAGTTTTAGATCATCCGGGTTTTTCGCCAGGTGGTCGCCGAAAAGTGTGCATGTACGGAATCCGCAAGAGCCGCAATCAAGACCAGGCAAGGCGGTGATCACATCTGACAGTTCATTGTTTTCTTTAAACATATGGTTGGTTTTAATGGTTTTTTATTTTTTCCTGTTCCGTCACTAATTCAGGTTAAAAAATTGGATTAAGCTGTTTTACCTTTTCTGAGATGACATCCAGGAAAAGATCAATCTCTTTCTGGGTTGTAAAGCGGCCAAGGCTCAGCCTTATCCCTCCCCTGGACTGGAATGCGTCCAGCCCGATAGCCCGGAGGACATGCGAAGGGTTTCCTCCATCGTTTGAGGAACAGGCCGAGCCGATAGAGACGCAAACACCCACTTCATCAAGAAGAAGCTGAAGCCGTATTCCTTCACCTTCCATGCCTTCAATACAGAAATTTACATTATGCGGCAGCCGGGAAGTGAGCGAACCATTAAAATATACACCATCAATGTTTCGTTTGAGGGTGCTGACGATCCGCTCCTGCAGCCCTGTTATTCTCTGCATTTCAGTATCAAGCTCGCTGCATGCTATTTCCGCAGCCCTTACAAATCCAATAATTCCGGGTATGTTTTCGGTGGATGAGCGTATCCCGTTTTCCTGCCCGCCCCCGTGAAGCAAGGGCTCAACAACCACTCCTGATCTGATGAACAATGCGCCCACCCCTTTGGGGCCATGAAGTTTGTGGGCATTGATTGTTATGAGATCGGCATGCATTGAACCTGCATCCACCGGGATCTTTCCAAACGACTGGCAGGCATCGGAATGGAAATACACATTCCTTTCTCTGCAAAGTTTACCGATTTGGTATACAGGTTCTATGGTTCCAATTTCGTTATTTGCATGCATTACCGAAACCAGGATGGTCTTCTCTGTTACTGCTTTCTCAAGAGCTGGCATATCGATAAGCCCATGCTGGTCAACCGGGAGGTAAGTCACGAGAAAATTCTGGCGTTCAAGCCAGCGGGCGGTTTTCAGAATACAATCATGTTCGATCGCAGAAACAACAATATGCCTTCCTTTATGAGAATTGGCAAATGCCACACCTTTTAATGCAAGGTTATTGGATTCCGTTCCGCTTCCGGTGAAAATGATCTCTGCCGGGCTTGCACCAACAAGCCTGGCCAGCCTCTCCCTTGACTGTTGAAGGACCTCATGGGCCATAGTCCCGACCGAATGAAGGCTGGATGCATTACCAAAGAATTCCCTGCCTGCCGACTGCATGGCCTCAGCAACAAGCGGATCCATGGATGTAGTCGCCGCATTGTCAAGATATATGGCAGGATTTTTCATGATTTCCACGGTATGTTTGGGATCTGGAAATAAGGACATCATTCCCCTAT
>JAPLDK010000042.1 GCA_026391775.1 Bacteroidota bacterium
ATTGCCAGGGAGGTGGAATCAAAGATCGAGTTCCGAACATACCCAGCAACCGAACATTCCGAGATCGGGGCTATCTGCGAAGCCGTAAACCAAATCGAGAAAGTTGTCGCCGTATGTGCTATAGCTGTACTGACTTCCAGTGGAAGAAGCGCTAAATTCATTGCCTCAGAACGGCCCAAAGCTCCCATATATGCTTTGACCGATGATGCGGTTGTATATCACGGACTGAATCTGCTTTGGGGCATCCATCCTATCCTCATCAGGCATAAATGCAAGTCATTTGATGAAATGATCGGACTCGCTGAGACAAACATAAAAGAGCATCAACTCACAAAGCCAGGAGAAAAGATTATTGTGATCGCCGGCATACCTCCGAACATCCCCGGTGGTACAAATTGTTTAAAGATCCATACCCTGTAAAAAAAAGGAGGCTGCCCTCATAGTACCGGCAACCTCCGCTTCTTATAATATGGTCAGATTATCTCAGGAGGTAAGTAAGGCCAATATTGAAATTCAGCCCCTGCATTGTACTGTATGACTTATAATCGGTAAAGCTGAATGAATTAGTGTTGAACCAGTATTGGGCGCTGATATTTGCCCCCCAGTGAGAATACCGGCCGAACTTGATAAGAACGCCAAGTTCAGGCGACATGGTAAATCCCCATTGCGTATCATAAATATCATACTCCTGTATCATGATATGCTCTTCCATATAATCTCCCCCAAAAGACAGACCAACATACGGATCAGCAATAGCTGAAGGCATGAAATAATAATAAGCACCAACCTTCCAGGGCACAACAAAAGCATAGGTATAATGGATTCCGGTAATCGCCAAGCCATCATTACTGTAATAAGTCATTCTCGGATACTTCTTGTAAAAATTATTCCACCCGAATTCAAAGCCCACGGCCAGGCCCTTCTTCAGGAAATACCTGCCTGCGAAATTCCCTCCGGTCGGACTGACATAATTAATAAAATTATTAAAACTACCCAGTGGAACACTGAGAGTCCACGAAAGGGTGTAAAGTGAGGTCGGGCTATAACCCGAGGCGGCTTGTTCCTGGGCCTGAGCTGTCAAAACGAGGAGGAGAACCGCTATAATTGCTATAAATATCTTTTTCATTGTCAATTCATTATTAATGGATATACTTTTTTTACTGTTTCAAACTGAATGCCTTTCCCTAATTCGCCCTGATCTGCGGCGTTTGTGTAAAACACTGGTCAACATTGTCAAGTACGTCCTGATTTGTATGGTAACCGGTCATAAGGCCCCTGATTATGGCAACCCATACCACATAAAGCTTATTGTTATGGGCAGGGGCGTTTTTAAGATCAAGCATATCAATAATGACAGTCCCCGTGCTGTATGTTGATACTGCAGGAGGATAATAAGGATACCAGTAATTATACCCCGGGTAGCCCCAGTAAACAGGATTATAATATCCATAATCCCAGTACCAGCCAGGGTAGTAATTAGTCACATTGGTTATCTTAACCGCACCTACATTGATCCCAAGATCCGGATGGCCTGTTTTGCGGTTTACAAGAGTGTATCCCCTTACCTGCATGTTCCCGATGATCTGGTTGAGCAAGGCCTGTGCCTGCGCGTCAAGTACTTTTGAACTGTCCTTGTCACTAATTACAGATACTGAATCGACAATCGAGAATGTTTTGAACTGGGTGAAATTTGTGCTGACATCATATTTCGTGATGTCAACCAGGTCTTCCGCAAGCCTTGAGTCCATACCCGGGTAAGTAGCGCAGGAAATCATAAAAATGACCGTCGCCACCATTGTCAGCATTTTGATTTTTCTTTTCATATTGCAAGTTTTAACATTTATAGGTGCTTTTTAAGGATTTAATCCCGGTTAAATATGGAATGCTTCGTAAAAAATTTCTTTATCCTTATACCATCCTGTACATCTGGAAAAAATGAAAACCCCAGGGTTCAAGCCCGACATAGAGCCCGCTATCAGCTAATTCATCCCCGTTGCGGATAAAATGAGCCTGTGTGAACAGGTCCACCAGCCTCCATACATTACCTGACAGCTCACAGTCAGGGAGGTAAACAAACCCCTGTGAAGGCTTTGAACAATAATTGACAGTAATGAGGCATACCTTACTTTCGTATTTCCAGTACCATGCCAGTATATGCCTGCAACTCTGGTTATCATCCCATCCGCTGACAGGGCTGAGGGACCATTCTCCTTTATGCAGCTCTGTCATGGCTGTGATTTCCAGAAGATTTTCATAGAAATTCCTGATGAATGCATTGAGGGTCTCCGCCGGTCTTCTCCTGAGAAAAACCGGCAAGCGGACAATTCTTCCCTCCAGCTGACCTTCATGGACGAGCTTTGCACCTGGCAGGGAAAGGCTGATAAGTGCAGCAGCTTTCTCTTTATCAGGATTGAAAACTGATATGGCTCTTTCCTCATCATGGTTTTCAATGAATCTCATCAGTTTGGATTGGTAAATGACGTCGGATTGAAGATGATGCCGGATTGAGTCGGCATCCTCTCCCTTCAGCCTGTCATAGAGCCGTTTATCATAACAGTAATCAAAGCCGTTTTGCTGCAGGATATATTCCATATCCCAGTAAACTTCTGCAATAAAAATGAAATCCGGAAATTCAATTTTCACTTCGCTTATAACGCACATCCAGTATTCTTCATCCAGGGCTTCCCCGGCAAGGGTGCCCCAGGTTTGCAGAAATACATTGTTCAGCATCAGCATGGCCATATCGCAGCGAACACCATCGCATAAGGAAGCAATTTCTTTCAGTGTCCTTATCACCTCAAGCCTTAAAAGAGGATTAAATGCATTTACCTGGACTACATCTTCCCAGGCTGGATAATATGGGTCCTTACCACAAGCCAGTATCCCTGACTCTAGGCTTTTAAAGGTCACCGGGTCCCTGGCCAGGTCGTCAGTTGTACCATGAATGAAAAATTCAGGGTTAGAGGCCACCCAGGGATGATCAAACGCAAGATGATTAGGGACAAAATCAAGAATGAGGGCAATATTCCTTTCCAACAGCTTTTCACGGGCAATGGCAAGCCCGTGGTTGCCTCCTAAGTTCTGGTCAACCGAATAATTTCTGACACAATAAGGAGAACCGGTATTATCCTCCAATGAAAAGTCTTTTAAGGCTTTATTAAAATCGGACAGGTTTCCGGGATCGGCATTTGAGATTTTAATACATTCCGGGCTTCTTTCCCAGACTCCCATAAACCATACAGCATTAATTTTAAGCTGGTTAAGCTCATCCCATTTATAATCCGGAACATTTGCAAGGGTAATTTCGGCCTGGCATTCCTTGCTTATTTCTCCCAGCCATATAAGGGTGTTAATCTCATAAATTACCGGATTGGACACAAGTGTTTTCAACCTGATATAATATTGTCTGAATGTAAATATAAGACAATTTCAAATAAAAAGGGTTGCAGACAGTAAAAAAGAGGCTTACATATGAAGAATCTGTTTCAGCAGCTTGTATCCACTTGTACTTGCTCTCAAACTGGCCCCGTTCTTAAGAAGTACCGAATAGCTTTCCTTATCATAAAGCTCAATTCTTTCGATGGCTTCAGCATTGACAATATAGGATCGGTGGATACGGATAAATTTTTCAGGATCAAGGTGGGATTCAAAATATTTCATCGTCTTCTCCTTGAGATAATTGCCTTCTTTAATATGAATCATGACATAATCCCCTTCTGCTTCAAGATAAAGTATCTCCGCAACCCCGATCACATGCACTTTATGCCTTGTTTTAACTGCAATCCTGTGAAGCAATTCCTCCTTCTCATCCGCAGACTGAATTATTTTTTGAACTTCAGGCTGCACCGCAACGCCACTCTGAAGTTTGGTAATGGCTTTCGCGACAGCCTGTACAAACCTTTCCCGGGAATATGGTTTTAGAATATAATCGGTAGCATTCATCTCAAATGCCCTTATGGCATATTGGTCATAAGCAGTACTGAAAATAATAAGCGGCGGATTATCAAGCAGCTCGAGAACTTCAAAACCTGTAAGTTTTGGCATCTGGATATCCAGGAAAACCAGGTCAGGTTTCATGTCCTGAATGGCTTTCAATCCTGCAAAACCATCCGAACATTCGGTAAGGACTTCTATTTCGGCAATGTCTTTAAGAAAAGTCCTGATGATATCCCTTGCAGGCTTTTCATCATCAATGATAATTGCTTTGTATGTCATTGCTTAAGGTTATTTTCATAAGGTTTATTTGGGATTGTCAATACGACCTGAAATATATTATTATTAATCGAGGTTTTTAACAGGGAATCATTCCTGAACAAAAGCCTCAATCTTTCACGTATGTTTTTCAACCCGATGCCGGATCCTTTTCTTGCCGGTGCCGACGGGTCGAAATCGTTAGAGATCATAATCTCGAAATAATCCGGAAAAGTGTTACAGCTGGTAAAAACCTTTACAGGTTCGATACTCTCATATACTCCATGTTTGATTGCATTCTCAAACAATGGTTGCAGGATCATAACCGGGATGTTCCTGGAGGAACATCCGGGAGCCATTTCAAATTCAAAAACGAGTTTCTCACCGAAGCGGATCTTTTCGATCTCCAGATATCTCTGAATATTCTGCATTTCCTTATCCATTGTTGTAAAGGTATTGATATTTGAGGAAACACTGTAACGCAGGAATTCCGAGAGTTTTACAACCATCTCCTGGGCTTTGCCTGGATCAGTAATAGTGAGAGAGCTGATCGAGTTCAGGCTGTTAAACAGGAAATGAGGGTTGATCTGGGATTTGAGCATATTAAGTTCGGATTCCTTCAGTAGTTCATTCAGGCGGGTCTCTGCCTTTGCCTTCTCCTGGAGGTCACGGTACATCATTATCAAATAATAGGCCAACCCGGTAAAGGCGTAAAGGAAGATCCCCTCAACAAAACGGTACGGGATCGACAGGCCGAGAAAATTCATAAAGACCGGATTATCCCTGAATAACAGGCTCAGGGTAGCATACCCTGTTCCAAGCCAGAACACAAGCAGGAGAACGAGGGATGTAAAATGATTGAAGATAAAACTGAAGCCTGCATGATTACCAGGCATTGAATACCGGATAATATACCATAAGGCTATCCCTATAAGACAAAGAATACTGTTAAAGATAAGGCTATCGGCCAGGGAGATGTTCAGGGGTATTCGAAACTGAAAGAATAAAATGGAAAAGTGGATCCCCGCCAGGAGGATCCACGTTCCAAAATACACGGATATGGACCTGAGATTTTGAAAGACCGGATGTATCATTCTCTATCCCCAGGTTTTATTTTAATACGTTTTGATTTCACCACCGCCAAAAACTGCAGATGCTTTGATGACCAGAATTCTTGAGGGATCCGAGGCTTCTTTTATACAGAAGCGTTTATCGGAGAACCCACCAAAAATGCTGGTATTCTTCAACTGTATTTTCCATTCGCAGGGAACAATAATAGTAGCCCCGCCAAAAACAACATTTACCTCAAGCTCATTAGTCCCTTCAGCAAGGTTTGCCTGAGTCAGATCAATTTTAACGCCTCCGAAAATAACGTTAATCCGGCCACCTTTAAACTCCTTATTTATGATCCTCTTTTCAGTGCCACTGAAAATGTGGTCCTCAAAAATAAAACCCTGATCGCTTGCAGCTTCAGCGTTCCGTGGGGAGGGCCCCATGCGGTGCTTCCAGTCCCTTGGATGAGGGAATTTACGGAAAAGAATGAGTACACCGATTGATATAAGAATCAATGGCCAGAAAAGATGTGCAAAATTTATATCAAGATCAAAGATCCTGGGAAAGAGGAAAAATCCTCCGACAAGTATAAGGATGACACCCGGAACCCTGTTTTCGGCGCCCATGAGACTTACTACACCAATGGCAATGAGAAGCATAGGCCAGGAAATAATTATATGCCGGAAATAATACGGGAGGAATCCGGTATTGAAAAGCAGCAAAGCGAGTCCTGCGATGATTACGATAATTCCCAGCATTCCTTTTTTCCGGTAATTATCGTAATGAGTTTTATGTTCGGAATTTGGTTCCATAGTATTCGAGTTTAAAATTAGTGATTTTCTGTAAGCAAAAGTATTCTCATATTTAAGGGAGTTAAAGAGGAAATCGGCAAACAACGGAAAAGCCCCGACGAATTAAGGGCAGGATACTTTTAATATGAAGATTTGTTCATAGCTTTGCGATATAATCAATTCCGGTGAAAATTGAATTTTATAAATACCATGGCAACGGGAATGACTTTATCATCCTGGATAACCGCCTCAATCAAATTATGCTGGATAATATTCAGATGGCTTTTCTTTGCCACAGGCATTTCGGCATTGGAGCAGACGGGCTGATGTTGCTCGAAAATAAAGACGGATTTGACTTTTCTCTGAAATATTTTAATTCCGACGGGTTTGAAAGTACTATGTGCGGAAATGGAGGCCGGTGTATGACAGCCTTTGCACATTCATTGGGGATCATTAATAAAAAGGCCAGTTTCAATGCGGTTGACGGTTTGCACGAGGCAGAGATCCTGTCCCAAAATGAGAAGGAATGTATTGTCACTTTAAAGATTAGAGATACCAGGCCCGGGCAGAAATTTTCGGACGGATATTTTATTGATACCGGTTCACCACATTTTGTAAAGTTTGTTCCTTCCGTGGATGAAATAGCCATCATGACCGAAGGCAGGGCCTTGCGATATGACCCACGGTTCGCTCCAGGGGGCTGCAATGTGAACTTCGTGGAATTAACACCCTTAGGATTAAGTGTAAGGACCTATGAACGCGGGGTCGAGAACGAAACCCTGTCATGTGGAACAGGTGTTACTGCTTCTGCCCTGATCACGGCTTTCCAGTACCCAGGCAACAAAGGCTTTTATCTAATCAATACGAGGGGGGGACAGTTTAAGGTTCATTTCAGCCAATCAGGCCCTGATTTTACAGGAATATATCTCGAAGGACCGGCTAATTTTGTTTTCAAAGGAGAAATAACAATTTAAATAAACTATGCAAAACGAAATTCTGAAAAGCAAAAGATTGCAGTTAAGGGCCGTGGAACCGGCAGACATAGATCTTCTCTACCAATGGGAAAATGATCCGTCAATCTGGAGGGTAAGCAATACTTTAACACCATATTCCCGTTTTCAGATTGAGGAATACGTTATGAATGTGCAAAACGACATATATTCGACGAAGCAGTTAAGGTTGATGATTGTTGGTTATAGCGGAAAAATTAAAGATAAAGCCTTAGGCGCAATCGATCTGTTTGATTTCGACCCTTTTCATCTCCGGGCCGGAATAGGTATACTGGTCAGGGAAGAGTTCAGGAGGAACGGGTATGCATCGGAAGCTCTTGAATTACTAATACAGTATGCCTTTGACATATTGAATATAAGACAGCTATACAGTAATATCACCCCCGAAAATACAGCAAGTATCTCTATATTTGAAAAGTACGGGTTTGAACGCTGCGGTATTAAAAAAGACTGGGTCAAGGTTGGAAACGGCTGGTTGGAAGAATGGATGTTCCAGCTGATCCGACGTTTTGAATAATTATCAGAAGATGTTTACTTAATGAATCCATCAAATCATGATCCGCTCTGCCATAGAAGGCTGAGTTATATTGCTCCGGGCACTCTTGTATTTATCACATTCGTCCTTCTTTTCCTTTTCTCTGCCAGGTTTTATTATTATGTAAAGTCCCCCAATGCAGACCTGAAAGGGAAGAGATTTACAACCATTTATATTCCGACCGGAACCGATTTTAAAGGCCTGCTGAAGATCCTGAGAGATAAAACTATCCTGAAGAATGAGAAGAGCTTCATTTTTGTTGCCGAAAGGAAGCATTACCAGAAAAGAGTCAAAGCCGGGAAATACAGGATACGGGATGGAATCAGCAACAATGAACTTGTCAACCATTTAAGGTCGGGGCTTCAGGATCCGGTCCTGCTATGTTTTCAGAGTGTGCGGACCGTTGCTGAACTTGCCGGAAAACTGGGGCGCCAGGTTGAAGCGGATTCCGCAAGTCTGATGAAACTGTTCCTTAACGGCCCGTACCTGAAACAATACGGAATCAATCCCGATAACGTGTTTGTGCTCTTTATACCCAACACTTACGAAGTATTCTGGAACACATCGGCAACACAACTTATCGGGAAAATGTGGGCCGAGCAGAATGCTTTCTGGAACCCGAAACGGAGAAAACAGCTTGATTCAACCGGTATGACAATTCAACAGGTGGTAACACTTGCTTCAATTGTCGAGAAAGAAACGAACAAAGACTCCGAGAAACCGGATATTGCCGGGGTTTACGTTAACAGATTGCTCAAAAGGTGGCCATTACAGGCTGATCCTACTGTTATTTATGCATGGCAGGATTACAGCATTAAACGACTTACTTTAAAACACCTGAAAATTGACTCCAGATACAATACATATACACATACCGGACTTCCTCCCGGTCCAATCTGCATTCCCTCAATCAGTTCAATCGATGCCGTATTGCATTTCAGAAATCACAGGTATATGTATTTCTGTGCTAAGGATGACTTGTCGGGATATCACAATTTTGCTGTAAACAGTGCAGATCACGGGAGAAATGCAAGAAATTACCAGAAAGCCCTCGATCGTCTGAATATTAAGTAAAGGGCTGTCATAAGACCACAAGCATGCGGATCCGGTTGTTGTTCATAGGGCTGGTTGTATCCCTGGCTGTTTACAGCCAGGACAGTGCAACTTACCATTCCCTGAGAACAGATTCTATGGGAATTCACAAGGGCAGGCTCACAGGGGTTCTGTCGGTGCAGGGAGCTCTTTACCTGGGCAGCCTTGGAGGTTTATATTTCCTGTGGTACAAGGATTATCCTCAATCGGGTTTCCATTTTTTTAATGATGACAATGAGTGGCTTCAGATGGACAAATGCGGTCATGCTACAACGTCCTATTATATCAGCATGATCGGCAACTATTCATACCGCTGGGCCGGCCTGGATAAAAAACAATCGGCATGGTATGGGGGATTACTGGCAGAAGCATATATGCTAAACATTGAGATCCTCGACGGGTTTTCCTCGGAATGGGGCTTTTCAATCGGAGATTTCACCGCCAACACCCTGGGGGCTGCCATGTTTGTAAGCCAGCAGCTGATCTGGGATGAACAGAGGTTCAGTCTGAAATTCTCCTTTCACCAGACAACCTACCCGGTTTACAGGCCCGACCTTCTCGGATCAAACCTAATAAGCCAGATACTAAAAGATTATAACGGACAGAGCTATTGGCTTTCAGGGAACATCAGCACATTCCTTCCGAAAACCAGCCGTTTCCCAAAGTGGCTGAATATTGCCTTGGGCTATGGTGCTGGTGGCATGACCGGGGCATCTGCAAATTCAACCGGCCAGATAATCCCTCAACAGGAAAGATATCGCAGGTTCATGTTATCTGTGGATGTTGACCTGACCCGGATTCCAACACACTCCAAACTGCTTAAAGCCGTTTTCACGGTCCTGAGTTTCATAAAGATCCCGGCACCTGCAATCGAATACAACTCCCTGGGAAATTTCAGGTTCTATCCTCTGTATTATTAATACTTTTTTCGTAACTTTACTCTTTGATAAAACCCATCTTTTATGGAAGAGCAAGCTTCTAATTCAAACCCGCAGGGAGGGCCTGTAAACAATCCGTTGTTTCAACAAAATCTCCCGAATTCAAACACCATACTGGTTCTGGGCATCCTTTCAATTGTCTTCTGCTGGTGGCACCTGGTTTCATTTGTGGGGATTGTCATGGGTATAATCACCCTTGTCCTTTCAAAAAGGGAAATAGCAGTTTATATTACAGCTCCGCAGAATTACACAATCAGTTCCCTTAACAACGTTAAAACCGGAAGGACCTGTGCTATCATAGGGCTAATTATTTCGGTTGTGGTTTTTGTGCTGGTTACTTTATTCCTCATCGGGTTGCTGGCAACACTGCCTTTCTGGGGTATGATCAGATAAAACATGAAGATACTTCCCGTTGAAAAGATACGCGAGGCTGATGCATATACTATTGCACACGAGCCTATTGCCGACATCGACCTGATGGAACGGGCAGCTACTGCTTGTTTTTCCTGGATTACCGAGAAACTGAATGCTAAAAGATCGATCTGTGTTTTTGCAGGAACCGGAAATAACGGAGGCGATGGCCTGGCCTTGGCAAGAATGTTGCAACTGAAACATTTTCCGGTAAATGTTTACCTGATGGGCCCTGAGAATAATTTTGCACCTTCCTGCCGCACGAATTTCGAACGCTTTAAAAATATTGCCTCTAAGAACCTAAGGTTTCTCATAGAGGGGGACCCAATGCCTGAGATCCACGATGGCGATGTTGTTATTGACAGCCTTTTCGGCAGTGGCTTAACCAGGTCGGCAGGAGGTTTCGCGGCCTCAGTTATCCGGCATATCAATGAGAGCAAAGCCCTGGTTATTTCTATAGATGTCCCATCAGGTCTGTTTTGTGACAGTTCATATAAAACTGCAGAAAAGTCTGTGGTAATAGAAGCCGATTTCACACTTTCGTTCTCTCCGCCCAAGTTGGCATTTTTCTTTCCCGAGAATGATGTTTACCTGGGTAACTGGCAATTGCTCGATATCGGAATTTCGCAGGAGTTTGTTGAACAGACTGCCGTTAAGAATTATTTGATTGACAGTGAGATGCTTGCTCCTAAATTAATAAAAAGGAATAAGTATGATCATAAGGGTATGTTCGGGCATGTACTCCTTATCTGCGGGGGGTATGGCAAGATGGGTGCTGCAGTCCTTGCTGCAAATGCTGCATTGCGTTCCGGAGCAGGCCTGGTAACAGTGCATGCTCCAGCTTCAGGAGTCCACATCCTGCAATCTGTTGCCCCGGAAGCATTGATGAGTATTGATAACAATGAGAAGATCATCAGCATGATCCCGGATCTTTCGGCATATACAGCTATCGGGACCGGCTGTGGCCTGGGAATGGACGAACAGACGCAAAATGCCGTCAAGTTACTGATACAGGAAGCAGGCCAGCCTATAGTTTTTGATGCTGATGCCATAAACATCATTGCGGAAAATAAAACCTGGTTAGGATTTACCCCAAAGCACTGTATCTTCACCCCGCATCCAAAGGAATTCCACAGACTGATTGGTAAGCATAAAGATGATTATGACCGTATTCAGCTACAACGCGAATTTTCATTCCGCCATCAGGCCTATGTAGTACTGAAAGGAGCGCATACTGCAATTACGACACCTGAAGGGGAATGCTATTTCAATGCCACGGGAAACCCTGGAATGGCAACAGGAGGAAGCGGGGATGTACTTACAGGAATGATAACAGGACTAAAAGCCCAGGGATATTCCTCACTGGATGCTTGTCTCCTCGGGGTATTTCTCCATGGTCTGGCAGGGGATCTGGCCTGTGCGGAAACCGGACAGGAAGCCCTGATAGCGGGAGACATAATAAAATATACAGGAAAAGCATTTCAAACACTTTATGGAAAACTTTGAAAGAGAACAATTAGTGAACATGGTTATCGCACCATATGTTCAGAAAGCCACGGCTCTTCGTGGCATTAAGCGGCATGTAGGCGGTAACCAGTTCAGGCATGCACTCAGCACATATGCAATTCTTATTGATTATCATTATGTTGATCAGGTGCTGCTTAAAGCATCGGTGATACATGATCTTTTTGAAGACGTAAAATGTGTTTCGCATGAGGAGATAAAGAACCTTGATGTGGACGGACCGGCTGTTCTGGTCTTAGTGCTTGAGGTGACAAAAAAGAAGGAAGAAAGCAAAGATCAATACCTTGAAAGGCTGCTTGAAAAAGGAAGCGAAAATGCCAAAACCTTGAAATGCGCCGACCGCATCAGTAACCTCACTGACCTCCATCCCGACATATTCGATAAAGAGTTTATCCGCAGATATCTCGATGAAACCCGGAGATGGGTAATCCCCATGGCTGAGCAGGTAAACAGGAATATGCTTTACGAATTGGAAGACCTTCTCCACAGGAGAGAGGCTTTGTTGAGATTCACGGCAACAATCTGGCCGTTCCAGAGGAAGCATGATTAAACAAGGGCCGCTTCGTGGAGTACATCATTTTCAACTTTAAGATTATCGATAATAAAATTCTGGCGTTCGGGAGTGTTTTTCCCCATATAAAAGTTCAGTACCTCCTGGAAAGATGAGTCTTTTGTAAGAATCACAGGATCAAGACGCATATTGGCACTGATAAAATATTTAAATTCATCGGGGGAGATCTCTCCCAGGCCTTTGAAACGGGTGATCTCAGGATTTCCTCCAAGCTTTTCGATTGCCGACTGTTTCTCTCCTTCAGAATAGCAATACATGGTCTTCTGCTTGTTCCTGACCCTGAAAAGCGGGGTTTGAAGAATGAATAGATGGTTATTCCTAACCAGGTCAGGGTAGAATTGCAGGAAAAACGTTAGCATTAACAACCTGATGTGCATCCCGTCAACATCGGCATCAGTTGCTACTACTACATAATTGTATCGGAGATTTTCGAGCCCCTCTTCGATATTCAGTGCAGATTGCAGGAGGTTAAACTCCTCATTCTCGTATACCACTCTTTTACTGAGGCCGAAGCAGTTCAGGGGCTTTCCTTTAAGGCTGAATACTGCCTGAGTGTTCACATCCCTGGCCTTGGTTATGGAACCGCTTGCCGAGTCGCCTTCAGTGATGAAAATAGTAGACTCATAGCGGCGGTCATCATGATTATTATAATGAATACGGCAATCCCTCAGCTTTTTATTATGAAGGCTGACTTTTTTAACGCTTTCTTTGGCAATCTTTTTAATGTTGGCCCATTCCTTGCGTTCTTTCTCCGATTGCAGGATCTTTCTAAGCAGGGCTTCGGCAGTCTCCGGGTTCATGTAGAGGTAATTGTCGAGATGTTTCTTGACAATATCCATGATATAATTCCGGATTGTCTGTCCCTCGGGTTCAATATACAGAGAGCCCAGTTTGGTCTTTGTCTGGGATTCGAAAATCGGATCCTGTACCTTGATACTTAATGCGACTATCAGGGAAGCTTTGATATCGTTTGTATCAAAGTCCTTTTTGTAGAATTCACGTATAGTTTTTACCAGTGCTTCGCGGAATGCCGCCTGATGTGTACCTCCCTGGGTTGTATGCTGCCCGTTTACGAAAGAATAATACTCTTCGCCGTACATTTCACAATGCGTAAAGGCGAATTCAAAATCCCCTTCCGTAAGGTGGACAACAGGGTATAAATTCGGAGTGTCTATATAGGAATTGAGGAGATCGAGGAGCCCGTTTTGGGAGTAGTACCGCTCACCGTTAAAGATCATCGTGAGGCCGTTGTTCAGGAACACATAGTTCCAAAGCATTTTCTGAATATAGTCCGGAATAAAATGATATTTTCCGAACAGATCTTCATCAGGTGTAAACGTCACAATGGTCCCTGCCCTCAGATCACAAGGCTTGTCCTTCTCATCATGGATAAGCTCACCCCTGTTAAACTCAATGATCCTGGTATGTCCATCCCTGACAGCCTGCACTTTGAAGTAAGAAGAAAGGCCGTTGACAGCTTTGGCTCCCACTCCGTTAAGACCTACCGCCTTTTTAAAAACTTTTGAATCATATTTTGCGCCCGTATTAATCTTTGAAACGCATTCAACCAGTTTTCCCAGCGGGATACCACGGCCGTAATCACGAACGCAAACCTGCTGGTCCTTAATAGTTATTTCAATGGTTTTGCCATAACCCATGACATACTCATCGATAGCATTATCAACGATCTCTTTGATGAGAACATAAATCCCATCATCCGGAGAGGACCCATCGCCCAGTTTGCCGATATACATACCCGGACGAAGGCGGATGTGTTCTTTCCACTCCAGGGACCGTATACTGTCTTCATTATAGGCTTCTTCCTTGAACATGTTGAGGATTTATACAAAATCAGAAAAAGCATACCCCGGAATTTCAACCGGGAATGCTTCGGCATGGATATTAATGAGCCGTCGCAAATATAAAAGAATCTCATAGGCAGCCTTGCCGGATTTACTAAATATTATGGGAAAGTTATTCACAGTAGCAGGGATTTCCTTTATTTTGCAGTTAGTATTAATATTATCCGAATTAAATCAAATGGAACTTGTCAAACAGGAAATTAAAGAAATGATTGGTTGGATCACACTTAATCATGATGCCAAACGAAATGCCCTGAGTTTTGATTTACTTAATCAATTGCTCGAGACGTTAAATGAAATGGAAAAACAAAAGGTCAGGGTCATAATCATTCGGGCCAGCAAAGGTGCAAAAGTCTGGTCATCAGGATTTAACATTGACGAACTTCCCCGCGATGGCAGTGACCCTCTGGCTTATGACAATCCTCTCCAGAAAGTTATCCGCACCATCATGCGTGTTCCGGTCCCGGTCATTGCGATGGCCGAAGGCAGCATATGGGGAGGGGCCTGTAACATTGCATTTGTTTGTGATTTTGTTATTGGTACGAAAGACACCTGCCTGGCTATTACTCCTGCAAAGATCGGAGTACCCTATAACACTTCGGGAATACTACAATTCCTGGATATCATTGGATCGCATATTGCCAAGGAGATGTTCTTTACAGCAGATCCTATTTCTGCAGAAAGAGCTCATAGCCTGGGCATTATCAATCATATTGTCCCTGCTGAAGAGCTTGAAGACTTCACAACGAATGTCGCCAACAGGATCATTGCAAATTCACCCCTGAGCATACAGGTTATCAAGGAACAGCTGAATATTCTCGGCAATTCTCTCCCCATCTCTCCAACTACTTTTGAACATATCGACATGCTCCGACGGATAGCGGGGACAAGCAATGACTACCATGAAGGGCTGAAAGCTTTTTATGAGAAGCGTAAGCCGGTCTTTCAAGGTGAGTGACAGATAATATTAAGGGTTTTACCGATAGCAGTTTTGTTCAAGCGTTTTATCATCTACATTTGGCCAAAATTCAAACATTGAAAAGAACCCTTATTTTGATAGTTTGCATAATTTCAGTACCCCCTGTAGTCAATGCAACAAGGTTGCTCGTTCCTTCACAATATACAAGCATTCAGGCAGCCATCAATGCCACATCGCCTCACGACACGGTTTTAGTTTCTCCCGGAACGTATAACGAAAACATCAATTTCAGGGCAAAGGGCATCGTCCTGGCCAGTACGTATATTCTCACGAATGATACTGCAACCATAGACGCCACTATCATTAACGGGAGCCAGCCGGCAAATCCCGATTCGGCAAGCTGTGTGATGATTGCAAGCAAACTTCCTTCGACTGCGCTGGATACTAATGCCTGTATCATCGGATTTAAAATTACCGGAGGTACAGGTACAAAATGGGAAGATGAACACAACCCCGGAAACATATATCGTGAAGGAGGCGGTATTCTGGTTCAGTACCTTTCACCAAGGATACTCCATAATCATATAACGTACAATCACGCGATCAATGTAAGCGGGGGGATGGCCAGTGCAGGTGGGGGTGCAATACGTTGCGGCGACAGCAATCCACTGATACAGAACAATGTCATCGATAATAACCAGGGCAAATACGGAGCCGGGATTGTTTTCAACTATTGCGGGGGAATGATCAGAAACAACCTGATAGCCCACAATACCGGAGGGCAGGATTTCGGCGGCAGCGGAGTCTGGATTCTTGGAGCAAATGCACAGGGTTCACCCCGGAACGTAGTCAACAATACCATTATATACAACTATTCGACCGGCCCAGGCGGCGGTATCTGGGCATTGAACACAACCGTGACCGTCAACAACAACATACTCTGGGGAAACACGGCCTCAACCGGCAAGCAGATATATTCAGCGGGGAGCACTGTCACTGCGGTATACAATGACATACAGGACGGGTACACCGGAGCAGGCAATATCAAGGCAGATCCCATGTTCGATGTCATCAACTATTACCTTTTGGACGCCTCTCCCTGCATTGATAAGGGAGATTCAACAACAGTATACAATGACATTCCGGATCCTGTAAACCCTTCCTCGGCAAAGTTCCCTTCCAATGGCAGCCTGCGGAATGATATGGGAGCTTATGGAGGGCCAAAAAGTACCCTGCTTTCTTCACTAAGTACTCTTTGGACCAGCGCCGGCCCGGAAACAAATCAGGGCCCCCAGCCTGAAATCCTGATCATGCCTAACCCGGTAAGTGAAGAAGCTGACATTGTAATGCATATCATGAATGAAAACACTATATGCACTGAGCTTTTTGATATGAACGGGCATAATGTCAGGCACCTGGCCCTGAATTCATCGCCCACCGGCGATTACAGGATCAGGTTTAAGAGAAGTAATTTGTCACCTGGAAATTATTGGCTTGTCCTTACTTCGAACCAGAAGGTCCTGGCCAGGAAATCACTAATCATTAACTGAGGCTGCAGCTTCACCTCTCCGGGTTAAGTTTCTGACTTCCCCAAGAAGTAATTTTATCTCTGCAAGAGTCAGCAGGAAGTCCCTGGCTTTGAGATGCGTCATCCTTGAAAATACAATAAATTGGTAAATCGTTGATACCGTGTAGGATATTGTTGCTGTTAGGGAGGCTCCTATGATACCGTAGCGGGGAACAAGGAGCAACCCAAGCCCGACAGTAAACACCAAGCCGATCGCTGAACTGATCGTATTATGATACGGTTTGTTGATCCCTGAAAAGAAATGGCTAAGGATCATTGAAAAACTCAGGGTAATGATACCAAAGCCGAGGCAGGCAACGACCGTTCTGATCATACCGAATTCAGGACCGAAAATCATCGTAAAGACAAACTCCGGCAAAGCAACAAGGCAAAGGACAGAAAGTGAAGTCACCACTATGGTTATTTTCGACAGGATAAGGGTAAGCTGAACACTGTAATTAAAATCCATGGCATTGGAGATGCGGGTGAACTGTACCATGGCCAGGCTGCGGCTGATGATCCAGAGGCCTTCTGAGATACTGAATCCTAACCCCATAACTCCAAGTGCAGCTCTGCCAAACCAGAAATCAACCATATAATACCCTATACGGTAATTCATCAACTGAAAGATGTTGGCAAACTGGGAATAGGTGCCGAAGCGGAACATAGCGCGGAATATCGGTTTCAACCCGCTAAGGGGTTCAATCTTCAGGAACTTCCATAATGGAATGAAACTAAAAATAAAAGAAATCAGGTACGAGATGAGAATGGCCCAGTAATAAGCCATGACAGTCCTTACATGAAAGATAAAAACAGCTGCGAGCAGGCAGATAATAAGAACAAGTATCTGAAGAATGGTTAAAATATTATAGGTCTTCACCTTCTCTTTGCCAAGCAGCAGCATATAGTTAGCTGAAGTAAATGACATGACAAAGGCAAGAGCCAGGACCTCAGGGAAATATCCTTGAGGGATTACTTCAAGGTGCCTGGACAGGGTTCCTGCAAAATCGAACAAAAATGTAACGATGATGGTTATTCCAAAGGTCCAGGCATAACTTGAAACGAACAGTTTGAAGAAGCCGGCCCTGGGCGTCATGTATACCAAGGCCCCGCCACCGATAAAATTGTTAAACAGCTGGATATAGGTCACCGAGAGGGTGATCAGAAAAATGGTACCGACATTGGCTGCGCCAAGAAAGCGTGCGTTAAGGACACTGATCAGCAATGTCAGGAAAGCGCTGATCACGCGGGTCCCGATGGTACCAATGATCTTTCTGAACATCCGGAATTTTAGTGTTTCCTGAATTTATGACGTGCCTGGCGGCCAAAGTGGGAAAAATTGAACTTTGTGCGTTTGGCATCGATCAGAGTGTACCGGCCAAGCCCAAATACTGTATGAAACCCTTTGGAATACCTGCAATTCAATAAAGGCCCGATATATTTGACAAACTCTTCCTCAAACTCCGTCTCGCTGAGTTTTATGATCCTGTTGATCGCAACCCTTTTCCCATAAGATTCAGAGCAATCCTGTGCCGGCCTGTACAGCTCACCCTCATTGATAAATGGCAATCCAGCAGGCCTTGAGGACCTTACATCCATCTTTACAGGATTTAAGGGATGGGGTTTGTATTCACCATTATGCTCATCAGCATAATAAATATAAAGATGCGTGTTGGAATACTTTCTCAGGGTAAAGAAAAGCCACCATTTGTCGTTATGATTTATTAGTGTTGGATCAACCGCATCAATATGATCAAGCAGCACATGGTCTTCAACAAAAATACCCTCTGAATAATTGCGTTTATACAATCCTATATAACCATAATGGTATGACTCAGGCAAACAGTAAATGTGCTCTCCGTGAACAAAGATAAAAGGATAAGAGAGGTGCTCCTTGCTCTCAATTGATTTCAGAGGTACCGAAAAAGTGTTTGACTGGGGATCGAAAACAGCCTCAGAAATATTGGCTTTATTGTCGGCATAGGAATAGTCCTCCATCAGGATATGGACTTTATTCTCCTCAATAAATCCGGCAGGATCGGCAAAATAATTACCGGAACTTCTTTCCCTCATCCATAGTATATCCTCACAGCCTGACATTGCATCGGAGAAAGCAAGTTCCTGTATTGAACGGTTGATGATGCCAATGTTCCACCTCTCGGCCCTGAACAGATCATTCCAGTAAAAAAGAATCCTGTTCTTTAGCAGTTTTAACAGAAAAATAAACATTTTCATGTTGCCCGGGACTTTATAAACCGGGGCAGATGTGCTTGAAGGAGAACCGGGATTGTAACCAAGTGCAATTATCTGGTTAGCCATGTCGGCAGGCCAGGTCAAAGAAGTCAGCAATAAAACATCCAGGTTGGTCTTGTAGGAATGAAATAATGTTTTCATCCAGGCCTTCTTTAAAACTATTCCTGCATCAAGCTTTTCGGTAAGCTGTTGCATTATTGCCGCACTTACCGGGTCATTTTTATAAATTGGCCAGAAACCAGGAGGTCCCCCGCGGTATTTTTCCTCATCGTCATGATGAAATGACCATACTCCGTACCTGGCTGCATTCAGTATTTCGCCCCGGACAATGTTGAATCCGAAGCGAAGGATAAAATCAAGCTTGGCAGACTTTATTGCCATCAGATCCGCATCGGAGAAATACTCAGAAAAATTATCTTCAGTAACGGTACAGATCCTTCGTGAAACGCTTCGAAGCTCAGGCTCCATTTCAACCATTATCTTCTGAGCTGACTTGAATAAAAGCCTGTGACTGGCTCTCCAGAGCAATGAATACTTTTTTGCCTTTATCACCGGCTTTGGCTCAGGACTGGCCTGAGTAAAGCGGGAATCCATAATCAGTAACGAGGGATTATGGCCGTTTTCAATCAGCAGCTGGATTGCCTCAGACTGCCATTTCTGAAAAGATGTGCCGGAGCACATGACCCCGAAACTTAATCCTTCTGCCATGCATTAATGATTTCGTGGTAAATACACGTAAGTTTTTCTGATATTGTATAATCAGAAAACATACTCACAACTGATTCATGCAATTTATTGCAATCAAAGGTAGGGTAAATAATCAGCATTTGTTCTATCGCCCTGACAATTTGATCAACACCTGGTTGTTGAATAATTATTCCGTTATTATTGTTGATAATAGCCGATGAGATCCCTGTATTCGTGGAAACAACAGGTAGGCCGCATGCCAGGGCCTCGATCACAACAGTACCAAAAGTTTCGTAGCGGCTCGACTGAACCAGGAAGGAAGCCGACTGATAGATCCTGATAAGTTCAAGATTCTGTTTAATACCGGTAAATTCTGTTTGCGGATCACTCAGTCCCAGTTTCCGGGCATAGCTGCACATGGCAAGGTGATCGGGCCCATCACCGACTAAAAGTACACTAAAATCACTCCGGCGCTTTTTTAACTCAGCTATAGCATCCAGGAAAGCGGTTATATTTTTAGATTTATCTTCGAAACAGGAAACGTGGAGAATGACTGCTTTGCCAGCCACAGGCTTTCCGGAGGGAGGGACAAAGGCCTCAATATCGATAACATTAGGGATAATAAAGGTTTTCGGATGTGTAAGGCCGGCAGCCTTCATAGCCGTTGCAAGTGAATCGCTAACAGCAATCAGTCCGGCAGACTTTTTCAGAAGTAAACCCGTAAGCCATTTTCTTAACACGCCCTTATAAGTTCCGTTTTCCGGGAAATATCTTGACCAGTGCTCGGAGATGACATAGGGCCTCTGTTGTTTCCGGGCCATGTACCAGGAAAAGAAAATTTCACGGGTGAGGATATG
>JAPLDK010000061.1 GCA_026391775.1 Bacteroidota bacterium
TGCTCTACCGTAATCTTTCGAGGGATTTCCTTGAAGCCAGTATCCTTGGTTTAAAGGAGGAACTGCGGATTGCGCGCGAAAGAACCAAAGGCATTATCGGCGTGAACGTGATGGTCGCCATGACCAATTTCGCCGATATGGTGAGGACTTCGATCAGGGAGAAGGCTGATATTCTTTTTTGTGGGGCCGGATTGCCTCTCGACCTGCCGTCCTTCCTTACTTCCGGAAGCAAGACAAAGCTCGTACCTATCGTTTCCTCGGGACGCGCTGCCAGACTGATCTGCTCGAAATGGATCAGTAACTACAAATATGTTCCCGATGCTTTTGTGGTGGAAGGCCCGAAAGCCGGAGGCCACCTGGGTTTCAAGCAGGAGCAGATAACTGATGAGGATTACAGGTTATGCAAACTGGTAAGCGACGTTCAGCATGAGGTTAAGGAGGTTGAGAAAGAGCATCATTGTAAAATACCTGTGATCGCGGCCGGCGGGATCTATACCGGGAGCGATATTTACGATATTATGGAGTGCGGCGCCGACGCGGTGCAGATGGCGACCCGTTTTGTAACCACTAATGAATGCGATGCTTCCGCGGCTTTCAAGCAGACCTATATTGACGCCAGGGAAAAAGATATAGAGATCATCAAAAGCCCGGTTGGCATGCCTGGACGTGCTATCGTGAATTCCTTTATCGACAAAGTAAGGGCTGGGAAAAAGCATCCTTTCTCCTGTCCGTTTAAATGCATCAAGACCTGCGACGTCAGTAGCAGTCCGTACTGCATCATCACGGCATTACTCAATGCGTTTAAAGGTAATTTTGATGGCGGATTTGCTTTTGCCGGATCCAATGCGTTCAGGGCGACCAGCATCACGAGCGTTAAAGAGATATTTGACGAATTGGTGGCGGATTTTAATAAGAAGAAAGAAGAGTTTTTGAAGAAGAAAGTATAAAATGGAAGCAAGATCCAAGATGCAGGATATCTCGCATCCTGCATCCCGCATCTTATAAACATTCAAAATGCTTAAACGATTACTTGTCCTACTCATCCCGATTCTATTAGGCAATCCCTCATCCGCCCAAGTCAATTTAAAGGATACAACTATAGGGATGGCGATGTTCTATGCCACGTATTCCTACCAATTCCCGGGGGGCGGACTGGCTAAGCTTTACGGCGGGAACTCCAGTATCGGCGGTGGATTCCAATACAAGCTTCGCTCGAACTGGATTTTTGGGGCCGAAGGGAATTTCCTGTTCGGGGGCACCGTGAAAAATTCAGATTCTCTTATCAAAATGATTTCCAATGACCAGGGACTGATCATCGATGAGAACGGGTATATGGCCGGGATCAATTACTACGAGCGGGGTTGGAGTGTTTACGGGAAGTTCGGGAAGATCTTTCCTGTGTATCCTACCCTGGCTCCGAACCGAAATTGCGGGATCACGGTGATGCTGGGAGGAGGGTACATCCAGGACCACATCAAGATCCATAATCCCGACGGCACAACACCCCAGATCAACGATGATTACAGTAAGGGCTATGACCGTCTGAACAGCGGCATTGCGCTGAATGCTTCGGTGGGATACCTTTTTATGAGCAATTCGAGGCTGCTCAATTTTTATGCAGGCTTCGAATTTATCCAGGCCTGGACCAAAAGCCGCCGCCAGTACGATTTCGACCGCATGGCTTACGACAACACCAAATACTCCAGCCAGTTCTATGGCCTAAAGGTGTGCTGGTTCGTGCCGGTTTATGCAAGAAAGCCGAAGGATTTTTACTACTACTAATTCATGAATTCAGATACCCCGCTACAGCTTTCTCAAGTCTTTTTTTAACCTGAGCCCAGCTGAGTTTTTGTTCAAGGATCATTACGGGCCAGCCCACTATATCAGCATCTTCAAACCAGATAAGGCTTTTAAGCACGATAGCTTCATTATTTAAACTGTATTTTTGACTGTAGAATGCCAACATCTGCCCAAGGCTATATTTCTGCAGAAGAAAATATATATCAATGAAATCTTTAACTCTCTGACCGCTGGTTGATATCGCGTTCAACTTCATCGCGATGATATCCTGACCGGAGAGCATGACAACTCCTCTTTCTATAACCGGTTCAGCAACCAGGGTATACCTGTGAGCAATGCAATCAATTTGTACTCCCCTGATACTGCCTTTCAATGTATTTGTGGCAGAAAAATGAACTGAAAATTGAAAATCATGAAAGAGCTGTTCCTGTAATGCAACAGTATCGAAATCAAGAGTTGTAAACAAATCGATATCCACTGAACGTCTATGCCCAAGGCTTATGGCAAGTGCGGTGCCGCCTGCCAGGTGAAAGCCTTTCAAGTATTGCTTTGATTGAAGCTCAGCAATTAAATCCAATGTTGAACGGTCGACCGCCGGCGCTGGTAACATTTGAAATCCTTCTTTGGAATCTTAAAAAGAAATGAAACGAAATTCAGGTTTTTGGGCTCAAGATAATTTAAGCTGCAAAGTGTGTTGATGACTTCTTTCTTTCCGTAAAACTCAGTAACCGTCTTGATTTCCTGGAGATTACCAAGGGTAAAAATGCGTTCGATAATCAGCCGCTTTGACTTGACAGGGTCGAGTTTGGAATAATCCACATCCCAGAAATAAACATTGTTAAGTTGCTGAAGAATATCTTGCATAAAACAGCATTCGTAGGAACAAATGTACGAAAAAATCATGAGGAATTACGTGAAGAAAATCGTGGTGAAGAACGTGAGGAAGATGCGAGCGAAAACATGCCATCACATTCATCAGCTTTTTTCTCATGTTATGTAAATTATATGACAAAAAGCAGTACATTTGAATTGTAATATTCATTGTACCCGGTTCGATGCATTTCCTGTACATAGTTTCGTTGAGGCTGTTTTACCTGGCCCTGAGGATTGCATTCTGGTTCAATCCCAAGGCAAAGGCGTGGATACAGGGAAGAAGAGGCTGGAAGAAGGATCTTGCTGAAAAGGTGAGGGGATTTGGCGGGGCTGAAGTGGTCTGGTTCCATTGCGCATCCCTGGGCGAGTTTGAGCAGGGGAGGCCTATTATTGAGGAACTCCTCGAACGCTTTTCGCAGTATAAGATCATTGTGAGTTTCTTCAGTCCTTCGGGCTATGCCATCCGCAGAAATTACAAAAAGGCTTCTGCCGTTGTTTATCTTCCCCTTGATACGCCTTCGAATGCAAGGTTCTGGGTGGAAACGGTGAAACCGCGAATGGCCTTCTTTATTAAATACGAGTATTGGTTTAATTTCCTGATTGCCCTGAAGGACCATTCTATCCCTGTTGTATTTGCTTCGGCGGTATTCAGGGAAGAACATCTGTTTTTCCAGTGGTATGGCAGCTGGTTCAGGTCGCAGCTTGAGAGTATTTATTGGTTTTTTGTTCAGAATGAATCCTCGGGCAAGCTGATAGGATCCCTGGGCTTTGAAAATGTCACGATCACGGGAGATACGCGTTTCGACCGGGTTTCGGCAACAGCAGCAAGCGTTGAGGATTTTCCTCTGGTGAAGAAATTCTGCGGGGATAAGAAAGTCATTATGGGAGGCAGTACCTGGCCCGAAGATGAGGCTATGCTGATCCCCCTGATCCGGACTGGTGGGGAAACAATAAAGTTTATTCTTGCGACCCATGATGTGAGCCCGTCAAGGATACGCTCGCTGGAAAGTTCGCTCGGGATGCCATCCGTAAGATATTCAAATTTGAATGAAGAAAATGCAGAACGGGAGCGGATCCTCATTATCGATACCATCGGTATCCTCTCCCAGCTATACCAGTATGCCAGTCTGGCGGTTATTGGCGGGGCCTTTGGGTCGGGGCTGCATAATATCCTGGAAGCCGTGGTATTCGGGGTGCCGGTGTTTTTCGGCCCGAAGCATGATAAATTCTGGGAAGCGGAGGCATTGATCAAAAAAGGCGGGGCTTTTATGGTTAAGGATGCGGATGAGTTTGAAAAAATTGCCCTCAGGCTGTTCTCGAATGTTCATGAATTTGAGAAAACTGCGAATATCTGTTTTGATTTCATCGAGGAAAACCGAGGAGCAACGTATCATATTATTGAGGGGGCGGACAAGCTTTTGCGTTCATAATTTTGAGATCTCGTGAGAAGTCCCTATATTTGACTTAAGAAATCCAATCCATAAAATCAAGATCCATGAAAAGAAGTTTATTAAGTATTGCTGCGCTTGGTTTTGCGCTTATTATGATTATCGGCGGATGTACTTCGCCCATTACCCTGACCAGCTGGGTTAACCCGAAAGAACACCAACAGGTATCGAAGATCGCTGTATGGGGGATGTTCGAAAAACTGGAATACCAGAAACCGTTTGAACAGACGGTAGTGAGCTACCTTAACGGCAAAGGGCTGAAAGCTATTGAAGCTCTTTCATTCATTGCTCCCGGTTCGAAACATGAGCTTGCCGAGCTTGAATCGAAATTTGACAGTGCGGGTGCCGATGGTATTCTTATCGTGACGTACAAGGGTACGGAGAAATCAGATAATTATGTGCCTCCTACAACCACGGTATATCCTGATTTTTATTACAATTATTATGGTTATTATTCCTGGGGATATCCGTATTACGGGGCCGGCGCAAATGTGATAACGACGGGAGGTTACTGGGTTACGTCATCGGTGGTAAACCTCCGGGCCAACCTGTATGCGAATTCGGATAATACTCTTTTGTGGACTGCTGATATTTCGATCACGGATCCTTCCTATGTCGATCAGGCTTCATACATGGTTATAGGTTCGATGTATGCGGATTGGCTGAAGAATGGATTGCTGAAGTTCCCGGATAAGGTGAAGAAATAGGGAATCGGTTTTTTTATGGGATTTCCCAGCTCATGCTCATTATATCCGCCCTGACAGGTTCAGGTAATTTGTCCTGGGATTTCCCTGCTCACGCTGACGTAAAGTTGCTAATAATCTTCAAGTGAAGCCTAAAATGCATAAACTTCAACTAGCCAACACTATGCATTTTTTAACGGCTTCACCCTCGATTATTTTAATGCAACTTTCCTAAGGCGTTCGCATAGGAAATCACCATTTTAGTAATTGCATAACACACTGAGCCCTTACCCCTGCATACTGAAGCCTTAGGAATGGGAGAGGACCTACTGCCACGTAAAATCCTGATTCCGTAATTGTGGCGTAAATCCTGCTTCCCGGATGGCCCGCTGCATTCCTTCAGCATCCATGGAATTATGCGCACCTGCCGAAGAAACCACATTTTCCTCGATCATGATGCTCCCGAAATCATTCGCGCCGGCATGAAGGCAGAGTTGCCCCGTTTCCTTGCCTACTGTGAGCCATGATGCCTGAATATTCGGGATGTTCGGAAGCATGATACGGCTTATGGCGATCATGCGGATATATTCTTCGGAAGTGACATGGTTATAAATCCCGAATTTTTTCTGAAGTACGGTTCCTTCATCCTGGAAAGGCCAGGGGATGAATGACAGAAATCCTTTATGACCGTTGGGTTTTCGTGACTGCAGTTCGCGGATGCTTACCATATGCTCCAGCCTTTCTTCCAGGGTTTCGATATGTCCGAACATCATGGTTGCCGATGTAGTGAGGTCCATGAAATGTGCTTCCTTCATGACGTCAAGCCATTCGGAGGCGGTGCATTTTGCAGGAGATATTTCGCGGCGCACTCTGTCGACAAGAATTTCGGCCCCGGCTCCCGGAAGGCTGTCCATGCCCGATTCCACAAGCTTCTCAAGCACTTCGCGGTGAGTGAGTTTTTCCATCTTTGCCAGGTGGACGATCTCGGGAGGGCCCAAAGCATGCAGCCTGAGGTTGGGATAGAGCCTTTTTAAACCGGAGAACAGATTTGTGTAGAAATCAATTCCCAGGTGGGGGTGCATCCCGCCCTGCAGCAGCAGCTGATTCCCGCCCAGCTTATGCATTTCCTCAATTTTCTGTACATACTCTTCCAGACTGGTGATGTAGCAGGTATCGTTACTGACAGGCTTGTAGAAGTTGCAGAATTTGCATCCCGAAACGCAGGCATTGGTTATGTTCACATTGCGGTCGATGATCCATGTGACCTTGTCGTGGGGGTGATGCTTTTTCCTGAGTTCATTCCCAATCCACATGAGATCTGCTAAAGGAAGATCACGGAACAGTGTTTTACCCTCATCAATTGTGAGGAAGTCGAGGGAGAGGGCTTTATGGACGAGAGATTTCATATTAAAAAAGCTGCGCCAAAGTTACTAAAACCTTCTTTCCGAAACCGGGCTAAAACCTGACCAGGATTTTCCTTGAAATACTGCTTTCGCTGGTGCGGATGACAAGGGTATAGATCCCTGAAGGGATTGGACGCAAGTCGATTTTTTGCCGGTAGATTTTATTCATCGTGATGCCTGTCTTTTCGTACATCACTTGTCCGAGTTTGTTATAAACCAGGATGGTGAAGGTTTTCAGGTCAGGAAAAATGAATGAAGCGGTGAAGGTCCCGTTGTTGGGAACGGGGAAGATGCTGATATTTTCCGATCGCAGTTCTTCTGTGCCTAATACAAAGAGCAGGCAATTGGATGTGTCGGATGCACAGTTGTTTATTGTTACGATGTCCCAGTACCACCCGGGGATGGAAGTGAGGTAATATTGCGATGTTGCCCCGGGAATAAGGTTTCCCCCATAATACCATTGGTTCCCAACGGGCGCATTGCTGAGAAGGGTATCGTTATGGAGCGTTATCATGGGAGTTGGAGGAACAGGCTGCACAAGAACGTTTAGGACTGTGGGAGATGGAGAGGTGCATGATCCGGAATTGGTATAGTTAACGCTTACCGTTTGTGAGCCGCCAACATTCCATATAAGCGTAATCAGGTTGGTCCCGGCTCCGGATGTGATTGTTCCACCAGCCGAAATACCCCAGATGTAATTGCTCATCCCCGATTCTGTGGAATAGGTTTCGGTTTCGCTATTGAGGCAAAGCTGGTCGGGGCCTGTGATGCCCGGTTCGGGAGAAGGATATACGCTGATGGTTAAAGGAGATGTGGTGACGCTCCCGCATCCGCCCGATGAGGTCTGGATCTGGCGGTAATAGGTTGATGTTGCAAGGGCTCCGGGCTGGTAGTTCAAACTCGTGGCTCCGGGGATATCGGTGTATGTAATATAATCGGTGGAGCTCTGCCATTGATAAGAATATGGAATTATTCCTCCCGTGGGGGGGATGCCGGTCAGCAGCTGGGGCGCATTGCCTGAACAGATAATCTGATCGTTACCGACTGAACCGGCAATGAGGTTAGTATTCAGCCCGGTGACGATGAGTGAGAAAATCTGGGAGCCATTGGTGAGGCTGTATTTATGGCTGATGGTCAGGATATGATTCCCGGAATTGGGATTTTGAATGACGATCTTTTCCACATTGTCACGGAAGTTATCCCCTGTGGTTGCGGCAGCAGTGACGTTTTGGGGATCCAGTATCCAGGGCTTGTGATTGTCGCCATCGATGCGCATGTCAAGGTCATTCACCAGCATGAGTGTTGGCGGATTAAGGGATGGAGAAGGCGGTGTTCCCTGGGGGTCGGTCCAGCAGAGCGTGGCAACCAGGGGTTCTGTGCCTTTTGCGTTAAGGTTTAAAACGAAGGTACTTCCATTGGTGAGAGTATCTTCCAGGACAAGGGTAGTGCAGAGCTGTGACAGGGCGCCGGCAGCGTGAGCGGTATTCAGCAGGCCCCATCCGAATCTGTAATCCGGTCCGGGATAACTACCTGCCTCATCCGCAGTATGTATTACAAGACCTTTCAGGGAAGAAGCCCGCATATAATTCCCATGCAGGTTATGGTAATGCTCCTGCAGAAGGCCGAGCGATCCTGTTACGTTGGGCGTCGCCATTGAAGTCCCGCTCATGGATCCGTAAGAAACGTCGCTTCCTGTGAGGGTTGAATAGAGGCCGATGCCATCTGCCACAATATCGGGTTTGATACGTCCGTCATCAGTGGGGCCTGTGCTGCTGAAGGAGGCGGCGACCACATCAGAAGGGGATGTATACCCATTCGGGATAGCGTATACCGCTCCCACGGTCATGATGTTCTTGCTCACCCCGAAACCAGCGGAGATGCAATCCCAGCCGTTGGGCCCTCCGTTCAGGTTCCTGACTGTATTTGAAAGCACCCAGTTCGTTCCGTCATAAACATAATGTGAAACAGGTTGGACCGATGGCCCGCCTAAACGGTCGTTCCCGGCAGCTTTGCACACGAGGTAATACGGTGCATTATATGCGATCTGGTCCACGGTTGCGGCATCATCCATATAGAAACCAAAAAGATAATCTGTAGTCTGGCTGATGTTCGGGTCCCCGTACCAGTACCAGATAGAACCGGCCCAATACCAGCCAGTGACGTAAATATAGGAGTGGTTTGACAGCAAGGCCCCGTTGGCGGCTTCGGTGGTCATTTCGTCATAGTCGTTGTTCCAGTCGAAATCACGCAGCGTCGCATGGTTCCCCATGCCGTGGGCATTTCCAACGATGCCTGTAGCAAGCATAGTCCCTGCAATATGCATGGAATGATCGGCAAACGATGTGGCCCCGTCAGCCACTATCGTGCGTCCTGTTACTTCCTGGTGGGTTGTGCGTACCGCCCCTGCATCCCATTCGCGCAAAATGATCCCGTTCCCGCTGAGGTCCAGCCCCAGCCCGCCTCCGATCCATACCTTATTGGTGGAGACGGTTTTGGCGGCGTTGAGATTGGCGGTGGAATAATAGACGGGTTTCCCGGTTTGGTCAATCCCTTTCAATTCAATGATCTTTCCGCCATCAAACTCTTTTCTGATAAGCCAGCCCTTATGCAGTGCTGCTTTCAATGCAAAGGTTCGGGATGCGTTTGCCTGTTCGGCAAGTTTTATGCCCAGGTCTTTAAGCGCCGTACGGTTTGTTGAGCGGTAAATTTTCTCAAGATCCTGCTGGTTTTGGCCCAGCAAAGGTGCGCCCGGAGCCAGAATAAACAATATAAGGGCAGATGAAATTATACGGGAAAAAGTACGAATTGTAAAGAGTACCATAGTATGGGGTTTTGGTACAATAAAGGTACAAAAAATACGGATATTCATTCTTTCGCTGCGCAAGCTCGTGATGGTGTGATGCGAGCGACATCACGTTCATCACGATTTTTAATACCTTTGCACGTTAAATTGCGTTTCAAAATTAATAATGCCATGCTTCCAAAAATTTCCATAACCAAGCGTTCCCAGGAGATCGAAAACCTCGTCCTCGTGGTGAGCTCTCTGAAAGCCTTGCCCGACGGGGTATTTACTGCATCCGAGATGTTGTACATCCGCCGACAGCATAAAGAACTTAAAAAAGACATCATTTCATATAACCGCCTCGAAAACTGGATCTATGTTTATGTGATCAAGGATGAGAAGGCCGATCACAAACGCCGTGAGGAATGCCGCAAAGCGGGCGACAAGGTGGGCAACATGCTGAATTCGCAGAAGGCTGAAAAGGTGGTGATCTTCGATCATGAAAATCATCCTGCCGAAACCCTTGCGTTTGCCGAAGGCATGGCGCTTGGCAACTACCAGTTCCTGAAATACAAGCAGGATAAGGAGAAGAAGAACACGCTGAGGAAGATTGAGATCTACTCGGGATCCGTGACTCGTGAACCGGGAACAGGGTCTCGGGACACGAATCCCGATCGTTTAAACATCGTGAACGAAGCGGTATACAAATGCCGCGACCTCATCAACGAACCTGCGTCTTACCTTACAGCGACGGTGTTTTCGAAGGAGATAGAGAAACTTGGAAAGGATTGCGGGGCGAAGGTTGAGGTGATGAATAAAAAGAAGCTTGAGGTTTTGCAGATGGGCGGGATCCTGGGTGTGAACAAGGGGAGCCATGAGCCCCCGACGTTTACGGTGATGGAATGGAAACCCGCGGATGCCGTGAATAAAAAGCCCATTGTGCTTGTTGGTAAAGGCATCGTGTTCGACAGCGGCGGGATGAACCTGAAACCGGGAGATTCGATGCTGAACATGAAGGATGATATGAGCGGGGCTGCTGCCGTGGCTTTGGCGGTGTATGCCATTGCTAAGGCAAAACTACCGGTGTATGTGGTTGGGCTGATGCCTGCGACCGATAACCGATTGGGGACAAGAGCTATTGTCCCTGGCGACGTGCTGAAGATGCATAACGGCATGACCGTTGAGGTTCTTAATACGGATGCTGAAGGCAGATTAATACTGGCGGATGCGCTGTCGTATGCCCGTAAATACAAGCCGGAACTGGTGATTGATATGGCTACTCTTACCGGGGCGGCTGTTCGGGCCATCGGTAAATTTGCCTGTGCAGGGATGGAGGCCAGGGCATCGGAGGAGCTTCTCGAGATTACCGACAGCGGCTTCAGGACGTGCGAGCGTATTGTGGAACTCCCGATGTGGGATGAGTACGGTGAGTTGATAAAATCGGAATTTGCCGATCTGAAAAACCTTGGTCCGGGAGACGCCGGGACCATCACAGCCGGGAAATTCCTCGAGAAATTCACCGATTATCCATACATCCATCTTGATATTGCTGGCCCGGCGTTTCTTGATAAAGCGGATTCGTACCGGGGTATTGGAGGAACGGGGTTCGGGGTGAGGCTTTTGTTTGATTATATAATGAAGAGAGTAAATTAAAACATATGGAACCAACTCAGGAGAAAGAAAAACGAATCCGTGTCGGGATCACTCATGGCGACATCAACGGGATCAGTTATGAGATCATTATAAAAACCCTGCAGGACCAGCGGCTGATGGAAAACAACACTATCATCGTTTACGGTTCTTCGAAAATAGCCAGCTATTATCGCAAAACCCTGAATTTTCCCGAGTTCAACTTCAATGTGATACACAAGGCTGAAATGGCGCATCCCCGCCGGCCGAATATCCTCAATATCCATGATGAGGAAGTAAAAATCGACATCGGGAAATCCACGCCAATCGCAGGAGAGCTGGCACTGCTTTCCCTTGAAGCGGCAACTGCGGACCTGGCAAGGAAGGAAATCGATGTGGTAGTTACTGCACCAATCAACAAGAAAAACATACAATCCGATGCTTTCCGGTTCCCGGGGCATTCGGAGTATTTTGCGCATAAATTCAACAGTCCGGACCATCTTATGCTGATGGTAAGCCGGGAGATCCGTATCGGGATGATCACAGGCCATGTTGCCCTGAACCGTATAAAGGATGTGCTCACCGAGGATCTCATCCAGCGGAAGATCCATATTATGAATCATTCGCTGATCAGGGATTTCGGGATAGTGAAGCCTAAGATCGCGGTACTTGCGCTGAATCCGCATGCAGGCGACGAGGGATTGATAGGCAATGAAGACACGACCTTTATCCATTCGGCGATCGCAAAATGCTATGACCAGAACATCCTTGTTTTCGGGCCATATCCGGCAGATGGCTTTTTCGGGGCCGCACAGTTCAGGCATTTCGACGGTATTCTTGCCATGTACCACGACCAGGGAATGATCCCGTTTAAATTGCTTTCATTTGACGAAGGTGTCAATTTCACTGCCGGATTGCCGGTGATACGGACCTCACCTGGTCATGGCACAGCGTATGAGATTGCCGGAAAGAACATGGCTTCGGCCGAGGGATTCAGAACAGCAGTTCATCTGGCCTGCGATATTTTTGAGAACAGGCAGAGGTATGATGAACTTGTGGCGAATCAGTTAAAACCAATAGAGCCACCGAAGGAGGGGTGATCTGGCGTTACGCGCTGATCCCGGATTACAGTTGATAAAAAATCAATTCAGCTCATGCCTGCATGGAAGTTTTTAAAGTAGATCCTGAACTTGTACACCATATCCAAAATAGCTGAAATCGTCGGGGGGAAAGTATTCCCCGGGGCCGCTGATGATACTGAGGTGAGGGATATTCTCATCGATAGCCGCCGTTTGATCAGGCCTGAAGGCACTCTGTTTGTGGCTATTGTCACAACCAGGAACGACGGGCATCAGTACATTCAGGAGCTCTGCGAGAAGGGGGTCAGGCTGTTTTTGATATCGAAAGATCGTGATGAATGTGATGATGAAGCGAAGCATCTCACACAAGCCGCATCAGGTGCAGCGCAGCGGAACCGTAGCGGCGGTGTGAAGATGCAAGCGAACACAGCGATGCAAAGATGCGGGCGTGATCACACGATCACAATTACTGTTCCCGACACCCTTATTGCCCTCCGGAAGCTTGCAGCTTACCACCGTCGCCAGTTCGACATCCCGGTTATCGGGATCACGGGCAGTAACGGTAAGACAATTGTCAAAGAATGGCTATACCAGTTGCTGAGCCCCGATTTCAATATAATACGCAGTCCGAAGTCATACAACTCCCAGATAGGCGTCCCTCTTTCGGTATGGAAGATGGATACGGAAAACCAGCTTGCAATTTTTGAAGCGGGGATCTCCATGCCGGGGGAGATGGAAAAACTGGAAGAGATCATTAAGCCCGATTACGGGATCATCACCAATATAGGCCATGCGCATGACGAGCATTTCAAGAGCAAAATCCAGAAGGCTGATGAAAAGCTCAGGCTTTTCAAGCATTCCAAAATTGTGGTGTATTGTTCCGATTACGATCTGATCGACAGTTGTGTAAAATTCTGCGATCCCAACCGCACGTTCACCCCCTTTTCCTGGAGCCGCCGCAAACCCGCAGATCTGGAGATACGCGATGTGAATAAAGCGTTATCGAAAACTGAAATTACAGCCGTATTCAAAGGTGAGGAGTTGAAGTTTTCGATACCTTTTACGGACGATGCATCAGTTGAAAATGCGATACATTGTTTTGCATTGATCCTGTGTTTGGAAGAACGTGAAATAGAAGCGATGCATTTCACACAAGCCGCATCAGGTGCAGCGCAGCGGAACTGTAGCGGCGGTGTGAAGATGCAAGCGAATGACGCGGTGCGAGACTGCGAGCGAAAGATGCGGCCCAAGATTGCGAGCGTTATCGAAAGGCTGGCATCTCTGGCCCCGATCGCCATGCGTCTCGAGCTGAAAGACGCCATCAACCACTGCTCCCTTATCAACGACTCCTACAATTCCGATATAAATTCCCTGAGCATCGCCCTGGACTTCCTCATCCAGCAGAACCAGCATAAGAAAAAAACCATCATACTTTCCGACATCTTACAGAGCGGGAGGGACAAGAACGATCTGTATAACGAGATCGCGGCATTGCTTGACAGCAAGGGCATAAGCAAACTTATCGGCATCGGGCGGGATATAAACAAATATTCCGATAAGTTCAAAATGCAGAAGAATTTCTTTTACACCACCGATGACTTCCTGATGCATTATCCCGTATCGTCCTTCCATGATGAATCCATACTCCTGAAAGGCGCGCGATTGTTTGAATTTGAAAGAATAAGCAATGTGCTGCAACAGAAGGCGCATGAAACCGTTTTAGAGATCAACCTGGATGCGATGGTCCACAACCTTAACCATTACCGTTCCCTGCTGAAGCCGGGAGTGAAGGTCATGGCGATGGTAAAGGCTTTTTCATACGGAAGCGGGAGTTTCGAGATCGCTAATCTTTTACAATACCATAGGGCGGATTACCTTGCGGTGGCCTATGCCGATGAAGGCGTTGAACTGCGGAAGTCGGGGATACGCCTGCCCATCATGGTGATGAGCCCCGAGGAGCAAAGCCTGGATACACTTCTGAAATACAACCTGGAACCGGAGATATACAACCTGCATATTCTTACTCTGCTGGAAGAAGCTGTGAAACGCAACCAGACTTCCAACCAGGAAGCGGTGCGTGTGCATATCAAGCTGGATACGGGAATGCATCGCCTGGGATTTCAGGAGGACGAACTGGATGAGCTGATAGAGAAGCTGAAAATAAACAGCGAAGTAACGAATCAATCCATCACTGTAGTTTCAGTCTTTTCGCATCTTGCAGCAAGCGAAGACGCTTCCGAAAACGAATTTACAAAAAGCCAAATCCAGGCCTTCGACAAGATGAGCAACCGCATCATTACCGCCATCGGCTATCCGGCACTCAGGCATATTCTGAATTCGGCGGGCATCAACCGTTTCCCGCAGGCCCAGTTCGATATGGTGCGCCTCGGGATCGGACTTTACGGAGTCGGGGCAAATGATGAGGAACAGCAAAAAATGAGGAATGTAAGCTCACTTCGCACTATCGTCATCCAGCTGAAACAAATTAAAAAAGGTGAAACCATCGGTTACAACCGTAAAGGCAAAGCGATTGAAGACTGCTTGATTGCGGTGATCCCGATCGGTTATGCCGACGGACTGAACCGGAGGTTGGGAAACGGTGCGGGGAAAGTTTATATCAATGGGAAAGCAGCGCCAATCATAGGGAACGTGTGCATGGACCTGACTATGGTGGATGTGACAGGTATTAAAGTGAATGAAGGCGACGAGGTTGTGATATTCGGTGATTCCCATCCCGTCACGGAACTTGCAGAGGCAACAGGAACTATTCCTTACGAAGTCATGACAGGGATATCGAGAAGGGTGAAAAGGATATATTATAATGAATAGCGTGACCCGCGAACCGTGAACCGTGAATGGGGAACAAGGAGGAATAAGAATGAAAGTACTTATTATTGGTGCAGGTCCGGCAGGTTTAAGCTGCGGCTACGAACTGACGAAAGCAGGGATTGATGTCGAAGTGTACGAGGCATCGCCTTTTGTTGGAGGGATGGCGAGGAGTTTTGACCTTTGGGGACAGAGGGTCGACATGGGGCCTCACCGCTTTTTCTCCAAGGAACAACACATCAATGAATTCTTCACTACGCTTGTGAAGGACGATTATACGCTGGTAAACCGCCTTACGCGCATTTACTACCGGAACCGTTTCTTCCATTATCCCATCAAGCTTTTCAATGTGCTGAGGAACCTCCCGCCAACAACCATTTTATTAATATTATGGGAATACCTGCGGATAAAACTGTTCCCGTATAAGAACCCCACGACTTTCGAGGAATGGGTTTCGAACAGGTTCGGGCGTAAACTGTTTGAGATCTTCTTCAAACATTATTCCGAGAAACTATGGGGCATACCCTGCTCGAAAATCGATGCCGACTGGGCCGCACAGCGCATCAAGTCGCTTTCGCTATGGGAGGCCGTGATCAGCGCCATCTTCGGAAACAAGGGAGACAAGCATAAAACACTTCTCGACCAGTTTGCCTACCCGAACAACGGCACCGGCATATTATATGAAAGGGCTGCGGAATACATTACAGCTCATGGAGGGAAGGTGAATTTGCAGATGCCGGTGAAAAAGGTGATCCAGGATGCAAGTGGAAAGGTTACCGGGATTGAGCTGAAAGACGGCAGTATTGTTACCGCCGACCGCGTAGTCTCAACCATGCCGCTAACGATTATGGTTAAGGGTTTAAAGGATGTGCCTGCGGATGTGATTTCGGCGGCTGAGAAGCTGTATTTCCGGAATACGATCCTCGCTTACCTGGAAGTGGATTCCATGGAATTGTTCAGTGATAACTGGATCTATGTGCATTCCCCCGAGGTAAAACACGGGCGTATCACGAATTTCCGCAACTGGAGCAAGGAACTGAACCGCGACAAAAAAACCACTATTCTTTGCATGGAGTTCTGGGCCTTTGACAATGACCCTATCTGGAAAGAACAGGATGAAACTATTGCGGAGCTGGCGAAAAAGGAGATCCATATTATGAAACTGGTGCCCCTCCAGACGAAGATATTAAACTCTTATATACTGAGGGTCCCCCGTTGTTATCCGGTATATGAAACGGGCTACCAGGTGAACCTGAAGAAGGTTGAGAATTATCTTGATACGGTTGAAAACCTCATTCCGATCGGGCGTTACGGAGCCTTCAAATACAACAACCAGGACCATTCAATTTTAATGGGTATCCTGGCCGCCGATAAGATCACCCAGGGTCTGGATATCGACCTCTGGAAGATCAATACGGATGTGGAGTACCAGGAGGATGCGAGAATTAAAGATGTGCTCATACAATGATCGTTGCAATTTCCAGTTTGATTACCCTGATCGGTTTGTGGTGCGTGCTGCGGAAGTACTTCACCGCCGGCACAACCATCGCGACTTTGCTGTTGATGGCATTGGGGACGAACTTATTCCTGATGTCGGTATACAGCGGTGCCATACAGGCCAGCATACTTCTGGCACTGATGGTGCTTGTGGTATGGATGACACAGCGCTGGTACGAAAAACCGGGTTGGATTGAAACTATAGTTGCCGGCCTGGCCATGGGAAGCCTGATCTTCATAAAACCTGCAGGATTCTCATCGATCCTGCTTTTCATTTTCTGGGGAGCATACAACAAAGAAACCTTCAATCAGAAATGGAAAATTTTTAAAGATCAGTTATGGCAACTCATTCTGATCATCGTTTTATTTGGCGCCGGACTGGTAATCAGGTTGATCTCTCCGCAAGCCTTTGAAGGAAGCTGGTTTTGCGATTATGTGCAGCATAAACGGGCTGTCTATTTAGTTGCACCGTGGCTCTGGATGGTTCTTTTTTCTATTAAAAACGGCTGGCTGATCTACACGCCTTTAATATTGTTTGCAATTCCGGGATTCTATATCCTGGCAGAACGGAATAAGAAGATATTCTATTCAACTTTTCTGTTTTCCCTTGGGTTTATATTGCTGCTGGCCTCCACTCCTGATATGACGGCGCCCGACAATTTTTCTCAGGCCAGGATGACTGAGATCTTTGCAGTGCTTTTCATCCCAATTGGTTATTTCGTTAGCTGGGTATTTGAAGGCAGATGGCTTAGAAAGACAACATTCTGCCTTATCCTTGCTGCATTTGCCGGTCTTAACCTTTTCCAGACCTGGCAATACCGCAACAAAATACTTAACCCCTGGTTCACAACACCTGAATATTACAAGGCAGTATTCCTGAAGACCCATGTGAACGAGAAAACCAGGATACTGCAGGAGTTTTACAACCTCGATATGTCGTCATACCTTGCCAATGAAAGCGAATTTAACATCTCAACATTAGTATTTATTGGCTTTGAAGATGATCCCGGAAGTTATGGAGGGCATATACAGGGTAAGATAGTTGCCATTGGAAGAGGGGCAATGAAGCTTGATTCCAACCTGAGGTTCACTCCTGATTTGAACCTGCAAATCTCAAAACTGCCCGCTGATTATCCATTGGGAATCCGCTTATCGGCATCAGTTTATTCTGAAACGGGATTCCGGGATAATCCGGCAAACCTCATCATTACTCTCCTTCATAAGGGGCAATTTTACAGGTACAAGACAATTTCTTTGCAGGAGTTGAACCTGGATAAGGGGAAATGGAATAGTGTAAAGCTTGATTATGTTATTCCACGTTTGTATGACCCGGCCGATTTGATTATCTGCAACCTTTGGTATACTGGCAATTCGGCAATGTATGTTGACAATCTGAAAATTGAACTGTTTGAACAAAAATGAAAAGCAGCGAACATCATATTAAGCGAGCTGAACAATCATCACGCTGTTTCAGGGATGTCCTTGTCTTTGTAATCATCTTTGCCGCCGGCATCTTCCTTACAATCAACAACAATATCCGGGACGGGCATGTACGGCACCCGGGAAAAATTTGGTCCGATGCCGCTCATTATTATGTATACATGCCGGCAACGTTTATATATGGCTGGGATGTTTTCCGTTTCCCTTATAAGATCGAAAAGAAATTCGAGGGTTTTATCCTGAATGACAAAACAGGAAAAGTTGAAATTAAAACCACCTGCGGCGAGGCGATCCTGCTTACACCTTTCTTCCTGGCAGCCCATACATCTGCATACATCTTTAAATTGCCAATGGACGGATTCTCCTCTTTTTACCAGGTATTCATGCTCATCGGCTGCGTATTTTATTTTACCCTGGGATTATTTTTTCTGAAAAAATTCCTGGACTCTTATTTTAAACATGCGGTGTCGCTTACCGTTATCCTGATTATCGCTTTTAGCACGCAGATTTACTTCTATGCCTATGATCAGGTTTTGATGTCGCATACTTATTCCTTTTTCCTTTTTTGTCTCTTTATTTACCTGCTTAAGAGATACCTTGACGGAGGAAAAAAATCCTATACCATCTTCGCTCTTTTAAGCCTGAGCCTTGCATTGGCAGTTTTACTGAGACCTACAAACATTATGGTCATTCTCTGGTTTGCCTTCCTGGATTTGAAATCTCTGAAAGAGTTTTGGCAACGGATACTCTTTTTCCTGAACCCCAAACGCAGCCTGATCTATATTGTGATCCAGTTCATTGTGCTGATCCCCCAGTTCCTTTACTGGAAGTACCTTTCGGGGCAGTATGTTTACTATTCCTATCCCGGAGAAGTATTTTTCTTGGGGCATCCCATGCTGATACAAGTCTGGTTCTCCCCATTTAACGGCCTGTTCCCGTATCATCCTGTATGGTTTTTAATACTGGCTGGTATGTTTATCATGATCAGGAGGAGAAAGCTGAATGGAATATTTTCTCTTTTCTTTTTCCTCCTGGCATCATACGTTTTTTCCTGCTGGCATTGCTGGTTCTACGGAGGGAGTTTCGGGTTCCGCCCTCTTGCAGAATTTACCGTTTTCATGGCGCTGCCTCTGGGATATTTCTTCATATCAATCGCCCGTTGGAAGAACCTTTTCGTGAAATCATCCATGGCCGTTATTTTCTTCCTGCTCGTGTATTTCAACCTTATGCAGTTTTATCATTATAATATTTTCACCGGAGGCATGTGGTCATGGGACGACTATTTTATCAAGCTAAAAAATTATGAACTGGTTTACTATCCTCAGAAGACCTATACATGGACGATCGATTTTTCCAATACCTTCGGATATGACCCTGTAATCCTTACAAGGCAACATCCCCATTCCAGGGTATATGCCACGTATTGTACCAGGGATATTCCCGATAATGCACATTACAAACGCGAGCTATCTACGATCCTTGACCACCCGGTTCACAAGATCAGTATGAGTGTATGGGTTTTCTCGCCGGGTTCCGATTCCACGCATGCGAGCTGGATCTGCCGCATCGACAGTGCCGGTTCCATGATCTTTTTCAACACCATTGAATTTGATAAATTCGTGAAGAAGCGGGATATTTACACCGAAGTTAATGGTAGCGTTGAGGTCCCGCAATGGTTAGACCAGAAAGCGGTCATTCATTTTTACATTTGGAACCCCAACGGCAGGGAATTCTATTTTGATGATATGACAATCAAATTTGAATAAAATGGAAATGAAAAAAATGCTGCCCTCCTGGCTTGAACCTGTTTTTTTCATTGTCATTTTCGGCCTGGCGATTTTCCTGACATTTAGCTTTCATTCGGGGAAGGGTTATTTTAACTGGAAAAGCGAGATATGGTCCGACCGCGCCGGATATTACATCTATCTCCCATCCACATTTTATTATCATTGGGACCAGAAGCAGGCTCCTCCAAAAATGGATGAAAAAACCGGTTATGGTTTCCGTTATGATACTGTGAGCAATAAGATTTTGACGGATAATACTTATGGCATCTCCCTTCTGCTTTCGCCATTTTTCATAGGTGTTCATGTTATCACCAAAATATTTCATATCCCCCAGGATTGGGCCTTTGCTCCAATTTATCATCATATGGCAGATTTCGCTGCTGTGTTTTATCTGGTGCTCGGATTGTTTTTACTACGGAGATTTCTTTCGGGATATTTTTCGGACCAGACTTCATTTTTGACGGTTTTTTTACTGTTTGCCGGAACGGGTTTGTTCTATTATTCCGTCGCCGCCACTCTGATGCCCCAGGTTTACACGTTTTTTCTTTCGGCAGTATTCCTGTTTTTCCTTAAAAAGTTTTTAATTGAACCCGGCAGGTACCTGTATTTCCTTGTATTCTCATTTGCCCTTTCATTTGAGATCCTGATCAGCCCTGCGGCTGCGTTGATGATCTTTGTTGTGCTTATGCTGGATGTTGCGACCCTTAAGCAGTTTAAGGAAAGGGCAGGGTTTTTCCTCAAGTCCAGGTATTCCCTTGTGTGTTTGCTGATTTTCATTCTGGTATTATGCCCGCAGATGGCTTACTGGAAATACAGCAACGGAAATTATATCGCAAGCAGGCCGGACGCATTATGGTTCACGAACCTGCTTTCACCGCGACTGCCCGAATTATGGTTTTCTACTTTGAACGGCCTGTTCATTTATGCCCCGATGATGTTTTTTGTAATAGCCGGGATGATCATTATGATCAGGAAAAAAGCAGCAAACGGCTGGCTGAACTTAGGGATTTTTCTTGTCCTGAGTTACCTTCTATCGTCATGGTGGTGCTGGTACTCCGGTTGTTCGTTCGGACAGCCTTTGTTTGTAGCCTTCCTTCCACTTTTCAGCCTTCCTTTTGGCTTTCTGCTGGAGAGTACCCTTTTCAAAAGTCGTAAATTACGGGCTGTTGCAATGGTGGTGCTGATACTGGTATGTTCAGCTTATACCTCCAGGCTCAGCTATACATTCGAGGAATGTTTCTTCGGATCGACCTGGGATTGGACACAGTTTGGCAGAATGCTGAACACGGCAAAAATACTTCCCTCCAGGCCTGATTACTCGTACCATAATGATTTTGAAAACGGAGCCATGAACAATGGTGCAGCAACAACCCGACTGTTGTCTAAGTCGGGCGACTACAGCCTCTTGTTTAATAAAGACCAGGAATATAATATGTACTTTTTCGAATACCTGAATAACCTGAAGAAGTCCGGCCGGCTCACGAAACTTAAGGTCACTTATCATGTTTTTAAAACAGGCAGCAGCGCAACCGGAGCGTTTATAATTTGTGATATCCGTAAGGACGGAGCTACCCTTTCGTATATGTCAAGGCCTTTGGATGTCCCTATGTCGGCAACCCGTCAGTGGTATGCTGTGCCGGCTAATTTCGATATCCCTGCAACTATGGATCCCTGGGCTGAAGTGAGGGTTTATATCTGGAACAAGGCTAAAACAACGTTTTACGTGGATGACCTTGAAATCAATACTGAATAGATGATCGCGAAGAAACAACTATATGTTATAGTGCTTATCCTTTTATGCGCTTTCGCGGTCCAGAAGAAAACCGGCCTTATTCACAGCAAGGGACTGGAAGGATTTGTGCCCAAGGATCCGGTACCCTCGTTTACTAACAAAAGCTGGCTTGACGGGACGTTCCAATCAGCATACAGCAATCACATCAATAATACCCTCGGTTTCAGGAGTGACCTCGTGAGGCTTTATAACCAGATCGATTTTTCGCTATTCAGGATACTTCATGCCAACAAAATTGTGATTGGCAACGGGGACTACCTCATCGCCCAGCAGTATATTGAGGCTTCGCTGGGATACGATTTTGCAGGGAAGGCTGTGATCGACCGCAACGTGGAGCTGATGAAAGCCTTGCAGGATAAACTGGAACAGACAGCCAAGGTGCATTTTCTGGTGCTGTTTGTCCCCGACAAAGGCACGTTTTACCCCGAAATTATTCCGCAGAGATATCTTAAAAAGAAGCAACCACTGACAAATTATGCATATTATGTTGAGCGCTGCAGAGCCGTGGGAGTGAATTTTATCGACTGCAACGGCTGGTTCCTGAAGATGAAGGACAGTTCCAGGTACATCTTATACCCTAAGACCGGGATTCACTGGAGCACTTACGGATCAATGCTTGCTATTGATTCGATGATGAATTACCTGAGGATAAAATTCGGGCTCAATATACCCAGGCTTGCGATCGACAGCATTACGTTGAGCAGTAAGGCTAAATATGAGGATGATGATATCGGGCGGACGCTCAATCTGATCAAACCCCTGGCTTATCCGCCTCTGGCCTATCCCTCGTTTCGTTTTATTGCCGATACCGCGAAACCCAAGCCCAGGGCTTTGTTCGTTGGCGATAGCTTTTACTGGCAGCTGTATTACCCTGGTTTTATTGCGAACATGTTCAGCAATAGCGAATTCTGGTATTACAATAAGGACGTGTATCCAGAGACTTTTAATGCCCCGAAATCAACGGACCAGCTCAACTATATTAAAGATATTCTGAGCCAGGACCTGGTAGTCCTCATACAGACCAATGCCGCATACGGAAACGTTGGATATGGTTTCGTACAGCAAACCTGGCAGGGGCTGAGTTCCGACGGCGACCGGGTGAAGGAGTTCGAGAAAAGCATACGAAATACACCCGACTGGCTTGAGAAAGTTAGGCAAAAAGCAAAGCAAAACACTATTTCGCTCGATGAGCAGATCCACCGCGATGCGGTGTTTATGGCCAACGAGGAGATCATGAACAGCAAAAAGAAATAAAATGGCATTCAGCAGCAGTTTATTCCTTGTATATTTCCTGCCGGCTTTCCTGATCATTCTGTTGCTGCTCAACAGAAAGTATAAGAACTACTGGATCCTTTTTGCCAGCATTGCCTTTTATGCATGGGGCGCTCCCATGTTTGTGATCGTGCTGCTGGCTTCGGTGCTTGTTGATTTTTATTTGTTACGGTGGATGAGTATAAAGGAGGGTGAAACGAGGCAATTGCTGTTCTGGGTTTCACTTGTACTCAACCTTGGGTTGCTGCTTTACTTCAAGTACATGAACTTTTTCATAGAGCAACTCGATATCCTGTTCGGGCATTTCGGCGCGAATCCTTCGCCCTGGATCAAGATAGCGCTGCCATTGGGGATTTCGTTCATCACCTTCCAGAAACTGGCGTATACACTGGATGTGTACAAGCGGCAGTTCACTCCGTTTGAAAAGCTTGAACAGTATGCCATGTATATACTGATGTTCCCACAGCTTTTATCGGGCCCGATAGTAAGGCCGAAAGAGATTGCTTTGCAGATCTCCGACCGAAGGGTGAATGAAAACATTGATGACAGGCTCACGGGTTTTCTCCGTTTTGCCATAGGCCTGGGTAAAAAAGTATTGATAGCCGATGTGCTGGGAGAGCAGGTGAATGTGATATTTGCAATGAATTCCTTACAGCTGTCGAGCGGACTGGCCTGGATCGGGGCCATCGCCTATACCTTTCAGATCTATTTCGATTTCAGCGGGTATACCGATATGGCGATTGGCATTGCCCGGATGATGGGGTTCAGGCTACCCGAGAATTTCAACAGTCCGTACGTTTCGGGATCCATCACCGAATTCTGGAAACGCTGGCATATCACTTTGGGAAGCTGGTTCCGCGATTATATATTTCTCCCGCTTGCATATTCAACTTCCCGGAAGCTGCCCAAAGACGGAAGCTGCCCAAAGAAAAATATCTGGGAATACGGGCCGATAAGGTTATTTACCTGATCGCTACTTCGGTAACTTTCCTGCTTTGCGGTTTCTGGCATGGGGCTGCATGGACCTTCATTCTGTGGGGCGTATACCAGGGACTGTTCCTGATCTTTGACCGCTTGTTCCTGCTTAAATATTATAAAAGGGCCGGCCGGGTCGCCAGTGTGATCGTTACATTTTTTATCACGGTCTTCGGATGGGTTTTATTCCGCAGCGAAAACCTGGAATCATTTAAATTTTTCATCAGGCGGATGTTTGCTTTCAGGGGAGGGGATAACGATATCTGGCTCAACCCCAAGTTCTGGACGATTCTGGTGATTGCAGCTGTGTTTTCATTTATCGGGTTCAGTAAAAAGGTGGAGATCTGGCAGGGCAGGCTTTATGATAAGCCCGGAAACGCGCTCCTCATAGGCTTTTCGATCTTCGCAATGCTGCTGTTCGTTCTGTCTCTATCATCGATTACGTCAACGGGATTCAGCCCGTTTATTTACTTCAGGTTCTAAAAGAAGTAATGAAGTTTTTTTCATGGTGATTTCACTCGCATCTTCACATCAGCCTGAGCTGGGAAATTCTATGACACAAAGTAAGCAAGAATGTAGGATGGATAATCACCTCAATAATGTGACTGTGCCATGAACCTTTCCTGACGTGCCCGATGTATCGGATAATTCATAGGTTGCGATGTATGAATATACACCTACAGGACAGGAGCTGCCTTTGGAGGTCCCATCCCAGCCCGTTTCCTGGTTGTTTGTGGTGAAGACCTGCTGTCCCCATCTGTCGTAAATCGTAAGTCTGAAAGTGGAAAGGGCAGGGCCTATAGGGTGAAAATAATCGTTCAGCCCGTCACCGTTGGGGCTGAAGGCCCCAGGAAAATATACCTGGTTTGAACAGTCATGAACAAATGTAGTATCCTGCACCGCGCAACTGTCCCTGCTTACCCTCACCCAATATATCCCGGG
>JAPLDK010000078.1 GCA_026391775.1 Bacteroidota bacterium
GCGGGCCTGAAAAACATTCAGACCGAATACAGTTACTGGTATAATCCGAAACTAAACTATAAAACCTATATGGTGCCTGGCATCCTTGTGCTGCTCGTAACTATAATCGGCCTGCTGCTGTCGGGTATGAACATTGTGCGCGAAAAGGAAATCGGCACAATAGAACAGATCAACGTGACACCAATCCGCAAAATTCAGTTCATTGCCGGTAAGCTTACTCCATTCTGGATCATTGCCCTTTTTGAGCTTGCATTCGGACTTTTCATTGGGAAGCTATTCTTTGATATTCCGATGGTTGGGAACCTCTGGCTTATCTTCCTGTCGGGGGGAGTTTATCTTTTTGTAATTTTGTCGGTCGGATTGCTTGTGTCGACCGTTACGAACACCCAGCAACAGTCAATGCTGGTAACGTTCTTTTTCATGGTGGTATTTATACTGATGAGCGGGTTATTCACCTCCATCGAAAGCATGCCCGGGTGGGCACAGCAGATCGACAGGTTAAACCCCCTGATGTATTTCATCAAGATCATGAGGATGGTACTCTTGAAAGGATCTACATTTACTGATATCAGCCCGCATTTCTACTCACTGGTCGTTTTTGCCATCGTCATGTCTAGCCTGGCTGTCTGGAGATACCGGAAAGTAGCATAACAATATATTGACCAAATTAAGCATTTTCATTCGAAGGTTCAGGACCATCCTGATGGGAGTGGCCCTTATAGGCATTGCTGTTTATATTACCCATAAAATCTTCTACCGGGAAGAAGAGAAAAAGGATGCTATCAGGCGGATACGTGAAAGGGGTTATCTGCTGGCACTAACCGATCGCAACACCCTGAATTATTTTCTTTACCGCGGCGAGCCTGCTGGGTTTCAACTCGACCTTCTTGAATCTTTTGCCGATTACCTTGGTGTGCCTCTCAAGATCATTGCCTCTGAAGACATCTCAAAGCTGTATTATTATCTTTATTATAATGTAGCGGATGTGATCGCCCTGAACCTCCCTGTTTCATCGGAAGGCAGGAGGCTGGTCCATTACACCGGAATTTTAGGGGAAACCCGGCTGATCCTGCTTCAGCGGAAAAATCACAGCCCGAAAGTCATTAAAACCCTTGAGGACTTTACAAAGGAAGACACGGTTCATGCCAGGAGAAATGAGTTCATGTCGCCCTACTACCGTTCTTTCCTGAAGCATACCTCCAAGCGTCCCACCCTGATTGAGGATCCCGATATCTCCCAGGAAGGACTGATCAGGAAGGTTTCCGAAGGCAGTATTTCTTATCTGCTTTGCCCTGAAAACACAGCCATGGTTTATAAACGGTATTACCAGAACCTGGATGCTTCGGTCGTGGTCTTTCCCCTTTATGCCTATGCCTGGGGAGTGAACCATAATTCCGATACTTTGCTGATGAAACTCGACGAATGGCTGGCTGAGTCGAAAAAATCGGGGGAACTCAAAAAAACCTATCTTGAATACTTCGCCAACCAGAAGATAGTGACCAATATGAGAAGTGATTATGTTTCCCTTAGAGGCTCCCAGATATCCCCCTTTGATAAGGAACTCAGGGAACTAAGCCTGAAAATTCACTGGGACTGGCGGTTACTGGCTTCCCTTGTTTATGAGGAATCAAATTTCAGATTGGGCCAGGTCTCTTCCAGGAGTGCTTACGGCTTAATGCAGCTTATGCCTGAAACAGCATTGAAAATGGGGATGGACAGCATTTCTACTCCTTCCCAGCAGCTGGATGCAGGTGTGCGCTATATCAAACATCTCGATGAACAACTTCCGTATGAGATCACCAACCCCAAAGACCGCATCAAATTTATCCTTGCTGCCTATAATGTTGGCATAGGAAGGGTCCTGCTGGCCAGGGAAAAAGCTGAAAAATACGGCAGGGACCCCAATCGTTGGGACGGCAACGTGGAATACTACCTGCTCAGGCGTTCGAAAAAAGATCCCTATGCGAAAACAGATATTGTGAACGATTATACTTCGGATTATACCATGGAAGGATTTGTGGACGATATCATCAACAGGTACTATCATTACAAGAATAATATACCGCAGTAGGGAGAATGCAGCGAGGTAGCGAAAAGCGAAAATCACGGCTTATGATCCCTGAGAAAATATTCAGAGATCTCTTTTATTGACTGTTCCACCGGCTTGAATTCAAACCCTAAAGCCTTCCTTAATTTTTCATTTGAATAAGTATAAACCATAGTGGTCGTGATTGCCATTTCCTTAGTTACCTCCGGTAAAGTTCGCATAATAAAACTGCGCACCGCTTCAACCCTCCAGGCAATCCCTGTAAGAGCTGGTGGGACATTTATTGAAGGAGCCGGCTTGCCAAGATATTTTGCCATATATTCAAAGACCTGCTGGTAGGAACAATTTTCTGAAGAAACGATAAAACGTTCCTTCGAAATATCGCTTTCCATAAGTTGGACCATGGCCTTTGAGACATCCCTCACATCCACAAATCCGTTGACCCCCCGGGTATAGTATTTCAGGCCTTTCCACACAAGAGTGAACAGTCCCGAATTGCCTCCGCCCCAGAATCCCGGCCCGAGAATAACCGAAGGGTTGACAATATATGCATTCAGCCCTTCTTCAATTCCCCTCCAGATCTCACGTTCGGCCCCGTACTTGCTTTGGCCGTAAACCGAATTCTTTTTCGATGGCTGCCAGTATGTTGTTTCATCCGAAATTCCTTCATTCACAGCCCTGCCGAGCACGGCCACAGAGCTCACATAACAGAATTTTTTTACTTTCCTCTCAATGCAAAGGTTGACCAGGTTGGCAGTTCCTTCAATATTCACTTTCAGCATGGCTTTGTGATCCTTCGGATAAAAGGACACAACGGCACCAGCATGGTAAACATCATCGATACCTTCCAGCACATCATCCATGGTCACGAAATCCATGATATCAGCATCCACCCATTCGATCTTCCCGAAAAGCTCATCCGCTTTACCAGAATAATAAGAAAATACCTTTTTTACCATTATGGTATTGCTGGTTTTTCGTTTGATGGCGCGAACGGGCTTACCTGCACTTACCAAATCAAAAAGCAAATGGGACCCCAGAAGTCCGGTCCCTCCTGTAACAAGAATCATGAGATTTTGGTGTTAGTTGATCTGTTTATTAAAGAGTCTCCCAGGATTGCCAGTGAAATGAATACGATAAGCTGGATCACGACCATTGTTATAAACAGGTGGCGTTCAACTTCGAGGGCATCGGCATTATAGGCAAGAAACACGTTCATCAGGAAAACCAGTGAAAGGATAACGGGAAAAATCAGGATAAGTTTTTTTCTGCGGAAAAATTGAATAAGTAGCAGGAAGTTGCATATGCACAACCACCATAGGTTGAAAATCGGGAATAGTTTTTGCATTGACTTACTGTATCCGGCAACCTCACCGGAGTACCAGAGATCATAAGCAAAGATTCGCTGCCTTTGTTGCTTTGATTCCTTAAATAGCAAGGTATATGCCGGATGCGTAAGCATGAATTTCATGTATTCCGTCTTCCCTTTATCATGGATCCATATCCACAAAGATTCATAATTGCGATTATAATACAGGTCCCATATTTTATGACGGTCAGTGTCAACGTTTACATCAATTTTCCGGTATTTTATTTCAAGGCTGTCGGTACAGGGCATCCCTTTAGATTTAAACCAGGCGGTATACTCATGATTGCTGATGATCCTGGCAGCAATGGTATTGATCAGGGGAAGACGGTACCGGTCACCTGTTTTAGCCGTATTCTGCTGAACCAAGAAAAGGATGAATGCTACAGAGATCATTAGCAGGGCAGGGACTAAAAGGGGCCGCTCCTGCAACCAGGCTGCGAAAGACACCAGGAGATAAAAGAATACCAGGAGATAGGGCCAGAGATCCCGGGTAAAGGAAAATAATATAGTTATCAGGACATGGGCAAGCCAGTAATACCATCTCTTCCGCTTCCAGGCCAGGATAAAAGAAGCTATCCAGCAGAACAGGAGTGATAATGAAATGGATTCCGACAGGACCTGGTTAGTCCAGCCTGAAATGGTCCACCACGACATCAGCATGTATATGAATATCATCAGTAAACAAGAGAACACTTCCGTACCGATCAGCAGCAGTAATGAAAACACCAGGAACCATGCACTGAGGCAGTGAATGAATTTTTGCATGATGACGATCCTGGCAGGTTCGCCGCCGGCCAGTTTATACAGCAAAGGAACCGTAAAAGGCCGGGGATAGAATGTTCCGGAATGATGCGGGGCCCAGAACTCCCGTGTTGTAAGAGGAATTTTGGATTGGTGAATATAATCCTCAGTATCACTGAACTCAAGCCATTTTCTGCTGTCCCAGGGAGTAATAAGCGTCGCGAATAACATCAGGAAAAATAATACCGTATTGATTCGCTGAGTCATTGTCCAAAGTACGGCAAGATTTTGATTTCTGCCAAATTATCAGGAACTTTGTCCTGTATTTTAACACCTGAAATCATGATTAAAAATCTCTTCCTGCTTGTTATTCCTTTCCTGTTCCTGTTTGCCTCCTGCAACCAGGCTACCAAAGATGCTGAAACCAAAAAAGCCGACACTGCCACTCTTGCTGTAAAATCTTTCATAGATTCAGCCGCAAAATACGTTGAGAAACCAATCCGTATCGAAGGTATGGTTCTTCATACCTGCAAACATGGCGGAAAGCGTATGTTCCTGGTAGATGGCTCCGACACCATCAGGGTTGAGGTGACCACTGGAAATAACATCCCTAAATTCGACGAAAGCCTTATCGGAAGCCGTGTTAAAGTACTCGGGATCCTGAAGGAAGAAAGGGTCGACGCCAAATATCTTAATGAATGGGAAGCTGAAGTGAAGAAACCTGCTGAGGATCACAATACCGGTATACACACAGGAGCTAAAGGCCATGAGGACCAGGGAACAAAAGAAAAGCTGGATGAGATCAATTCCCTCCGCGACGATCTGAAGAAAAGCGGGAAAGACCATCTTTCTTTCTATTCAATTGAAGCTATTTCCTATACAGTAGTAAAATAATATGCAGCCCAAGACTTTGAGGCGATGGAACAACGCTATCCATCGCGATCTCGGATATTTCTTTTTCGGGATGACCATCATTTACGCCTTGTCGGGCATCATTCTTAACCATTTCAAATCGGGTGATTTTGTCCATCCTGACTACAGCAAGAGATATGAACAACTTATTGTTGCATTGCCTTTAAATGCAGTTCCCGACAAGGCTTATGCCCTGAAAACCCTTGAACAGGTTCATGAAGAAAAGCATTTCAAAAGCTTCGTAACTGGCAGAGGGTATGTGCAGATCTTCTTCGATAACGGCAGCCTTTATATCGACCTGAACAACGGGAAAGCCGAACTTGAAGAGAAAACCCCGAGGTATGTCCTGAAGGAATTCAACCTCCTGCATTACAATAATATCAAGCGGTGGTTTACCTGGTTCTCCGATGCCTACGCGGTTGCCATGATATTGCTGGCCATTACGGGGCTCTTCATTCTGAGAGGGAAGAACGGCATTAAATGGAGAGGAGCAGCCCTCGCTCTTATAGGGATCATTATCCCTGCAATAATTATTCTCCTTTACGCCTGATCATTTCCTGGTAGGGAATCCGGCCCCGCTATAATTCTGAAAAAGCTGTGGACGTGAGGGGGGATCTGTATTGAAATAAATTTTCAGGAAAATCTTCTGTTTATCCAGATTATCCTGGGCAACGTCAATAGCCAGTTTCAGCTGGTCCGTACTTTGTTTCATGTCGGGATCCCCTGCAATTACTTCTGCCAGGTTCTTTTTACAGGAATCAAGGTAGGAATAACATAAATCCAGCATGCCAACGATCTCAGGTTCAGCTTTAGATGGTGTAAATTGGGTGTTCCAGTAATCGGCATACTGGTTAAAGGCATAGATGCAATTGTTGTAACTCGTAACGGCATCGTTGAACATCCTTACATATTTATTTTTTTCAGAAACAACCGCATTAAGGTTTTCGTTTGCAATGCAACCTCTGAGGTACTTCGACCATTCCATTAAAAGGTTGTTTATGACCCCGGCAACTTCAAGTCTGCGGAGTGCCGCTAAACATTGTTCTTTTGAGCCAAGAACCAGGTAAGCATTAATACTGTCGGTACAGGCAAAAAAAGCAGTACCGTTTGCAGGTATTGTTTTTGCGTTGTTGAAATCAAGGTTGTTAACAGGATAATTTAAACATTCCCACATGGGGTCAAAAGGCATATGGTCTTGAATCAGGTTCTGAGGTTTGATCATAAAAAATTGCTCGTTAAACTGCTTCACATAATTCCTATTGCTCATGTATCCGCCTCCCCAGGTAGGGTCAAAACCGTAATATGAACTGTCTAAACCCGCTATAATCCATGCATGGCTGATGTCATTGATATGGCCGTTCTGGCGGGTATACCCGTTGACCACATAAGCCCTGATCGCGCAGGCATCGCAAAGGGCTTTAAACACTGAAGCATAGCCCTGGCAGACGGCTGTTCTTGTCTGCATCGTTTTATTCACCATCTCATTGAACGGAGTAGCCGCATTCACATTTCCCATGTTTGCAACGTCATAGGATATCTTCATGGCAGTCCATGTATAGATCGCCCTGAGCCTGAAGGTTGGGTCTTTAAAGGCTGTTGCGAAATACCTTCCCAGTACAGCTACCGAAGACTGGCAGGAATCCGGGGCATTCAGTGCAATGACATCCGCAGCTTTGAGTTCATCGATGACCTGCGCATGCAATGGGGCATAACAAACGATAAAAAAAGCAACTATCAGGTTTTTCATAGAAAAGATTTATCTGATAAAAATAAACGTTACAATCCGGATAAACATATGTTTAATTAAAATTATTCCACATAAAAAAATATTTTCTTACAGTTGTTAAAATTTTAGCAATTCTTCATATCTTAGCATAAACGATATTTACACAGCGTACTTTCATCAAAATCAATCATTATGAAAAAAACAGTATTGATTATATTTATTTTGCTGATGACCTGGTCGGCCGTGGCACAAGACCAAGAAGTACTACAACCGCAGAAAAAAAGAATTCAGAAATTTTACATCGGGATCGGACTGGGCGGTGGCATCAGTACAGCTTCCTCCTTTGACATGGTATACAAGTATTCCGGGGACGTTGGTAACGAGACTGTAACCGTAGTGCCTGTTGGCCTCGGGAGCAGCTTTAACGGATCATTGGCCTTTGGGTATTGGTTCAACAAATATATAGCAGTTGAACTTGCAGTTACCGAATTTCTTGGATTGCCAACGAAAGGTGATTCGGTGGTTCATCTTATCGGTGCCAGTAAGGCAACGGTAAAAGTAAGAGGGGGAATGCTTAGTGTGATACCGTCTATTGTAATTTCAGCCGGATTGAAAAAAATCAATCCTTATGCCCGTTTCGGATTTCAGATCGGAGTTTTACCTAACCTGGTTGCCAAGTATTCACAGGATAATTCTACTACGAACCCCCCGGAGAATAAACAGATTTATAACGACTATTACGGTGGGGTTGCACTGGGGTATACTGCAGCAGGCGGTGTAAATTTCACTTTAACAAACGTGGTCACGTTTTATATCGAACTTCAGTTCTCTCATGCTACCTGGTCTCCAAGCCACAGCCAGATTGTGAAATACACTGTTAACGGCGAGGACAGGCTTTCGGAGCTTACCACCTGGCAGAAGGAAGCAGATTTTGTATGGGAGAAGAATGTAAACGGAATAATCGACCAGACCCAACCCCGCCAGGAACTCCGTAAAACCGTTCCCTTCAGCACAGCCAGTATCAATCTGGGCATCAAGTTCAGGTTGTAGCTCTTTTCATATGAATCGCTTGCAGCCAGGGCGGCTTGTGTGAGCTGCTTCGCAATAGCTCATCACGTCGTCATAGGTTCAGCGACAAATAAGAAAAAATATTTTACAAAAAACTTGACTTTGCCATTCCATTTATCGTATTATTGCAAAATCATTTTAATATTATTTTGATATCATGGAAAAAGAGAAAAAATCGATATTATCAGGTTACCTCAGTGTACTGGTAATAATTATTCTTGTTGTAACTGCTATCATCCTCATGGTGAATGCAAATGAGAATCCCGCTCCAATGATCATTGCCGGAATTCTTGTCATCGCCGCTGTTTTTATGGCGAAAGGCCTTATTGTGATCAATCCGAATGAATCGTTTGTACTGGTACTTTTCGGAGAATACAAAGGGACAATAAAAAAGAACGGGTTCTTCTTTGTGAACCCCTTTTTTGTAAGAAAGAAGATCACACTCAGGGCCAGGAACCTCAACAGGGAGCCTATTAAGGTCAACGACAAGCTCGGCAATCCGATCATGATCGGGATCGTACTTGTATGGCAGGTTGAGGATACTTATAAGGCTGCCTTTGAAGTCGATGATTATGCTCATTTTGTCGATATCCAAAGTGAATCGGCTACACGTAAACTGGCAGGTCATTATGCTTATGACAATTTTGATGACGAGCAAAAGGAGATCACCCTAAGGGCAGGAGGTGAAGAAGTTCATCAGGCTCTTGAGAAAGAACTCGCAGAACGGCTTGCAATGGCAGGTATAAATGTTATGGAAGCCAGGATCTCTTACCTCGCTTATTCGTCAGAAATTGCCGGTGCAATGTTGCGTCGCCAGCAGGCTACGGCTGTTGTAGCTGCAAGGACAAAGATCGTGGAAGGCGCTGTAAGCATGGTTGAACTGGCTCTTAACGCCCTGAGCAAAAAGCAGATCATTGAACTGGATGAAGACAAAAAAGCTGCTATGGTAAGCAACCTGATGGTTGTACTTTGCTCTGACAAAGACACGACACCTGTGGTCAATACAGGAACTCTTCATCAATAGAATGATGACTGAGAAAAAAACATTTGTTTTACGCCTTAACCCGGAGGTTTACAATTCGCTGGAGAAGTGGGCTGTAGACGAGTTTCGCAGTGTAAACGGGCAGATTGAATGGATTATCGAGAAGGTACTGAAGGATGCCAAACGTCATCCTTCCAGCCGGGCGAAAAATATTAGCAAATGAAAAAGATCATATTGTTATTCATCTTCTTGCTTGCCGCAAGCGGGATGAATGCCCAGGAAGTAACAGGAGACTGGGCGGGATATTTAAATGTACAGGGTGTGAAACTGAAAATCGTATTTCACATCCTGCGAAATGAAGGGAAAATGACTTCGACATTCGACAGCCCTGACCAGAACGCTATGGGTCTCAAGATTGATGAAGCAAGCCTGAATGGTTCTGAACTCTCTTTGAATGCCAGGTCCCTTGGGATTTTATACCAGGGAACCGTAAATAAAGCCATGGATACTATCACGGGCTTCTGGATTCAGGGAGGAGGAAAATTGCCTTTGATTCTTGAAAGGACAAAGATGGAGGTAATTAACAAACCTGTAAATCCTTATGAATCGGATATCGTATTAAAAACAGTTTCCGGTGATATCATGGGTACGTTGACTTTACCAGATAAGGCGTCCGGAATTCCGGTCGTTTTGATTATTGCAGGTTCCGGGCCTACCGACAGGGATGGTAACTCCCCCCCGGCCCTGAAAAATACGAGTAATTGCTACAAACTGCTGGCTGAAGAACTGCGAAAAAACGGAATTGCTTCCGTACGTTATGATAAACGGGGTATTGCAGGCAGCAAGTCTGCGGCGACAAAGGAAAGCGATCTGCACATCGAAAATTATATTTCGGATGCCAAAGGCTGGGTTGAGCTGCTGGTAAAAGACAAGCGCTTTTCAAAGATTATTGTGGCAGGGCATAGCGAAGGTTCTCTGATTGGGATGATCGCATGCAACCAGACAAAAGCAAACGGCTATATCTCAATTTCAGGATCAGGAAGGCCTGCCGATGAAATTCTGAAAGAACAGTTCGGGACTTTACCCCAGGATGCCAAAGACCAGATCTTCCCTCTTCTGGATAAGCTGAAAAAGGGTGATACTATAGGAAATGTTCCTGCTGACTTGAATTCATTTTTTCGCCCAAGTCTGCAACCCTATCTGATCTCATGGTTCAGATATGATCCTCAGGCAGAAATCAAGAAGTTAAAGATGCCTGTACTGATTATCCAGGGGGATATGGATATTCAGGTTTCAGTATTTGATGCTGAGCTTTTATCCAAAGCAAATCCTAAAGCTGAGTTAAAGTTTATCCGGCACATGAACCATGTTTTAAAAGATACTGATACGAAAGATAAAATGGAACAGGTGACGAAGGTTTATACCAATGCCGATCTGCCCTTAGATAAAAATTTTGAAGATGAAGTGGTTAAATTTATCAAAACGGTCAAATGAGTTGAACATCGGCAGGTCTTTCACATGGCCTGAGATGACGCCCCAGGACTGGCTGATGGAGTTCATATCGTTAACCGGACTTGTTGCCATGTTCGCTTTTACCATGTATCATTATTCCAAACTGCCGGCAACAATACCTGTGCATTTTGATTATTACGGAAACCCTAAGGAGTATGGAAGCCGTAACCAGGTGTGGATTATTCCTGGCATTTCACTTCTTTTGCATTTTGCCTTGCCGATAGGGGAAAAGTTCTTGCAGTTTCGCGGTACTCCGGGATTTTTGAGGAGAGTGCATACACAGAGCCAGTTTAACATGAGGGTCCGCCTTATCAGGTATACTAAGATGATTGTCATATTGGGGCTATTTTATATTTCGGTTTCTACAATAAGGCTTGCTCTTCATTCAGGAAATGGCATCGGTATTTGGTTTGCACCTGTATTTCTTGCATTGATACTGATTCCAACACTGTATTATCATCTTTTCTCAAAATAACAACCCCGTCATGTAGTTCTGGTTCCTTTGATGTGCTCGTGATTATGCACGTCATTGTTTATTTCATATGTGTTCATTAATACATCGTATAAGCTTCCCAATTCATACCTTTGCTTTAAAATCGATCAGAATGAACTTTATTGAAGAATTGAGGTGGAGGGGGATGATCCATGACATGACCCCGGGTACCGAGGAAGAACTTGCCAAAACCATGACTTCAGCTTACATCGGATACGATCCCACCTCCGATTCTCTCCATATCGGCAATCTCGCCTCAATCATGATGCTGGTCCACCTCCAGAGAGCCGGACATAAACCCTTCGCCCTGGTCGGCGGAGCCACGGGAATGATAGGTGACCCATCAGGGAAATCCGAAGAAAGAAATCTGCTCGACGAAGCTACCCTCCGATATAACCAAAACTGCATTCAGAAGCAGCTCGAAAAATTTCTTGATTTCAAATGCAACCCTAACTCCGGCGAGATGGTCAATAATTACGACTGGACAAGGGATTTTTCCTTTCTGCATTTCCTTCGTGATGTGGGCAAACATATCACGGTCAACTATATGATCGCAAAAGACTCAGTAAAAAACCGTATGAATTCCGGCTCAGGCATCTCCTTCACCGAATTCAGCTACCAGCTGGTTCAGGGCTACGACTTTTGCTGGTTGTTCGAACATAAAAACGTCAGGCTGCAGATGGGGGGCTCCGATCAATGGGGCAACATCGTTACCGGTACCGAGCTCATCCGACGTAAACTGGGTGGCGAGGCCTATGCCCTAACCTGTCCGCTGATTACCAAAGCCGATGGCGGCAAATTCGGGAAGACGGAAGACGGGAACGTATGGCTCGACCCGAAAAAGACAAGCCCCTATAAATTTTACCAGTTCTGGCTCAATACATCCGATGAAGACGCTGCACAGTACATAAAAAAATTCACTCTTTTCACAAAGGACCAGGTTGATGCCTTAATGGCTGAACACAATCAAGCGCCTCATTTAAGAGCGCTCCAAAAGACCCTGGCCAAAGACATTACTATCAGGGTGCATTCCGAAGAAGATTATCATGCTGCCGTGGAAGCCAGCGAGATCCTTTTTGGAAAAGGAACCAACGAATCACTGAGAAAACTCTCAGAGGAAACCTTATTATCAGTTTTTGAAGGAGTACCCCAATGTGAAATTTCCGGTTCCGATCTCAATTCCGGAATCAGTATCATTGATTTCCTTTCCCAGAAAACCGGGATCTTCTCCTCCAATGGCGAGGCAAGGCGAATGCTGAAGGAAGGCGGAGTCCAGGTTAACAAACAAAAAGTTGCTGAAGACTTGCAACTCAACGACACTTTCCTTTTAAATAACAAGTACATGCTTGTACAAAAAGGCCGTAAGAATTACTACCTTGTAATAGCCAAACAAAATTAGCCTATACAATGAAAACAAATCTTCAACATCAGCTCCGCCAGGTGCATACACTGGCCTGCCTCACTTTGGCCATCCTCCCGATCCTTCTCCCGTTCAGGATGCAGGCACAATGGAACACTAATACTTCCGTAAACATCCTGATATCAGGGCTCCCGACTGCAGATATACAGTCAGTTGCAACCACCGATGGGAAAACCTGGATTGCATTTTACCATCAAAATACCGGTAATTACGATATGAGGGCTCAATTGATCGATGCGAACGGTTACAAACTGCTTGGCGCGGATGGAATGCTTGTCAGCAACCAGCCTTCAGGTTCCGCCACCTTTGTATTCAATGTATGTGTGGACGGTTCAAATAATCTGATCATCGGGTGCCAGGACCAGAGATCAGGGCCCATGCAGTCGGTAGTGTATAAAATATCACAGTCAGGAACCCAACTGTGGGGTGCAAGCGGTATTGTACTGGGTGGCGGACTCGCCCCCTATCCTGTTACATTAAGCAATGGGGAAGTGGCTGTAGTATGGAATGGAGATGCCGGCAATACACTGAACCTTCAGAAAATAACGACCAGCGGGACTCTGGCATGGGGAACACCAATCCAGATAGTAGTCGGGACGTCTACAACAACCCGTGGTCAGATAATTGCCAATACAACCGGTAAATTCACCATGGTATATCAGAAAGGCAGTATGTATACTACTTTATATGCACAGATGTTTGATAATAATGGGACTGCCCTGTATTCTCCTCTGCAGATCTGTAATCAGACTACCGCTGCGTACAGGTACTATTCCATTGTCGCTGAATCTGACACCACATATTATGGGTATTACAGCTCTGTTGGCAACCGGTTTAACTCCTTTCTTCAGAGAATTAATCCCACGGGAACCATCCCCTGGGGAATGAACGGGTCAAATTTCAATACGTCTGTTGGCACATACGATAATTACCAGACAACAACTAATATCAATATGACGCCAGGATCAGGTTATGTATGGTCGGTTTGCACATTTTGTGATTATAATCAGACAATCTATGGCATTTACATGCAGAAATTCCTGAAGACCACTGGTGCCCGGCAGTTTACGGATCTAGGAAAGGCTATTTATCCCGTTAATTCCAATGCTAACGAACAACGCGGGGACCTTGCCCTGGTATACGATACACCCTTGTTTTTGATGTATGATGTCAACTACAAGATCTATGCAACCAGGCTGGATGCCAACGGCAATTTTATATGGACGGGCGACAGGGTTGAGTTAAGTTCGACTACTGCAACGGGATCTAATGCAAAAATGCGCTTTGGGTTTACTCCGGATGGACCTAACAGATGTGCCGGTGTATGGACCGAGAACAGGGGATCAGGCTATATGGGTTATGCCCAGGGAGTTTCCATTGGAGGTCTGATTGGTTTAATGGTTGCTACCCAGGGAAGCGTACCGGCTACAATCACGACTCTAGGGGGCACATTGCAGATGATTGCAACAGTATATCCTGCTTCGGCCAACCAGACTGTTACATGGGACATTGTGCCGGTAACGGGGCAGGCTTCAATCAATTCCAGCGGACTTGTGACTGCAATTGCAAACGGTACGGTTTATGCCAAAGCTACCGCTGTTCAGGATGTTACCGTAAAAGATTCATTGCTGATTACGATTTCAGGACAGATTCCCCTGCCTCCCTTAGTGACAACCCTTGCAGCCACGAATATTACCGGGAACGAGGCAACACTTAACGGATCGGTGAATGCGAATAATCTAAGCACTACAGTGACCTTCAACTGGGGACTGAATACGGGATACGGTAATACGGCAACCGCGACTCCATCGACTGTCACAGGAGCCACCGCAACAGCCGTCTATGCCAACATCACCGGTTTGAATCCTGTAACTACATACCACTTCCGCTGTGTTGGAGTTAACTCCGTTGGCACAACCTACGGGGCCGATATGACTTTTACTACTTGTCAGCCTCCTGCAGCAGCAGGGACAATCACAGGGCCTTCTACGGTTTGCCAGAACCAGACGGGTGTTATCTACGCTGTGCCAACCATTGCAAATGCCACAAGCTATACCTGGACCTTGCCGGCCGGAGCTTCCATAACAGCAGGGTCAGGAACAAATTCAATAACAGTAAGTTTTTCTTCCGGGGCCGTATCAGGGAATGTCACTGTTGCAGGAACCAACTCCTGTACTTCAGGACCCTCTTCAACAAAAGCAGTGACTGTTAATCCTGCACCGGTTCCGACAATTACAGGCGCTGCCAGCACTTGCATTGGTTCGACAAATTACACTTATTCCACCGAAACCGGAATGACCAATTATACCTGGATAATTTCTTCAGGCGGAACTATCGTATCCGGTACAGGTACAAGTTCCGTTCAGGTCCATTGGGCCGCTACCGGTGCTCAGACCCTCAGTATTACTTATAGCAATGCAAACGGATGCCTGCCTGAGAGTCCCACTATTCTCAATATCACCGTTTACCAGTTACCTTCAGCCGCAGGTACTATCAATGGTCCTTCAACGGTCTGTGCAGGAGCCCAGGGCAATATTTATTACGTAGACGTTATTCCTGAAGCTGTAAACTACAATTGGAGTCTGCCTTCCGGGGCAACCATTGTTGCCGGTTCCGGCACGAATATCATTACAGTAAACTTTGCCTTTAACGCTGTTTCTGGAACTATCAGCGTTGTGGGAAATAATGCCTGCGGTGACGGTCCGGGCTCAAGTCTCAGCGTTATTGTGAACCCTGCTCCTGACACTCCCTCAATTACTGCCAACGGCTATTTGCTCACTTCCAGCGCTTCGTCAGGGAACCAATGGTACAAGGATGGGAATTCCATTGGCGGAGCCAACGCCCAGACTTACACTGTTCAGGCCACAGGAACGTATTGGACTATTGTTACACTTAGTGGCTGTGAATCCGATTCATCCAACAAACTTTATATCGTATGGGTAGGTATAGATGAGAAAAATGCCGGTAACGTAGAAATCTGTCCTGTTCCCAATGATGGGCGATTCAGCATTACAATAAGCAGTGAAACAACTGTTTTATACAAACTTGAAGTCTTTAACAATCTTGGTATAAAGATTTACGGTGGTCAAACCATTACCATAAACAGTAGCAAAGTAACTCCTGTTGACCTGGGAAATGTCCCGGCAGGAGTTTACACTATCGTCTTGCGTAATGCCGACAACAGAGTAGTACGAAAAATTCTTGTCAACAGATAAAAAAAAGCCCCGGCCGACGACCGGTGCTTTTTTTCGCAGGGCTATTTCACAAACTGCTTTGCATAATACTTGGCCGTAAGCTTTTCTCCTGTTGCCTTTTCGATCATCTCATTCCAGTAATACTTATTGGCAGGCATGAAGATCTTTGCTTTAAGGTATTCGCCAATAGCCTTGTTGTTTGAGTAGCTCTGGAATTTGAAGTCCTCACTCCTGATCACATTTGTTACAATATAATAGTACAGTTGTGATGCCAGGAGCTCGCCCATAAGGTAATTATGGTAATAGCAGGGAACCGTGGCAATATGGATCTTGGTTGCCCAGTCGGGTTCATTGCGGCCTTCAACCCTCTTCAACAGCTGGTATTTCTCGGCAAGGTCCCACCACAACTTGTTCAGATCCTGGTCGGGATTTTCATACATGCTCTTTTCGAAATTATACATCAGCTGTGCCCAGCGGCTGAACACAAGCTGTTCCAGCCTCAGGGTTTTTAAAGCATTATCGGCAATTTTCATTTTTTCATCTTCGCTGATGCCTGCATTGTCTTTCAGCCACTGTGGATTCGAAGCAAAACGGCCAAACATCTCGGCAATAGCTTCAGTCGTAAATGTATGTGCCGGATCACGCAGGTCATATGGCAGGTTGAAATCCTTATACCTGTCATATACGGCATGGCCGGACTCATGAAGAATTGTATTCATCCACTTTGCATTGGGCTTGATATTGCATAGGATCCTCACATCACCTTCCTTGTCGATATCGGTGCAGAAAGCATGCTGGTTCTTTCCGGGCTTCTCATACAGGTCGCTCTTCCTGAGTATCTCATCGATGGGCAATCCTATACCGGCATAAAAAGTGGAGGCCAGGGTTTCAAGGTTTTTATCCTTGTAATATTTATCGAGGTCAACATCATAGATCTTCGGGGCTTCCTGGAAAAAACGGTTCTGGTAATTCCAGGGTTTCAGATCATCCTTGCTCTTCATTCCATAATATTTCACCAGATAGTTGTCGATATCACCCTTGACCTCGGCATAAGAACCTTTGGTAAGGCTGTCAAGTTCCTCAAAAAGCTTGCTGACTTCCCTGGGATCCTGATCGCTGAGGGTAAGGCTCATCGAATGATAATTTTTAAAACCAAGGTCCTTGGCAATTTCATTGCGCAACTTCACCAGCTTCTTCAGATCGTCGGCCACAAGGGGGCCAATTTTTTTCTGGGCCATCCAGGCTGCTTTCTGTTCCTCTGTGTTTTTTGAATTTTTGAGGATATCCTCAACGTCATTGTCAGAGATTTTCTTCCCTTTAACCTCAGTCCTGAAATTCGAATATTTCATTTCAATCTGGGTTTGCATTCTTACTGCAGTATTCAGCTTTGCTGTATCGGCCTCGGCAAGCAGGTATGCTCTGTAAAGCACATCCAGTTGGCGTGCCAACAGCGAATCGGAAATCAGTCCGGAAATCTTTATCTCTTTAAGCTTTGCAAGGGATTCCTTGTTTGATGTGATCTTCAGGATCTGCAACTGAAGTTCCTCCGACTTTTTATAGTCTTCTTCCTTCCCTGAGATGGAAGCATTCCATCCTGCAAGTGCAGCTTCCTTGTACAAAGGAACCATAAGGGAATCATGCTTTTTGATAAAGCCTTTCAACTCCTCGTTCATTTTTTCTTTCTTTGATGTACATCCGGCCATTAGCAGTATACTCACTGCCAATAGTGCTAATGTTTTAATTGTTTTCATGGTATGTGTTTTTTGATAGGTTTCTCTATTCGTGATGATCATGATGGCGTGATGAATTCGATAATCAATTTCCCAGCTCCCAACTGCTTCCTTCTTGCCCATCCTTCACTTTAATATTGAGCTTCTGCAAGGCATCCCTGATCTGATCCGAAGTTCCCCAGTCCTTGGTCTCCCGCGAACGCTGCCTGATCTGAAGTATCAGTTCCATCAATCCTTTCAGATATTCAGAATGATCTGCCGGCGACTCGTCCTTCAATCCAAGGATATCAAAAACAAAGGTGGAAAACATCTTTTTCAGAAGTTCCAGGCCCTCAGCCGAGATGTTTTCCTTTTTATCATTTACCGAATTGATTATCCTCACTCCTTCAAACAGGTTCGCAATGACGATCGGGCTGTTGAAATCCTCGTCCAGGGCTTCATAGCATGCTTTTTCAAGCTTCCAGATTTCAGATTTTTTTTGATCGTTTTCACCTGATTCTGAAGGCTGAAGCCCCCGTAACAGTTCCATGGCCGAAAATAACCTCTTCATCCCTCGCTCTGCCGCTTGCAGGGCTTCATTCGAGAAATCCAGGGTGCTGCGGTAATGGGCCTGCAGGATAAAAAAACGGATTGTCATCGGGGAGTATGCCTGTGTAAGCGAAGGATGTGAGCCTGTAAAGAATTCATCCAGGGTGATAAAATTCCCCAGTGACTTACCCATTTTCTGGCCGTTAATGGTGACCATATTATTATGCATCCAGTACTTCACCGACTCATGACCCAAAGCTGCCTGGTTCTGTGCAATTTCCGATTCATGGTGAGGAAACATAAGATCCATCCCTCCCCCGTGAATGTCAAAATATTCACCCAGGTATCTCGTTCCCATGGCGGAACATTCAATGTGCCAGCCGGGAAATCCGTCACTCCATGGCGAAGGCCACCGCATTATATGTTCAGGCTGGGCTTTCTTCCATATGGCAAAATCAGCCGGATTATGCTTTTCATCCTGGCCTTCGAGTTCACGGGTGTTCGATAAAAGATCATCCAGCACCCTGCCCGAAAGTTTGCCGTAATCATATTTCTTACTGTATTTCTCTATGTCGAAATAAACCGATCCATTAACCTGATATGCAAATCCAGCATCCAGGATCATTTTTATAAATTCTATCTGCTCAATGATGTGACCCGAAGCCCTTGGCTCAATGCCCGGCCGTTTTACATTCAGGGCATCCATGAAAACGAAATAACGGTCGGCATAATACTGGGCAACCTCCATGGGCTCCAGCTGTTCAACCCTGGCTTTTTTGGCAATCTTATCCTCCCCTATATCGAGGTCGTGCTCCAAATGCCCCACATCGGTAATATTTCTTACATACCTGACCTTATATCCAAGATGTTGCAAATAGCGGAAAATCAGGTCGAAAGTAACCGCTGGCCTTGCATGGCCCAGATGCGGGTCGCCGTAAACGGTGGGCCCGCAAACATACATCCCAACAAAAGGTGGATTTAATGGTTCGAATTTTTCCTTCCGGCGCGAGAGGGTATTATAAAGAAACAGGCTTGATTCCATAATGCTTCAATTCGCCCTTCAAAGTTAGGAATATTTTGAAATTGAAGAACATCTGCCTGCTCAAAAGGAGCTGTAATCACACAAACCATATTCATTTTGCAATTGCATCTGAATAAATTATTTTTACAAGCGTAAATCATCCCTGGTTGCCATGAGCACTCAAATGGATGAATATAAAAGACGACAAATACATTCTTCTTCTCGGGTTAGCTGCCGGTTTATAGGGCAGATTCAGAACCCTTTCGTCAGGGAATTTGTTGCAGGGGTATGGCTTTGTACCAATCCCCATTCCAGCTTCAATAAGTTCTGGAGGCAAAGGGTTACACAGGTCACCAACCCCTTTCATCATTGACCGGCCACCGTTAATTTCGCTCTTTCAGAAACGAAAATAAATCCTAATTTTGTGTGATATTTTTAACAAATACCCTGTGATGGAAAAGATATTGGTTATCGGATGTTCAGGCCAGATAGGCTCGGAACTCACTCTTGAATTGCGAAAAATTTACGGAAACTCAAACGTAATTGCTACCGACATCCGACCTGCCCTGGCCGAGATCAGTGAAAGCGGCCCTTTCGAAATACTCGACGTGCTGGATGCTTCCAAACTTCAGTTAATCTGCGAACATGAAAAGATAACCCAGGTTTATCACCTTGCAGCCATCCTTTCAGGCAACGCCGAAAAACGGCCTATGCCCTCATGGGATATCAATATGCGCAGCCTCTTTAATGTACTTGAAATTGCGCGTGAAATAAAACTCAAAAGGATTTTCTGGCCCAGCTCTATCGCTGTATTCGGCCCTACAACTCCCCGTTACAACACCCCTCAGTACACAGTCATGGAACCTAATACGGTTTACGGTATAAGCAAACTGGCCGGCGAACGATGGATTGAGTATTATTTTAACAAGTACGGTGTAGATACCCGCAGCCTCCGCTACCCGGGCCTTATCAGCTACAAAACCGAAGCCGGTGGTGGAACAACAGATTATGCTGTTGAGATCTTCTACGAAGCCATCCGCCATCATAAATATGAATGTTTCCTGGGCCCCGATTCAGCTCTTCCCATGATGTTCATGAGTGATGCCATCAAGGCAACTATAGATATCATGGAAGCCGATGCCTCGAAGTTGTCACTTCGTTCGAGCTACAACGTTGCCGGAATCTGCTTTGACCCGAAAACACTGGCAGCTGAGATCAAAAAGTATATGCCAGGTTTTGAAATCACATACAAACCCGATTTCCGTCAGGCCATTGCCGATTCATGGCCGGCCTGTATCGACGACAGTGTTGCCCGCAAGGACTGGGGCCTGACTTATGAGTATGACCTCGATAAAATGACTAAGGTTATGCTGGATGAGATCGGGAAGAAATTGAAGTGACTCAGATATAATATCTTACCATTGGCCGGTTTACAGAGGTTCTGTCAGCAATCTTAAACCCAGCCCTTTCAAATGATTTGTAAAGTCCAATCCAGGCAAAGGAATCCGGAAGCCTGTCCGTAGTAGGAATTGTCGGATAAGCTTCAATAATCTTTATCCTGCTTTTACGGGCATACGCAATTACCCCTTTTAAAAGTGCCACGGAAATACCGTATTTCCTGAAATCCTTATGGATGAACATACAGGGAATTGACCATACCTCCTTGTCATCAATTGGCCTGTGAACCCTTGATTTGCTCAACTTTAAATATTCTATGCGGGGGGCGAAAGCACACCAGGCAATGGCCTGTCCTTCATATAAAGCCAGGATGCCGGCAGGCCTGTTGCTCCAAACAATTTCTTTCATGGCCAGCTTGTTACCATCTTCAAATTTCCCTTCCTGAAATTCGGATTTTGAAAGGCGGTAGTACATGCACCAACAATGGCCGCAGGCCCCCCTCGGACCGAACAGTTGTTCAAACTGACCCCAATTTTTGCTTGTCAGGGGCTCAAAGTTCAGCTCATGTATAAAATCATCACTCATCCTTATGATCTTCAAATATCACCTGCTTGTACTTGGTGTAAAGGAAAGAGATGATCAGCAGTAACACGCCAAGCACTACAAAGACTATGGTTTTCGCGATAGTGTCAAGGGAGGATAGATCGTAGAAAAAAAGCTTGAGCAGGGTGAGAGAGAAAAGCACAATTGCGCCTATTCGCAGGTGAAGTTTTTTCTTCCAAATGCCCAGCACAATCAGCAGCAGGGAATAAACACCAAATAAAATACTTAATCCAAGCTTGTATGATTGCACAGATCCGGAAAGGTCCATCCAGTTTATAAGCTCATTGCTGATAACAGTCAACACAGTGATATGCAGGAAAAAATCGAATTCGATCTTCAGCCCGGTCCCGAGGAAATCCTCCTGTACATACCTGTATACAGCAAATAGCATCATGGCAAGAAACCCGAAACAAACATACCTTATCCCTACGAGCATGAATCCCCTGTAAAAATATTCCGAAAGCTCTTGGCCCAGATATGATTCACGGAGAGTCCCCAATGCGATCAGCCCTGCGGTAAGGAACAACCCAACAGCCGCCATATTAAACCCCAGGTTGATCAGCCCCAGAAGGCTCTTCTTCAGTTTTAAAATGTTGACAAAGGAGAGGACGCTCAGGAACAGCAATGAATACAGCAGGATCGAGATGGTTTTATAATGCGGGATGTTGTCGTTAGTGTATTGCTGCATACCGGTAGGTCCTTTATCCACATTCACCAGGGCATCGGCATATTGCTGGTTCCAGAAGGCTGTTATTTCCATGTAGAAAGCGAAATAAATTACGATCAGCAGCATACCCGGCATAAGGATATCAAACGCTTTTATCAAGGTCTTTTGCCCTGACAGCGGACTCTCAAATTTGTTTTTCCCGTTAAGGATGGCGATGAATCCAAAGGATGCAATAAACAAGAGTGATGTCAGGAAATTGATATTGAAAATGGGAATGATCTTTGCACCCTCTGGCAATTCCCGGAGGGTGTGGTATAATTCCGGCCAGTGAGTCGCGATGCAGAAAAAGGCCAGTACCATTAGTGGGTATGAAAGCAGTTCGTACAGGGCGCTACTTTTGGTGCGACCGATCCAGAACAAGACTGCGGCCTCTGCTGACCACAGCATTGTGACCCAGTTGCCGTCAAGTTGTACCGGGATTGAGATCGTCAAAAATGCAATGACAAGTCCGGCTGTGAAGTAAAACAGGTTCCTGTCGGGCTGTTTCTGCCTATAGATAAGTATGCTCACAAAAAAATGGATCAGGCCATTGCCAAGAGTGAACAAACCAAAGTAGTCCCTGCCTCCCGGATGATGATATAGCAGAGCATATCCGAGACCATAGAAAACAGAAGAGTTGGCAAGCAGCAGCAGTATGTCCTCAATTCTGAATTTCTCTTTTTTCAGCAGTTTATATGCGAGGAAGATGAAGTAAAAGGTTACAAAGAAGATGGAAATAAAAGTCCATGCGAGTCCAAAGTGACCGCCATCTTCATACTTTGGTATAAACCATGTAAGGAAAATCAGCCAGGTTAACAGAAACGAAGAGTAATAAAGGGGTTTCCAGTACTTCCTGAATGCAATGGCAAGTATGCCTGCGTTGATAATCGCCATGTAGCTGAAGAGGATGACAACCTTTCCCGAACCGTCGCTTAACAGGAATGGAACTGCATAGGCCCCTACCAGCCCGATATGGGCTATGACCTGCCGGTTGTAACCAATCGCAGCTATTACCGTGAAAACGGTAAAAAACACCATCAGTGAAAAGGTAAGCGTCAGCGGGATCAGTGAATAAAAACTGTAAGCTGCAAAAGTGATGAAATACATAATGGCCATGGAGCCGCTGAGCAGTACAGCGCTGAAATTTTCATATTCTTTCTTCAGCCAAAAGGCAAATCCGAACAATCCCAGGCCGAGCACGTAACCAAGAATGATCCTGGTCCACGGGCTTATCATATCATGATCAATAGCGTATTTGGCGCCAATCCCAACACCTATCACAAGGATAACGATTCCGATTTTATTGATCAGGTTTTCACCTATGAATTTTTCAATATTCGCCCTCATATATGGGCTTTGTTTTCCTTTGGGGGCAACGCTTTCAACAGTATCCTTCCACAATCCGGGCTCCTGAGGGCGGGTAACGGGTTCCTCCTTTACGAGTATCGGTTCGGTAAGGGCGGAAATCATTTCTTCCGGTTTTACTTCCTGTATGTCCGGATTGGCAGGCCCGGTCTCCGGTTGAGATTCCAGTGATTGAATCCTGTTGATTTCCTTGCGCAGATCCTCTAACTCCCTTTGAAAAGACTCCTGCCTTTTCATAAGTCCCGACAACTTCTCCAGAA
>JAPLDK010000055.1 GCA_026391775.1 Bacteroidota bacterium
CGCAATGCTCTGGTATATGGCCTGCCGGTTTTTTATGTGAATCATGTTGGGGGACAGACAGAGCTTTTGTTTGACGGCGGCTCCATGGTGATCGATGCCGGCGGTAATTTGGTGGAATCTCTGAAACGGTTTGAAGAAGACTTCCGGATTTTTAATAATCAATCCCTGAAAGTTGTTGCTGTTCCCGGCCCTGCTGACGAATCTGTTATTTCCCTGATCCATAACGCCCTGGTCATGGGGATCAGGGATTATTTCAGTAAAATGGGATTTTCCAAAGCAATTCTGGGTTTATCCGGCGGGATTGACTCGGCCGTGACCCTTGTACTTGCTGCGGAAGCTTTGGGAAAAGAAAATGTAAACGCTGTACTTTTGCCTTCGCAATTTTCTTCTGATCACAGTATAAAAGATGCCCTTGACGTGGCGAATAACATTGGTGTAGTACATGAGACTATCTCCATCGAAGAAGCATTCAGAGCCCTTGAGCACAGCCTTGAGCCTCAGTTCAACGGACAGCCTTTCAATCTTACCGAGGAGAACATACAGGCCAGGCTCAGGGCGGTTATATTGATGGCATTATCAAACAAATTCGGGTATGTTTTGTTAAACACATCCAATAAAAGTGAAGCCGCTGTAGGTTACGGTACCCTGTATGGCGATATGTGCGGTGGCTTGTCGGTATTAGGGGATGTTTATAAAACCCAGGTTTATGAACTGGCGGGGTATATCAACCGGAATATAGAGATCATCCCTTTTAATTCAATCAGCAAACCACCCTCAGCCGAGCTTCGCCCCGGTCAGAAAGACTCGGATTCCCTGCCTGAATACGATATCCTGGATAAGATTTTATATCAATATATCGAGGAAAGAAAAGGCCCGAAAGAAATTCTGGAAGCAGGCTTTGAAGAAGACATGGTAAAGCGGGTACTGAAGCTGGTAAACACCAGCGAATATAAACGGTACCAAACACCTCCGATACTCAGGGTTTCCCGAAAAGCATTCGGGATGGGCCGTCGTATGCCTATTGTAGGGAAATACCTTTCCTGATTACATTGACTGGACCGACTCTACGCTTTTAATTTCAGGGATGGCACGGATCACTGCAGCTTCAATGCCATTTTTCAGGGTCATCTGGGAATGAGGGCAGTTGCCGCACATTCCGAGGAGCCTTAAGTTAACGACCTTATCGTCGGTCATATCAACATATTCCACATCGCCGCCGTCGGCCTGAAGGTAAGGACGTATCTGTTCTATAACGTTTTTTACTTTTTTCTCAAGTTCAATATCTATCATGTCTTGCAATGTTTGAGGATGCAAAGATAGGAAAAATCGCGATGGGTGATGGGGTGATGTATTCCTTCCCTCAACAAAAAATACTTGACAATTAGGTATTAGATATGTTATATTTGTAACAGACATATAGCATTCAACCATATTTTTCCATTGAAATCAATAACCCTAAAAAGCATTGTTACGGTCCTTTTACTTCCATTATTGCTTATGACCAACTGCAAACCGCCGGAATCAAAGAATACAGTGAAGGATGAATATCAGCAGATTAAATCAATTCTTGATAAAGCTATGTCAAGCGATGATCCTTTACAAAAATTCCAGCAGGAGCTTCCCCGGATAAAAAAATTCTCAACCGTCGACAGTGCATGGGTCACTAATATAGCTTTTTTTGTAAGATTCAAGAAAGGTGGTACTGTTTCCTGGATCTTGGATCCTGAAGATCTTAAAAAGCCAAAAACCAATAAATAAAGTATTAACAAAATCAACAACCATGAAAACACTTATCTGGAAACTTTCACTGGCGGTGTTGCTGGGTATTGCTATTATTGTTGGATGTAAAAAAAGCAGTGATAATACAACCACTACAGGGGGGCTGACCGATGAAGAAAAGACGGCTATAACAAGCACGTACAATCAGATATCCACCTCCCTCAACACTTATGTGCTCGACACGAATGCCTTTCAGGAGTTCACTCAATCCTTAAATTCGATTAAACAACTGCCGCAAGTTGAGAATGCCTGGATTAAGGACAGCGCTTTATATGTAAAATTCACTAATGCCGGACAGATCTGCTGGTATATCACCAACAAATACATCATCCCCCCTTACGGGCTTAAAAAAGAGATAAAAAAATCAGGGACACGCATCCCGGTCGGGAACGCTAAAGCCTGTCTTATTAACCAGCAATTTAATGATGAAAGCCGGCAATATTGTAAGGATATTATAAATGCCCTGGATCAGGAATTCATGGATAACGGATATGAAACCACTATCGTTAATGGCGGGGATGTCAGTCTTAATTTCATACAAAACGACTTCAATAAATATGGTGCTGTCTTTTTTATATCGCACGGCGCATATGACGGGACAAGGACATGGGTCCTGACAGGTGAGCAGCCTCCAAATGCCCAGAACAACCCTCTTCAAAAGTTATTAAATGAACTCTATTTATGGTGGAATCAGGGGCTCGTCAGTATAGGAACTGTTCGGGAATTAAGAACCGGAGTGAAGGTGCCCGTCACGTATTACATGTTTTCCGACAGATACGTATCCAATGTATATGGCGCCGGATCATTCCCTAACTCATTGGTCTACCTGGTTGCATGCCAGTCATTTAAAGGAACCACTCAACTGGCTCAAGCCTATACTTCGAAAGGTGTCGGAGTGACCATCGGTTGGGATGAAACGAATTGCGCGGGTCAATCGACCGGTAAAATGCTGTTTGAATTATTGCTTGGCGGATTGACCGTTGACAGTGCTTTCTTTCAGCTTCCGGATGATGCCAAGAATGATTATTGTGCTGTCCCGGCCGGGGCTCACTTGACCTATTATCCACCTGCAGGCAAAGACATCTGTTTGGTTGGTGAGAAAAAAGCTGAAATATTTATTACTTCTTTGAATGATGGCGAAACGGAAACGAGCCGGGTGTTAAACCTTGCTGGTTATATGGATAGCGTGGAATCCGTAACTAAAGGAGTTGTGGAAATTAACGGGGTTCCTACAATTCTCCAGTTAACCGATCTTACTCATTTCAGCCAAAGTATCGTGATCCAGAATGGTCCAAACACAATCAAGGTAACCGGCTATGGGAAACAATCTTCAGGTCAGACTGTGGTTGCTGTAAAAAAAATAAGCGTTAACGGAAGTTTCCCTACACTTGACATTTTCACTGAACTAAGATGGAATACCAACAATACGGATATTGATTTTCATATGTTACCTCCGGGCGCATCCATTAGTGATCTCTGGACTTCGATTGATTGCTATTATTCAAATAAAACTCCCTCATGGGGTGGTTTTCTTGACGTTGATAATATATCAGGCTACGGGCCTGAACATATTACTGTACCAATCGTAAATCAACCAGGTTCTTACCGCCTATTTATTCACTATTACAGGGATCATGGAGGTGGTGAAACCCAGGCATTTGTTGACGTCAGTGTCATCGACAGTCCCATGCATCATTTTGGGCCATATACACTTGTGAACAATGGAGGAGATGGTGTAGGGGATCTCTGGGAAGCTTGTACTATTAATTTCCCTGGCGGTACAATTACGCCTGTTAACAAATATTATTATCTGGGCTCGAAATATAAATCGACAAACCTGCCTCCAAAAGTTAAATAAAGTATATGCTTATTAACTAAGAAACTGGGACCGTCGTTATAATTCAGATCGGTCTCAGTTTTTTTCTGACTTACGACTTTCCGAAAACTTCTCTTATAGAGTTCGAAATCGCCACCTGCTGCGCTACGGCTTCGGCAAGCTTTGTAAAAGCTTCGTTTGTAGGGCTATCCGGTCCTGCAGTAACAGGTTCCCCCGAATCTCCTGAATCAGCAATGGCCGCTTCGATAGGTATTTGCCCGAGGATCGGAATATTCAGTTCATCGGCAAATTTCTGGCAGCCGCTTTTTCCGAAGATATAATACTTCTTATCAGGCATATCGGGGGGCACAAAATAAGCCATGTTTTCAACAAGCCCGAGAATGGGTATCCTGATCTGTTCGATCCTGAACATATTGGCTGCTTTCCTTACATCGGCGATAGCTACTTCCTGGGGTGTGCTTACGACAATTGCACCGGTAAGCGGAAAACTCTGAACCAGGGTAAGAGGGATATCACCTGTTCCCGGAGGGAGGTCTATGACCATATAATCCAGCGGGCCCCATTCAATATCAGTGAACAGCTGTTTCAGAGCTGTTGAAGCCATGGGGCCTCGCCAGACCAGCGCTTTGGACTGATCGACAAAGAAGCCGATGGAGATCATTTTGATGCCGAATTTCTCGAAGGGGTAGACATATGTTTTCCCGTCACGGTCAAAACCTTTTGCCTTTTCATCAAGCAAACCAAACATCAGGGGAATAGACGGGCCGTAAATATCGGCGTCGAGCAACCCAACCTTCGCCCCTGTCTTGGCCAGGGCAATTGCCAGATTTACAGCAACAGTGGATTTACCTACGCCACCCTTTCCGGAACCAACGGCGATTATATTTTTTACATCCTTCAGCATATCCTCATTCTCTTTTCGCTTCGTTGTCACTCTGGAAGAAAGGTCTATTTCTACCCTCAGGTCCTTATCCACATGATCATGAATGGCCCTGATACAGGACTGCGTTAGAAAATCTTTAAGCGGACAGGCGGGTGTCGTAAGTATTAGTTTGAATTTCACCTTGCCTTTTTCTATATGCACTTCATCGATCATGTTCAAGGTCACCAGGTCATTTTTAAGGTCGGGATCGATTACATGGGAGAGTGCTTGTAGTATTTTGTCTTTGGTTATTTTTTCCATCATTTTCGGTATTGCATTATTGAATTTTTAGTTCCTGCCCCGGATCCCAGAACAGCTTCTCAAACTTCACCACCTTGTCATCTTTTACCTTTATCCCCTCGCTCTGCAGCAGTTGCTGCATCACTTTTGGCCCGCCGAAATGGTGCTTACCTGTAAGAAGGCCATTCCTGTTCAGAACCCGGTGAGCAGGGACATTCTGATTGCTGGTGTGGGAGGCATTCATGGCCCAGCCAACCATTCTTGCTGAGCCCCTCAATCCGAGGTACTCCGCAATAGCTCCATAGGAAGTCACCCTGCCATAGGGTATCTTCGCAACAACTTCATAAACATCATCAAAAAACGATTCCTTCAGGGGCATAGCAAACTTATAATTCCTTTTTAAGTTCGAGAAGGAATCCTTTAACCTGGTTAAGGGAAGCTATCATCTGGACTGTGTTCACAACGTTTTCACGGTTCTGTTTGAGTTTGTCTTTCGCGCCCTGCAGGGTAAATCCTCTTTCCTTTACCAGGTGGTAGATCAGTTTCAGGTTCTCGATGTCAAATTTTGTAAACAACCTGTTACCTTTTTTATTTTTCCGGGGATTAAGGATGTCGAATTCCTTCTCCCAGAACCGTATGAGTGATTGATTAACGTCAAAGAGTTCAGCCACCTCGCCAATAGTGTAATAGATCTTTTCAATTTTATAATCTGGCTTCACCATATACAGTGCTTAATCCATTGTTTGAGAAGGCTGCTGTGAAAGATCAAGCATCATTTGGAACTGCTCAGGGGACAAATCATTGAAGAAAAAGTAGATCGGGTTCAGGGGAATAAAATTCTTACGTACCTCGTAATGCAGGTGGGGTGAAGTCGATTTGCCTGTGTTCCCCACATACCCGATGATCTGTCCGCGAAGGATCTTCTGCCCCGGTTTGACAAAAATCCTTGAAAGATGGGCATATACAGTCCTGTATGTATAACCGTGGTCAATAATAACCTCATTCCCGTATCCACCGTCCCCATCCCTTGCTGCAAATTCGATGGTACCGTTACCCGTTGCATAAACCTCTGTTCCGACGGCAGCAGTAAAGTCCATGCCTTCGTGAAACTTCCTTACCTTGTAAAAAGGGTCCACCCTCATCCCGAAATAAGAGCCGATCCTTCGCAGGTCCTTATTGTTCAAAGGCTGTATGGCAGGAATGCTTGCAAGCATCTGTTCCTTGTTCCTGGCCATGCTGAATACCTCGTCGAAGGATTTGGACTGAACGTACAACTGGCCAAGGATCTTATCCATTTTCTTTGACGTCTCAACCATCAATTCCTCATTGGAATAGCTTTTGAGTTTTTCATAGCGGTCAATGCCCCCGATACCGGCCTCCCTCACTGAACCCGGAATTGGCTCAGCTTCGAAGATCACACGGTAAATATTGTCGTCCCTGTCCTGCAGGTCTTTAATAACCCTCGTAACACGGTCAAGCTGGTCGTTCAGCATCCTGAACTGAAATTTCATCTGTTCAATTTCCCGTTTCTGGGCTTTCATCTGAGGTGAATCGATGAAGTTGTAGGCAAGCAGAAGTACTGCAACGGCAAAAACAACGCCTGTTGACAAATGCGTAAAGAAATACAGTAACTTTTTCCGGAATGTGGTTTGCACCCGGTCGAAGGTCAGTGACTTTTTATTGAATTTGTATTTTACCTTGCTCATTGGCAGCGAAATAAAGAATCGCTCAAAATAGGACACCTAAACCTGCAAAATTAAGTAAATAATTAACTTTGCTGCCAATTCCAATTTCACAAAAATTGTTAAAGCCTGTTAACGAATTGTTAATCTTCTGTTTAGATGAATTCAGCTGCCATACGTCAAGCCTTTCTTGATTTCTTCAGGTCGAAAGGGCACCAGATTGTGCCATCCGCCCCCATGGTCATAAAAAATGACCCAAGCCTTATGTTCACAAATGCCGGGATGAACCAGTTCAAAGACCTGTTCCTCGGCAACAGGGAGGCTGCTTTCAAGCGGGTTGCAGACACCCAGAAATGCCTCAGGGTTTCAGGTAAACATAACGATCTTGAAGAAGTGGGGATAGATACTTATCACCACACCATGTTTGAAATGCTGGGCAACTGGTCGTTCGGGGACTATTTTAAAAAGGAAGCCATAGAATGGGGATGGGAATTTCTTACGGAAGTCATGAAGATACGGAAAGACAGGATGTATGTGACCGTCTTTGAAGGCGATGCTAAAGAAGGGCTGGCAAAAGATACCGAAGCTTACGATTACTGGAAAGCTCTTATTCCGGCTGATCGGATACTGATGGGTTCAAAAAAAGATAATTTCTGGGAAATGGGTGACACCGGCCCCTGCGGCCCCTGTTCAGAGATCCATGTAGACCTGCGTGACGACAAGGACCGCAGCATGGTACCCGGCCATCAGCTTGTAAATACAGGAAACCCCCTGGTCATCGAGATCTGGAACCTGGTCTTTATACAGTACAACCGCCAGGCCAACGGTCAGCTTAATGCACTGCCAGCCAGGCATGTAGACACCGGTATGGGTTTCGAACGTCTGTGCATGATCATCCAGGGCAAAAAATCCAATTACGATACCGATGTTTTCCAGCCTTTGATCCACTATATCGCCCGGCTGGCTGATAAGGAATACGGTTCTGAAACCAAAGCCGATATTGCCATGAGGGTCATTGCCGACCATGTGCGCGCCATTTCTTTTGCCATTGCCGACGGGCAGTTACCCTCGAACGTAAAATCAGGGTATGTGATCCGCCGAATCCTTCGCAGAGCTGTACGATACGGGTATACTTTCCTCGGATTCAAGGATCCTTTTCTGCATTCACTTGTGCCTGTGCTGATAAACCTGATGGGAACGGCCTTTCCGGAACTTGAATCACAAAGGGACCTCATCATCAATGTGATGAAAGAAGAGGAAACAGCATTTCTCAGGACGTTGGCGACAGGGATACAACGGTTCAACTCATATATCGGATCCAGAATCCAGGATCCAGGATCCAGGATCGATGGATCATTTGCTTTTGAGTTGTTCGATACGTATGGATTTCCTATCGACCTTACCCAGTTGATGGCGCATGAGGCTGGATGGGAGGTCGACATGGAAGGATTTCAGAAAGGCCTTGAAGAACAGAAGGCAAGGTCGAGGCAGGCAGCCAATGTACAGACATCCGACTGGGTTTTGCTTGTAGAGGATGCCGAAATGCCTGAATTTGTAGGCTACGATGAATTGAAAATTGAAACGGAAATCACAAAATACCGTAAGATCACTACTAAAGGACAGGAACTTTATCATATTGTCCTGGAACAAACCCCGTTTTATGCTGAATCGGGAGGGCAGGTCGGTGACAAGGGATGGCTAATTTCAGGAGACAAAAAAATCGATATCCTTGATACTGTAAAGGAGAACGATCTCATCATTCACATTTGCGATAAACTTCCCGAAAAACCTGAAGAACCTGTGTTTGCAGAAGTAGATGCTGTGAAACGCAGGATGACAGCAAACAACCATTCGGCGACCCATCTTATGCATGCCGCATTACGTAAAGTGCTGGGAACTCATGTTGAACAAAAGGGATCACTGGTGGATGATGAACACCTTCGTTTCGACTTTACCCACTTTGCCAAGCTGAGCAAAGAGGAGATCGAAGCTGTAGAGAAAATCATCAATGCAAAGATTTGGGAAAATATTCCACTGCATGAAGAAAGGGCTATGCCCATAGAACAGGCAAAAAAAATGGGAGCCATGGCCCTGTTCGGTGAAAAATACGGGGACTTTGTCAGGGTAGTGACCTTTGACCCTGATTTCTCGGTAGAATTCTGCGGGGGCACCCATGTCCCCGCCAGCGGCCAGATAGGATTGTTCAAAATCGTTTCGGAAAGCGCTATTGCCGCCGGAGTCAGAAGGATCGAAGCCATTACGGCCGAAAAAGCTGAAAGTTGGTTCTATGAAAAACTTCATCTTCTTGATGAGATCTCGGAAGTCCTGAAGAACCCGAAAGACCTCGTAAAGGGCTTGAAGACCCTGGTGGAAGAAAACCTGGCTCTCAGGAAAGACGCGGCCGAACTAGCGAAGATCAAAGGCGGACAGGTGAAGGAAGAGCTGTTAAAGAAAGCTGAAGTCATCAATGGAATAACTTTTATTTCTGCAAAGCTGGACCTGGATCCCGAGATCATAAAGAACATTGCTTTTGAACTGCGCACCTCGGCAGACCAGGTTTTCATCGTATTAGCCAATGAAACTGACGGCAAAGCCGGGTTAACGGTGGCCGTTTCCGATGCCCTTGTCAAAGCTGGGAAGTTGAATGCAGGCACTATCATCCGTGAAATTTCCAGGGAAGTCCAGGGAGGCGGAGGTGGGCAACCCCATATCGCAACGGCAGGGGGCAAGAACCCGGCCGGGATTCAGGCAGCGCTCGAGAAAGCCAGGGCCTTTCTTCAAGCCTGAGAAGTCAGGCCGCAAAAAACATATGAATTTATGACTTTATCCAATACGATTTTCAAGGAAACCGAAACTTTTTGCAAGGCCAATGCCGATCCCGCCATCGTTCTGAAATATTCACGATATTTCAAGGAAGGATATGATGCTTACGGTGTTAGCTCCGCATTGCTGAATCAGAAGGTTGAGGAGATCCTTACTTTGGAGGGCATTACAAATGAACAGATCAATATAATCTGCCTGCAGCTCGTACGCTCACCAAAGTATGAAATGACATCCATAGCGGTCCTCCTGCTTACAAAAACCAATAAGCAATGGGATCATGAAACTTTCGCTACCATTGAAAAGATGTTCAGTTTTGGTATTTCCAACTGGGGGCATACCGATTACATTTGCAGTGAGATCATCCCTGAAATGATTAAAAAGAAACTGATCAGCATGGATACCCTGAAACCCTGGAGAAAAGCTGCAAACAGGTTTCAGAGGCGGGCTGCGGTTGTAGGTTTGATAAAGCCCATGAAAAAAGCTTCCGATTTCAATCCATATTTTGAATTTATTGATCCCATGATGATGGATAGGGAAAGGGTGGTTCACCAGGGGCTTGGCTGGTTCCTTAGGGAGGCTTGGAAAAAACAGGATGAACCTACTGAGAAATTCCTACTGAAGTGGAAGGATTCAGCCGCCCGCCTTATATTCCAGTATGCCACTGAAAAGATGACTCCCGCTCAAAAGTCCAGGTTCAGAAAAGAAAAGGGCAAATAACAGGTTCTCAGGCCGTCCTACATCAGCAGGCGGGCTTCGTCTTTAACGTAATTCAGAGCAGCTGTAGTAGCCAGGTTCTCATTTTCGAGGCTGATATCGAAAATTGCACGTACCAGGGCCGGGGCCGGGTCCTGGGGATCAAGCTGTGCAGCAGCGCGGTTAATAATGGAAATGGATTCTTCCCTTGCGTTTTTGATCATTTCCCAGGCGGTAGGTGAAATATAGACCTGCTGGCTGAGATTATAATCAAATTCCTCCCTGATAGTCCTTATCATTGCCAGCTGGAGTTCAGGAACGCTCATTTCTGATCTCTGTACCCGCATGACAAGATTCGCAGGCTGGATGCGTTCTAGGAACATCACTATCCTTTCGTAGGCCTGCAGTTTCAGGGGAAGGGTTATTCTTTTTGAATCGCTGATGTCGTTGTTAACAGGAACAAAAGTTTTATTGTAACGGTTTTTCAGCCTCAGGTAGTACGAAATCAGCGGCCAGGCTGCAAGCGCACCCAATCCGATGATCATAAAGGCATGAATGACATCGGTGATTAGTGTAGTCCAGAAGAAATTGTCCATGGATTGAAGTTTTGACAAAAGTAATAATTATTAACTTTGTCATTTTTCAAAAAATTCATAATCACTCGTTTATGACAACACTTGCTAACAGAATCAACAACCTGGCCGAATCGGAGACCCTGGCCATGTCGCGTAAAAGCCGTGAACTGCGCGCGGAGGGCCATGACGTTATTAACCTCAGCCTTGGGGAACCCGACTTCAATACCCCCGATTATATCAAGAATGCCGCCAAGGAGGCTATTGACCAGAATTTCACTTTCTACCCTCCTGTCCCCGGCTTTGAAGACCTGCGAAAAGCAGTTTGTGCAAAATTAAAAAGGGATAATTTCCTTACTTATGAACCGTCCCAGATAGTAGTCAGCACCGGTGCAAAGCAGTCCATCGCAAATGTTGTTCTCTGCCTCGTCAATCCGGGAGACGAGGTGCTCATCCCATCCCCTTACTGGGTTTCCTACAAGGAGATCATCAAGGTTGCAGAAGGGAATGCCGTGTTCATCCCGGCCCGGATTGAAACTGAGTTCAAAGTAAAACCGGAACAGATCGAAGCAGCTATCAGCCCGAAAACAAAACTTATGATATTCAGTTCCCCTTGCAACCCAACGGGATCTGTATATTCGAAGGACGAGCTTGAAGGGATCGCAAAGGTATTGGTAAAACATCCCGGAATATTTATCATTGCCGATGAAATTTACGAGCATATCAACTTTGTTGGAAAGCACGAAAGCATTGCCCAGTTTGACTTTATCAGGGACAGGGTGATCATAGTGAACGGGGTTTCCAAAGCCTTTGCCATGACCGGCTGGCGTATAGGTTATATCGCAGCTCCTCTTGAAATTGCAAAAGCCTGTGACAAGCTGCAGGGGCAGTTCACTTCCGGAGCCTGTTCAATAGCACAAAAAGCAGCTTTAATGGCGGAAATCACTCCTCCAGATACTATTGAGATCCGTGAAATGCAAAAAGCATTCAGGGAGCGACGCGACCTGATGTTGAAAATGCTTGCCGAAATTCCCGGCATGATACTTAACAAGCCAGAAGGCGCGTTCTATATCTTTCCGGATATCTCGTATTACTTCGGAAAGACGGATGGAACCGTACCGGTGAACAACGCCAACGATCTTTGCATGTACCTGCTGAACAAGGTATTCGTGGCCTTGGTACCGGGCGATGCCTTCGGTGACCCGAATTGTATCCGTTTCAGTTATGCAACAAGCAGAGATAAACTGATTGAAGCAGTGAGGAGGATAAAAGAGGCTCTGGGACAATTAAAATAGTATATATAATTAAAAAATCAAAATAGACATGACCACAAACAGCAAACTGAAAACCTGGGTTGACGATTGGGCAAAAATCTGCCAGCCTGATAAAGTATATTGGTGCGACGGTTCAGAAGCAGAGAATCAGCGCCTGCTCGATCTTATGGTAAGCACAGGAATGGCCGTTAAACTGAATGAAAAGAAGAGGCCGAACTCCTATTATTTCCAGAGCGACCCCAGCGATGTTGCCAGGGTTGAGAACCGGACCTTCATATGCTCCGATAAACAGGAAGATGCTGGCCCCACCAATAACTGGATGGCTCCGGCAGAGATGAAGACTCTTCTCACAGGCATGTTTTCAGGCTGTATGCGTGGCCGCACCATGTACGTAATCCCCTTCAGCATGGGACCTTTGGGTTCCAGGATCGCCCATATCGGGATCCAGATCACCGATTCGCCCTATGTGGTAGTAAATATGCGCACTATGACAAGGATGGGTCAGGCTGTTCTTGACATTCTTGGCGACGGTGATTTTGTACCTTGCCTGCATTCGGTGGGCGCCCCACTTGAACAGGGTCAGCATGATGTGAAGTGGCCTTGCGCACCAATTGAAAAAAAATATATCTCCCATTTTCCCTCTACCAACGAGATCTGGTCATTTGGAAGTGGTTATGGTGGTAATGCCTTGCTGGGTAAAAAATGCTTTGCGCTCAGGATTGCGACGAACATGGCCCGGAGGCAGGGATGGCTGGCCGAACATATGCTCATCCTGGGGATCACTAATCCGAAGGGTGTAAAAAAATATTTCGCAGCAGCATTCCCCAGTGCCTGTGGCAAGACAAACCTGGCCATGCTCATTCCCACTATTCCCGGTTGGAAGGTTGAAACCGTGGGTGATGATATTGCCTGGATGAAATTCGGCGAAGACGGCAGGCTGTACGCCATCAATCCTGAGGCTGGTTTCTTTGGCGTTGCTCCATTCACTTCCATGGAGACTAATCCGAATGCCATGCTTTCATGCGCTTCAAACACTATTTTTACAAATACCGCTCTTACCCCCGACGGAAATGTGTGGTGGGAAGGGATTGGAACCGATATTCCTGCAGGCTCAATCACCTGGGATAACAAGGTGTGGGATTCCTCAGTGACTACACCCGCTGCACATCCCAATGCACGATTTACGGCACCGGCAAAGCAATGTCCTGCAATTGATCCCGACTGGGAAAATCCAAAAGGCGTGCCCATCTCTGCATTCCTCTTCGGAGGCCGCCGTCCTGGTACGGTTCCTTTGGTGTACCAGAGCTTCGACTGGAATCATGGTGTATTCCTTGGTTCCATCGTTGGTTCGGAAGTAACTGCAGCTGCAATCGGCCTAAAGGCAGGCGTCCGCCGCGATCCTTTTGCCATGCTTCCTTTCTGCGGATATCATATGGGCGATTATTTCGGTCATTGGGTCAATATAGGACGCAACGCTCCCGTTCCTGCCAATCTGCCTAAAATATTCAATGTAAACTGGTTCCGAAAAGGCGCCGACAACAAATTCCTCTGGCCCGGCTACGGTGACAATATTCGTGTTTTAAAGTGGATCTTCGAAACCCTGGAAGGCACCGCCGACGTTGTGGAAACACCAATCGGACTGGTTCCCGGCAAAACTGCCATTGATGTAAGCGGATTGCCTGATGTTGCTGCAAAAATGGATAAGATCCTCGAAGTGAACACACTGGAATGGCTGGGTGAATGCGATCTTATCGCAGAGCACCAGACTATTTTCGGCGAGCGGCTCCCCAGGGAGATGGCTCAGGAATTTGAGAAACTCAAGGAAAGGCTTCACAAAGCGACGAAGTAAATACGATCTCGATGACGGGCGAGAACAAGATATATACCAAGGGTGGAGATAAAGGAGAGACTTCCCTTCTCGGCGGCACACGTGTTTCGAAAAGCCATGAACGAGTGGAAGCCTATGGCAACCTGGATGAGCTGAACAGTTTTATTGGCCTCATCCGCGACCAGGACATCAATCCCCATTACCAGGATGTGCTTGGACGTATCCAGGAAGTCCTGTTTATCTCAGAGGCCCTGGTTGCACGCGATCCGGAAAAAGAAACCCGGGATTTGCCTGTTTTCGGGGATGACGACATCCACATACTGGAAAAAGAAATAGATACAATGAATGACGAGCTTCCCGAACTTAAAAATTTCATTCTTCCGGGAGGCCATACTGTTGTTTCATATTGCCATATTGCAAGGACAGTCTGCCGCAGGGCCGAACGCTCCCTGATCCGCCTTAATTCAAACAACCCGGTAGATGAGATAATAATACGTTTCATCAACCGTTTATCCGATTACCTGTTTGTTCTTGCACGGAAAACAGGTAGGGATCTTGGCAGGGAAGAAAGGCTCTGGATCACACACAGGTAAAAAAAAATTGTTCTTGTTATTCTGATTTTATTTTTTATACTTTTGCAGCAATTTTCAAACGCTTAGATAAATGTATTGGACACTTGAACTGGCCTCTAAACTCGAGGACGCTCCCTGGCCTGCCACGAAGGATGAGCTGATCGACTGGGCTATTCGCTCCGGTGCCCCGCAGGAAGTAGTAGAAAACCTCAGGGAGATTGAGGATGAGGGGGAAACTTATGAGCGTATCGAAGATATCTGGCCTGATTATCCGACCAAGGACGATTTTTTCTTTCACGAGGACGAATACTAGATTTCCTATGATTTCCTGAAAAACGAGAAATTCACTTCCCCGTAATTCCTGTGCTGGTCAAAGCCGGGGATCTCACTGAAAATATATTTTTTAGGATGTTCGAGGATGAACAATCCCCCGGGGGCAAGCATGTTTCCGCAAAGCACAAGCTCAGGCAGATCTGGAAGTTGCGGCAGATCATAGGGAGGATCGGCAAAGACCAGGTCCCAGGTCTCCAATGATTGCCTGACGAAAGTCATGACATTGGCCTTGAGGGGAAAAAGATTAATCATTTTAAGATCCAGTGCGGTCTTATGGATATAGCTGACACAACGTGGGTGATTGTCAAGCGAGGTCACGCTTTTGCAGCCCCTTGAAATAAATTCATAGGAAATGGCGCCGGTACCTGCAAAAAGGTCCAGCACCCTGGTTGTTTCATAGTCGATCAGGTTATTCAGGACGTTGAATAAGGCTTCTTTGGCAAAATCTGTTGTTGGCCTTACAGGAAGATTGCCGGGAGGATGCAGCTTCCGGCCTTTATATGACCCGCTTACGATCCGCATGAATTAAAATTCAGCAAGGGATAATATGACTGGGGTGCAACGATGTCAAAGACAGGGCTGTATTTAAAAGTCTCATTCCTCCTGCCGAATTCCATATTCTTCACATAACGGTAAACCAGTTCAAACAGGTTGGAGCCACGGTCGATGTTCCCGAGAAGCACCACTGATGCCTGCTCAGGATTCATCCCCAGTTGCTCAAGAACGAAAATCAGGAAATACGCAACATCTTCCGCAACCATCCAGGTAAATGTGTTAAAGTACTTGATCTGTTTTCCGTCATAGATGAGAATATCAAAACTCTTTTCCTTGATATGGAGGAAAATACGATTTGCATTGATGCGGGTTTTAAAGTTCATCCAAACGGTCTGCATGAGTATGGTTGACAAACTTGAGATCCTTGCCGAAGGAAATAACCGCTTTGCAGCATCCTCAAGGTGTTTTGGGATGGAATACACATTGTAATTATCAAATTGCTGGATGTGGTCGGCAAGCACATGCTCATCGGCGGGCAAAGAAAAATTAAGTTTCAGGAAAATTTCTGATTCCTGGGCGTCGAAAAGAGGCCCCGGGATCAGCGTGCATTTTTTCCCCTCATAAGCAATACGGACACTCTTAAATGGGTTTTTCAGCCAGGGATTTGCCGTAAGAACACTCCTGAGAAAATCTTCAAATGACAGTTTAAATCCGGGTTTTGCCTTTGGTATGAAATCATTCCTGCGGTATTCATGGATCAGGATATATTTATTCACCCGGTGATCCAGTATACAAAAGGCGATGTGGAATTCATTGAATTGCAGGGATAGTCCGTAATTCCGGGTTTCCTGGCTGGCGAATGCAGCATCGGTACGGTTAGCAACAACTGTATAAAATTCAGGCATATGATCAGGCGATCAGCACAAATACGATATTGACTGCAATTATAATTATAAATCCTGAAACCAGGAGCAACCATGACTTACGACCGGCAAAGAAACAGCCGTATAATAATTTCAGCACATTATTGCTGATGATGGCCTGTAAAGTTGCAATGGCGATAGCATTGATACCGACACCGAATTTACCCTGGAACAGGTTGATCAGGAATGGATCAATATCGGTGAGCCCTACAATATACGACAGCACATTCAGTCCGGTAGTCCCAAAGCGGTTCACAACAGCGTAAGTGATAAAAGTAAAGGCAATGTACAATGCAGTAAAGATCAGGGCCACCTTGAACTCAAGGGGGTTTTTATCTTCGGTCAAACCCTCGTTCACCACACTCTCCGTTTTATTCCTGAAGAAGATATATAGCGCTATAATGGCAGAAACAAGGGCAAGAACTACAAAGAAAATCCATACCCTTAAAAACAGTTCAAAGTTAAAGATCAGGATGATCAGCAGTATCCTCAGGTACATCATAGCAGTTGCAAACACGATAGCTGCAATATATTGGTTTTGGTGGGCCTGGTCGTCACGGCTTTTTCTGGCAAGAATAATGGTCGTAGCAGTGCTGCTGTATAAGCCTCCGAGTATGCCCGACGCGATTATGCCACCTCCCTTGAATACAAACTTCTTAAGCAGGTAGGAGATATAGGATATGGTTGAAATCACTACAACCGCCAGCCAGATCTTGTAAGGTGTGAGGCTTATTCCCGGGAAGAATGCTTCATCGGGAACAAGAGGCAGGATAACTCCCGCGATGATAAGGAATTTGCCTAATGTGAGGAACTCGTGACGGTCGAATTTCTGCGAAATGTTGATAAAGAGTTCCTTGAGTTCGGCAAAGATCAGCACGGTGACTACGATAAGTAATACCATCCATTTTTGCTGTGTGAGGATAACCGGTCCCAGGCTGTATGTGATCAGCGCAATAAGAATCGTAGTGATCCCATAATCATTGCGGTCTTTAATATGGAAGTAATATGCAATAGCAAGCATTACTATCAGTGCCAGTCCCCCAACAATGAACAGTCTGTACCCTGCCGGGTCAAGCAAAGCAAAAATATAGCCCAGAATCCCTATAAATGTGAAGGTCCTGTCTGTTCCAAATGTATGACTGCTGTCTTTTTTCTGTTGGTGGATCTGCCTTTGGGAAAGGCCTATCAGCAAAGAAAAAACCGTAATGATCAGAAAGTCGATCATGGTTTGCGGAATGTTTTTAAAATATTCCATAACACTCAGGATTTATTCTTGAAATTGTTCATGTAATTCATTGTAATCGGGGAATTCTTCCAGAAAGGTATAACGACCTTTCGCGGGTTCCATCTGGCAGATATAATGCTGAATCCCATTGGTCAGGACAAGGTAGGAGACTTTCAGGGTGAAATTGTACATGGCCAGCTGGTCAAAAACCAACTGTGTGATCTCAACCGATGGGGCCTTGCATTCAACCGCCAGGAGCGGTTTTCCATGGTTGCCATACACGACAATATCGCTTCGCTTTGAAAGCCGGTTATAGGTCAGTGAGGCCTCAACGTGGATCAGAGAGGCAGGATAATTGTGCCTGCTTACCAGGAAATTCAGGAAGTTCTGCCTCACCCATTCCTCAGGTGTGAGCCGGACAAATTTTTTGCGGACAGGGTCATGGATTTCATGTTTCCCATCCTTGTTTGTCCGGATCCTGTATGGATATTCAGGGAGGTTAAGCTTAGTCATCATCTTACCACAAATGTAATGATAAAGATGATAAATGGCTATCTTTGCCAGGCAGGAATATCTCTAATGCCTGCTTAAGAATATGGCCAGGGATAGCGGTTTCGAGAACATCTTATCAGATCTGAAGAATAAAATTTATTACCCTGTTTACCTTTTATCAGGGGATGAGCCTTATTTCATTGATCTGGTTTCGGATTTCATAGAGGAAAACATTTTAAACGCGCAGGAAAAAGAATTCAACCAGACCATTGTTTACGGCAAGGATGTGGATGCGGTTACAGTGATGAGCTATGCAAAGCGCTACCCGATGATGTCAAATTACCAGGTGCTGATAGTGAAAGAGGCACAGGACCTGGTCGATCTTGATGCCTTTCTGCCTTATGTGCAGAACCCGGTAAGTTCAACTATCCTTGTTTTATGCTATAAATACGGGAAGCTTGATAAACGGAAATCCCTGTATAAGACCATTGAGAAGACAGGGGTTGTAATGGAATCGGCTTTACTTTACGATAATAAGATCCCCGATTGGATAAACAATTACGTAAAAGAACGGGGGTTTTCCGTTTCGCCCAAGGCGGCTGTGCTTCTCGCAGAATTCGTGGGAAATGAACTTTCAAAGATCGTAAATGAGCTTACTAAGCTCTTTATCAATCTCCCTTCCGGCTCCGAGATTACCGAAGATGTCATTGAAAGGAACATCGGCATCAGCAAGGATTTTAATGTGTTTGAACTGCAGAAGGCCCTGGGAAGAAAAGATGTTTACAAATCCAACATGATCATTCAGTACTTTGCTTCAAACCTTAAAGAGAATCCCCTGGTAAAAGTCATCCCTAACCTGTATTCCTATTTTACCAAGGTTTTGATCTACCATTACCTGCCTGATAAATCGCGCAATAATGCAGCTTCAGCCTTGTCGGTCAACCCCTTCTTCGTTCAGGATTATCAGATAGCAGCAAAGAACTACCCCGTTCACCGTGTTGTGGCCGTGATCTCGTACCTGAGGGAATATGATCTGAAAGCAAAAGGCCTTGATAATGCCTCTGCAACCGACGGTGAATTAATGAAAGAGCTGGTATTTAAGATTCTGCATTGATACCAGGGTTTTACTCTTCCTCGACTTTATAGTTATATTCCTGGGAACGATAAGTATCTTCAATGATCCTGGCGTATTTTTCCTGGATGAACTTTCTTCTCAACTTAAGTGTAGGCGATAATTCCCCTGATTCGACAGTCCATCCAGTCGAAAGCAGCCTGAACTTCTTTATCTTTTCGGTTTTCCCAAGCTCGTTATTGATCCTTTCAACCTCTTCGCGGAAGCGTTTGATTATTTTAACATTCCTGATGGCTTTTTCCGGGCTAACGAAGGTAATCTCTTTCACTTTGCACCATCCCTGCAAATGTTCCATATTGGGAACAATCAGGGCGGCTGTATATTTACGATTTTCGCCAATCACTATGATATGCTCCACAAAAGGCGATTCCTTGAATTTCTGTTCAATCACCTGAGGGGCGATGTATTTACCAGTTGAGGTTTTAAAGATCTCCTTTTTCCGGTCGGTGATCCTGAGATATTTGCCATCTTCAAGAACACCAAGATCGCCAGTATGGAACCAGCCCTCATCATCGATGACTTCCCTGGTGCGTTCAGGACGGTTATAATACCCCATCATCACATTTGGCCCCCGGCAAAGTACCTCATTGTCTTCAGCAATCCGCATCTCAATCCCGGGCAGGACTGGGCCTACAGTCCCAAACTTCATCCCGCCTTTTTCAAATGTAGAAACCGCAATGACCGGTGAAGTTTCTGTAAGTCCGTAACCTTCCATTAAAGGGATACCTGCAGCCCAGAAGACTCTTGCAAGACGGGGATGGAGAGCCGCACCTCCTGAGATAACCAGTCTCACCCTTCCGCCAAGAGCTTTTTTCCATTTTCTGAAAACCAGAAGCCTGGCAATCAACAGTTTCATATCATAATACAATCCACGCTCATGGTGAAGTTCAAACTTATGTCCCTGGCGGAGAGCCCAGAAGAAAATCGTTTTACGGATCCCTATCAGGTTTCTTCCTTTTATTACTATGCGGTTGTACATTTTCTCCAGTACCCGGGGAACTGCTGCAAATGTATCCGGTTTTACTTCCCGGGTATATTCCCCGACCTTTTCGATGTTTTCGCAATAATAAATTGACATCCCGTACGATTGGAAAATGTAATTCAGCATTCGTTCATAAACATGGCATAAGGGGAGGAAACTGAGCGCCTTGTCCTTGCTGGTAAAGTCGGGGATTGCAGCACAGGCGGTATAATTGCTGATGAAATTATTGTGGGAAAGCATAACCCCTTTGGGCCTGCCTGTTGTTCCTGAAGTATAAATAATTGTCGCAAGGTCATCAGGTTTAATTCCTGATTTGATATGATCCAATTCTTCAGGTGAGGAATAATTTATACCCAGTTCCAGTAACTCTTTCCAGTGCCTTAATCCTTTAACTTTTTCAACGCTGAATATTCCTTTAAGGCTGGCAACTTTCGGGCATATATTCCTTACCCTCTGGTAGATCTCATTATTTGAAACAATAAGGTATTCCGACTGGGAATCATTCAGAATGTAGCAGTAATTATCTTCACTAATCGTTGGGTAGACAGGGACCTGAACAGCACCTATCTGCATAATGCCCATATCAAAAAAATTCCATTCCGGGCTGTTGACCAGCACTGTAGCAATCTTCACATCCTTGCGTACGCCAAGAGAAAGCAGGCCAAGGCTGATTGTCCTGGAATAATTGATATAATCTGAAGAGGAATAGGCATACCATTTGCCTGCTTTGCGTTTAAGCAGGGCTTCGGCTTTGGATGGATAATTCTCCTGGTACACATCCAGCAGGTCAAAAAGTCGTTTTACCGGTTGTGTGCGCATTACGCAGCGAATTAGCTATTTGAACAAACGATCGATATGCTCCGTATATTTGGATTGCAGGAATTTACGCTTCAATTTCAGTGTTGGCGTGATCTCGCCAGATTCCAGAGTCCATTCATGATCAAGAAGATCCCAGGATTTAATCTGTTCCGTTTCGCCGAAAAGTTTATTGTACTTTTTGATTTCGGCGGCGAAACGTTTTCTGATCTTTTGATTGGCGATCACCTCAGCCGGATTGGTAAATTCAATCTCTTTTTCCTTACAGTAATCTTTCAGGAAGGCAAAATCGGGCACGATAAGAGCTCCCGCAAACTTCTGGTTCTCCCCAACTACCAATATCTGATCGATAAACAATGACTCCTTGAATTTATCTTCAATGGGCTGGGGGCTGACATATTTTCCAAAAGAGGTTTTGAAAAGCTCCTTTTTCCGGCCGGTGATTTTAAGCTGTCCTTCGGGTTCGATATGGCCCAGGTCACCGGTATGGAACCATCCTTCAGCGTCAACCGCATCCTTTGTCATCTCCGGTTCTTTATAATAGCCCAACATGACTCCGGGGCCTTTCACACAGATTTCACCGTCATCTGCAATTTTAACCTCTGTTTTTTTGATTACCGGCCCTACTGTGCCGAATTTTATTCCGTTTTCGCAGAAATCACTTACCGCGATCACCGGTGAAGTTTCTGTAAGCCCATACCCTTCGAGGATATGGATTCCTGCACAGGTGAACATGCGTCCAAGTCGGGGTTGGAGGGCGGCGCCTCCCGAAACGATAATTTCAATCTCCCCACCCATAACGTCCCTCCATTTGCAGTATACCAGACGGTCGTATAGCTTGCGTTTAAGTTCGTAGAACCAGCCGTTCGCGCCATTCAGTTCATAACGGAGTGCAAGGTGGAAAGCCCACCAAAAGATCCAGCTTTTCGGACCTTTGAGTTTATGGCCGGTAGAAACAAGCTTGTCGTAGATCTTTTCAAGCAGACGGGGGACTGTGCTGAGGATCTGGGGACGGATATCCTTCATGTTATCTGTAATAGTCCCGATGGTCTCGGCATAATATACTGAAATCCCGTCGTATTGGTAGAGGTAATTCAGCATGCGTTCATATACATGGCATAAAGGCAGATAACTGATTGCCCTTGCTTCCTCACCGAAAGGCGGGATATGGGCGCAGGCTTTGAAGTTAGAGATAATGTTGTTGTGCGACAGCATGACTCCTTTCGGATTTCCTGTCGTTCCTGATGTATAGATAATGGTTGCAATATCATCAGGGCCGATGGCCTCCTTACGTTTTTCTAAAAGCTCAGGAGCCGGATTGGTTTTCCCCTGGTCGACCAGTTCGCTGAGGTGTTTCAGTTCATGATGGTCCTTGTAAGTGTAAATACCTTTCAAAGAAGGCACTTCCGGAAGTATATGCTGGATCTTTCTGAGAAGTTCCATTCCCGAGACGAAAACGTATTTGACTTCCGCATGGTTCAGGATGTATTTATAATCCGATTCACTGACAGTTGGGTAAATTGGTACATGAATCGCTCCAACCTGTAAGATGGCCATATCCACTATATTCCATTCCACACGGTTTGAGCTTATCTGGGCAATCTTATCACCCGGCTGAACACCCAGGGCCAGGAAGCCATAACCGATGTTATCGGCCATTTCCCTGTATTGTTTAATGCTGTATTTGACCCACTGCCCGTTTTCCTTCGAAGCGATGACATCATCCTTGGGCTTGTATTTCTGCTCATAATAAGGGAGGAGGTCAAAGATGCGGATTACTTCCATTTTATCCATGTTTTAGATGAGAATCCAGGATTTGAATTGCAATGTTAGTGAAAAATGTGATCATATCATAAAGGATTAAATATTTAGATGAGCCAGGAATCTGGATGTCATTCCTTATGAAAATGCATAGCCGACGCCTGTGCCGTAGGCATCAGAACGAGATCGTTGACATTCACATGATCGGGTAAAGCAGATACATAATAAACAGCTTCAGCAACATCTTCAGCAAGGAGAGGTTGAAAACCCTTATATACATTATCGGCCCTTGCCTTGTCTCCTTTAAACCTGACCACCGAGAACTCGGTATTTGCCGCCCCGGGCGCAATCTGGCTCACTTTTATATTGTGCTGGACAAGGTCAATCCGCGTACCCTTTGTAATGGCATCAACTCCGAATTTTGATCCGCAGTAAACATTACCATTAGGGTAAACTTCCTTACCTGCAATTGAGCCTATATTGATGATATGCCCTTTCTTACGCGCCACCATCAGGGGGGCCACAAAACGGGTCATATACAGCAGTCCTTTCATATTGGTATCGATCATTCGTTCCCAGTCTTCGAGAACACCCTCATGTATCGGATGCAGGCCTACCGCGAGACCGGCATTATTAACCAGTACATCAATGAGTCTCCACTTTTCGGGCAGGGCCTGAATGTTTTTTTCAACATCAGCAGCATTTCTTACGTCAAAGCAAAGAGCGAGGACCTCCGATTTAGAATCCTGCTCCAATTTCTTTTTCAAATCATCCAAACGGTCTTTCCTGCGGCCAGTAACGATCAGGTTGTGGCCCTGCTCAGCGAATTTTATTGCAATGGCTTTGCCGAAGCCGGAGGTGGCACCGGTAATGAGGATGATTTTCTTCATATCAGGTCTGTCTATTCGTGATAATGTCACTTTTCGTTACTTTCTTTTCTATCCATTTCCTTGCATTCACGAATGCTTCTATCCATGGAGTAACTTCATCCGCCTTGCGGTCTTCAGGATAATAAGCCCATTGCCAGGGCAATACCGAATCTTCGATATGCGGCATGATGGCCAGGTGGCGGCCGTCGATGGAAGATATGCATGCTGCATCGTACTGGGAACCGTTTGGATTTGCAGGATAGCCGTGATAACTGAATTTGGCGGGAATATGATAATTCTCCTCGGCCAGGGGGAAATTGAATTTTCCCTCACCGTTAGCAGTCCATACGCCAAGTCTTGAACCGGCAAGGGAATGCAGCATCACTGAATGGTTCTCCTGAACGCTTAGGTTGATAAATGCACATTCATATTTATGGGAGTCATTCCAGGACATCTTCGGATGAAGTTCGTGTTCGGGGTAGATCAGCCCAAGCTCGACAAGCAGCTGGCAACCGTTGCAGACCCCGAGGCTGAGGGTGTCTTTTCTGGCGAAGAAGTTGTTTAGGGCTTTCCGGGCTTTCTCATTATAAAGAAAGGAGCCCGCCCAGCCTTTGGCCGAACCAAGCACATCGGAATTGCTGAACCCGCCTACAAATGCGATCATATTCACGTCTTCGAGCGTTTCCCTTCCCGAGATGAGGTCGGTCATATGGATATCCTTTACATCCATGCCGGCCATATACATTGCCCAGGCCATATCGCGGTCGCGGTTGACGCCTTGTTCCCTTATAATGGCGGCTTTGACACCTGTTGGCTTACGCCTTTTCAGGTCGATGCCATACTGTGAAGCTTTTCCTGTGAAATGTTCCGGGAGACGGAATTTCAGGGGCTGGTTCTTATAGTTGGTATAACGTTCAAGTGCCAGTTTTTCTCCGCATTGCTTACGGTCGAGTAGGTAAGAGGTTTTAAACCAGATATCCCTGTAATGATCGATATCAAAGGACCAGGATTGTTCATGATGGCGGATGACTAATCTCCGTTCATCTGACAGGTGACCGATTATGTGAGATTTCAGGCCGGAAGATGTTTCGAGTTCAGATTGCAGGCCTGAGGCTTCATTTTCCTTTACCTGTAACACCAGTCCCGGATTTTCCGAAAACAGGAGTTTGACCAGGTCAACTTCACCTATACCATCCAGGTCAATCTCCAGGCCAACAATGGTATGCGGGAAAGTCATTTCGAGGAGAGAGGTAATCAGTCCGCCTGCGGAAATATCATGGCCGGCCAGTATCCTGCCGCTTTTAATCCATTCCTGGATGACGGCAAAGGCAGCAGCAAAAGCAGTTGGGTTCTTAATATCCGGGCTTGAATTACCAAGTTTGTTTACAACCTGGGCGAAGCTGCTGCCGCCAAGTGAATACTCATCCGCAGACAGGTTAATATATACCAGGACAGTGCCTTTCTGATCCGATAAAAGCGGGCTCACTGTTTTGCTGACTTCGGAGACCTCTCCCACTGCCGAAATGATCACTGTACCGGGGGAATAAACAACATCCCCATCAGGGTATTTCTGGGTCATTGAAAGGCTGTCCTTGCCCGTGGGAATATTTATTCCAAGACTGATTGCAAATTCGCTGACTGCTTGTACGGCCTTGTAAAGACGGGCATCTTCACCTGGGTTTTTACAGGGCCACATCCAGTTGGCGCTGAGGGAAACCCCTTTCAGGCCATGTGTAAGGGGCGCCCAGATTAGGTTTGTGAGGGCTTCTGCAATTGACAACCTCGAACCGGCCGCAGGGTCAATGAGGCCGGCTGCGGGAGCATGGCCAAGGGATGTGGCAATCCCTTTTTCGCCCTGGTAATCGAGGGCTACAACACCCAGGTTGTTCAGCGGAAGTTGAACCGGGCCGCATGTTTGCTGCATGGCAATCTTTCCGGAAATGGCACGGTCGACTTTGTTTGTGAGCCAGTCCTTGCATGCAACAGCCTCGAGTTGCAAAACCTTCTGCAGCAGGTTTTGCAACTCCTGATCCTGGATCCTGGATCCTGGATCCAGTGTAAAAACCTTGGCGTATTTGGAATTAGTTTCAGTAGAATCCCTCATGATCGTCTTAGGCGGTTTTCCGAAGAAGTCAGCCACATTAAGGTCGATGGGGCGGCTGCCGTTGCGGCAGTCCTCAAAGACGAGCTGGTGGTCCCCTGTGGCCTTACCGGTAATGTACAAGGGTGCACGTTCACGGCTGGCGACTTCCTTAAGGAGGGAAATATCTTTATCTTTCATCAGCAGCCCCATCCTTTCCTGGGATTCATTGCTGATGATCTCCCTGTCACTCAGGGTTGGATCGCCAATGGGAAGTGCATCAATACGGATTGTTCCACCCGTGGCTTCAACCAGCTCGGATATGGAATTCAGATGCCCGCCTGCGCCATGGTCGTGAATTGAAATTATTGGATTCTGTTCCATTTCAACCATTGCACGGATGGTATTGAAAACCCTTTTCTGCATTTCGGGGTTCGAGCGCTGCACCGCATTCAACTCAATGGCGTTGCCGTATTCGCCGGTGGCTACGGAAGAAACTGCGCCTCCACCCATGCCAATACGGTAGTTGTCTCCTCCCAGGATAATGATATCTTCGCCGCCTTCAGGCTCATCCTTCAGGCTGTCTTCTTTTTTCCCAAACCCTATACCTCCGGCAAGCATGATCACCTTGTCGTACCCGAAGACCTTGTTGTTTTCGGTATGTTCGAAGGTGAGGACAGAGCCGCAGATGAGGGGCTGGCCGAATTTATTCCCGAAATCGCTGGCTCCGTTGGAAGCTTTTATAAGCAATTCCTCAGGGGTTTTATATAACCACTTCCTTGAGGGAAATTCCTTTTCCCATTCACGCCCTCCTTCAAGCCTCGGATACGAGGTCATATAAACGGCTGTACCAGCCATAGGGATGCTTCCTTTCCCTCCTGCCATCCGGTCGCGGATCTCGCCCCCGCTTCCTGTGGCAGCCCCGTTGAAAGGTTCGACGGTCGTAGGGAAATTATGGGTCTCGGCTTTCAGCGAGATCACTGAATCTATGTCACGGATAACAAAAAAGTCTGCTTTCTGTGGATTGCCCGGTGCAAATTGCTCGATTTCAGGCCCGGTAATGAAAGCCACATTGTCTTTGTATGCCGAGACAAGGAAATTGGGATTCTCTTTGGATGTTTTTTTGATGAGGTCGAAAAGGGATTCGGTCAACTCTTTCCCGTCGATAATAAATGTCCCGTTAAAGATCTTGTGACGGCAGTGTTCCGAATTTACCTGTGAAAATCCGAAGACTTCGCTATCGGTAAGTTTACGGCCGATCTTTTTACTGAGGCCAACAAGATAATCAATTTCTTCGCCGCTAAGTGCCAGCCCCTGGGCCATATTATACGATGCAAGGTCTTCGATATAGATTACCGGTTCAGGGTCATGGAGGATCAGGAAGCTTTCCTGGCCCAGGCCCTGGTATAGATGCTGGAGCATGGGGTCGTAATCCGGGACTTGTGACTCGTGACTCGTGAGCCGTGATATGGAACTCGTGATTCGTGACTCGTGATCCGGTTCACGGGTCACGGATTCCTGTTCATGGTTTATTGCGCTGAATTCTTCTATCCTGGTAATCCCTGTGACTCCCATGTTTTGGGTGATCTCAACGGCATTGGTACTCCAGGGGGTTATCATTTCCTTCCTAGGTCCAACGAAGGTTCCCTGTAAAGCAGGTTCGGCGATACATTCTGCATCGCTGAATAACCAGGTAAGTTTTTCGATATCGGTTGGAACCGGCGGATTCTGATGTTCCACTGCGTAGTATTTGTCGATGTTCCTGAAAAAGGTCAGCATGTTTGCTTCTCTTATGTTGTTAGAAACCTTTCCGCTTCGATGGCTGCCATACATCCAGTTCCCGCAGCAGTCACCGCCTGCCGGTAGTAATGGTCCTGTACATCGCCGGCAGCGAAAACGCCGTCAATACTTGTTTTAGTAGATCCCGGCACGGTCTTGATATAACTCATTCCATCCAGTTCGAGTTTCCCCTCGAATATCTCAGTATTGGGTTTATGGCCGATAGCAACAAAGAAACCGTGAACGGTGATATCCCTGATTTCGGCTGATTTGACATTGCGCACTCGCACCCCTGTCACCCCGCTGTCGTCGCCCAGCACTTCCTCAGGAATGCTATCCCATATCATTTCAATGTTGGGAGTATTGAAAACCTTATGCTGCATGGCTTTGGATGCGCGAAGTTCGCCGCGGCGATGGATCATAAAAACCTTCTTGCAGAGCTTTGCAAGATATGTGGCTTCCTCAGCAGCTGTATCTCCCCCGCCAACTATGGCGACTTCCTTGCCACGGTAGAAAAACCCGTCGCAGGTCGCGCAACCCGAAACACCCATCCCCATAAATTTCTTTTCTGATTCTATCCCCAGCCATTTGGCCGATGCGCCGGTGGCAATGATCAGTGTCTCCGCTTTAACCGTTTTTCCGTCATCCGCAGTCACCGTAAAAGGACGACTTGAAAGGTCAACCGATGTCACAACTCCATACCTCACCTGGGTTCCGAAACGTTCGGCCTGCTGCTTGAATTCTTCCATCATAACTGGGCCGGTAACTCCCTTTGGATAACCGGGGAAATTGTCAACCTCGGTGGTTATAGTAAGTTGCCCGCCCGGCTGCATTCCCTGGTACATTACAGGTTTAAGATCAGCCCTTGCGGCATAGATGGCTGCCGTATATCCTGCAGGCCCTGACCCTATGATCAGACACCTTACAGTTTCAATAGTTTCGCTCATAATTTCAATAATTTTTACTACAGCAAAGGTAGGGAAAAATAGGGGAAAAGTGTGCCGGGATTTGTGATCATTTCAGGATGATGTGTGACAAATACGCTAGAACTATTGAAAAATCTTTCTATCTTTGCACTCCCAATTTGGGGTATCGGGGCGTGGCGCAGTTGGCTAGCGTACTTGCATGGGGTGCAAGGGGTCGGAAGTTCGAGTCTTCTCGCCCCGACAAAATAAAATCAAAGAGTCCAGACTGATTAACATTTAAGGTGTTATATAGTCTGGATTTTTTTATCTTGCTGGTACCTCCTGGGATAAACATTTTAGCCTTAGTATAACTGAAAGGTGTGTTCAACATTTTTCAGAAATGTTATATATTTGTTAATGGACTAACACCAAGGAACTATGAAAACAGTTTTGACAATTGTAATCTTTGGATTATCCTTTTTGAAACTATCCGGCCAATCCATTACCAACGTAGCGGCTATTCAGGAGGGCAACAATGCTGTGATTACCTATAACCTGCAGTGTGAAAGCAACGCAGATATTACCATCTATTATAGCGAAGATAATGGAGCCACATTTAAAGGACCAATTAAAAAGGTTACAGGTGATGTTGGGTGTAATATTACCTCCGGAAACGAAAAGCGAATCATATGGAACGTTTTAACAGAAAGAGACTTACTTTCTAGTGACAACATTGTTTTCAGAGTAAAAGGATTTCAAAAATATGGAAAATTAATCGACAAGCGGGATGGCAGAATCTACAAAACAGTTACAATAAACAGCCAGGTATGGATGGCCGAGAATCTCAACTTTAAAACAATTAGTGGATCGTGGTGTTATGACAATAATTCTTCAAATTGCGACACCTTCGGCAGACTATATGATTGGAATGCTGCATTGCTTGTGTGCCCAGCCAGTTGGCATCTTCCTTCCGATGATGATTGGGCCGTGCTTGTAGAATTCTTAGGAGGGAATCGAGAGGCAGGTGGGAAGATGAAGGAAACAGGAACAAGTCATTGGAAGGCACCAAATGAAGGAGCCTCAAATAGCAGCGGTTTTATTGCTATTCCTGGTGGGTACAGAGACCGATATAACGGTTTTTCGCCCGATTATGCAACTTTCTGGTCGTCGTCGGGAAACGATAAGTCAAGCGCATGGTACTATTTTATCCTAAATTATGACCCGGCCTTGTTTAGGGAATATAACAGCTCTTATAACGGGTTCTCAATCCGCTGTATACGAGATTAATATTTGACAATTACAAATCTGAGCATTGAAAAGGGATAATATTAAAAGCAGGCAAATATGAGAAGATGTATTTTTTCTTTTGTTGGATTAATTGTTTTTGGTTTGCATGGAGGCCAGGCACAAAGCACATTCGAGGGAGATAGCCCTCCTGCTTCATTTGCTATTGCAAACGATAACGTTCCGGTTAATAAAACACCACCAGCTATCTATATCAAAAAATATGTTGAAAAGAATATTATTGAATGGCAGAAAAAGGGTGAGTTTGAAAAGACATCAGATTATCAGAATCGGGTGAACGAAAAAGCCCGAAATGCTAAAGCACAGGAATTAACAAACCAGGCTGTTGATGCATTAAAAAGAGACTATGCCGCCGGGATAACCTGGAGCGAACTGCAACTTAGCCAGTATGATGCCGATCATGAAACTTATCTGATAAAATCAACCCAGTTGGGTGATTTTGCCCTGCCGGTCTCACTTGTCGATGCGCAATCGTTTAAACAGGGCTGGAATTCAATGAAATTTCAAAATACCGACTTTTATATCAAAAACAACAAACTGGTGCTGGCCAAACTTACTTTCTCCAACCCGGCCGACGGGAAAAACTATGTATACGACAGTCAGCAACCCACAACCTATGCAGCCAATAACATTACCTACAATTTCGCTCCGATTGAGATCGATGTTCCTAAAGACAGCCGGCAGACCTATAATACGAAAATCGAAAACAAATCGATGGTGGTGGGGAAATCTGATGTTGACGTGAATATTCCAAAATCGACTACCGGTAAGCCCAATGCTTACGCCCTGATCATTGGCAATGAGGATTACACCACCTACCAGACTGGACTCAGCAATGAGGTGAATGTTGATTTTGCAAAGAATGATGCTCAGGTCTTTGCTGAATACTGTAAAAATACTCTTGGGATACCAGCGAAGCAGGTTAAACTGCTGATTAATGCTACGGGCAGTCAGATGAGACAGGGGCTTGCATGGATAAATAACCTGGCTGGGATTGAAAATGGGAATGCTGAACTAATCTTTTATTATTCCGGACACGGATTGCCAGACGAAGTAACGAAAGACCCTTACTTGATACCCGTCGATGTTAGCGGTACACAAATCCAATATGCAATTAAACTTGAAGAGGCATATGTCGCTTTAACTGCCAAACCTTCAAAACAGATCACCGTATTCCTGGATGCTTGCTTCAGTGGTGGAGCCAGGAATCAGAGTTTAATTGCCATGAAGAGCGTAAAAGTAAAACCGAACAATACGGTTGATCTGAATAACATTGTTGTATTTGCATCCAGTTCCGGCGATGAAAGCTCTGCTGTTTATAAAGAGAAACAGCATGGGTATTTTACGTATTTCCTGTTAAAAAAGCTTCAGGAAACTAAGGGGGAGGTGGATTACAAAACCTTGTCGAATTACCTGATTCAAAATGTGACTAAAGAAACCGGACTGATCAGTAAGAAACAAACTCCCCAGGTAATGGTTGACCCTCAAATGCAGGTTAAATGGACAAACCTGAGAATCAAGTAAGTTGCATTTGTTAAACAGTAACATCCTAGTACTATGAAACGGTTTTTCCTGTGCATTGCTATCTTATTTCCGGTGATATTTCTCTTTGCGCAGCAAAGAGGCATGAAACCGATAGAACTTACTGTTGATGGAAAGGTGACGGTGTTGTATAAGCAAAGTCATGCATTATTGATTGGAGTGAGTGCTTACAATATGGGACTACCACCATTGCCGGGTGTAGTGGGCGACATCGACAGAGTTAAAGAAGCCCTCGAAAGCAACGGCTTTGAAGTAACTAAAGTGATGAACCCTGATGCATTAAGTCTGCAAAGGGCATTCAATTCATTTATTTCACAATTTGGACAAGGTGCTGAAAACCGTTTGCTGATTTATTTCGCCGGGCACGGATATACAGAGAAAATGCCATATGGGGAAGACATTGGCTATATCTGCCCTGTAGATGCGCCTAATCCACTTAAAGACCCTACATCTTTCCAGGCAAAAGCTATGCCTATGGGCCAGATTGAAATTTATGCCAAGCAGATCAAATCGAAACATGCACTGTTTTTATTTGATGCTTGCTTCTCAGGTTCTATATTTTCTACAAGCAGGGCCATCCCTGAAATTATAAGTTTCAAAACCGCTCAACCAGTTAGGCAATTCATTACCAGTGGCAGCGCTGATGAGACGGTCCCGGATAAAAGCATTTTTCAGAGTCAGTTCATTCGCGCAATCAATGGAGAAGCCGATGCCAATAAGGATGGTTTCATAACAGGTACAGAATTGGGTGACTTTCTTCAGTCCACAGTTGTCAATTATTCCTATGGATCACAACATCCGCAATACGGTAAAATTCGAAACCCAAACCTGGATAAAGGCGATTTCGTTTTTTTAGTTAATGAACAACAAGCTATACAAACGCAAAACACTAATCTTAATTCTAAAATTACAGTTTCTGAAATAACATTGATTGAATCAGGTACTATTGTAGACAAAGACGAGGGTACATCCGAGTCTCTTGATATTCCTAAGGATTTCACTCCAAATAGCGATAATAACAATGACATTTGGCTTATAAAAAACATTAATCACTTTCCAAAAGCTGTTGTTGAAATTTATAATAAATGGGGCAAACAAGTTTTTCAATCCGAAGGGTACAATTACCCATGGGATGGAAAATTTGATGGGCAAGATGCTCCTTCAGGAACCTATTATTATAATATAAATCTGAATAATGGGACTAAACCTTTAAAGGGAACCGTGACCATTATCAGATAATGTGTAAGCTCCCCTCATTTTTGGACCACCCTGTATTGGAAAATCCGGCCCTGGCCGGGTCACTTATCATACCCTGACTATAGAATACCCATGCCAGTTCATCCTCAGGAAATTCAGGGGCTTTTCCATGTCGCAGATCAGCTCTTTTCTTTCAATCTTCCCAAAGGGTAAAACCCTTCCTCCCCTGCTCCACTGAAGCCTCTGCAACCTGCGCAAGGCCACTATTCCCCGGGCCATGCTGTTGGCTGCAAACACAATAAAAAATTCTATATCGGCCCGCCTGTATGGCAGAGCCCTTGCCATTACACAAAATTTCCTGCACTCTCTCAGGTAAAATTCCTCAAACTCCCGATAATCGCCGCAGGTATTTGCCAGGGTGTTCACTCCTTCATGAAAATCCTTGTATACATCGAAAATATCCTGGGCCATCTGAAGTACGCCTCCCATCTGGTAGATCATGTCGACAGTCTGCTGAGTGGGCACTTCAGCGATAAGGTAGTGGTATAATATCAGCGAACGGGCGCCTTTATCCATGGTGATCTTAAGGATTTCTGAGGGCGGAAGTCCTCTCTCGGTTTGCCTTGCCGATCCCTGCTGCGCCTGCAAAGTCCGCTTAAAGGCATTCACTGTCCCCTCTTTGCTGCTTACCCGTTCATGTAACTTAACCAGAATTCCGTTTACTATCTCTTCCTCCAGAGTTGCCAACTCAGCCTGTGCCGAAAAGGACAACAGCTTATTTAGCTGTTCGGGCGAAAGCTGCTTTTTATCGGTGAAATCATCAATGAGTGGAGTTATAATCCCTCCAAGCGTGGCGTTTTCACGCTCGGCCTGGCTTAATTCCCTCCCGTAGATCTTCGCAAACCCGGCACAGATAACGGGGACGCCTAAACAGTAGTATTTCTTTATTTTATGCAGGACAGCCGGGTCCAGCCGGGTGTTATACTGCCGGCTAAACGGTTCGATAAATGCATCCACAAACCACACATTGAACCCTCTCTGCGTTTTGAAAAACCGCCTGATAAATAAAACAGCTTTGATAAGTCTCAGGATGTACATCAGGATAAAATTACGCTCTTTTTCTTTTCCGGTTGAAAACCGAGACAAATAATCTCTGAAGCGTAAACATATACATTAGCCTGAAGACTAACATCACCCGGGGACCAAATTTATTGACCCTTAAATTCCAGATAAGATGCTGAAGGGAGCGTTCAATCCCGGGATGATCTGCTGCGGAACCAACGATATAATTAAGCAGGGAAGGGTGGTTTAGTAATGAGCGAAGCTTTAGATGAAACTTAAATTCGGGCATCATCCGCCGGTAAATTTCATTATCGTAGGCTTTGTTAAATGCCCCGGAAAAATCATTAACCTTAAAACTATTGATTATATGTCCGGCCGCGACCCTTCCACTTCGGATCGCATTCCCCACCCCTTCACCGGTGATGGGGTCAACCAGGGCCGCCGCATCACCTGTAAGGAGAAACCTGTAGCCAGAGATATCCCTCCGAAGGCCTCCGAACGGAATAATTAATCCCTTCACCGCTTCGATACGCTCAGCACCCTCCAGCCGGCTTTTCAGGGGCTCCGCCATCAACAGTCCTTCAAAACATGTTTTAAGGTTAATCCCTTTACAGTTGATCACAGTTGCCGGCATCCCTATACCAACATTCGAAGTCCCATCGCCAAGGTGGAATATCCACAAATAACCCGGCAGGATTTCCCCTGGCAGATACATTTCAATTAAACTGCCTTCACGCAATGGCTTTAAACCTTTGTAATATGTTCTCAAGGCCACACATTGCTGTTCCCTGGTAATGTGCTTTACCCCCAGTTCCCGGGCCACGAAGGAATTCACGCCATCGGCACCAACAATAATGCTGCCCTCGAATGTATCCTCGCCGGTTTCCAGTACAACCTTATCCTCATTAACAATAAGTTTCTGCGGATGGCAGTTCTCAAAAACGCTTACATTTTCAAACTGTTTCAACTGCTGAAACAGGAAATTGTCAAAATCGCTGCGGCGGCAAGTATACATCGGCTTCTGCTCCTCCTGTGGCCTTACGGCAACGCTGATCCGCTTGCAATCGGGTGAAAATATCTCGGCTCTGTAACAGGGCAACTTGGCCGAGAAATTCCTGAACGAAGCTGCAAGTTCTTCAGAAATAATGCCCAGCTGATTTACAACGTCAAGGGTTAAACCGTCCCCGCAGATCTTTTCCCTGGGAAAGACGGCTTTTTCAATTACCGCAACCTTCAGGCCGGAATTCCCGAGGCATATCGCAGTTGAAGCCCCAGCCGGGCCTGCACCTACGATAAGGACATCGAATTTCCTGTGCATTTAAAACCCAAGATTTATTTGGGCATAGATCCGGTTATACTGTTCCGACTTCTCAAACGTGCCTTCATAGTAAACCGACATTGAGAACTTTTTCCAGATCCTCCAGCTGAGATTGACCTCGCCGACATTCTGCAAGGTCGTCATTTCATTATTGTAGAAACGGTAATCGGTATACCGGTAATTAAGGCCTGCAAACAGCTTACCGGCGACAAGATCCTTTGACAGACCGATCCCATAAATGTTTCCGTTGATATAGCTTGTCTGAAGAATAGTAACTGTTGCGGTAGCAGCAACGTTTATGCCGGGAATCTGAGTATAGGTTATATAACCGTAAAAATTTTTGCTTGGCTTGGGGTCGGCTTTCTCAAAACGGTAGCCGCCTGTCAAACCAATAGCCAGCTTGTTTGCCGGTCTGATCACCGCCTGAAGTGAATACCCCTGCAGTGTCTGGGGATCGGTGAGCTTTTCGAGAAGGTTTTTATATGTTTCATAATAGATCACATTCTGCCTTGCACTATATGAGAACGAAAGGGAGAGTTGTTTAATGACCCGGTAATTTAACGACAGATAGAGATTCGTGAGGTTGAATGTATTGCTTGATTTATAAGTACTGTCGGGCTGGTTAAATACTAATTTGTAAAGATCAAGCTCAACTGATCCGAAAAAGGTGAGATTTTTCACAAGGGAGTTTACGTGCTGAAGATAGACAAACCTGCGATCGGTATTCCAGTTATTGGTTTGATTGATAAATGCCAGGGTGGTCTGCATGGTACCATTCTTCGCTTTGTATTCATTGTAAAGGTATGCTCCGAGCTGAAACAGGTTTGCATTAAAACTGTAGTCGGTATAATCGGGCCTGAAACCGGCAATCACCCCTATGCTGATGGGTTTGAACTTCAACTCAAACTGCAAGCCGTCGTTGGCGCCCATATTGGAAAGCTTTGGATTGATCTTACGCCCGAGCAGAAGGCTTGCCTTCGTTCCAAAATCATAGTTCAGGTTCAGATTATACACTTTCAAGCCATTAAAAATATTCGATTGTATCTCATTCCAGTTTTGGTTGCTGTGTGTAAATGACAGGAAGACCTCGGCTGAGAGGTTGGTATTTCCCAGGTTCCTGCCCATCAACGAAAACGTATATTTCATCCGTTGTGAATTTGTAGAGGAGTTGTTTGAGAAATCGGTATAGGATGCGATTTGAAAAAAACCGTGCACAGCTTGCCTGCCGGCTTTTGGCTTGGGCTTTTCAATAGCCGGAGTACTTGCTGTTACAGGCGTGACAGCTGTTGAATCGGATTTCTTTTCAGTTGGTATCACTGCGGATGTGGGCGCGGGTGCCTCCGGCCTTAGGGCAGATCCAAGACCAGGCCTGTGGTAAATTTTGTTACCAACAGCGGGAGTCAAAGATGAAACCGGGATACAGACACACGAGATGGATGAAAGGTCCTTAACTATTAGGGAAGGGATGAGCTTATCTCCCTGCATAACAAACAACGTATCCCCGGCCTTTATCCTGCCGGTTGATAGAAATTTCACATAAACACTCTGGGAACTGATAAATGAAACTGTTCCCTCTTCAGTTGTACCTGTAGTCTGGCCTTTCAGGACCAATCCGGAAAAGATAAAAAGAAGTAGCGGCAGCAGGTATCTCATATCTGGCTTATTCTTTACGCTTAAAATTATTTGGCACCCTGATCAGCTTACCTCCGGTACTCCCGGTTGGATGACAACTGTAGCATGAAGCACTGTTATAAGAATACCCTGAAACACCCTGGTGAGAGTTGTCCATAGAACTCTGCGGATGGCAGGAAGTAGTACAGGTGAATACCTGGAAGTTGCTGGCATTCGGGTGACAGTCGGAACAAAGTGTCCATCTGCCCTGATGATGCCCTGAATAGATTGGGAAATACTGCCCGTCATGGTTAAAGGTCGAAGGTGTCCATGCAATTTGCGTATGACAGGACGCACAATCGGTTGGGAACCCGGCTGCTGCATGGTTCGGGTTTGTGGTTTGGTTGTAATTTGTAAGATGGCATCCCACGCAAGTATTCGGAATATTGTTGTTGTAATTGCCGTTATGACAGGTTGCGCAGACAACTGCTGTATGAGCGCCCTGAAGCACATAATAATTGTTATGTATCGGGAAGGTAGCAGGCTTCCAGCCCGGTGTAGTCGTATGGCAGTTATCACAGTTATTCGGGATCCCCAATGTGACGTGGTTGGGGTTCGTTGTCTGATTATAGGTTGCCTGATGGCATCCCACACAGGTATTTGGCGGGTTGACGTAATTGCCGTTATGACACTGTGTACAGTTGTTTGCAATGTTTGCATGAGCCCCTGTCAGCGGATAGTAATTACTGTGTATGGGGAATGATGCCGGTTTCCAGCCCGTGGCTGTGGTATGGCATGTGGCACAGGTATTCGGAATGTTTTTAGCCGGGTGATTTGGGTTCGTCGTTGCATTGTAATTTGCCTGATGGCAGGCAAAACAATCCGTTGGAGTACCTTGGAATCCATTCGAGTGACACTGACTACATGGCGTGGTCAGGTGAGCACCGGTCAAGGGGAAATTGCCATTATTATGGTTAAAGGCTCCCGAAACACTACCTGTCGGATGACATTCATAACAGTAAAGACTGGCATAAACATATCCCCCGACTCCGTTATGCTTGCTGTCCATATCAGGCTGATTGTGTGAATGGCAGTCAATACAGCTGAAGGTTTTAAAACTGCCTGTCGTGGTATGGCATTCGGCGCAGGTGGTCCATGTACCTGCATGTTTGCCTGAATAAACCGGGAAGTATTGAGCATCATGCTGAAGGTAAGTTGCCGGTTTCCAGCCCGGGTTGGTTGTATGACAGGTAACACAGGTCGTCGGGATGTTGGCTGTCTGATGATTTGGATTCGTGGTAGCATTGTAATTTGCCTGATGGCAGGCAAAACAGTCTGTCGGGGTCCCCTGGAATCCACTGGTATGGCACTGACCACAGGGTGTTGTGATATGAGCCCCGGTGAGGGGGAATTTCCCGTTATTATGGTTAAAGGCTCCCTGAACACTGCCTGTGGGATGACATTCATAGCATGGAAGGCTGGCATAGGTGTATCCGCCTACTCCGTTATGCTTGCTGTCCATATCAGGCTGGTTGTGAGCATGGCAGTCGATACAACTGAAGGATTTGAGGCTGCCCGGGGTGGTATGGCAGTCGGTACATGCATTCCATGTGCCTGCATGTTTGCCCGAATAGACCGGGAAGAACTGCGCATCATGAGATGTAAAAGTCGCCGGTTTCCATCCCGGGTTTGTTGTATGACAATCACTGCAGCTGGTGGGAAAGTTCGTTGTTATATGATTCGGGTTGGTTGTTGCATTGTAGTTTGACTGATGACAGGTAACACATTCTTTTGACAGGTTTGAGTAATTGCCATTCACATGACATAACCCGCAATCGCCTATAGCATGGCCGTTAGTAAGGGGGAAAAAGTCATGGTTGATATTTGTTGTGGCCCACGTAAAACTAAACAATGAATGGCATTCGGAGCAGTTCTTTGAATACCCACCCTGAACATGATTGGGTTTTGTAGTAGCCAGATAATCCTTAGCATGGCAGTCGAAACATTCCACTCCCTGAGGCTCAAATCTAAGCTGGGAGGCCGATGGATGACAACGCGAGCAGTCCGATGTGTAATGCGGGCCCACGAGCGGGAACCTGCTTTTCTGGTGCATATCCGTGATATTCTCCACTATCCAGGATTTCGAAGTATGACATCTTCCGCAGTCGGGACCCACCGTCTGATAATGCATATCGGTATGACAGTCCACACAGGCAGTCTTCGCTTCAGAGAACACAAGGCTCTTATGGCATTGCCTGCAGTTTATAACCTGATGCTGGCCTGCCAGGGGCATAGCCGTCTTATTATGATCGAAAGCATAGATCGATTTATCGAATGTCCACCCTTTCGAACTATGACAAAGATCACAGCTGAGCTTAAAATCTTTGCCGTGGGGCGAATCCGCCATCAGCCGTATAGCCATCAGCGAAAATACCGGCAAGAGCAGGATGATTAATGACAACTTTCGCATCTCGTATCCTTTATTTTATAAAGTACATAGGTAATATTCTGTTCAGTTACTGTTTTGTGGCATTTGGCACAGGCCACATTCTGGTGTTTTCCGTCAAGTTTGAAAGTAGTTTTGTTATGATCAAAAGTAGTGATCTTCCAAAGACTGGCATTATGACAGCGCAAACAATCGGTTATCCCGTTGGTTTCAAACTGCCTGTTATGGTTATCCTTATGGCAGTTGGAACAGTTTGCCGACATATCAGCAAACTGCTGCTGATCAACTCCTGTACTATCCTTCTTAAAATGACAGGCACGGCAGCTTAAGGTTGCATGGGGTCCTGTAATTGCAAACTGGGTCAGAGAATGATCAAAGCTTACTTCACCCCAATGGGAAGGGTTATGACAAATTGAACAATTATTATCGGGATAGTATTTTTTATTAATGAAGCCTTCATGGATGTCCTTGTGACAATCAGCACAGCGGATACCGATCTGCCTGAAACTCCATTTTTCCTGCTTCTTATGGCAGGCAAAGCATGGAGTTGCAAGATGCGCCCCATCTAATTTAAAGTTCGCAGAATTATGCTGCTCAATTGTAAATGAAGTCCCGGTGAAGCCTTTGGTGGAATGACAGCCCGAACAATCCGGAATAACTCCCTGTTTAGCAAACTGCCCGTAATGATAATCGCTATGGCAGTCAAAACAGCGACTGTGCTTCACAGGGTCGGTGACATTGGTTTTATGGCAGGATTTGCATGGAACTCCCTGGTGCTTGTTCTCAAGCGGGTACTTTGTTTTGAAATGATCAAAGTTGCTGATTCCTTTTACCGTATGGAAGGATGCTTCAGAATGGCACGACATACAGTTTGGGCCAAACTGGCCGTGATGCGGGTCGGTATGACAGTTTGAACATTGCTTATACAGTATTCCCGAAAACTGCTGGAATTTAATAGTATTCGTCATTGTCACAGGGTGGCATTTCACACAGGGGACTGTCTGGTGCATGCCCTGGAGGGGGAATTTTGCTGAAGCATGATTGAACTTAGGTGCAGGTTTGAAAGCGGCGTCCCCATGACAGTTCAGGCATGGAGCAGTGATTGTCTTCTGATGATAGTCGGTATGGCAGGGCAGGCAGTTTGTATTAAGCCCAAGATAAGTGAATTTTTTGCTTTTAAGTTTCCCATTGGCGATAAACTCCGCCTTATGGCAATCCTTGCATACTTTCTTTGAATGTGCACCGCTCAGGGTAAACCCTGTAAGGGTGTGATTGAATTTCTCCTTATCAAAACGTATGATCTGGAAAGTCAGGCCATGGTGATCGCTATGGCAGGAAGTACAATTTTTACCTTTGACTTCTGATGAAGCATGATAGCCTTTGTGCAGATCAAGACGGGCCTTGATTTCGGTATGGCAGGAAAGGCATTTGTCATTGGTGACCTTGTCGCCAAGGGTATGGCAATGGGTGCAGTTGGAGATACCTTCCAGGTGAGAATGTACCGAAGCCAGCTGGCCCGGAGAGATCTGTGCGATCACAGGGACAGTGGAAAACAGCATCAGTAAGAAAATATTTATAAAAAATATTCTCCTCATAGTAGTGATGTTATATATGAGAATCCGTCGTGGTTATACCCAGGCACAGTCTATCTGTGCTTCAGCACTGCCTCTCCGAATTTCTTTGTTATCTGCAATCCAACTTTCATAAGGAACTGCGTGGGCAGTTCGCCTCCTGCAAAAATGTAAACCAGGTCATTTTTCAGCCTGGCATTCTCCCCTCCTTCTCCTCCTGATGCAAGAGTTACTTCATCCTTTTCTATAACCACAAGGTTCGTGTTCAGCCTCACATCAACCAACCTCTGCTCAACAGCTTCTTCGATCCTCTCCTTGTTTTTTGGTTTTATGCGGCTGAAGGCCTCGCCCCTGTATGAAAGTATGACCTTGTTCCGGGGGGCAAGAAGTAGTGCCGATTCTATGGCGGAATCTCCCCCTCCCACTATCATGATCTCTTTTCCGCTGATGATCTCGGGTTCCAGCAATCGGTAAGCAACTTTTTCAAGTTCCTCTCCGGGAACATTCAGTTTCCTGGGAGATCCCCTCCTTCCGATAGAAAGCAATACAAAACGGGAAGTATATTTTTCCCCGCCCAGGGTTTCAACCCTGAAATGCCCGTCTTCATGCACAATAGCCTCGACTTTTGAATTTTCTTTAATTGTGATATTGTTTTTCTGAAGAACGGTCTTCCATAACTCCAGCAGTTCAGGTTTGCTGGTTTCGTATAGTTTCAGTTTGCCGTGAAGTGGGAGGTCCATGGGGGCAGTCATTACGATCTTGGACCTTGGAAAAGAGAAAACAGTACCGCCAAGGGTGTCCTGCTCAAGGGTGAGGCAGTTAAGGTTATGCCTTTTAGCGTTAAGTGAGGCCGAAATGCCTGCAGGGCCTGCTCCAACAACGATGAGGTCATATGAAGCATTATGATGTTTTTTACCTGCCTTAACAATATTTTCAACGGCCTGCCTGCCTTGCTCGACAGCATTCTTGATCAGGCCCATTCCACCAAGTTCACCGGCTATATATATTCCCGGGACATTGGTTTCAAAATTATAATTTACGTGAGGCAGTTCAACACCTCGTTTGTCAGTACCAATGCAAAGTGTGATGGCTTGGGTGGGACAAGCATGGAAACAGGCGCCATGTCCAATACAATGTGAGGCATTGATCGTCGTTGCCTTGCCATTTCTGATACCGAGGATATCCTTTTCAGGACAGGCGGCTATGCAGGCTCCGGTCTGTATGCATGTATTGGGATCAACAACTGGATGCAGGGAAACCGGTTCATACAATCCTTCCTGCTTGGCCTTTAATATCTTTTCCTCAACGAGATTTGATTTCCTTTTCTGCCTGCGTAAATACAGAATTACGACCACCAGGCAAAAAACAAATACCACAGAGTAGATCAGGATGTTTTCGAAAAGGGTTTCCATTCTTAAATTTAAAATATCCAGCGATAACCCAGTACTATGGTCACACCAACATGAATCACCATAATGATCAGCATTACAATTGCGAAGGGCAGATGGGCGACATGCCAGTATTTGAACAGGTTCTGCATGGTAACCAGCCTGTCAATCCTTCTGTTCAATGTGATATCATGCTTTACAAGGTTCACAACTTCTTTCCTGTCGGCACGCGAAAGATTATTCTTCTTCACAGCTGCTTTTACACTGCTGATAGTCTTTCGCTCATTAAAATATTTCCTTGTAAATTTCAGGAATACGTTCTTCTCGTATAATTCTACTTTTCTTTTGGTAGAGTCTAAGATAAGGTTGTAGCTTTCTTCATCGAGTTTATAAGATTCGGACAAAATAGTTCCTATATTGCTTTTCAGATCCCTTACCTCATTTAAACTCAATTCCCTCCCTTCTATTGTTCTTGGGATCTGAATATATATAAACCTGCCTATGACACCGCTCAGGAAAACTGCGACCATGCTCCAGAAACTCACGGCTACCAGGCCCCCGAATTTAAAAGAAGTGTGAAAAAGAACCAAAACAGGGCCCAGGGTGCAGAGAAAAATATGGAACTCAAGCCAATGCTTTAATAAACCAAAACGGCCCAGGAACCTGCTTCTTTTTCTGACCATATAAAGTACAATGCCCAGTATCATAGATAGTGAACCAATGATCCCGAACCCATGTCCCCAGCCTCCACCAGGCTTCAGAAGGGTATGGCCCTGGTGAAAGAACCTTTCCTCAAGCGGGAGCCTGTAATAGGAGTACCCATAATAACATAATAGTGCAAACGTGACCAAAACAATAGCACTCAGAGCAAAAATGTATAATTTATGAGTATAAGACATATTGCAGTAATTTTTAAAACCAGAGGAAATTTATAGCTTTGTGCACTTAAATACAAATATATGAAAATCCTCAACAGGGGTCTGATCCTGGCGGCATTTATTACTTCATTGTTACTCTCCTGCCAGAATGGCAATGATAAAAAAGTTTCTGATCTCGCCCCTAACGCTCATCAGGTGAAAGCTGAAGAAGTGATCCAGACAAGCGCATACACTTATGTAAGGGTTTCGGCCGACAACAGGGACTACTGGACTGCTATTGCGAAAATGGATGTGAAAGCCGGAAACACCTATTATTGGTCCGAAGGATCCGAAATGCGCGATTTTACCAGCAAGGAACTTAAAAGGACCTTCCGTAGCATTTTCTTTATCCAGGATTTCTCCTCAGAGCCCATCAGGGCTGCTAACCAGATGCCGGCCAACCACCAGATGGGCCAAATGAACCAATCAGGTCCGGCAGGCAAAATGCCGGCAGTCGAACATAAAGGGATTTCCGTGCCTAAGCTTGAAGGGGGAGTGACGATTGCTGAACTTTATGCCAAACGCAAAACATATGAAGGTAAAAACGTGAAGATCCGGGGCGAGGTTGTGAAATTTTCACCCGGTATCATGAACAGGAACTGGGTGCATATCCAGGATGGCAGTAGGGACGGCGAAAACTTCGATCTTACAATTACCACCAAGGACTCAGTAAAAGTGGGCGAAATTGTGGTCTTTGAAGGCAAGGTAATTCTTGATAAAGATTTTGGTGCAGGGTACTTTTATGAACTTATCCTCGAGGATGCCCTTCTGAAAAAGTAGGCTTCAGCCTGAAAAAATCGTATAAAAAAAAGCCCCGCTTAAATTCCGGGGCTTTTTTATTAACAGGTTTGTTCAATTACTTCTTTTCAGGAGCTGCAGTTGCTTTCTTGTCTTTATCGCAGCACTTGTCTTTGTGCATTGTGCATCCGGGTTTGCAACCTTCCTTTGCAGCACCATCTTTCTTTGTGCATGATGCAGGAGTCTTTGCATCAGCCTTAGGAGTTGTCTGGGTTGCTGCAGGTTTTGCAGTGGCTGCTTTATCCTGAGCTACAACGCTTGTTGAAAAGAATGCTACCATTGCGAGCATTCCGATAAATAATGTTACTTTTTTCATTGATTGTTTTATTTTATGATTTAACACTTATTAAACGCTTAAAAGTTAATTAAAGTACAAAGTTACAAATTTTTCTTGAGGGCGGATGACATCTCCCATAATTTTAATCCGTTTTCCGGATCCAGGGCTTTGGAATCCACCTCTTTACGGTTCATCAGAAAAAGGTAATCGAAGGGTTTCGCTTCCACATCATGAGAAACAGAAAAATAAATAACCGGGGCAGAGGCATCTTTGGGCGACTTGAAAAACATCCTGAAGATCACCTTCAGCAATGGCTGGAACACTTTTGGCGATTCCCTCGCAATGTTCGAATTGACCGGCCCCGGGCATAAGGCAAACACCGATGCTGCCGTGCTTCCGTTGGGATTTAGCCTCCGCGACAGTTCCACGGCAAAGGTTGTGAGGAGCAGTTTATTGTGGCCGTAATGTTCCATCGATTGTTTGATCCCGTAAGGGGTAAATTTTCCAAAATCATCCCATTTGATCACCGCAGGGTTCCTGTGCGATTCGGAGGAAACAAAAATGATCCTGGGGATGACAGAGATTTCCGGGCTGTTTGCTGCTCCACAAACGTCCAGAGGAAGTCCGGGTCCAGTCCCTGAATCTGCAGTCACAGATTCCCGGCCAGCCAGGGTTAAATTTCCGAAACTTCCGTTTTCAATCAGGGTGGTAACATACCAGAATTTTGAAAAATAATTCACCATGAACATTTCTTCCAGGCCCTGGGGCGTTTTTCTTGCCATATTCGGTACAACTCCTGCATTGCAGATCAGAATGTCGATGGGAGTATATTTATCCCTTAGTTCTGAGACAAGCTTTTCAAGGCTTCTCACATCTGCGAAATCCACATGAAGCATATGAACGTCCTGGTTCCCGCTGAGTTTTCTTACCTCTTCGCCTTTTGCGGGAATGCCGCTCCTGCAAACCATGACAGTTTTTGCTCCCTTCGAGGCAACCTCAACCGCAATGGCAAACCCCAGTCCTGAGCTGGCCCCGTCAACGACAACGGTCTTTCCGTCAAGCCTGTCCGAATCATTGAACGTCCCCACAGGCACCTGTTTCTTAAACAGGTCCAGGATGCCTGTGAGCGTTGCCCTGAACGGGTCCTTGTATTTCTCCTGTTTATTTTCTTCCATAATGTTCTTTAATGAATGCCTGGTAATGGGCAGTGTGATGGTCGATATCGGTTTCGGTAAGCCCGAAATCCCCAAGGGAATACTGGTGAATTCCATGCTTGCGGTGGGGATGTTCCAACTCATGCTGTGTAAACCTCTCAACCAGCCCGGGATTTAATCCCCCGTCCATTGAATATATCCTTCCCAGTTCCCTAAGAGACTCCCCCACGAGATCCTTGTAATAGATATCGATAAACTTTTCGCTGTTATTCCCATTCAGCCTGTAATCCAGCGCATGTTCAAGCATATAGCCTGTTTTCCTAACCCAGTGGGCCGCGATCTTCCGTTCATCCACATCATCACTGAACATCATATAGTTGTATGTTAGCATACTTAAATAGGACGGAACCGATTCGTAAATGTTCCTGTGGGGCCATATGAATTTTACATCGTTGAAATACTTTGCAATCAGGTGAGGAAACTCAAGATGGTGGGGCGTTTTAAGGACCCAGCGCTTTGCCGGTTTAGCCCATTGCAGGAATTTCATCAGTTTCACGGCATATTCGTATGCAGGAGACTGGTCGGTTTGCTCCAGCCAGGCTGCATAGGAAGGCACGTTCATCATGGCCTCGGTAGTGGTGCTCAGAAAACTTACATCCAGCATCAGGATATCCTCCTCAGGCTGCATGGCATCTATTGGATGAATGGCGAAAAAGCCGGGCGACATGAATTTTACAGCCTTAACCGAGGTACGTGCCACCTTCACTCTCTTCGGGTCTTCATGAACCCCTGAAGGCTTGAAATCAAGATTTAAAGGCATTGGATTGATCACCTCCCAACTTGGGATGACCCTGTGGTTAGGATCAACCGCAAGAAGGCGGTGAAGTTTCGTCGTCCCTGTCCTTTGTAACCCAACAATGATCCAGGCGGGATACAAGTCCTGCTCCAGGATTTCCGGATACCTTCTGAAATAGTACTCGGCACGCAGCCTTATACTGAGAAGGCTAACCAGCCTTTCGCGGGTGATAAAACGTCCTATCGGATGCAGGTTTGCTTCTTCGTTGATCGACCTTAGCATACGCTCAACCGGCTCGTCAGGGAAATCCTTTCCCAGGTCGCTGAGTCCTGTTACTTTTTTTGCCCGCTTGATCAGGTCGTCTTTATCAAGCTTTATTTTTGATCCGAGAAAATAAGTGCCCTTCCATGCCGAATTGATACCTCTGAATAAAAGGGGCCGCTTTGAGAAATTTTTATTAGTCATAAAGTCTGTTAATTATTTTTACTGCGGATGGCAGAGTGGGATTACCTTGCAGGATGGTTCTACAGCCTGAGAGCCCGGTCTTAGCCGGTACCAGCGCCAGAGCATGGTACCTTCGGAATGCCCGCAGGTATTGACCCAGTTTGGCAGACCGGGATCGGAATGGGCTACCAACACTTTAACCGAGCCGTCCGGCTCGTATTTCGCCGATGCCTTGTTGATACTAATAGTGAAATACCGGTAATCAAGAGATTCCATCCAGTAGTTGTTCAGCTGGAAATTCCAGGAATCGCAGTCGGGGGGCTTCACCTCAATAAGCAAAGCCTCACCGGTCTCAAGTTTCCAGTAGCTGTGGTAGTAGATAATGGATGCATCACCTCCTGCATCATTTGATTTTTTCGGATCAAAGAGTGGAAGTTTATTGGTATGCTCCTGGAACCCTCTGGCCCATCGGGCAAACAGCAGTGCAGCCCCGCCAACGAACATGGATGCGGTTTTCAGTCCTTCATCGACCATAACCGGGGTAATATTTGCCGGAGCTCTCCGGCCATCGAGGTTCTCAATACCTATCTCAGCCGGGGCCTCTGCAAAGCGGTCAAGGAAAGTCTGCCTTACCATAAGCATGCTGGTAGTTTCTTCAGTCTTCAGCCAGTTTTTGCCTTTCTTTTCCTTACAGAGGATGACCTCAAAACTGCCATCGGGCTCATACTGTATTTCATTATGCTCGAGGACTGCACATGGCGCCATCCCACCGGTTGTTCCGTAATTCCCGTTCTGGGTGAACAGGCCGAAATAATGGACTGTATTCCTTTTCCCTCTGAGGCAGTATTCGTATTGTCCGCTGATCTGGGCGTTGAAATAATAATTATCGGGATTGTCGGCCCCCAGTTTAACTGTTTCATGTGCGGTTCGCCTTAGGACTGGAAATGCAGGATCGTTGAATTCAATGAAAGCTTCAAGCCCGCCCCTGGTAAGCCGGCTGAGGTATCGGATCCCTTCGGCCTGGTTAAAGGCATCCTTAGGTGCACCCGGCATTTTAAGGGCGGCTCCTGCGGCTTTCAGGTTATCGCAGAATTCATCCCATGCCTTACCCGAAACGACACGTTCCTGGTGGATGTCATCCGCAGTCCTGCCTTTAATCTTAAAAATAAAGGACTGCCAGGCTTTCATAAGCTTCAGAAAGAAAAACAGCAACTTAGACATTCGACGGAAATTAAGTATTATTGCAGGCCGCAAATTTAGGAATTATCATGAAAGAAGGGCAATGGGCTTTAATCGCAGGATCGGCCGAAGGATTGGGAGAAGCCTTCACCACACTCCTTGCTGCACAAGGGTTTAATCTCATATTAGCAGACCGTCAGGAAGAACCGCTTAAAAAGATCGCTGATAAGATCGAGAGGAAGAACGGAATAAAAACCGTGAGATTGCGTATCGATCTTGCCGATGACAGTGCATGGGAAACCTGCATGAATGCCGCCAGGGCTGTTGACTGCAGGATTCTGGTTTACAATGCTGCGATGTCGGAGGTTAAACCGTTCCTGGATCATAAGGCCGAAAACCTCGATCGTTTCATTAAGGTAAACAACCGCACAGCCATACTGCTTGTACGTGCTTTTGCCGGGCATCTCCGGGACAGCGGAAAACCCGGAAGGATACTGTTAATGTCATCCCTTGCCGGACTGATTGCGCCTGTATTTGTTGCCCCATATGCTGCCAGCAAGGCTTTTATTACAGCCCTGGCCCGTTCACTGTTTTATGAGCTGAGGCCTTACAACATTGGCATCAGCGTTTGTTGTGCAGGCATTATAGACACCCCGAAATTCCTTGAAAGTAAAGCGGAGGGCAGTATACGCAGGGCCGATCCCGCTGCGGTCGCTCAATATGCATTGAGGATGTGCGGAAAAAAGGCGGTATGTATCCCTGGATGGATGAACCGCCTGAATTATTTCTTCCTTTCAAGAATTCTGCATGCCTCACTGTCGTCATACTTTGTGAACAGGGCGATGCGAAAGATGTATCCTACTGTCTCTCGGTAAGAGGTATGTAAGGGTTCGAAGGCTCAACTGCTTTGTAAGCGGGGCGGATGATCCTTCTTCCGCTGATCAGTTCCTCAAGACGGTGAGATGACCATCCTGCAATACGGGAAATCGCAAACAGCGGGGTATAGAGTTCTTTGGGTATCTTAAGGCATTCGTAAACGAACCCGCTGTAAAAGTCTACATTCGGGGAGATAAGCTTATCCCTGGTTCCCTTGAATTCATAGTAAATTTCGGGTCCTATGCGCTCAATCGCCTCATAAAGCTCCATTTCCTTTTCGCGTCCCTTTTCTTTAGAAAGCAGCCTGGCTTTTTCTTTAAGAAGTATAGCACGTGGATCTGAAACGGTGTACACTGCATGGCCGAATCCATATATCTTGCCGCTCTTGTCATAGGCTTCCTTTTTCAGGATTTTGCGCAGGTAATCAGTCACCTCATCATCATTGCCCCAGTTCTTGATATTGTCTTTGATATTGTTCATCATATGGATGACCTCAATGTTTGCGCCTCCGTGCAAAGGCCCTTTCAGCGAGCCGATAGCGGCAACAATTGCCGAATAAGTGTCGGTGCCGCTTGAGCTTACCACCCTGGTGGTGAAGGTTGAATTGTTACCGCCCCCGTGTTCTGCATGCAGCACAAGGCAAAGGTCAAGAAGCTCGGCTTCCAGCGGAGTGTAATCGTGTCCCTTGAGCATATACAGGAAATTCTCCGCAGTGCCCAGTTTTTTATCCGGGTACCTTACACTCAGTGTATCATAATAGATAAGGTGACGCATTGCATGGTAAGAATACACCGCAATGGTGGGGAATTTTGCGATCAGGCTGATCGACTGCCTGATGATATTCTGGATCGTAGTATCGTCGGCTTGTTCATCAAGGGTATATAATGCCAGGATCGAACGGGCCATCATGTTCATAATGTCCTTTCCCTTCATGGTAAGTATCATATCCCTGTTGAAATTTTCGGGAAGAGCCCTTTGTTCAGCAAGGCCTTCACTAAAGACTTTCAGTTCCTCGGCTTTGGGGAGCCTTCCGAAAAGCAGAAGAAAAACAGTTTCGTCAAAACCGGGACGTTTCTCAGTTTGTGTGCCATGCACCAGGTCGTTAATGTCTATCCCGCGATAAATAAGTTTGCCGTCAATTGCCACCAGTTCTCCTTTGATTTTTTCGTATCCTACAACGCTGCCTACCCGGGTCAGTCCAACAAGTACCCCTGTATGGTCTGCGTTACGCAGGCCCCGTTTCACATCAAACTGTTTGAACAGCTGCTCGTCAATGGTGCATGATCCCTGGGTCTCCGGGGCATGCTCTGTAATAAATTTCTGTATATCCATATAGATCTGATTGTTATAAGAACAAATTTAATTATTTTTCTTTCATAAAATTGAGCGCGCTCCCTGCTTTGAACCACTTAATCTGAAGGTCACTGTATGTGTGGTTCAGAAGAATTTCTTCCGTGCTGCTGCCGGTATGGTGGATTTTCAGGGTAAGTGGTTTGCCCGGTACAAAAGAGTCCAGCCCAATGAGGTCGAACATGTCGTCCTCAATCATTTTATCATAATCTGCAGGGTCGGCGAATGTAAGTGCAAGCATACCCTGCTTTTTCAGGTTGGTTTCATGTATCCTTGCGAAAGACCTCACCAGTACGGCTCTAACCCCAAGATACCGGGGTTCCATTGCCGCATGCTCACGGGAAGAACCTTCGCCGTAATTTTCATCGCCGACAACAAGTGACGGAATACTATGGGCTTTATAAAACCGGGCTGTTTTTGATACTTCGGCATATTCTCCGCTTATCCCGTTCTTAACTGAATTGGTTTTACCGTTGAATGCATTGACAGCACCCATGAGCAGGTTATCTGAGATCTTATCCAGATGGCCGCGGTATTTCAGCCAGGGGCCTGCCATCGAAATATGGTCTGTTGTGCACTTGCCTTTTGCCTTGATCAGAAGGCGTATTCCGCTGATATCCTTTCCGTCCCAGGCATTGAAAGGCTCAAGCAGCTTAAGCCTGTCCGAACCGGGGTTCACATCTACACTGATACCTTCAGGATCGGTGAGAGGAGGCAGGAAGCCCGTATCCTTAACATCGAAACCCATAGGCGGCAGCTCGTAACCCTGTGGCTCGTCAAGTTTCACCTCAATGCCATCAGCATTCATTAGAGTATCTTTTGCAGGATTGAACGAAAGCCTGCCGGCCAGAACCATAGCTGTCACCATCTCGGGAGAGGCAATAAAAGCGTGTGTACCGGCATTGCCATCGTTTCGTTTAGCGAAATTCCTGTTAAAGGAGGTTATGATGGAATTTTTCCTTTCGGGATCGTCCATTTTCCTTGACCATTGGCCGATACAGGGGCCGCATGCATTTGCCATGATCATGCCTCCGATTTCGTCAAATGCATCAAGCAATCCATCCCTTTCGGCAGTAAACCTGATCTGTTCCGAACCGGGTGTGATAATAAACCCTGCTTTTACGTTCAGCTTCTTAGCCTTTGCCTGTCGTGCGATGAAAGCAGCCCGGGAAAGGTCTTCGTAGGAAGAGTTGGTACATGAGCCGATAAGTCCGACCTCGAGGGTGTCGGGATAATTATTCTCCTTAAGAAAGCCGGCAAGGGCCGAGATCGGGTTTGCAAGGTCGGGTGTGAACGGTCCGTTTACATAAGGTTCCAGCTTCGAAAGATCGATCTTTATATACTGGTCGTAATACTTTGAAGGGTCATTGGCCACTTCGGGATCAGCCTTCAGGAATGAAGCATACTGGTCGGCCTTACCGGCAACAACCTTACGTCCGGTTGATTCCAGGTAGCGTTTCATGCTTGCATCGTAGGCAAATACTGAACAGGTTGCCCCTACTTCGGCACCCATATTGCAGATTGTCCCTTTACCGGTACAGGAAAGAGATTCCGCACCCCCGCCAAAGTATTCGATAATGAAGCCAGTGCCGCCTTTTACTGTAAGTATGCCGGAAAGGACGAGGATAATATCCTTGGCCGAAACCCAGCCGCTCAGTTTGCCTGTAAGCTCAACCCCCAGGATCTTCGGCATTTTAAGTTCGAGGGGAATGCCCGACATCACATCGACGGCATCCGCACCACCGACGCCTATTGCCAGCATTCCAAGCCCCCCTGCATTGGGTGTATGGGAATCAGTACCTATCATCATCTGGCCGGGGAAAGCGTAGTTCTCAAAAACCACCTGGTGAATGATGCCGGCTCCCGGTTTCCAGAAACCGATGCCGTATTTGGCCGAGACGGACTGGAGGAAATTGTATACCTCCGCATTCTGCGAGAGAGCAGCCGAAAGGTCAGGACTGACCCCCTCTTTGGCAAGTATGAGATGATCGCAGTGCACCGTGGCAGGAACTGCAGAAGATGGCCTGCCTGCAGTCATGAACTGCAAAAGTGCCATCTGTGCTGTGGCATCCTGCATGGCTACCCGGTCAATCTGAAAGTTCACATAATCCGATCCCCGTTTATAGGGTGGGTCCGGAATATTATCAGACAAATGCCCGTATAAAAGCTTCTCGGTAAGCGTTAAAGGCCGGTTAAATACCTTCCTGGCTTTTTCTGTAGAAGTGCTTATTTTCTGATAGATAGCCTCTATGTTTTCCAAATTAAGCAACATGATAAAAAATATCTTTTATTCGAATTCAAAATTAACAATTTGAATCGATAAATTTGCATATTTCCTTTAATCATACTGATTTAAATTTAAAAATGATGCTGGCTGAAGTACTTGATTCCTGGAAGAATGCAAAAGACAAGCAAAGGCTGGCTTTGGCTGGAAAACTTCTGGCTGAGGCCGAGGCAGCCGTTGCGAAATGGGATCCTGTTACAGCATCACGTAAAACAAAGGGAGGGACTTCAGGAATAAAACCCGGGCCTGATGTAACCAACAGGGAATCCTGGATGGAATTCCTGGATGAAACCTCAAGGTCACTTTTCCTTAGCAGTCTTGATGCAGCCCGGAGAAACCAGTGGGCAAACACAGTATTCAGGGTTCTGCAAATGACCCAGTACTCACTTAATGACCTGGTGAAACAGAGGGTTAATGAACATCCCCAGCAGGTACTTTTCAAAGACATGTCGGTATCCCCTAATGTGGATTGGACTTATGAACAGATTTACCGTCATCTCAGGGAAATATCAGCTGTTTTCTGCCTGGCAATTAAAGAGGAACCCAGGGTCGCACTGTATACCGAGAATTGTGTTGAAGGTGCTTGTGTTGACCTTTCCTGCCTTTGTTCCGGGATATTCATTTCACCATTCAGCACACATTTCGGTGCTGAGATCCTCGCTGCACTTTTTGATAAACTTGCGGTCAATATTGCCGTTGCCGATACACCTCAGCGGCTTGCAGTTCTTGAGAAGGTGAATGAAATGACAGCCAAACCTTTCCGGATCTTTACCATGAGTCCCGACTCAAAAAAGGACCCTGCTATCAGGTTCCTTCAGGAGGAATGCAAAAAGATGTCACGTTCAGAAATTGAGGGCCTGCTCGCCGCAAGGCCACTTAAACCGACCAATGTTGTTGCCACAACCATGTTCACTTCGGGAAGCACCGGATTGCCAAAGGGAGTGTCATTCTCAATTTACAATATCGTATCCAAACGTTTTGCCAGGGCTGCAGCCCTCCCGGAGGTCGGAAATGAGACCTTCCTTTGTTACCTTCCCTTGTTCCATACTTTCGGGAGGTATCTTGAAATGACCGGGGCTATCTTCTGGCACGGCACGTATGTTTTTACCGGGAACAATTCGGCGGAAACTCTTTTCTCGGTATTTCCAAAGATCAACCCCAGTGGGTTTATCAGTATTCCCCTTCGCTGGCAGGAGTTGTATGAAAAATGCCAGGAAAGGATCGGAGGGATAGAAAGTCAGGAACTGAGGGCCAGGGCTATTGAGGACATAACAGGAAACCGGCTTACATGGGGTCTTAGCGCTGCAGGTTACCTGGACCCACAAGTGTTCCGTTTCTTTAACGGGCATGGCGTGGCATTATGCAGCGGCTTTGGGATGACCGAAGCAACCGGCGGGATAACCATGACTCCCCCTTTCCGCTACCAGGATTTTAAAGTCGGCATCCCCCTGCCCGGTGTTGTTACCAGGCTGAATGAGAACCGTGAACTCGAAATTTCCGGCCATTATATCGCACGCTACCTGGAGGATGCGCCTCCCGGCGGCATTATCCCTTATCCGGTTTCTGAGAAAAAAGACTACTGGCTGAAAACAGGTGATGTTTTCATTATTAATGAGGACGGATATCATGAGATCGTTGACCGGGTCAAGGATATTTATAAAAATAACCGTGGCCAGACAGTCGCACCCCAGGTCGTTGAAAAGAAATTTCACCATGTACCGGGCATTAAAAGCACATTTGTGGTCGGCGATAACCGGCCCTATAATGTGCTGCTTATTGTTCCCGATAAATCTGATTCCTTATTCACTTCGCTCAAGGGCGACAATCTGAGGGAGTATTTCCACCAGATCGTCATGTCGGCCAATAACGATGTTGCACCTTATGAAAGGGTGGTTAATTTCGCACTTCTCGACCGGGAGTTCAGTGCCGAAAAAGGCGAATTGACCCCCAAAGGATCGTTCAACAGGAAAGCCATTGAGAACGGCTTCATAAAACTGATAGATTCTCTGTACCAGAGCAATGTTGTTCTGATTGAAGGAGCGGGTATCTCAATTTCAATCCCGAAGTGGTTATACAGAGACCTGGGGATACTTGAAACCGATATTGTTTTCAACAATGGCCGTCTTGAAAACAAGAGGACAAAACAAATTCTTGCAGTCAGGAAACTTAAGGCCGGAGGCTGGGCCATCGGCGACCTTGTTTACGGCCTTACCGACGGTAATCTTGACCTCGGACTGTTTACACGCTCCCCAAAACTCTGGACAGGGAATCCTTCCCTGATCTCATTCTGCCCTGTTAAGGAAGGCTGGGATGTTCCCGTGAAAGGCATTGCCGAAGGTATATATATCGCAGAACCAGGACTTGTACGCAAGGACGAATGCAAGGCTCCGCAGAATATCCGTGACCAGTTTCTGGCCAACGCAAACCTCTTGTTATGCAAAGCTCTTTTTGGACCGGAGCCTTCAGCAATAACCGCAATAGGAAAGATCGGGGATATCTTCGGGGAGTCGGAACCCCGGCTTGCCGAAGTGATGAGGCTAAGACTTGAAGCGCTTGCATTTCATCCCACGGAAGAAATCCGCTGTATGGCCTACCGCATTATTCTGATCTATGCCCCACAGCCCGAGGCCATATCCAATTTCCCCATGTTCCTGGAGTCGGGCAAGTCGTTCCTGAACGAGCAGTCGATTCGTGCCATAGCTTCATCCAAAATCGGAAAACACAGGCTTGATGCACTGAAACAAAGACTTTATTTTTACCGCACTCATTTTTCCTGGCCTGCCCCGGTCAAAATGAGGCAGCAGTTCGAGGACGTTCTTAGGATGCTGTACAACTTTGCACTCCAGCATCTCGATTTTTATGTACCCATCAGGGCCGAATTGTCAAGGTGGATCCTTCACCGCCAGGATCCATGGCTCTCGAAAAAAGCGGAGGATTATTTTTACAGGCTGGCCCAGGTCTTCGAAAATCATATGGAAGGAAGGAGCCCGAAATACCCTCTTGCCATCTGGAAATCCAAGCTGGTATTCGAACAAGGCATTCAGGAAACGGACAAAGAAAGGATGATAAAAATTTTCCAGACGACGAAGTTCCTGGAAGAAAGTATTGTCCTTACGTTTAACGAATGGGATTTTGACATGAAGGATGTACCGGTGGGAGGGATCTGGATACTGCGCCTTCTCGCCTATAAGGAGTTCAAACATTACAGGCTCAGCGTAAACACAAGAGCGGGAAAACATTTTGACCTGCATTTTGTGATCAGCAATAACCCGGAATTCAGGCCAAACCCTGATACATTCTACTGGCAGGCCTCGCTGGCGGGTTTTCCTTACGGTGCAGCGGTCGCCTCCCTTCTCGGAAGCAGCAGGCCGAATCTCGGGCTTCTCAGCACCCAATATATCGGCGGGCTTACTGCATGGGATAAGATCAGGGAGTTTGCCGAAATTCACCGTTCATCAGGTTATGTCAAACCGAATGCGTGGAAAAAAGTTGTTATACGTTCCCTCGCCACGGTGTTTAAAGCATGGCACCATAGCGGGTACCAGATCGTACCCGGGGCAATCACCCCTTCCAATATTTCCATCCCGGAGATGGATTTCCGTGAATCGGCTGTGATCCTAACTCTTACAGGCTGGTCGGAATACAGGAACCCACTTTCACTGGTTATCCCTATGGTACAGGATTACTATTGCAAAACAACTGCCTTATACCCCTGGGTGAAAAAACAGATTGAGATCAACTGGATCTTTGACGCTTGCATTGAAGCCCTGGGCAAGGCTGAAGCAATTGAGTTCCTTGAGAGGCTCAGAGACGAACTCAGGAAACACAAGATCATCTGCCATGATCAATCCAGCCTTAAAGACCGGCTGAACACATACCTTTCCGAAAACATCAGGAGGTTTCACCTGCCGCTTTCATTGTCCTCAGCCATTGATCAGTATGCGGACTGGTACCAGATGAATCCTCTTACAACCGCTGCGGCCAAGGAACAAACTATCATTGAACTTATGGAACTGTTCAGGCTGAACTCCTGGCCCGATCTGATCCGGTATCATTTTTACAGGTATACTTACTTCACGGCTTCCAACCCGGGCGTTACAGATTCTTTTGATAAGCTGCTTGAAAAAATGCAGGAAAAACAGGACACCTTGCCTGTTCAGCTGATCGAACTGTCGGATCTGCAGTCAGCCTTATCAACGGAAGAAGAGAAGAACATTTTCAGCCATATGGTCTTTCCAAGATTACAGACCGACCAGCATATTGACCTGCTGAAGATAGGGGATCTTTCGAAAGAGCATGTCCTTGTACGTTTCGATATTCACGACCAGGATGGAAAACAGTACACCCAGTATGAACCGGGCGAACCGCGGGAGATAGGCCAGTTGTACCAGATGTTTTTCCGGGAAAATTACCCCAAGGAGATCAGCAAAAAGGACCATCAGCATGTTGTTACCGATAAACAGGGCAAGATCATTGGAGGGCTCACCTGGCATTACCTGGATGAAGCAACAGTGCTTTTTGATGGAATCGTAGTAACTTCAGCCTTACAGGGGAAAGGGATTGCTGCGGCCATGATAGCTAATTTCTTTGTCAGCATGTCGGCCTACGGTATTAAAGCCATCAAGGCACATTTCCTTTTCGGCAATTACTATATGAAACATTTCTTTGAGATTGACCGGAAATGGGGAGCCCTGGTTAAAGTACTTAATGACTGAATATTTACTAATTAATAATAATATAAAATGGGTGAAAAGATACTATTGTCGAATGGCCGGTTGATCGTACCGGACAACCCTGTAATACCTTTTATAGAAGGCGACGGGACAGGGCCGGATATCTGGAATGCAAGTGTCAGGGTTTTCGATGCTGCCGTGGAAAAAGCCTATTCTGGTAAACGAAAGATTCACTGGAAAGAAGTCCTGGCAGGAGAAAAGGCTTTCAAACAGACCGGGGAATGGTTACCCCAGGCTACCCTGGATGAGATCCATGAGTATCTTGTTGCAATAAAAGGGCCGCTGACTACCCCGGTTGGTGGAGGGATCCGATCCCTGAACGTGGCATTGAGGCAGATCCTCGATCTTTATGTTTGCCTCCGGCCGGTAAAATACTTCAAAGGGGTTCCTTCACCGGTAAAGAAGCCGGAACTTACGGATATGGTCATTTTTCGTGAAAATTCCGAAGATATTTATGCAGGAATAGAATGGATGGCAGGGACACCGGAAGTAAAGAAAGTACTGGATTTCCTGATCGGGGAAATGGGTGTTACAAAGATAAGGTTCCCCGAAAGTTCTTCTATTGGTATCAAGCCGGTATCAAAAGATGGAACTGAACGTCTTGTAAGGGCTGCAATTGAATATGCCATTGAGAAGGGGCTTCCTTCAGTCACTTTGGTTCACAAAGGGAATATTATGAAGTATACCGAAGGGCAGTTTAAAAACTGGGGTTATGCTCTTGCCGAGAGGGAATTCGGCGGAAAGGTATTTACATGGTCCCAATATGATAAGATAAAAGAGAAGGATGGCGAACAGGCCGCAGAAGAAGCACAGAAAAAGGCAGTTTCTGAAGGCCGGATCGTAATCAAGGATGTTATTGCCGATGCTTTCCTGCAGCAGATACTAACCCGGCCTGCAGAATATTCGGTAATTGCTACCCTGAACCTTAACGGTGATTACATTTCTGATGCCCTTGCAGCAATTGTGGGCGGAATCGGGATCGCGCCCGGAGCGAACATCAATTATGAAACCGGCCATGCAGTGTTTGAAGCTACTCATGGCACAGCTCCCAAATATGCCAATAAAGACCAGGTGAACCCGGGTTCTGTCATACTTTCCGGGGTAATGATGCTGGAATATATGGGATGGGTGGAGGCAGCTCAACTTATTGTTAAAGGTCTTGAAGGGGCCATTGCAAAAAAGAGGGTGACTTATGACTTTGAACGCCAGATGGAGGGGGCTACCAAACTTAAATGTTCTGAATTCGGTTCCGAAATCATTGCGAACATGTAAAAAAAAAGAAGACGGGTTGATGCCCGTCTTCTTTTTTTAAGCACGAAAAAACAGCTTAATAAAAACTTGGACATTCCATAGGCCCGCCATATCTCTTGGTGCCGCCAACACTGCCGGGAAGCGACCCGCCCCCGCCGCCGCCAAATATCGACAACTTGTCGAACTCGAGAATCAGGCTGATCTCATGTGCACCACCGGTGCCCTGCAAAGCGCCACTTATCTGGATATCGTATGAGTACATGAATTTAATACTCATATCCTCATAGAAATTGTATTTATAGCCAGCCACTATTGCACAGGAACTGTTGACTACACCGGTCAAAGTGCTTTTGTACCAGCAGCCCAGGTAAATATTGTACTTTAACAGGTTGAGCCCAAACTCCAGTGAGTTCAGGTTTGACTGATTCATATATAAAGCTCCCACATTGATTTTTAGGGGATCCGACGAACTGGCATACATTGCATTTGAATTTCCGCCTGGGCCGGTTGAGAATACCAGGTCAAGGTGTCCAACCCATTTCCTCGGGTATTGAGAAGAACCAACCGAAAGGAAGGATACATCGGGTTTGAAGATGTGATCCACTGCAAAACCAACATTACCGGTAATATTTCCTTCTGTTGATGAAAACTGCAGTAAACCTCCTGCACCAAAATCAGGTACCACCCTCTTGCTGGCACTGAAATCAGTGAAACCGCTCTGGTAAATATTACCGTATCTGGGGTCAAGGCTGCTGGTAAAAACGAGGTCATCAAAGGCAATCCTTCTCTGCATGATGCCAGCTTTAATACCCACCTGGGCGACTAAAAACCCTGTGATAGGAATACGCACACCAATTGTCAGAGCGGCATTCAGATTGTTTATCAGACCAGCACCGGGATTATCCGATTGTACGACCAGCCCCAACCCGCCAGCTCCGGGCAATGCGCGATCACCCAGGTCAGCCGAAAAGTAATATGATTTGTAAGCAATGGGGGCAGCAGGCCATTGATCCCGGAACAGGAACCTTGCACGAACCCCGGTGTTGATACCAGTAAAGGCGGGGTTCACATACAGAGGTGTGCTGAAATACTGAGTGTAATTCATGTCCTGTCCCCGCGCGGAAGTCATAGGCAATATCCACACCAGAACCAGCAGGCAAAGAATACATGAGAGCTTTTTCATCGAGCTATATGTTAGATTAGATTATCTTAATAAAATTACTGTACCCATAGTTCCGCCTCCGCCTTTCACACCGATATCTGAACCGGTCCAGGGAGAATCGTCGACGAAAGTTGCCGTGACCTTCCAGAAATAGTTCCCCTGCGGCATCACTTCACCATTCAAAGTACCATCCCATCCTTCAAGCGGTGCACCGTTGTTGTCGAGTTTGTTCGATTCCCAAACGAGATGCCCCCATGTATCGAATACCGTAATATGGTATGTTTTCAAATTCATACCCACAGGTTTGAACAACCTTACCGCCATATTGCCGCTGTTTGGTGCAAAGGCATTCGGCACAAAGAGCCCGCGGAACAGGATTTTGTATTCATAGTAAGTTGTATCGGTACAACCGAAGGTGTTTGTTGAGATCAGCCTGATGGTGTAAGTTCCATCCTCGGTAAATGTGGCAACGGGATTAGTGTCATTGCTGGTTTTTCCATTTCCGAAATCCCATGAGTATTCAGATGCTCCCGATGATTCATTCGTCAGTTTGACTTTACCTGGTGTTCCGTCATACCCGTTGATCAGGGTAAAGGCAGATACAGGTGTTATATGAACTGCAATTGTAGAATCAACAGTATCCTTACATCCGAAGTGGTCTCTGATAATCAGGCGTACAAGGTAATTTCCGGCTGTCTTGTACTTGAAACTGGGATCTTTCAGCAGTGAAGTATCTTTTACCACCGATGGATCTCCGAAGTTCCAGCGCCAGAAGCCTATTGTTGTGTCAGCGATGGATGATGAATCCCTGAAGAATGTCGGATCACCGGTACAAGCCGCAGTATAATTAAAGCGGGCCATTGGCAATCCAAATATCCTCAATAGTTTTGTGAGTGAGTCTTTACATCCGAACTTGTTCATAGTCACCAGTTTGATGTTGAATGTATCCCTGGTAGCATATGTATGAGTCGGGTTCCTAAGAGAAGATGTATCCTTCACACCTGAAGAAGGTTCGCCAAAGTTCCATTTCCATGCCGAAACGGGCTCACCGTTTGTAAGCGAAGTGTCCCTGAAAATAGCCGGCTGGTGCAAGCAAACAGGCACATTCGAGAACAGGGTTGTTGGTGTTGGATGGATCACAACCGCTTGAGTCAGACTGTCAAGTACGTCCTTAGTATTAACAATTGCCTTGATCCACAGTTTCACATTGTAAGTGCCCGCACTCGTGAACTTATGCTTAATATATCGGCTATAATGGCTATATGTTGTATCGTTTCCGTCGCCCCATGTCCATTTCCATTGACTTATCCTTGCTGTTGGAACAGAGGTATCCTGGAATGTCACCATATAGTTCATACACCTGAGAGTATCCGGGTAATTGTAATTTGCCTTGATACACGGGAGCCTTGTTACACCCTGGGTTATGCTGTCGGTACAACCCCGTGTATTGGTAATGATCAGAGTGACCTGGTAATCACCAGGAGCAGCGTAAATATGCGAAGTGTCACCTGGGCCCGGTGCCGGAATGATCAGAGGAGGTGAACCATCGCCGAAACGCCATTCCCAGCTGGCGATAGTCCCTGTGCCGTAGTTACTTGTTGTATCAATAAATTGCAGTAAACTATCACACTGGGGTGCCGTATAAGAGAAATGAGGTTTGGGCAAAGCATACACCTGCACTGTTCTGAATACACTGTCAACACAGTTATCGGAATTAAATACTTTTAATTTCACGTAATACAATCCCGGTGCTGTGAATTTATGAGAAGTGTAATACAAACTTGAATAGTTTGCCGGGCCTGAATTCGGGTCACCGAACTCCCACCTTGGAGAGTACAGCGAGTCGCCCTGGGCCTGGTTGACAGGACTGAAATGTGTAGCGTACCCGTGGCAAACCGTATCATTGGTATAAGTAAATTTGAAAGCTGGTTTCACCCTCACGCTGTCAACTATAGTATCCATACATCCGTAAGTATCCGTAACAATAAGGGTTACGGCATATGTAGTGTCGGTAACCGGGAAGGTATAGACAGGATTGGGAACCGTAGATGTACCTCCGGGTTCGAAGATCCAGAGATGGTCAGTAATGACCGCACCTGATGCAGTTGACATATCCTGGAAAGTAACCTGTCCCTTCGGGCAGAATTTACTTGTATACTGGAAGGCTGCGACGGGTTTTACATGGACAATAACCGATATGGTCACCGAGTCCTTACAGCCGCTGAGATTAGTCACAACTTCCTTCACACTAAACGTACCGGCATTTACATATTTATGATTGGGGTTTTGTACTGTCGCTGTACCTCCGTCACCGAAATCCCAGAACCAGGCCACAAGCTGGCTGTTTGGTGCAATCGAGAGGTCAGTGAAATGGGTTGAATCCTGGGCACAGGCTGCAGTGTACTGGAACAACGCGATAGGTTTGGGACTCACCGCAATCTGCATCGTGGTGTCTTTAGTACAGTTATTTGATGTTGTTACACCCAGTGTGACCATGTAGTTACCCGGAGCTGAATAATTATGCGTCGGGTTCTGCAGGGTTGAAGTGTTGAAAGAACCGGAAGAAGGATCACCAAAGGACCATAACCATGCGTTTATGGTTCCACTGGATGAAGTTGAATTGTCGTGGAACTGTGTTAAGCTGCTCACGCATGCTGTATCAAAACTGAATAGCGGTACCGGTGCAGCATTTACAGCAACCGGTTTGGTAAGTGTATCGAAGCAGCCGGTTGCATTTGTAACCAACAGATGTACCGAAAATGTTCCTCCTCCAGTGAAAGTGTGGGTGGGGTTCTGCTGTGTTGAAGTGTTGTTGGAACCGGAAGTTGGGTCTCCGAAGGTCCACTCCCAGCTAACGACAGGTGTTCCGCCGTTGGCCTGCGACAAATCATGGAATTGGTTTGCCATGGAAGCACAGGCGCCGGCATCATTGCTGAAGTTGCTTTTGGGTTGGAATTCAACAGAGACCTGTAATGTGATTTCATTGGTACAATTGTCGGTTGTTGTTATTTTAAGTATGACGCCGTAAGTTCCACCATTGGCATACTTATGTTTTACGTCCGGACTGGCAGGGAAGTTAATCACAACACTTTGGCCATCACCGAAGAACCATTCCCATTTATTGATACTGCCATGGGCCGTTGTGGAAAGGTCGGTGAACTGAACAGAGTCACTTGCGCAAGTGGGTGAGGAGAAGCTGAATTGGGAAACCGGCGAACCGTAAACCTGGATCGATTTGGTGATAGACTTTATACAACCAGCTGAAGTGGTCACCGTGAGCGTGACATTGAATGTGCCGGAATTGGCATAGGTATAAGAAGGATTCTGCACGGTTGCAGTACCTCCGTCACCAAAAGACCATGCCCAGGTGACTATTGTACCTCCGGATGAGGCATCGGTGAATACCGTTGGGCTGCCTTTGCAAACACTGGTTGCCGTAAAACCTGCTATGGGTTTTGCTTCGATGGTAACGGTTGCACTGCTGTCCTTATAACATCCACTTGCATTTGTAACTTTAAGATGCACTATGTAAGGACCGGCAGCTGTGAAGTTATGTGTCGGATTCTGCTGATAAGAAGTGTTATTCCCTCCCGATCCGGGATCTCCGAAGGTCCACAGCCACTGGGTGATCTGCCCGCCTCCGTTTTGCTGTGAATTATCGGTGAACAGAACCGGGGTCATTTCACAGGTGATGGGAGACCAGCTGAAGCCGGAGATGGGGTTATACTGGATCTGAACCGAAATGGTCTTAGAGGCAATACATCCATCCGAAGTTGTAATTGTAAGTATTACCTGGTAAGTGCCTCCGGAAGTATATGTATGCGAGATGGTCGGGGTAGCAGAACTTCCTGATTGGCTATCGCCAAAATCCCAGTTCCTTAGTGTGACATAGCCATGTGATGTCGTCGAAATATCGGTAAATGTAACTGAGCTGCCCGCACAGGTGGGGGAAGTATAGCTGAACATTACGTTGGGTGTTGGCCACACCTGAACAGGCTTTGTCACAGTATGCACACAACCATTGGAGGTTGTGACCGTAAGCGAAACATTAAACGTTCCACCTGAGGAATAAGTATAGGTCGGATTCTGGGCCGCTGAACTGCCGCCATTGCCAAAATCCCATAGCCAGGTAACGATGGTTCCGGCCGTAGAGGTGGAATTATCGGTAAAGGTAGTGGCGTTGCCCTGGCATGCCGAGGTGGCCGTGAAGTCAGCCACGGGATTGGCGTTGATGGTCACCTGCATGGAGTCCCTACCGATACAACCGTCGGCATTGGCAATAACCAGATGGACCCAGAATGTTCCGGCAGCCGAAAAATTATGGATTGGGTTCTTCTGAGTTGAATTATTCGTTCCGCCTGAACCGGGATCTCCGAAGTTCCAGTTCCATTGGGTAATGTTTCCTCCTCCGTTAGGCTGGGAGTTGTCGTTGAACTGGACCGGTGTAAGCACACAAAGTGAATTGGTCACGGTAAAGTCTGCAATCGGTGCGAATTGTACAGTTACCGGGATTATTTTTGTACCTGTACAACTGTCGGAAGTTTTCACAGTCAGTAAAACATTATAATTTCCTCCGCTGGCATATAAGTGCGTAATTGAAGCAGCAGTCGTATACTGAGGGGGTCCGTCGCCGAAATCCCATATTCTTCTTACAATATACCCATGGCCGGTAGTTGACATATCGGTAAATGTCATAGTGTTGCCGGCGCAGGTCGGTGATGAGAAGCTGAAGGATGTAACCGGATGAGGATATATTTCGATAGGATTCGTAACACTATGTGTACATCCGTTTGAATTGGTCACCGTGAGTGTTACATAATGGATCCCTGCCGTACTGAAGAGATATGTTGGATTTGGAACATTGTCAGTCCCTCCGTCACCAAAATCCCAGGCCCATGTAACAATGGTTCCTGTGGGTGTTGTGGATGCATCTGTAAATGCCGTCAGGTTGTCAAGGCAGCTGTTGGCTGCGGTGAATGCAGCGACAGGTTTTGCACTGACCGTCACATCAATGGTCTTTGTGGCAGTACATCCGTTAACATTGGTCACTATGAGAGTAACATGATGAACGCCTGCACTGGTAAAACTATGCGTGGGATTCTGCAGGGGTGATAAGTTCCCTGAGCCTGAACCCGGATCATCAAAGTTCCATGCCCACTGGGTGATAGTGCCGCCTCCGTTGGTTTGTGAATTATCATAAAAACTAAGGGCCTGGCCTAGACATCCTACCCCGATATACGTGAAATCGGAAATGGGTGCCGGGATCCCTGTAACGACTTTGGAAATGGAGTCAACACATCCGTCGGTGGTTGTGGTGATCAGGGTTACGGTATGGGAAATCGGGAAATCAAGATAAGTATGGGTTACCACCGGACCGCTTCCGTTGGCCGTGGCGTCGCCGAACTTCCATACCCAGTCGTTGATAAAGCTTGTGAATCCTGAGGGAACATAGGCCTGGCTGGTAAATGTAACCTGGGCATGTTGGCAGAAAGGGCTGGTATTGATAAAATTAACGATCGGTTTCGGGTTTACCGTTACAGTCTTGGTGATTAGGTTTGTACAACCGTTTGAGTTTACAACCACAAGAGTAACAGTATGTGCCCCTGCCGTTGCATAGAGATGCTGGGGATTCTGAAGTGGGGAGGTATAACTGTCGCCAAAATCCCATGCCCATGACAAAATGCCTGCTGCATTTGGTGTTGTGTTATCTGTAAACAAGGTATTATTCCCAAGGCAGGGCGTCGAAAAAGTAAAGTCGGGCACCGGCAGTGCATTAATGGTAATATCATGGAAAATCGTGTCGGTACAATAGTTTGTGTTTGTAACAATAAGAGTGACCCTTTTGAGACCAGGAGTATTATAACTATGAGAAGGGTTCTGAGTGGTAGCGAAATTGGCTCCGCCGGAAGCGGGGTCGCCAAAATCCCATGACCATGACATCACGTTCCCTCCCCCATTGGTTTGCGAGAGGTCGCTGAAATGTACCAACTGGGGTGCAACGCAGGAATACGTCCCTCCTGTAACCTGGAAATCGGCAAGAGGAGAGGCGATCTGCTGTACATTAATGGTCTTGGTTTGAGAACAGCCTCGGTTCGTTGTAACGGTAAGTGTTACATCCCATCCTGTTGCACTGTAAACAGCATAAATATGTGATGGGTTCCGTATAAGACTATGTGCCGAACCATCTCCAAAATCCCAGTCCCATGCTACGATAACATCGTTATAAGGCAGGGGAACAACGGAAAGGTCTGTAAATTGAATTGCCGAGCCAAAACAGGTAGGTGTGGTAAACGTGAAATTGGCAATTGGTTTTGGAATAATGCTTACAATATGCTGTTTCGATTTGCTGCAGCCATTGACATCTGTAAGCGTCAGGGTCACAGTATAATCACCAACAAAAAGATATAAGTGGGGAACATTACCCGGCGCGATCGAATTGTTGCCATCGCCAAAGTCCCAGTGCCAGGTATAATTTGCCGGGGGTAAAGCAATGGGATCTGTTGTAAAGTTAACCGATTGATCAAGGCAGACATTATTATTATACGAGAATTCAACAGGGATAGGTGCATTGATCGGTACATTGATCGTCTTCACAGGGCTGGGGCAATTCTCAAGGTTTTCCCATACCTGCAAGGTTACATTATAAGATGCTTTACCACTCTTAAACGTATGAGCAGGGTTTTGTATATTCGATGTGTTGCTGAGTCCTGATAGCGGGTCATCAAAGTTCCATAACCATTGGTAAATCGTTCCCGGGGGAGTTGTGTTTGCGTAGGATTGGTCCACAAAATAAACGTCCTGTCCGTCGCAGGCCTGGGTCTGATGCAGGTGAGCAGGATCGCTGAACCAGATGAAATTCGCAGTCGGGGCATCAAAAATAGTTACCCATAAATCGAATTGTGCTTCAAGGGGTGTTCCCTGGTTAAGAACCCTTGTAACATGATAGGGGCCCGGAGCGGCATAAGCATGTGTGGGGGATGCAGGAACATTAGGTGCGACAAAATGCTGTATCCCTGAACCGTCTCCAAAATCCCAGTCCTCGGTAGTGATCAGGCCGCCCGGTGGACAGGGGACAAACAAAATCGCAACATTCTGGCACTGGTTAGGAGGATTTGCAGTAAAACAGGGAGCAGGAGGTGCGCCAAGCAAAATATCATGCTGCACAACGTTTGTGCATCCGGTTGCCATATCGGTGGCGGTACAGCGTACTGTATAACCTCCCGGCCCCGGATAAGTGTGTGATATCGGTGATCCGAATCCGTTCAGACCGTCGCCAAATTCCCAGTATACATTATTACCCACATGCTGGGTCGGGTTGATA
>JAPLDK010000046.1 GCA_026391775.1 Bacteroidota bacterium
AAGCCGACTCCATCGATATTACCATCCACACCCCAAATGGCAATAGGACAGCCACTAACGGGATACTGGTTTCGACGATCGTTGTTGGCGGATTTACCGAATACCACTGGAAACACCGATATCCAATTGCTGCCTACCTGGTTGGGATTGCAGTGACCAACTATGCCAGCTTCACCCAACAGGTTCCCTTTGGCAGCGATACACTTAAGGTTTTCAATTACATCTATCCTGAGGACTCAGCAACCGCCGTGGTCCAGCTTCCGGTGATCATTCCCATGATACAGGTATACGATACACTGTTCGGGATCTACCCTTTTCAGCGCGAGAAATACGGCCATGCCCAGTTCAACTGGGGTGGAGGTATGGAACATCAGACCATGACGTTCGTTGCCAATTTTCAGTTCGAGCTGATTGCTCATGAACTGGCACATATGTGGTTTGGCGACAAGGTCACCTGCGGCAGCTGGACCGATATCTGGCTGAACGAAGGATTTGCCACCTACCTTTCGGGACTTATTTACGAGCATCTCGACCCAGACCTTTGGGTACGGTTCAGGATGGTAAGAATTCAAAGTATTACTTCACAACCCGGTGGTTCAGTTTACTGCCCCGATACCCTTATCTTAGGTCGTCTGTTCGACAGCCGTCTTTCCTATGCTAAAGGAGCAATGATCCTGCATCAGTTGAGATGGATCATGGGAGATTCGGTCTTTTTTGCTGCCCTCAGCAATTACCTCAATGACTATAGCCTGGCCTATGGATTTGCACGTACCGAAGACCTGAAAATCCATCTTGAAAGTTCATACGGGCATGACCTGAGTTGGTATTTCAACGACTGGTTTACCGGAGAAGGTTATCCGCAGTACCAGATTAACTGGTCGCAAACGGATGATACTGTTGCCTTCACTGTACGCCAGACCCAGAGCAGTCCTGCAGTTGCTTTTTTTGAGCTGCCTGTTCAACTGAAATTTAAAAACCCGGGCCATGATACCCTGATCCGATTTAACAACACTTTTTCGGGAGAATTGTTTAAAGTGCGCATCCCCTTTGTAGTTGATTCACTGATCTTCGACCCCCTATACCAGATCATCTCTAAGAATAACTCTGTTAATGCTGTTGTCGAGCATGACCTCCGGGCCAGCCTGCAGGTCGTTCCAAACCCGGCTACAGATCATGTGACTTTCCGTTTTGGCGGACTAATGGCCGGGGAACATGGAACTATCCGTATTTATGATGATTCAGGGCGGATGAGGGATGAACTTTTCCCATGCTCTGGTCAGAATGAAATTACTTTCGGCACACAGGGATATTCTCCAGGCTTGTACTTCTATGTTTTTGCAGTACGGGATTATAAATGCAGCGGGAAGTTCGTTATCAGTCAATAAATGAAATTGCAAAACCTGGATAAAATGACTGAATTATTGACCATTACAGCTAAGATGCCCGTTCTTTTCCTGGGTCATGGCAGCCCGATGAATGCCATCGAAGAAAATGAGTTTGTGGATGGATTCAGAAACATGGGTAAAGAGATCCCTAAACCAATAGCCGTTTTATGTGTGTCGGCACATTGGGAAACAAAGGGGACGAATGTAACGGCGATGAAATCCCCGAAAACCATTCATGATTTCGGCGGGTTCCCGAAAGAATTGCATGCAGTGCAGTATCCCGCGCCCGGAAGCCCTGAACTGGCAAAGGAAACAAGGAATATAATAAAAAAAACCAATGTAACCCTTAATGAAAGCTGGGGCCTTGATCATGGCTGCTGGAGCGTAGTCAAACACCTGTATCCCAATGCTGACGTACCTGTAATACAGCTGAGCCTGGATTATTCCAGGGATTCGCAATATCATTATGACCTTGCCCGGGAACTGGCAAAACTGCGTCATAAGGGAATTCTGATCATAGGTAGTGGCAACATGGTCCACAATTTAAGAATGATAGCCTGGGACAGGTTGAATGAAACGGGCTTTGGTTATGACTGGGCCATCGAAGCGAATGAGAAAATGAAACAATATATTCTCGGCGGGGACTATAAATCCCTGATCAATTACAAATTCCAGGGTAGCGCATTTAACCTGGCCATTCCTACTCCCGAACACTTTTTGCCGTTGCTCTATGCGCTTGCATTAAAAGAGGAAAATGATAAGGTTACCTTGTTCAATGATAAGGCTGTTGCAGGGTCTCTTACAATGACATCTGTAAAAATCGGTAGTTGAGCAGGCTTTATTCATAAACCCGGCAGTTGAATCCTGTATCTTTGCAATCCTATTCGGAGTGCCGGAATGAACATCCACAAACTTAACAACATCTTCAATCCTAAACGGATCGCGCTGATCGGGGTTACTACCAACCCTAACTCGGTCAGCGGGAAAGTGCTTATAAACCTGGTAAGCGGAGGATTCCGTGGGGTGGTTTACCCTGTGAATCCTGATCATGAAGCGGTGATGGGTATACCCTGTTACCCTGATGTGAAAAGCCTTCCGAAAGCCCCTGATCTTGGTATCATCTGCTCTCCAGCCGAGAAAGTACTGGTAGCGGTGAGGGAGTGCGGTGAAGCAGGGATACGTGGGATCATCATCATATCGGCAGGTTTCAGGGAAATAGGTGAAGCCGGGCTGAAGCTTGAAGAAAGTATACGCAGGGAGATTAAAAAATTTGAAGGCATGAGGGTCCTTGGTCCGAACTGCCTCGGGTTCATTGTTCCTTCCCTGAAGCTCAACGCCAGTTTTGCTGCAGAAATGCCTAAACAGGGGAATATCGCATTTATCTCGCAATCGGGAGCCCTTTGTACCTCAGTCCTCGACTGGGCTATCGAAGGGAAGATAGGGTTTTCGTATTTCGTATCTATCGGGAACAGCATGGATGTTGAATTTGGTGACCTGATAGATTACTTCGGGGATGACGAGAATACACATTGTATCATCCTGTACATCGAGTCGATACAGAATCCGAGAAAGTTCATGACTGCGGCCCGTGCTTTTGCGCGCAAAAAGCCAATCATTGTCTACAAAGCAGGCAGGTTTCCAGAGTCGGCCCAGGTTGCTGCCTCCCATACCGGGGCCATGGCTTCAGAAGATGCCGTTTACGATGCAGCTTTCCAGAGGGTAGGGCTGGCAAGGGTTTACGAGATCGGGGATATCTTTTCCGTTGCCGAGCTTATCGGCCGAAACAGGTTCCCCCAGGGCCCGAGGCTTGGGATCATCACTAATGCCGGCGGACCCGGAGTTATGGCAACCGACGCACTGATTGCATCGAATGGAGTGCTGGCAAAGCTTTCCGATGAAACCATGCAGAAGCTCAACGATAATCTGCCTGAATACTGGTCGCACGGAAATCCTGTAGATGTTCTGGGAGATGCCCGTGCAAAGAGGATTTCAAAAGCCACCCAGATAGTCCTTGAAGATAACAACGTAGATGCTATCCTTGTGATACTCACACCACAAGCAATGACCAATACTGAAGCCACCGCCCGAGAGATCAGTTCCCTGGTATCCACAACCAGGAAACCCATACTCGCGGCATGGCTTGGCGGACAAAGCATGCATAAGGCCGATGACATCCTGGTGGAAGCAGGGATTGCATCTTACCGTACTCCGGAACAAGCTATCAAAGCCTTTATGACCTTAGTTGCTTATTCGAAGAACCTGAAGACCTTGTACGAGACTCCTAAGGATGTCCCTGTGGAGTTTAGCCTCGACCGTGAAAAAATGCGCCAAAAATTCAACAGGCTGATCCGGGATAAAGGAGATATTTTATCTGAGGACATATCCAAGCTTATCCTTGAATCATATGGCATTTCCACTACAAGGCCGGTACTTGCCAAAACCCCGGATGAGGCTGTAAAATTTGCGGAAAAAACCGGTTATCCTGTCGTTCTGAAGATCCAGTCGCCCGACATCACCCATAAATCTGACGTTGGTGGGGTTCAGCTTAACCTGGGAAACGAAAAACTTTTAAGAGCAGCCTTTGAACGGATCATGGACTCGGTAAGGCTGAAACGGCCGGATGCCAGGGTTGAAGGGATCACGGTACAGAAAATGGTAGCTGAAAAGGAAGCAGTTGAACTCATCCTGGGTATAAAAAAGGATAGTGTATTCGGTACCATTCTGATGGTCGGAATGGGAGGGATTACCGCAGAACTTTTTGCCGACAAGGCCCTGGGATTCCCCCCTCTGAATGAAAGGCTGGCCAGGCAGATGCTGGAGTCACTGAAGATCTACCCGCTTCTGAAAGGATACAGGGGAAGCCCGGCCAAGAACATCGACAGGCTGATACAGATCCTGATACGCCTCTCATATATTGCCGCCGACTATCCCGAGATCACCGAACTGGATATCAACCCGCTTTTAGTTACAACAGGAGATGTTGTAGCGCTTGATGCCAGGATCATGATTGACACCCTGATTGCCGGTAAGGAACAAATTCCCTTTGCCCATCTGGCATTGCATCCCTATCCGGAAAAATATGTTCGCACTGTCACTCTCCAGGACGGAAAAGAAGTCCTACTCAGGCCCATTAAACCAGAGGATGAGCCACTGTGGCTCGAGATGATCGGCAGTTGCTCAAAGGAATCGCTTTACAGCCGTTTCAGATATTTCTTCCAATGGCAGTCGCATGACATAGCCACACGATACTGTTACATCGATTATGACCGGGAGATCGCAATTGTAGCCGAAATACAAGAGGGGAACTACCGTAAGCTGGTAGGCGTGGGGAGGCTTATTGCTGACCCCGACCATGAGATTGTGGAGTATGCCATCCTCATAATTGATGCTTACCAAAAGCAAGACCTTGGAAATATCATTACTGATTTTTGCATGGAAATTGCAAGGAAATGGAACCTGAAAAAGATCGTAGCACAAACTACAACCGACAATAAACGGATGATCTCTGTATTTAAAAAACGGGGATTTTCAGTTCATACCGATACCAACGATTCAACTGTGGAAGTTGAAAAGGAATTATAATAAAATTTTCATCTTTTCGTTTTAAAAAGAAAAACACCTATGAAAAAAAGACAATTAACAAGTTATCTTTCAATTTTTATTTCGCTTATTATCCTGGGATTTACTGCATCGGCCCAGGTAACGAATCCCAAACCTGCTACTATTAATTTTCAGGATCTCCTGGGGAAGTGGAAAACCGTCAGGATAGCAGCAGACAATTTTTTTCAGCCACCAGCCCCCAAGCCAGTTGTCTCACCAACAATCATGGAATTCCTTCCTGATAAAACCGCAACCAAAACCAGCGGTGAAAAGTCGGAAAAATATTCCTGGAAAACGAAAAAGAAAAATATTCTGCTCACCAAGAATCTGACGACCAAGGAAAAAACTAAAATGGAAGTCTTCAAGCTGAACAGCGATACACTTCTGGTTACACAGTACCTGAAGAATGGCAATCTTTATATTTTCTATCTCAAAGTGAAATAGCAAAAATTTTGTAAAATCCCCGGTCTTTCCGGGGTTTTTTTTGCCAATTTTTTTGGAATCAGTCTGTTTTAATTCTATTTTTGTATCAAATAATCTTCATATGTTGAATTTCGACTTTACCGAAGAACAGCTGATGATTCAGCAATCGGCCCGGGATTATGCCCAGAGGGAACTGATTAAAGACGTAATTGAAAGGGATACAAATGCCATTTTCCCCACACAGCATGTCAAAGTACTAACGGAACTGGGTTTTATGGGTATGATGGCCAATCCCAAGTACGACGGGGGAGGAATGGATACAGTCTCATACGTACTTGCCCTGGAAGAGCTCTCGAAAGTTGATTCCTCTGTTGCTGTCATCATTTCGGTAAATAATTCACTGGTTTGTTTTGAGCTTGAAGAATTCGGCACGGAAGAGCAGAAGGAGAAATTCCTGAAGCCTCTGGCCAGGGGAGAGAAACTTGGGGCTTTCCTGCTATCCGAACCGGAAGCAGGATCCGATGCTACATCCCAGAGGACATCAGCCATTGATATGGGTGACCATTACCTGGTTAACGGGGTAAAGAACTGGATTACGAATGGCAACTGCGCATCGACCTATATACTCATAGCCCAAACCAACAAGGAAAAGGGGCATAAAGGGATCAATGCTTTGATTGTAGACCGCCATTCTCCGGGCATTTCCCTGGGCCCGCATGAAGACAAGATGGGAATGCGCAGCAGCGACACACATTCCGTCATGTTCTCCGACGTGAAGGTGCCAAAGGAAAACCGGCTTGGGGACGATGGTATGGGATTCAGGATTGCAATGAAGACCCTTGAAGGCGGGCGTATTGGTATTGCCGCACAGGCCTTAGGCATAGCCCAGGGGGCCTATGAAAGGGCTTTGAAATATTCAAAGGAGCGTAAAGCCTTCGGAACCGAGATCATCAACCACCAAGCGATAGCTTTTAAGCTTGCCGAAATGCACACCCGCATTGAAGCGGCAAGGTATTTTACCCTGAAGTCGGCCTGGCTCAAGGACCAGGGCAGGCCTTACGGCACTGCCAGCGCCATGGCCAAGTACTGGGCTGCTGAAACGGCCATGTATGTTACTACCGAAGCCGTGCAGATCCATGGAGGGTATGGTTACGTTAAGGAATACCATGTGGAAAGGCTGATGCGTGATGCCAAGCTTACCCAGATCTATGAAGGCACAAGCGAAATCCAGCAGATCATCATTGCCAGGGCTATCATGAACGATTAAAGCCTGATCTATGAAATTACCCGACTCGTATAAACCGAAGAATCATATCCGGATTGTCACGGCTGCCTCATTGTTCGACGGGCACGATGCCGCAATCAACATCATGCGCCGCATTCTTCAGGCCAGCGGCGCCGAAGTCATTCATCTTGGCCATAACCGGGCTGTACAGGAGATCGTGGATTGTGCAATACAAGAGGATGTTCAGGCCATTGCACTGACCTCCTACCAGGGGGGCCACAATGAATTCCTCAAATACATGTACGACCTGCTCCATGAACGTGGCTGCGGTCATATACAGATCTTTGCCGGCGGCGGGGGTGTAATACTTCCCCATGAGATCGAAGATCTGCAGAATTACGGTATTACAAGAATATATTCCCCTGATGACGGCAGGACCATGAGCCTGCAGGGGATGATAAATGATTTATTGGAGAAATGTGACTTTGCCCTTGATGATCTTAAGAATGTGACTGCGGATAAAATCCTGAAACAGGACCTGAATGCGATCGCAAGGCTCATCTCGATTTGTGAAAATTTCCCCGAAAAGGCAAAACCCATTCTTAACGAACTGTCAAAGCGTGAACTGCGATCCGTGAACCGTGAACCGGATCACGAGTCACAAGTCACGAGTCACGAATCACGGATTCCGGTGTTGGGGATAACCGGAACAGGGGGTGCAGGAAAATCATCCCTGGTGGATGAACTTGTACGCCGCTACCTGGGCGACCTCACCGACAAGACGATTGCCATCATTTCGGTTGACCCCACCAAACGCAAAACCGGAGGTGCATTGCTGGGTGACCGCATCAGAATGAACGCTATCTTCAATCCCAGGGTATTCATGAGGTCATTGGCCACAAGGCAGTCAAACCTTTCGCTATCACGGTACGTGAAAGATGCTACTGTCATTCTGCAGGCTGCCGGCTTCGACCTGGTAGTGATTGAGACTTCGGGAATAGGGCAGTCCGATACGGAGATCGTCGACCATAGCGACCTTTCCATGTATGTGATGACCCCGGAATACGGGGCTGCAAGCCAGCTTGAGAAGATCGACATGTTGGATTTTGCGGATATCGTGGTTGTCAACAAGGGCGACAAAAGGGGAGCCCTGGATGCAATAAGGGATGTGAAGAAACAATACCAGAGAAACAATAAGCTCTTTGATAAGGAAGTTGACCAGATGCCGGTTTACGGCACAGTTGCCTCCCAATTCAACGATCCAGGGGTCAACTTGCTGTATAAAGCACTTATAAAGGCAGTTACAAGCAAGACTGGGGTAGAGTTCGGAAGCAGGTTTGAAGGCAGGGATGAGATGAAGGACAAGATCTTTATCATTCCTCCTTCCCGCATCAGGTACCTCTCCGAAATAGTGGATACCGTAAGGAATTACAACACGTGGACCACTGAACAGGCAGAGATAGCGCAGAGGTTGTACGGCATCTCACAAACCATAGATGCCATCCGCAGTATCCCGCCAAAAGAACGTGAGAAAAATCCCGGCCTGCATTCCGGGGGCTGCAACCTCATGCTTGAACTGGACCTGCTGTTTGACGAACTGTTAAAGAAGCTGGATCCCGCGAATTACGAAATCATCAAAGGCTGGGCCGAAAAGGTCAAAACATACAGGGACGAGAACTATATTTACAAGGTCAGGGGGAAGGAGATCAAAGTCAAGACTCATACGGAGTCCCTATCGCACCTTCAGATCCCGAAGATATCCCTTCCAAGGTTCCAGGCCTGGGGCGATATACTGAAATGGAACCTCAGGGAGAACGTACCGGGGGAATTCCCATATGCTGCCGGGGTGTTTCCCTTCAAACGAACAGCCGAGGATCCCACCCGCATGTTCGCAGGAGAAGGCGGGCCTGAACGTACCAACAAGCGCTTCCATTATCTGTCTCACGCACTGCCTTTCGTGAGGCTTTCGACAGCTTACGACAGTGTGACCCTATACGGCTTCGATCCCGACATCAGGCCGGATATTTACGGAAAGATAGGCAATTCGGGTGTTTCCATAGCATGCCTGGACGATGCCAAAAAATTGTATTCGGGTTTTGACTTGCTTGATCCCAATACCTCGGTATCGATGACAATAAACGGTCCTGCCCCGGCCATGGTCGGCTATTTCATGAATGCCGCCATTGACCAGCAATGTGAGAAGTATATCATCGAACACGGACTGGACGATGAGGTCGGGAAAAAGATCAAGGCCCTTTATAAGAAAAAAGGCAGTAAACGCCCCCAATACCAGGGGAAGTTGCCTGAAGGGAACAAAGGACTGGGGCTTATGCTTTTAGGAATTACCGGCGACCAGGTATTGCCGGCCGGGGTTTATGAAAAGATCAAAACCGAAACTCTTTGTCAGGTACGCGGGACTGTCCAGGCCGATATCCTTAAGGAAGACCAGGCCCAGAATACCTGTATTTTCTCCACCGATTTCGCCCTCAAGATGATGGGCGACATACAGGAGTATTTCATCGATAACAATGTCAGGAATTTCTATTCCGTTTCCATATCCGGATATCATATAGCCGAAGCCGGGGCTAACCCGATAACGCAGCTGGCTCTGACCCTTTCGAACGGCTTCACTTACGTGGAATATTACGTTTCGAGGGGAATGGATGTGAGCAAATTCGCACCCAACCTCTCCTTCTTTTTCTCCAATGGAATTGATCCCGAGTATTCCGTGATCGGCCGTGTGGCCCGCCTTATCTGGGCCAAGGCCATGAAATACAGGTATAAGGCTGAACCCCGTTCACAGATGCTCAAATACCATATCCAGACTTCGGGCCGTTCCCTGCATGCCCAGGAGATAGATTTCAACGACATACGCACGACGCTGCAGGCTTTATATGCTATTTATGACAACTGCAATTCGTTGCATACAAATGCTTACGACGAAGCCATAACCACACCCACAGAAGAGTCGGTGCGCAGGGCCGTGGCCATACAGATGATCATCAACCATGAACTCGGACTGGCAAAAAACCAGAATCCCCTCCAGGGAGCATTCATCATTGAAGAGCTTACCGACCTTGTGGAAGAAGCTGTGATGCTCGAGTTTGAAAGGATATCAGAAAGGGGAGGGGTGCTGGGCGCCATGGAGACCATGTACCAGAGGAGCAAGATACAGGAAGAGTCGTTGTATTATGAGAACCTGAAAAACAGCGGGAAACTCCCTATAATGGGGGTGAACACATTCCTTTCGAGCAAAGGCTCCCCCACGGTTTTACCGGGAGAAGTCATCCGTTCAACAGAAGAAGAAAAACAGTATCAGATCGGGATGCTGAAACATCTTCATTCAAGCTGGCAGGCAGAATCGGAAAAAGCAATTCGTAATCTGAAGCACTCGGCAACACAAAATTTAAATATCTTTGAGAGCCTTATGGAGGCAACGAAATTCTGTTCCATAGGGCAGATCACCCATGCCTTGTTTGAGGTGGGCGGTCAGTACAGGCGAAACATGTAGCTAAAAACACTTACTGATATGAAATTCAATATTTTAGTGGTCAATCCAAAGGATAAGGTTACCCAGATTGCAGTCTACCAGAATTACAAGCTTCTATACATCAACAACAGGTATCATACCAGCGACGAGCTTGCGGGGTTTGAATCCATTTACGAACAGCTTGAATTACGCAAGCAGATCGTGTTGAAGGAACTTCAGAACAATGAATTCGACCTTAGCGAAGTTAAGGTGGTGATTTCCCGTGGCGGGCTGGTGAAGCCTGTAAGTTCGGGGGTTTATACTGTAAATGAGGCTTTAAAATATGACCTTAAAAACAGTCCGATTGGTACAGATATCATTAACCTCGGCGGATTGCTTGCCGATGCTGTTGCGGCTGAGATCCCGGGTTCCAAGGCGATGATTGCCGATCCCGCGGTTGTTGATGAAATGGAGGATGTCGCCCGTATCACCGGGGCTCCGGGTATAGAAAGAAAATCAATCTTCCACGCCCTGAATCAGAAGGCGATTGCAAAGTTGTTTGCCGAAAGCCAGAATATGAAATATGAGGACCTGAACCTTATTGTTGCGCATATGGGCAACGGTACAACCATTGGGGCTCACCGCAAAGGCAGGGTGATCGATGTAAACCAGGGTTTTGAAGGCGACGGACCGTTTTCGATGATCCGCAGCGGTAGCCTTCCCTTAGGGGATATTGTAAAAATGTGCCTCGTGGATAAAAAGCACCCGGATGAAATTTTCTGTTTGCTTACCCATTGCGGAGGTATCAGGGCCCACCTTGGAACGACCGACCTGAGCGCTATCGAATTCCGTATCAAGAGCGGGGAGGAAAAAGCAAAGAAAATCATGGATGCTATGGCTTACCAGGTTTCGAAGGTCATTGGCGAAATGTATGTGGTGCTGAAAGGCGAGGTGGATGCCATTTTGCTTACAGGCGAGCTCGCGCATTCGGAACGGGTTATTGAATTCATTCTGGAACATGTGAAGAAACTGGCCAAAGTGGTGGTATATCCAGGTGATAACGAAATCCAGGCTATGGCAGCGAATGCGTTACGGGTAGTGCAGGGAGAGATGATTGTGAACGAATATAAACAATGAAACTACACGTTATAAGTACCGGAAATCTCAAACTCGATGGTGGTGCCATGTTCGGTGTGGTGCCCAAAGTGATATGGAGTAAACTGTATCCCTGTGATGAAAATAATCTCTGTAATTGGGCAATGCGATGCCTTCTTGTTGAGGACGGTGAGCGCAAAATCCTTATTGACTGCGGGATTGGCGACAAGCAAAGCGAAAAGTTCTTTTCCAATTATTACCTGAACGGGGATGACAGCCTCGATAAATCCCTTGCTGCTACCGGATTTACTACCGATGACATTACCGATGTGATCCTGACCCACCTGCATTTTGACCATGCCGGAGGAGCTGTGCGCTGGAACTCTGATAAAACAGATTACACCCTGACTTTTAAAAACGCAACATACTGGACCAGCCGCCGGCAGTGGGAATGGGCTACCAATCCCAACAACCGGGAAAAGGCTTCATTTCTGAAAGAAAACATCCTCCCTATAAAAGAAAAGGGAAAATTAAACCTGGTTGAAGAGAATACCGAAATTTATCCCGGTATCAAATTGCGCATGTTTTTCGGGCATACCGAAGGGCAGGTCATTCCTCACATAAGCTATGGGGGAAAGACTGTGGTTTACATGGCCGATCTTCTGCCATCGGCTGCACATATACCTTTGCCCTATGTGATGTCTTATGACACCCGACCTCTGGTAACACTTGAAGAAAAAGAAGCCTTCATGAAAGAAGCTGCACAGAATGGCTATATTCTCTTTCTGGAGCACGACATACTGCACGAATGTTGCACAGTGCAGGAAACTGAAAAGGGAGTGAGGCTGAAAGAGGCGCTCCCCCTGGCAGCGGTTTTATTATAATTGCTGAACTGCCAGCACCACCGTGACACAATCGTGATCACTCACTTCCAATAAAGTTTTATTAATTACAAGCGTTTATAGGAAATAGTATGACCGAAAATCAGGGGAATATCCTACAGCTTCTGGAGAAGTTGTCGGGACTTATGAAAAGGCAGGAGTCTTTTCAAAGGGAGTTAGAGGATCTGCGCAAGGAAATCAACAGGATTCAATCACTGGAATCTCAACCGGAGACCGGGCCTGCCAATCCGGACATACAGGAAG
>JAPLDK010000080.1 GCA_026391775.1 Bacteroidota bacterium
GAATCAATTTTGCCCAATATTATAAATGAAAGGTTATATGAAAAAATCCCCCCCCAATCCTGATTAGCAATACCACCCAAAAAAATATTGTTTACATTTAAAAAATCCAGGTTAGTATTATAAGCAGGATAACTAACTGTATCATCCGGACCAAGAAAGAATTCCTTTTTTATATGAAACATTGTATCCAACTTTAAAATCCCAATTTTATCAGTCCGGGGATTACTATTCTCAAAGTGTCTTTTCCCTGTTACAAAAAATTCATGATCAGTTAATGTTTTAGTGTTAAGGTATAAATCAACTTTGCCAGGAATACTATCAATATGGGTTATATTAAAAAAGTAATCCATTGTAAGGAATGTAAGCGGTAACTACAAATGCAGGAAATCGGTAAATAAGAATGCAAGGTTTTTTGCATCGTTAATTTCCGATTTAAAGTTACAAAATTTTAAAGAACAGTATTTTCAAAGATCGTTTTTCTGTTTTCCAGCCGGAACGATTTCCCGGATAATTTGACGATTTCGCATTTAAAAAGTAACCTATCAAGTATCGCGGCAGCGAGTACTTCATCATCGAGTACTTTGACCCATTCATCAGGACTTTTATTGGTAGTGACGATGATGGAAGCGTTCTGATGCAAATGGTCGATAAGATTGAACAGCGAGACTGCTTGTTTACGTTCTATTGGGAACATCATGATGTCATCGATCACCATCAGGTCGACATGGCGGAGCACGTCAAATTCCCGGGTCATGGATTTGACGATGTCTTTCATTTTCAGCAGATGAGTGAGTTGTTCCATCGTTCTGAAGCAAGCCCGGTATCCTTTCTGCAAAGCGTCAAAGCAAAGGCCAGCTCCTAAAAACGTTTTCCCTACCCCGCTGGGCCCCATCAGGATGATGTTAAAATGTTGTTCCAGCCAGATGCATTGTCTGAGGTGAGAGAGCTGAGTTCGGGAGATCCCGCTGACATGATTCTCCTGCCATAGGTCGAGATCATGCTGGGCCGGGAGTTTTGCGTGCCGTAATCGTTTGGCCAGGTTCTGTCGGTTACGGTGATCGATTTCTGCCGAGAGCAGGTCCATCGTAAAATCGACATAGCTTACCTGCTTTTGACCTGCGGTTAATAACAGGTCACCAATGACGGATCCCAGGCCGGTAAGTTTCAGCTGCCGGGCCAGGTTACTAAGGGTTTCTGTGGTTGTTTCCATACTTAATCAAGGATTTGTTTATACTCCGATATACTACTGGTATGAGGCTGGATTTTATATTTTGGATTTTGTAAACAAGGTTCATGATTAGCGATAGGTCCTTCACCGTTTTGCTGCTGTTCTCTTAGGGCCAGTAATACCGGTTCGAAGTCAGCTGCTTTCTCCAGGTGGTTCTCAAGACAATATTCCAAGGCAATATCCATATCCTGTTTTGGATATTTCCTGGCTGCCTGTTCGATGATCTGCATTTGATCTCTGGTATAACGTGGGAACTGAAGATGAACCTTATCGAGGTAGCTATGTGCTTTCTGCTGATCGGTAAAGCGTGAAGCCACCTGATCGATCAGTTTATTCACGCTCAGGCTATGATCCCGGTAATGCGTTTTATGGCGGACCTGTGTGCCTTTGATCACCGATACCAGGTGTCGGATAATTTCCTTGCCGGTGGTATCGCTTAGGATCAGGATGTCACCCCTGTGCTCAAGCCGTACCTCTGTTTTAGCCCCCTGGTATGTTCCGATTGGAACGGAATAGGTGCTGCCTTGATAATGGATCACATTGTCTTTACTTACGGCGTATCCCTTTGCGGGGATGTACAAATAGTTCAATTTTGCTTGCTGATCGAGAACCCATTCCAGGAATATCTGCAGTCGCAGATTTTGGCATCGAATATTACATGGGAGGGCTAAATTTTTGGAAACCATGGAATCCCAATAATAATGGTGGGAATTTTTACTTGTTTTTAAGTGATAACGGTAATGTAGGCATTGGTTCTTCATCTCCATCAGCAAAACTTGATATTGAAGGCGATCTTAGGGTTAGTTCCCTTGCAACAAACACTGGTAATAAAATGGTCATTTCTACACCAAGGGGATTGCTTGGGATTACGGATATCCCATCTGGAGACAATTTGGGCAACCATATTGCAACACAAAACATCAATTTAAACGGCAATTTTCTTTCCGGGGATGGTTCTAATTCTGGAATATTCTTTAACACTCATGGGTTTCTTGGAATCGGAACAAATACACCATTAGCACCTGTAGATATTTTATCAACGAGAGATAATAATTTATTTTTAAGAGCTACCGGCTCGGAACGTTCAACTATCTGGACTAGTAATGATATAAATTCATATGGGATTGGTGTCGATAATGATGGTACAGGCTATTTATCTTCGAATAAATCCACACCAAGAAAAATAATGTACTTTTATGATGGTAGGGTTGGCATTGGGGCTCCACCACTAGCAGGCTCTCATACTCTTTATGTTGTTGGAGGTATCACAACAGTAGAAGTTACTGTTAAACTTCAACAAAACTGGAGTGATTATGTGTTTAATAAAAATTATTGTCTGAAACCATTATCTGATTTAGAAAAATTTATTAAAGATAATAAGCACCTCCCTGATGTTCCAACTGCCGAAAATGTCAAAGAAAAAGGGATTGAACTTGGCGAAATGAACACTATTTTATTGAAAAAGATCGAGGAACTGACTTTATATGTTATAGATCAAAATAAAAAAATTGAAGCTTTGCAAAATCAAATTAACATTCTAAAATTAAAATAAAATTTGTAAATCAATCTTAATTATGAAAAAGCATTTAATATTGGCTTTACTAGTCTATTTATTTTGTGGGTGTTTTGGATTTGAATTAGTCATGTCGCAAAATAAAATCCTTTTTGAGCAGAATGACAAGACTTTACAAATTTCAAAAATCTATTTTAAAGATTCAGTGACTTCTCATATTGATACATTTGATTTAATTAAAGAGAATCCCTACAATGTA
>JAPLDK010000070.1 GCA_026391775.1 Bacteroidota bacterium
CGGTTGTTCTTATGCAGCTTCTCCACCGGCTTATCCAGCTGGAAATTCTCGATGATATCGTAAACGTTCTTCGAAAACCCGTTGATGTAATTGCGGAAATTGATAAACACATTCTTCGGATCCTGCTTCAGCCGCGAAAGATCATACTTCGACGTATTGTAAAATTCAGCCTTTATACGACTGCGGATGACCGGCGACGGATCCTCCACCTTGGCCTTATACTCCTCGTATAGATTATAGATCTCATCCTTCCTCGGCTCAATCACACAATCCAGCCTCCTCAGAATCACAAACGGCAAAATCACATCCCCATACTCATGCGGCTTAAACAATCCGCGAAGCACATCATCAGCTACGTTCCAAATAAGTGAAGAAAGCGTTTGGAAGTTAGACATAGTCAGGTTTTTATATATAAGACGCTATCGAATTGTAAAAATATACATATCGAAATTAATATCCAAGGTTTTTAGATAATTTGTTGATGACTTGCTTTAACCCAGCAGCCGGGGAGTGTTGGAATGTCATCCGCAGACATTAATCCAGTCAACCTGGCTTTCTCTTCGCGACATTTTGTCGCGGAAAATGTCGCGAAGATTATCGCTATTCTTTGATGATCGGATCTTCTTCCAGGTCAAGGACCAATGAACAAATTTCGATTTCAAACCATTCGCAGAACATTTTATAAGTTCTTGGCTCTGGCCATTCATCTTCATCGGTGTACCAATCATTCAGTTCATTACTGAAAATCAATTCGAAATGTTTTTTAACCCATTTTAACACATCTTCATTGCTTTCCATCTCCCGCACTAAGTAGATATTGTTTTCATCGTTTTTAGTGATCGGTTCTTCTTCTGGCATCACCTGGTTCAGCCAATCGAAATATGGTTTCTTTGGCCTGACAATGATCGCGTTACGATCAATCGATTCATAAAATTCCGGGATTGGATTCATAATCATTATTTTGGTTTGTATATCATCGGCCTGGTCTTGAACAACCTAACCGCTTTTTATCATTTTGTTGACATCAACAAAATGATCAGCTTTTTTTTAATTTGTGAAAATGTAAAGATAAACCGAACTGGATTAATTTCCAGGCTTTATAGCTTTTTATGTTAACTTTGTAATTCAACAACAAGGGAGGTTATTTTCGCAAAGATTAAGGATAAACGAATGATATTCCATTCAATCCGCCTGTCGGATTTCGAAATGGATGAAGGAACTATAGCTTTGTCTCTGCTTTCAAAAATATCTGATCAATTGATCAGGATCTCTGAAAGCACCCTAAGACTTTATGTTGAAGGGAACAGCCACCTTAAGCGTGGTAAAATGCCGGATTGGCTTCAAAAATCCTTAGAATTTAAGCTCACCGGAATAACAAAAGGCTCGACCGTACTGTCTATTGAAGCTCCTGTTTTATCAGAAACCCTGAAAAGTATTCAGTACCCTTTGTTCAATGAACTTGACTCAAAGGATTATTCCAGGGATACTGCCTTGTCATTGGCCATGCTGGCTTATCAGAAAGCCATTTCGGAAGACTGTGAAACAGACCTGCTCGACAAAGCCTTGCTGGGTGAAATGCTTGTTTTTAAGGATATCCTCGGGAGTGAAAAACGAAGGATTGAAATGGATTGCCCATCTCTTGCGAGGAAAGTCATTTTAGAAAAATCAAGCTTTGATAAAATCCGTGTTCTTGAAAGTGCAACGCCCGAACCAATAAAAATTAAACTTTCAGGTAAGCTGGATGTGCTCAAGCATTCAAATTCGCTTGCAGAAATCATTACTTCTCAAAAAAGGGTTAAAGTTAAATTACCCGACAATATTGGTTTTGATCTGCTCAAACCTTTATTTGGCAAGGATGTTACCGTTATGGGATTGGCAAATTTAAATCCTGCAGGGCAATTGGTATCAATTCTTCTGTCGGACATACATCCGGTAAATTCTGACGACTCATTTTTCAATGCAATTCCTCCGGTTTTAAAAGAAACCACTGATATTAAACAACTTATTGTTGCTCAAAAATACTCTCGTATAAAAACAGCAGAAATCAGTAAGTTGGCTGAAGAACTGAACATTACGGAATCAGTTGAGGAAATGATCAATGCATTGAGATAAGGGTATGAATTACCTTTTGGACACAAATATTCTTGTTCATTTTATCCGCAGAAGTCCGACTGCCGGGAAGGTCATTGCTGAATTAGACCCTTTTGGGGCGGCCAATATACCCGTAATTTCCGTTGTGTCTTATGCAGAGATCCTGTCGCTTATATCAATTTTCAATTGGGGAGATCAAAAGACAAAACAGCTTAAGGACCTGCTAAACAAACTACTGGTTGTTCCTATTGAAGCGAAAGATATCATTGAGGCATATGTGGAAATTGAAACTTACAGCAAAGGGAAAATGATATCGAGGCCACTTCCTACTAGCCAGAGTGCCATCAACATGGGGAAAAATGATATCTGGATTGCTGCCACTTCCAGGATTACAAATTCGAAACTTATTACAACCGATAATGATTTTGATCACTTGAATAAGGTTTTTATTGATGTAATAAAAATGATCGAATAAATGGAAAACTTAAAAGAAGACCCCCAGGACGTTTTCGGGAATTTTGAACTCTGTCAGGATGAAAAAGTAAAACGCTACCTGGAAACCTTTGATATAAAATCGCTGGAGAGAGTAAAGGAAAAACAACTTTCAGAATTAACAGATGAAGACTTGCTTGTAATTGGTTTAGAGAAATTCCAACATGAGGATTTTGACGAAATATATAGCTGCCGGGATTTTTCCCATTTGAAAAAATATTTCTCAAAAGCATATGGAGTATTTGAATTACGTGGCTATATGCTAAAGAAGGAGAAAGAAATTAAATCGACCCAGGAATTAATCGACGAGGCATTCCTGATATGGCGGTTAAAAATGAAAGAGAAAAAGTAGGACTCTTTCCTCGTAATTGGAGTGCTTTTTTATTTACCACCGCTCCCTCATCCGCAGTCAATTAAGAGAGAAATTCATAAAATTAGGGAGGAGCCGAGCCTGATGTGGTCGGGGTTCTCGCCCGAGATGAGCAGGTCGGATTTGCAGATGGAGTAGGTCTGCGGATTGAGTTCCTGCCCGTATATCTTGATTTCTATCTGCGGATTGATATTCTCGAGCACCCAGTCCTTGCCGATGGTGAGCATACCGCCGGTGCCGCAGCAGGGATCGAACACCGAGCGGATCTTGCCCTTGCCCTGCAGGTCTTCCCTGTCGCCGGAAAACACCAGGGAGACGAGCAGCTTCACGATGTCGCGGGGGGTGTAATGCTCCCCGCTGGTCTCGTTGCTCATTTCGGAGAACTTCCTCAGAAGCTCCTCGAAGATCTGCCCC
>JAPLDK010000041.1 GCA_026391775.1 Bacteroidota bacterium
AGGAAGACCTTATGTTTACAAAACCAAAAGTCTCAGATTAATTATTAGTTTTAGAGTACCAATATCATAAACTGATAAAATCCGAGACTTATGGAAACACAAAGTAACAAAATTGATTTTACAGGGCAACATATTTATGCTGGTTTTGATGTACATTTAAAGAGTTGGAACGTGACCATTTTAACCGAAAAACTTAAGCATAAAACGTTCACGCAACCGCCGAGTGCTGATATTTTACATAATTATCTGGTCAGACATTTTCCCGGCGGGATTTATCACAGTGCATATGAAGCAGGTTTTTGTGGTTACTGGATTCAAAACAAACTCCAGGCTTTAGGAGTTGATTCTATTGTTTGTAATGCAGCAGATATTCCAACAAGCAATAAGGAAAAGGTACAGAAAACCGACAAAAGGGACAGTATAAAAATTGCAAAAGCGTTGCGCAGCGGAGATTTAAAATCCATTTATGTTCCTTCGGTAAAAACCTTAGAGGATCGAGTATTAATCCGTACCAGGGTCATGCTTGTAAGAGATCTTTCGCGATATAAAAACCGGATAAAATCCTTTTTGTACTTCCATGGCATCGAGATTCCAGCGCCTTTCTTTACTACCAATTCTCATTGGTCTAAACGATTCTACACATGGCTTGAGAGCATCGAACTATCAGAACCCAGCGGTAAACAGGCCTTAACAGCAATCATTACAGAGAGCAAACACCTGAGGCAATCTATTCTGGTGGTTACCCGTCAAATCAGAGAACTGGCCAATACTGAAGCGTATCAAAATCGACGACTCCTGCTTCAAACCATTCCCGGTATAGGTTTATTAACGGCTATGATCATCCTGACTGAACTTGAGACCATCGACCGTTTTCAACGGTTTGATGATTTGTGTGGGTTTATTGGTTTGGTCCCCTCAACACGTTCTTCGGGTGAAACGGAGAGGGATGGCAATATTACTCCTCGGGGTCACAGTCAATTACGCAGTGCTATTATTGAAAGTTCCTGGGCGGCGGCCAGGTTAGATCCTGTATTGAATAAGAGTTACCATGAATATTGCAAACGGATGGAGAGTAATAAAGCCATCATACGCATAGCAAGGAAACTTCTGAGCCGGATCCGGTTTGTTCTTAAAAACAATAAACCCTATGAGTATTCAACGATTAACTAACCTATTCATCTATAAAAAATCATCCTCGGTGGGACTGTTATCACGAACTGCAGTTCTAAAAGAAAGAATCTGCTAAAAGGAAGTCTACAGCTCACTTATTCTATGAAAATTAAAAACAAGGTAATGCAGCTCAGAATCAACGTGTCTGCTGATAGAAGGATGTTTTTATAGATTGTTATAGTGATTTTTTGAAGGTGATTAAAAAAATAATTAATCAGATACTTGTTTTGTAACATAGAAGTTCGTGAGGAAGGTCGTGAAGAAGTTCGTAAGGAAGGTCGTTAGGAAGTTCGCGAATTACCGTCACGATTTTCTTCACGTTTTACCATCACGTAGTACTTTAACGGTTTACTTTCACGATTTTCTTCACGATTAGGCATCACTTTTCAAAGCTCGCCGGATTAAGTAGTAAAAATTATGAAACCAATCAGAGCACACAAGGATCTGGATGTATGGCAAGTCTCTATGGCGTTAGTTAAGGATATATACTGTATCACGAAGAATTTCCCATCTGATGAACGATTTGGCTTAATCATGCAGTTACGCCGGGCTGTTGTTTCAATCCCATCAAATATAGCTGAAGGTGTTTTATGATTGAACTCTGAGAGGTGGTATATGACAACGATTGTAATTAAGCCTAAAACCAGGGAAGAAAAAGCTTTCCTTACTCGTTTGCTCAAAAAATTGAACATCGAGTCACAGGTTGTTGAAGAACCATCGCCCAATTATGAAACGCGCAAGGCTATGAAGGATGTGTCCATGAAAAAAGGGATTAAATCCAAAAATGCTAAAGAGCTTTTCTCGAAATTGGGAATTTAATTTTTCAAATTGTTTACACTAAACGTTTTCAAAAAGATATCAAACTTCTTCAGAAACGAGGGTACAACCTTGATGTCTTGAAAAAAGCCGTTGAGACTCTCGAGAAAGATGGGAATCTTCCCGTTTTAAATAAACCACATAAACTTTCAGGAAATTTTTCTGGCTTCATGGAAGCTCATCTAAGGGCCGATTGGCTGATAATATGGAAAATATTTCCTGAAGAGAATGAGGTTTGGCTGACCAGGACAGGGACTCATTCGGATCTTTTTTAAGGATCTCGAGACAGAAGTCGAGATTCGCGAGCTGTGAGTCGGAAAGTGTTGTTATTTAATCGTTTCGACTGCCGTGGGGAAATTGAGGATGCGTAGGTTATTGGTTTTCTGGAAGAGGAGATGTTCGAAGTCGCGGGCCTTTTTTTTGAGATCGGTGCGGGAGAGCATTTCTGTGAGAGCTTGTTTTAATCCGGCGGAATTTCTTATCTGTTTTCTTGCTGCAAGGAAACTGTAATCGGGCAGGGTGAATGAAAGAAGGAACATCAGATCGTAAAAATCCCGTCCTTTCTGCCTTGACAGTAGGGCCGAGATCTTCATGGAGCAGAGAACAGGATCGGAGGGAACAGGGAATGGGAAGAAGAATCCGCAGCCATGGATCACGGCCTTCTCTGAATTGTATGAGACCTGCTGATCCTGGCATTCGATCTTTATGAGGAATCGTTCGTCTTTATGACCCGAAAGTTGCATCTCCTGCAAAAGATCGGGAAAGTATATGTTCCGGCGGAATACCGTGATTTTATCGCTGGTCTTGTCCCGGGCTTCGGCTTTCAGTCCAAACCGGTTAAGGTAAGTAATCACTTCGTTGGTCATCCGCATAAAATCATCCGCAGAAACGTCTTTACAGTCAAAATCCAGGTCTTCGCTAAACCTGTCAATGCCTTTTACCAGTCGAAGGCAGGTGCCTCCGATGAAAACCAGCTTGCGCATATATTTTGTGGTTGCCAGATAATCGAGGATCAGAAGCTGGATGTATTCTTTGAGCAGGTACTTTCGGCTCGAGGGGTCGTCGCGAAGTATGGGAGGGTAAAACCCGAGGATCTGTGATAATTGTATCATAGGGCATAAGTTTTAATAAACAGTCGGATGCGCTTGTCTAATGCGGGATTGGCAATTCGGTAGCTGATGGCCTCAAGATCGCGTGCTTTCAGAAGCCGGGATGAGAGGTCGATGCGCAGTTCTTCCATTTCGGCCTGGGTGTCATAGAAGGGATTGATGTAGAGCAGGTCGGCAATGGCTTTTGCGGGTGTTGCAAGGAGCAGGGAGCCTGGAACCGGGAGCCGGGAACCGGGAGCGGGGAGCCGGGGTTCGTAGCCGAACATCAGTTCGGGTTTTACCGAATTGTATGTGTACGTTCCGAAGCTGTTCGTGAAGGTGGCTGTCTTGAGGGTGGTGATGCTGGTGATGTGGACGATGGATTCGGGTATGAGTGAGTAAAAGGCAAGGGCTGTGTGAAGGCTGATGTAAGACGGGCGATATATGCGGTTTGCCAGGTAAAAGGCGAAGTCGCGGTCGCCCAGATACTCAGGAAAGGTATAATACCCGTTCCTGAGTCTGATGAGGTGTCCCTGACTAACCCAGCGTGAGAGGTTGTTCTTGTCAAATCCATCGCGCCAGGCATAGGCCTGGTTGGTTGTGAAGCAACCCAGGGGATACATTTCACGGCGGAATTCCTGGAAATACATTTCTTTTTTTATGCAAATATACGGAAAAACAGAAACGAAGTCAAGTTTTCATTTCAACACTGAGACGGGAATTTTACTCATTTGGATCTTTTTTTAAACATTTGAAATAACATAACATTCAGTAATTCAATGTTTTGATTAAGGGTGTATACACCCTCTTCCACTACCGCTGGCTAAAACGGCGCTTTACTTTTGCTTCATGAACACAAAAATTCAATCTCATGAAAGCAAACACACAATTTTCGAATGCCTGCAACGCCATCGCTTCCTGCGTGGCATTTAAAGCAGGCCTTGCCATGCACCTCAGAAAAACCCGCCCCGCATCCTCCTGGCTCAGCGCCCGCGTGGTAAGCCTTATCCTTGATCTGCACATACGCACCCTGCGTAAATACCAGGTCAAAGGAAAGCTGCACGGGAAAATGATTGCTGGAACCACCCATTATCTCACCGCCGGCGTCATAGCGCTTATGAAGAAGGGATAAGAGGATGCAAGATACAAGATGCAAGATATCTTGTATCCTGTATCCTGCATCGGCACGAAGTGCCACCATCTTGCATCCTGGATCGGCAGCACGCAGTGCTGCCCCATCCTGCATCCAAAACTTTACACCATGACAACATCAAAACTCTTCGACCTTCTCCAGGGCTCAGGCCCCGACCACCACGCTATCGCAAACCAGGGTCCGTTGGATCCCGACGCTGTGGGCGGAGATGTCCGCGGTGCGAATGCGACTGATTTTCAGTTTGTCCGCGAGGCCCCCGCCCGTGTTGCTTCCGGCGCCAACTCCTTTATAGGCGGAGGCGAACATAACCTGGTCAGCGGGGCCAATTCTTTTGCCGCGGCGGGTTCTCACAATGAACTCGAGGGGCCTATGGGCTTTGTTGCGGGCGAATATAATTCGGTCTGCGGATCCCACGCATCGGCCCTGGGCACTCTCAACCAGGTGCTCGGAAACTGCTCCCATGCCCTGGGTACCGGGCATACCATCACCTCCGAAGCTTCTTTCGCCGAAGGCGACGGCAACATCGTTTCGGGCTATGCGGCCCATGCCGAAGGCTCACTCAATATCTGCGACGGCTCCTTTTCGCATGCCGAAGGGATGAACGCCCGTGCCTATAATGATTTTATGCATGCTTTTTCTTCCGGCGGATTTGCCAATCCCGGCGAAATCGGCGAGGCTCAGTATTCGCGCATCATCGCCCGCATTGCCACCGAAGATGACTCTCCCTGTGACCTCCGGGTAGGGGAGGAGAACTCCCTCATCCTGATGAACAATAAGATGAATGCTTTCAGGATCATGCTCGTGGCATCTTCCAGCGACCTCTCGAAAGGCGCCGCCTGGGAACTCAAAGGCCTTATCCTGAAACATGATTCCCCATCCTCTACATCCTTCATTGGAACCCCTCTTAAAACGCTCATCGCTTCCTCCAATCCATCCTGGAATGTCACCCTCTCGCCTGATACTGAAAACGGTTCTCTGCG
>JAPLDK010000024.1 GCA_026391775.1 Bacteroidota bacterium
AATACTGTGGTTCTTTATTGCAATTGCACCCCAGTGCCTGGTGCCGCGTTCGAATTTTATATTTGAACACAGGGCCTACCTATGTGCAGCCGGAATAATACTGGTCTGGGTTTTATTGTTTTATTACCTCTTCGGAAGGACCCGTTATGCTGGCATCCTCCTGCTGTTGCAGTGTGTTTTATTAGGATGGATGACATGGGAAAGGAACAAAGTATGGAAGGATGAGTACAGCCTATGGTCCGACTGCTTGCAGAAAGCCCCGGGCAGCGCCCGTGCTATGGTAAATCTGGGCTGCGAGCAGGTTTACAGGCAGGAATACACTCAGGCGATTAAAAACTTTGATCAAGCAGTAGAAATCTGTCCTCTATACTTACAAGCCTGGAATAGCAGGGCAGCAGTAAGGATCAACCTGGGAGAGAATGAAAAAGCTGTCCGGGAATTGAATTTTGTGCTTCTTCAGGACCCCGGCTTTACGGATGCTTATATAAACCGGGGAATAGCCTTTCGTAACTTAAAACATTTTGATGCGTCTATCAGTGACTTTTCGAATGCAATTACAGGCAGGCCCAGCAGGTCAGATACTTATTTCCAAAGAGGGTTGAGTTTCTGGATGGCCGGGCGGAATGAGGCCGCCCTGAAAGATATTATGCGGGCGGCATTGATGAAAAATCCGGATGCAAACAGTTTCCTTCAGAAAAACCTGCGATAATATCTTTACGGCATAATATTTGTAAGAATCAGTAGTTTTGTATTATGATGAATCTGATGAAAAGCTGGACATATCTGCTCGGCCTCAGCCTTCTCTTTCTCGTTTCCTGTTTACCGGAACAAAAACTTGCACAGACCTTTGCAAAAAGCGGTCCGAAGATCAGGCTTATGGTAACTCCGCCTGATTACATTTATAAGTATAATCACAAGGGTGAGGATATCGATGGCTTCGCCCAGATGACCGACAAACAGCAGGATTCGGCACTCTTTTACAGCAGCCTTTTTATCCAAAGGCTCAGTGATTCCTCTTTATTGGAAGAATATATTAACCAGTTCATTGCCGAGCTGAGAAAAGCCAATTTCGAGGTTTACCTGCCCGACCAGATCGATTCATTCCTCAGCAATCAGACCCAGGCATATATGGTGAACATCAGCCAGATTCAACTGGATGAATATACTTACCCGCTTGAGGATAAGGAGCCCATCAATGATACTGTCTATTATAAAAAATTCAATCTTAATGCCATGGATTTCAGCGTTTGGTTCGAATTGAGCAAAGTAAATGCCGAAAAACCGAAAAAGACAATCCTGTATGATTCCCAGTCAGCGTATGATAGTTTTGACGGCAACTTTATTGTCGATCCCTGGACAAACACCGTAAGATATAAGTATCATATTGACTCACTTTCACTCAGCGATGTATACGATATGGCAAGATTCCTGGGCCGACGGCATGGGGAATACCTCTTTGATTTCTTTATGAATCAGTGGGTGGCTTTCAATATGCCCCAGAACCAGTACAGTACATACTACTATCACTACAACCGTAAACGGAATATGATGGAAGCCACCGATGAGGACCGGTTTCAGATACTTAACGACAGGTAAATGATCACAAATTGCTCCTTGCATAGGGAGCGTCGGACTGGCTGGCGAAATCCTTTTTAAGATATTTAAAATATCCGGTGATAGCAACCATTGCAGCATTATCAGTTGTATATGCCAGGGGAGGGATGTACACATTCCACCCCTTGTCTTGCTTCAGGGCGTCGAGCCTGGAGCGTAAACCTGAATTGGCAGAGACCCCTCCGGCAATGGCAATCTCACGGATCCCGGTTTGCAGCGCTGCTTTTTCCAGCCTTAAGAGTAGAATATCCAGAATGGTTTGCTGTATTGATGCACAAAGGTCGGCCTTGTTCTTCTCAATGAAGTTCTCATCCTTTCTTAACTGATCCCTCAGAAAGTACAATATGGATGTTTTAAGACCGCTGAAGCTGAAATCGAGGCCCGGAATATTGGGCTTAGAAAAGAAAAAGCGGGTCGGGTTTCCTTCGCGGGCAAGGTTGTCGACTATGGGACCACCGGGATAAGTGAGACCCATGATCTTGGCAGCTTTATCGAAGGTCTCACCGGCAGCATCATCAATGGTTTGGCCGATAATATGCATGTCGAAATGATCCTTTACAATAACTATCTGGGTATGGCCGCCCGAAACAGTAAGGCAGAGAAAAGGAAATGCAGGAACGGGATTCGACTTTTCAAGGTTACGGATAAAATGGGCCAGAATATGGGCCTGGAGATGGTTGACCTCTATAAGAGGAATGTTCAGACCCATAGCAATAGCTTTGGAGAAGGAAGCTCCCACGAGAAGTGATCCGAGCAATCCGGGCCCTCTAGTATATGCCACCGCAGAAAGCTGATTTTTACCTATATTTGCTTTTTGCAGGGCGGCATGTATCACCGGTATGATATTCTGCTGGTGGGCACGGGAAGCAAGCTCAGGAACCACGCCCCCGAAGGAGGCATGGATATCCTGGTTTGCCGTGACATTTGATAATATTACGTCATCGGCAATCACAGCTGCAGCAGTGTCGTCACAGGAAGATTCAATACCAAGGATGTAAACCGGCATTCTGTAAATTAATGTTCCGGGGCCGCCCCGGCTCAACGGTACGGGGCCATCCGGAGAAAAACAAAGCAAAAGTACCATAAAAACTCTGATCAAAATATTTGTCTATGCCTGCGTGATCATTTTTTCACTCACCTTTACACTATGGTCAGTGGTCAGCAGTGCAGGAGTTCAAACCCTGGGGGTAAGGATAACTGCAGCTTACTTGTCAAAAGCCTGGAAGACTGAAGTCAGGATCCAAAGTTTCAGCCTGAATCCCTGGGATGGCCTGGTCATCATTGGCATCAGCCTGAAAGACCGTTATGGAGAATACGCTCTGAGTGCTAAAGAACTTTCGGTACGCCCGGGGATCATCAATTTAAAAAAACACAAGATAAATCTTGAACAAGTCTTTATTGACAAGGGCATAGTCCAGTTACTTGTCCATAAGGGGGACACTTCCCTGAACATTCAGCCTTTCATTGATTATTTTGCAACAAAAGACACAACACGCAAAACCGATACGGTAAAAGGGAAGCCCTGGGACCTTACTATTTCCAATGTTATATTGAATTCAACCAGGTTCCATTTTGAAAACAAGAACATCGAAAGGGTGCCTGTGGGTATGGATTATGCCAACATAGATGTGAATGACATAAACCTCGACATGACCGACCTTCGCTTTGATGCCGACACTATCCGCGCCAATATCCGGGACCTTTCTGCAAAGGAGCGCAGCGGTTTTCATGTTCAGCACCTCAGCGGGGAATTTCATGTGAGCCCCGGCTTTCTTAAAGCCAATAATCTGAAGGTACTTACCGACAACTCCGACCTGTCGCTGAGTTTTGCTTTCCTCTATCCCACATGGAGTGCCTATAATGATTTCCTGAATGCTATCACAATAAAAGCTGACATTGCGCCAACGTATCTTGACCTTCAGGATATAGGTTTTTTTGCCCCGGAAATCAGAAGGATGAAGGATCGTTTCAGGTTCGAAGGAAAAATAGATGGGACAGTCAGCAATTTCAGGGCCAGGGATTTCAGGATAGCCTATGGCACAAATACCTATTTTTGGGGTAATATCAGGGCATTCGGCTTGCCGGATGTGAAAGAGACATTTGTGGATATGGCCGTGAAAAGCATGACTACGAATAAACAGGATATCGAATCTTTTTTATTGCCAGGGGAGGACGACAGTATCGCATTGCCCGGGATACTGGCTAATATCGGGGTTCTCAGCTTTAACGGGAACTTCACCGGCTATTACAACGATTTTGTCTCCAATGCTCTTTTCCGCACGAATCTGGGTAATATCCGCACCGACCTGATCATGCACCGTACCCACGACGAGTATAAACTGTCATACCAGGGCCAGATTGATGTTTCAGGGTTTGATATCGGAAAACTTACCGGCGATTCGGCTTACGTCGGTGTTACAACCTTCAGGGGAGAGATTAAAGGCAAAGGCCTGAGTTCTGCCAATGCAGATGTTGAATTAAACGTACATGTTGATTCAACAAGGCTTTTAAAATACAATTACCATAAGCTTGACATCAGAGGCCTTTTATTCAATAAACGCTTCACGGGCTATCTTGATGTTGCCGACACTAACCTTGCCCTGAATTTCGTCGGGATGATGAATTTTTCTGATTCTATACCCGGCTTCGATTTTAATGCTGATTTACAGCATGCCCAACTATTCAACCTTGGATTTATGCACCGTGACAGTACCGAGATTCTTGCCAGTGTTATAAAGGCAAATTTCACCGGTAACAAGCTTGACAACATTAACGGATATATAGGGCTTGAGAATACAAATTATGTGGAAGGCAGTAAATCAATCCACATGAAAAACCTTCTGCTTACAAATGCTACCAATGAAAAGGGAGATAAATCATATCACCTTAAATCCGATTTCGTGGATGCCGACATGAGCGGCAATTTCAGCTTTAAACAGGTGGTTCCTTCATTGTATATTTTTATAAAAAATTACCTGGCTTCATTTTACCTCAAAGACTCCGCAAAATATGAAGCCCTGGTCACATCAGGCCAGGTATTGAAATGCAATGCGAGATTTAAAAATACCGACCAGCTTACTAACATATTTATCCCTTTTCTGAAGGTTTCCGGGGATGCAACATTGGAAGGTTCCTATGATGAGCTCAAAGGCCTGTTATCCATCCGGGGTCAGGCTCCCTTCCTGGATGTCTCTGGTATTTATATCCCAAACTGGTATGTTGAAGCTCAGACCAGCCGCAGGGAGTTAACTTTGAACACGGGTTCGGATGCGGTATATTTCAAAAAAGCTTCGAAAAATGATAGCGTTGAGGTCAAACTTGACACATTTAAACTAAGATCCCATATTCATCACGACACAATCATGTATGCCCTCTCCTGGACTGAAGGAGGCAGGTTGAGTGGTTTTGACGGATACGTGAGTTTCCTGAACAACCCGAAAACCGAGATCAAGATCACCAATATGGGAGTTTTGCTCAACAACCGTGAATGGACCGTCGACCGTGATAATTATATTACAATTGATACCAACTTTATCGACATTCACCGCCTGTTTTTTACCGGTGGGGACCAGTTCCTTGAAGCAGACGGTAAAGTTTCAGGACGGCCGCAGGATACCCTGTACCTTGCATTTAACAAAGTCGACATTTCCTCCTTTGACAGGCTTACAGGCAGCACTGCCATTGATATTGAAGGAATGCTCAGCGGGAAAGTGAAGCTGATGAATGTATCCAGGGATATCAGGATACTCTCGGATCTTAAACTGGATCAGTTTAAATTCAATAAGGAGCTTTTAGGCGACGCTATCCTGAATGTTAACTACATCAAGGCTGATAACCGGTTTGACGTGAGGTCCAGGATTGAGTACACAGGCAATGTCGGAAAAAATATTCCTTTCGATCTGAACGGAAGTTTCTACGCAGGGAAGGAGCCCCGCCTGGATTTCTCCCTGGACCTGAAGAACCTTAACCTGAAAATGCTGCAGCCATTTGTAAAGAGTTTTATGTCGGGCCTCAATGGCTGGGCCTCGGGGCATGCAACCATTAAAGGAACATTGGAAAAACCCCGAATTTCGGGAGACCTGACACTCAGCCGCACCGAGCTCAAGATCTCTTATCTGAATGTTATGTATTCCCTTGCGGATGTTGTACATATTGATTCCAATGCCTTTGTCTTTAACAAGATAACTCTCTATGATTCACTCGGGAACAAGGGAACCCTGAGCGGCCGTATCAGCCATGAATATTTCAGGGATATGCGGATTGATCTTCATGTTGACCTGAACAATTTTTCCGCATTCAACAATTCATACGCACAGAACCAGTTGTTTTACGGCAAAGCCAGGGGAACCGGGTCGGTACATATCTTTGGCCCGATTGACAATATAAGTATTGTGGTTAAGGCCCAGACCGGTAAGAATACCAATGTGGCCATCCCAATCAATCTTACAGCAAGCGTCGGACAAAATGACTTTATACAGTTTGTAAACAACAAGGATACACTTGCGTTTATGGAAGCAGCCAAAAAGGATCAGACCAAACTGAATCTGGACATTGCCCTGAAGGTAAATCCTGAAGCCCAGGTGGAAGTTTTCCTGCCCGATCAGCTTGGGAACCTGAAAGCCCAGGGAACTGGAAACATTGTGATGGGATTGACCCCGGCAACACCTTTCAATATGACAGGAACCTATACTATCACGAAAGGTTCTTTTGTCTTCCAGATTAAGAATCTTTTAAGGCTGCCGATGAGTATTACAGAGGGAAGCAGGATCACCTGGTCGGGAGACCCTGCTGATGCAAACCTTAGTGTGACTGCAATATACAGGACCAAAACAACCCTCGCGGGCCTTACATCCGAGCCCTCAGAGGCCCAGATCCGTTTCCCTGTGGAGGTTATCTTTCATTTGGGCGGCAAGCTTTCGAATCCCGACATCAAATTCAGCATGAACCTGCCTAACGTGGAAGAAGATATCAAGATCATAGTTTACAGGTCTATTGATACCACCAATGTTTCCGAGATGAACCAGCAAATGCTTTACCTGTTGGTAATGAATTCCTTTAAACCCGTGGTTTCTACAGGATCTGCGCTTAATGTTGGGGCAACATCAGTTTCCCTGGTGACGAACCAGATCAACTCCTGGCTGTCGGGAATATCCCGCAATGTGAATCTTGGTGTGAATTACCGCCCCGGCAGTTCAACCGACATACAGGCATGGGATGTCTCAATGTCGACCCAACTGATGAACAACAGGCTGCTGATCGACGGAACATTCGGGATGAACAACTATAAATCGAGCCCCTACCAGCAGCCGAACCAGATTGTGGGTGATATCAATATTGAATACCTGTTTACCAAGAACAACAGGTGGAGGGTACGCGCCTTCAACCGTACGAACAATGTGAATATACTCCTGAATAATAATTCTCCCTATACCCAGGGAGTAGGGTTAAAGTATCAGCGGGATTTCTATACATTTGGGGAGTTATTTCACGGGAAGGACTGGGCTGAGAAGAAAGACCAGGAAGCAAGGAAAGCGAAGAAAGCGAAGAAAAAATAATGTCTTTTACCGTATACAAAAGCTCGGCCGGATCAGGCAAAACTTATACCCTGGTAAAGGAATACCTGAACATTATACTGCAGGATACCGACAGTTTCAGGAACATTCTGGCAGTGACATTTACAAACAAAGCTGCAGGGGAAATGAAACACAGGGTGCTCAGCTGCCTTGAAGAGCTTTCCGGTCCCCTGGCAGGCAAAGGCAAAACCACCAGACCCCTGCTTCCTTCATTAATAGCAGAAACCGGGTTGGGTGAGACAGAAATCAGTGTAAGGGCTGCTGAAGTTTTGAAGAAGATTCTTCACAATTATTCTGATTTTTCTATCGGTACTATCGACAGCTTCTCGCATCGCATTATACGCGCTTTTGCGCATGATTTCGGACTGCCTGTGAACTTTAAGGTGGAACTGGATGCCGATGAACTCATAGAAACAGCGGTTGACCTGCTTCTCGACAAAGCCGGGGATGACGAACAGCTTACCTCCCTGCTTGTGAACTTTCTCGAAAATAATCTGGAGGACGACAAAAGCTGGGCCATCGACAAATCGCTGATGGACTTCTCAAAACTTTTACTGGATGAAGAAAGCCAGCAGCAGCTGCCCAAGCTGAGAAACCTGAGCATGGATGACTTTAAACATATTGCAGGTTTTCTCAGGAAAAAGACAAAAGAATTCGAACGCTCTCTGCAGGAGGAAGCCGGTTGCCTGGAATGCAATTTGCGATTCAGGCCTTGAACACCAAGCATTCGCCTATGGCAAATCGGGGATTTCCTGGTATTTTGAACAGCTTGCAGCAGGCCGGCCCGATAAACCGGTCCCAGGCCCCAGGCTGATCGCTTCAGTTGAAAAAGACAGTTGGGCCAGCGGTAAAGCCTCATCCGCAGACAAAGAAAAAATAGAGAGCATCAAAGCCATACTGTATGACAGCTTTCAGAAGCTGCGGCAGCTTATAGCACAATCCTATCCGGAGTATAAACTCCATAAGCTTCTCATGAAGTCGGTTTATCCCCTGGCTGTGCTCAACAGCATCGACCGTATCCTTCAGGAGTTCAAGAAGCAGAATAATATCGTACATATATCCGAGTTCAACAGCCGCATTGCTAAGATTGTCATGGGCGAGCCTGTACCGTTTATCTACGAACGGATCGGGGAGAAATACCGTCACATCCTCATAGATGAGTTCCAGGATACCTCGGCATTGCAATGGCAGAATTTTGTACCGCTGATTGAAAATTCCCTTGCATCGGGCTTTTTCAATCTTGTGGTTGGCGACGGCAAACAGGCTATATATCGCTGGAGGAATGGTGATGTTGAACAGTTTACTTCACTTCCGGCACTTCAGGGTAGCAGTACAAACCGGGTAATCAGTGAAAGGCAGGAAGCCCTTAAGAGGAATTTCGAGGAGAAGCTGCTCGATAAGAACTTTCGTTCAGGGCAGGAAATTGTAAGTTTTAATAATGATTTCTTCGGATATGCCAGCGGGTTCCTTGACGGGCCCCGTCAAAGAGTCTATGATGGCCATGTCCAGCTTGCTGACGCAGGCAACGATGGAGGTTATATAAATATTTCCTTTACGGGTAAAAATGAAAACGAGGAGGAGACGGCAGGAGATGTCATGCTCCTGAAAATCCTGGATATCATTACCGGATGCAGGAATGACGGGTACAGGGCTAAAGATATTGCCGTGTTATGCCGCGCCAACAGCGAGGCCTCACGGGTCGCGCAAACGCTCATAGAAAACAGTATACCCGTCGTCTCCGGGGAATCGCTTCTGCTGAATTATTCTCCCCTGGTACGTATGCTAACCGGCCTGGTCAGGTATATCTTCGGCCCTGTCAATTCCGTGATCCAGGCTGAAACCCTGAACCGCTATTGCGAACTCTTTCCGGGCCAAAAACCTTTTTACAAATCATGGCTTGGACTGGATCCTGCAAAGCGGACAAAATTGTTTGACGATTTTCTCAATGAAAGGATAAGCGGGGGCGGTGTGAGCATCCTTAAAACCTTGCCTGTGTATGATCTTTTTATCAGACTTGTCAATAGCTTTTGTCCTGCCTCGGCCGGAGACCCTTACATACAGTTTTTCCTGAATGCCGTTCTGAAATTCAGTTCCGGCAAATCATCTTCCGCAACGGATTTTCTGGAATGGTGGGATGATCACCATGACAAGCTTTCGGTTATTATGCCTTCAGGTTTTGATGCGGTAAAAGTAATGACTATTCACAAAGCCAAAGGCCTGCAGTTCCCCGTTGTGATCTATCCTTTTGCGGGCGACAGATTGAAAAATACAAGGAAATACCTTTGGGCCGACCTGGATCATAATGAGGTCCCCGGTTTGCCGGCTGCACTAATGGCTTCGGGAAGGGAGATGGAAGAAACTGTTTTTGCAGGAAAGTATGAGGAAGAAAGGCAAAAATCCATGCTCGACCTGCTCAATGTGCTTTATGTGGTCATGACAAGGCCTGAGCAAAGGCTGTATCTGCTTCCCCCTGTCCCTCCTAAGAAATCTGATGAACCGGCTTCGGTGCCGGCCTTATTAAAGTCCTGGTTGGAGGTAAAAGGACTATGGGAAGAAGGCCGGTATGATTATGACTTCGGATATCCTGCTGCCGTCAGTCCTGCGCCTGGGCAGGAATTGAACGTTCTGCCGATGCCCGGTATCAGATTCGGGGACTGGAGGGAAAAGATAAGGATACGGTCCCTTGCCCCGGAGGTCTGGAATCTTGACGATCCCGACAAAAACCGGCGGTTTGGAAATGTGCTGCATACGATCCTGGCAGGGATTACTACGGATAACAATGCGGATGATATGATAAGTGCGATGCTTGATAATGGACTGCTCGACAGGACCCGGGAAGATGAAGTCCGCAACAAGATCAGGGAAATTTTAACTGATCCGGATTTTGCCTTTATTTTTGATGAAAAAGCGGATGTGCGTCCTGAGGCTGAGATACTGACTCCTGGAGGCAAGGCAATACGCCCCGACCGGGTGATACTCAGGGGAGAGCATGCAGTCGTTGTTGATTATAAAACCGGTCGCCCGATGGAGAAATATAGAAATCAGCTGATACAATATGCTAAACACCTTGAAGCAATGGGATATAAAGATGTGAAGAAGTATTTGTTATACCTGGAGCCGGATGTGAGGCTGGAGGAGGTGGAATGAACATAGAAGAGAAGATTTCAAGACTTTACCGTGAATGGAGCGGAAGTGATGCCCTGAAGATGGAAAAGATTGCCGGAACGGGATCGTACCGGCAGTATTTCCGGATCACCGGTGCTTCCGGTAATGTGGTGGCTGCTTTTAATGCCGATGTACGTGAGAATCTCGCATTCCTGAAGTTCAGCAGGCATTTCAAAGCGATGGATCTCCCTGTGCCCAGGGTGTTATATACCGGCCCCGATTCTGAAGTTTATCTTCTGGAAGACCTGGGAGATACAACCTTATACTCGGCACTGACGAGGCTTCGTATCAAAGAGAAGTACATTCACCCGGATATTGTAAAAGTGTACCTGAAGGTTGTGGAACTGTTACCGAAATTCCAGGTAATAGCAGGCGACAGCATACCCTTCAACTACTGTTATCCGAGGCCTGCATTTGACAGGCAAAGCATGATGTGGGACCTGAACTACTTTAAATACTATTTCCTGAAGCTGGCCAGAATCTCTTTTGATGAACAAAAACTGGAAGAAGATTTCAACGCGTTTACAGGTTTCCTGCTTGAAGTCCCTGCAGAACATTTCATGTATCGTGATTTTCAGTCAAGAAATATCATGATCCATAATAATACTCCCTGGTTCATCGACTACCAGGGAGGGCGGAAGGGGGCGCTGCAGTATGATCTGGCATCACTTCTTTATGATGCAAAAGCTGATCTGCCTGAGGATTTCAGAGACCAACTGTTGACGCACTACATCAAAGCTGGAATGAATTTCAGCTCTTCCGACGAAACCAGATTTCGCAAATACTTCGACGGATTCGTATTGATCAGGATTCTGCAGGCGATGGGCGCATACGGGTTTCGCGGCTATTATGAGAACAAACCGCTTTTCCTGCAAAGTATCCCTTTTGCGGTGAAGAATCTTAAAATATTGCGTGAAAGGGCCCTGGTCCCTGTTCATTTGCCCATGCTTATGCAAGCTCTGGATGAGATCATAGGAAATCCTGTGTTTTCCAGTATTAAAGCACCACAGAGCGACCTAACCGTCAGGATATTCAGTTTTTCCTATAAAAAAGACCTGCCAGCCGATGAAAGTGGCAACGGCGGTGGTTTTGTTTTCGACTGCCGGGCATTGCCTAATCCAGGCAGGTATCCCGAATACGGCGATATCACCGGAAAGGATAAGCTTGTCATAGATTTCCTCAGGAAAGAACCTGAGGTCGATGCCTTCCTGAACCATGTGTTCAGCCTTGTGAGTCAAAGTGTAAGAAATTATATTGACAGGGGCTTTGCCAGCCTTATGGTCAGTTTCGGTTGTACAGGAGGGCAGCACCGTTCGGTATACAGTGCCGAGGAACTGGCGAAGTACCTCAAAGAAAAGTTTAATGTGAAAGTGGAAATAAACCATTCTTATGAAAGCAATGATCCTGGCAGCGGGCTTAGGAACAAGGCTTAAGCCGATCACCGATACTATCCCCAAATCCCTGGTGGAAATCAATGGGAAGACCCTGCTTGAACATTCCATCGATCACCTGAAATATTTCGGTGTGAAGGAAGCGATTGTCAATGTGCATCATTTTCCCGATATGATCATAAGCTTTCTGAAAAAGAAGAAAAACTTCGGCCTGAAAATAGAGGTCTCTGATGAACGCGACTCTTTGCTTGATACAGGTGGGGGATTTAAAAAAGCTTCCTGGTTTTTTGAAGGAGGAGGGCCATTTGTTTTAAGGAACGTGGATGTGCTTTCAAATATGGACCTCGGGGTAATGTTCGATTTTCATAAAAAGCACAAACCGGTTGCCACGCTGGCTGTAAGGAACCGCGAGACTTCCCGTTATATGCTGTTCAATGAACGATGGGAGCTGATCGGCTGGACCAATGTAAGCAGTGGCGAAAGAAAACTGGTCAGAAAGGATTACAAACGCATGCACCCCCTTGCTTTCTCTGGCATTCAGATCCTTGATCCTTCAATTATTCCGTTGATCACCGAAGAAGGCAGATTTTCCCTCATCGCTATGTATCTCAGACTGTCGAGGGATAACAGGATCTGCGCATTTACCGATAACGATTCCTTTTGGTTTGACGCCGGGAAAAGAGAGGAAAACAATCAATGAGCGCGTTTCTGGAACAAACTGCAGATTACCTTGTCTCAGCCTACGGTGATGAGTTGTCAAAGATCTGTATTGTGCTGCCCAACCTCAGGGCTGGTTTGTTTCTCAGGAAATTTCTGGCAGTGCGACTTAATAAAACAATATGGTCCCCAACTATTTGTTCCACTGAGGACTTTCTTGCCACAATTGCGGGTTTAAGGCCTGTTGACCAGCTCCAGCTTCTCTTTAAAATATATGATATCCACCGTGATATTGAACAGGAAAAAGCCCAGCCATTTGAAGATTTTATTCAGTGGGCTTCACAGTTGTTAAACGATTTTGACGAGGTGGACCGTTACCTGGCTGATGCCCGGCAGCTGTTTTCGGCACTGACCGATACCCGCGCCATTTCATTATGGAACCCTGAAAACAGGGAGCTCACCGATTTTGAAAAACAATACCTCAGGTTCTACAATTCCTTGTATTTTTATTACAGCAGGCTTGTGGATGACTTGCTCGAAAACAAACAGGCTTATCCCGGTCTCATATACCGCATGGCCTGCCTCGGAATAGAGAAATTCAGCGAGAGATTGCCCTGGGAAAAAGTTGTTTTTATAGGATTTAATGCGTTGACCGCCGCCGAGGAAAAAGTCATGGATTATTTGCACAAGCAGGGAAAAGCTGAATTCCTTTGGGATGCAGATGCGTATTATATGAATGACCAGGGGAATGAAGCAGGGGAATTTCTTCGTCATAACCGGAAAAAATGGGGAGGGAAGGAATTTAACTGGGTTTCCTCAGACATTGCAGGTGTGCTTAAGACCATAAGGATAACGGGCGTGCCGAATAACACTGCCCAGGCAGGACTGGCCGGGGATCTGGTGAAGACCATCAATACATATGATGAACATACTGCTGTGGTTCTCCAGGATGAGAATCTGTTGATCCCCCTGCTATATTCCATGCCTCCCGAAGCGGGTGAGATGAACATCACCATGGGGCTTCCCTTGTCACAGACCCCTTTGAGCGACCTCATTGAACTTGTCTTCAGAATGCAGATCAACAGGGATAAATTCACTGCAAACCATGGGAAAGGGACAAAACTTTTCTATTTCAGGGATGTGCTTGCTCTTTTACGGCATCCCTGGGTTTCAGGTATGGCAACCGGTCTCATGGAAGGTAACCATTTTGTCTTCGACAGCATACTTGAATCCATTGACCAGGGAAACAAGGTTTTTATCTCATCGGAGGAAATCCTGAATCCCGCCACAGGCTTGTTTTCGTTTAATGCTGCTTTCCTGCATCCGTTTTTTGGAAACTGGCAGAATCCACAGGATGCCATCAATTCGTTGAAGGAGATCATGGGCTCCTGCAGGGACCACCTGATTAAAGACCAGGGATCCCTGGAACTTGAGTATTTATTTGCTTACTCAAAGATCATTCATCAGCTTGAAGGGTTGCTTAAGGCCCATCCCGAAGCAGTTAAAACAATACAGACCTTATCCAGTGTGTTTACCCAGATGGAACAGGCTGTGACACTTCCATTCTTTGGAGAGCCATTGAAAGGAATGCAGATCATGGGGATGCTTGAAACCAGGGGGCTTGATTTTGAAAATATAATCATGCTCTCCTGCAACGAGAACCTGCTCCCCAGGGGACGTTCGGGCAACTCCTTTATCCCCCTTGACCTGAAACTTGAATTCAAACTTCCTACTTACAAGCAGAAAGATGCTGTTTATGCTTATCATTTTTACCGCCTGCTTCAGAAAGCAAAAAACATTCACCTGCTTTACAATTCCGAACCGGGGGATCTCGGGGGAGGGGAGATGAGCCGCTTCCTGCAACAGATACTTAGTGAGCTGAAACGGGCAAGCCCATCCGCAGATATAAAAGAAGAGATTCTCGTGATGATGCCCTCACCTTCTGACCTTTCTGCTGAAATCAGTATCGAAAAAGATGAAACTGTAATGAGCTTGCTGAAAGAGAAGGCAGAAAAAGGATTTTCACCTACTTCCCTGAATAATTTCAGGGCCTGCTCTCTGAAGTTCTATTTCAGTGATCTGGCCGGGTTAAAAGAACCCGATGAAATGGAAGAGGAGATCGATAACCGCATACTGGGGAATATTGTACATAACGCCCTGCACAAATTGTATAAAGGATTTATTGGAAAGGACCTGGATATCGGTATACTTATCGGGATGAAAGCAAAGGCCGACCAAGCCATTGATGAAGCCTGCAGTAAGGAATTCAGTGGAAGGGATGTGAATTACGGCCGTAATCTGCTGTTGGTAAGGGTTGGGAAAATGATGATTAAGAGGTTTCTGGATGCAGAAATTAAGTCCATTCACGAATTGAAAGAGAATGGAGAAAGAATGAGCATAGTTGGACTGGAGCAAAGGCTTGAACGGAGGCTGGATCTTTCCATCGACGGTTCTGTAATCTCCATTAAGTTTAAAGGTTTTGCCGACCGCATTGACACTGCAGGAAATTGCCTGAGAATTATCGATTATAAAACAGGTTCGACCGATAAAAAAAGAACGAAAGTTGACAGCTGGGTTGAGTTTGCAATGGATCCCTCAACAGACTACGCATTCCAGCTGCTGGCATACAGTTGGCTGTATACACCAAGGGTGAGAACTGGAATCCCAATCCAGGCAGGCATACTTTCACTGAGAAAGCTAAACGACGGGCTTCTGGCGGTTTCTGTTCCCTCATCGGTACAAGAGGGCAATCAGACCAGTCTTACGGCTTCTGATATAATCGAATTTGAGAATATCCTCAAGCAGGTATTATCGGTAATCTTTGATAGATCCACATGCTTTTCTCAAACCAAAGATACTGACATCTGCTCACGATGCACCTTTGTTGATCTTTGCGGGAGATAATTACTTAACATCATTTTCCCCAAATACACAAGCTTCATAAGAAAAGAGCTCTGCGTCTTTCCATCCATCCCAGCTTAAACCTGCCTTGTCACGTGCACAATGGCCCAGAAATTCCTCCTTGCTCCATCCGGTTTCGGTGGCTACCTGGGGAAGGAACGTCCCGGAGTAATATCCTTTCTTAATGTAAATACCATGTTTACCAAGCACGATTTCATCGGCTGAATATATTTTTTTCATAGGGGATAGCACGGAGATCTCAATTTCCAGTTTGTCAATTTCCCTGGTTGTGACCGGCAGGAAACGTGTATCCTCTGTGGCGGAGGCAACGGCCATTTGCTGGACCAATCTCCAGATCGGAATGTCGGCGGTAAAGCGGCCAATACATCCTCTCAGTTCACCATGTTCTTTCAGTGTAACAAAAGCACCTGCATTCAGTTTCAGGTTAGGGCTGAAATTTTTATCGTCCACATCAGGGGTTTTACGGTTATTAATATACATGACAATTGTGCTGCGGGCAATTCCAAGAAGGATTTTCTTCTCTTCTTTTGTGAAATTGAATTCGGCTGAAGGCACTGCCTGTGCTGCGGAAGTTCGGGATATGGCAATGGACCAGTAGCCTACACACTGGGAATGGTCGCCATACTTTGAATCTCCTGAATTCACGTACTGTACTGGAGTAAACTTAATACCTGCATCCCCGGCAGTCATATATAGGAGGGTCAGCACAGAGGTCCAGCCACAGAGATTCGTTACCAGGTTGGGTATGTTTTTTTTCTCATATTCTTCGAGAACCCTCATCAGGGCATCCGGATTGTTTGTAAGGATGGCATCGCAGGTTGCTTTATCTGTGGTTTTAGCTTCATTATAAGGCGGATAATGTGAGAAATCGCTGCTGATCACAAAAAGATTTTTCTCATTGAAATAGGGTTTCAGTGCCTGGGCAATTTTTTTGCAGGTCTGGGTGCTCTGACTGCCTATCACTATGGGAACGATCTTAAACGGCTTTTTCATATGATACTGCAGGAAAGGGAGCTGTACTTCCAGGCTGTGTTCGTTAAGGTCGGCATCGTAAACATAGCTGAAAACGGGGTTGGATTTGATAAGTTCATTGGCAAGCTGGATGTTTACCGCTACTTTTCCAAGTGGTGTAACGTAATCACCTTTATTATATATGGAAGCACCCATAAAAGACGCCTGGTGGCTTGAGCCGATGATAAAAATGTTATCGTAGATTTTATCCGGGTCCACCTGGTTAATCCCGGATGCAGCCACTGTACCGGAGAACACATAGCCCGCGTGAGGGCAGATCACTGCCTGAAGATTCATGGCCGTTCGGGGTTTGGCGTTCCGGAACAGCTCTGAAAGCTCGGACCGCAATGTGTCAGGACTTGCTGGATAAAACTTCCCTGCAGCGGCGGGTCTCCGGTCGGTTTTTGGCCCCTCCTGGGAGGAACAGCCGTTGCTGAATGTGAATGTGAGTGCCATAATCGTTACGAATCGAAAAAAACTGCCCATTGTTTATTAACTTTACAAAAAATCCAGGTAAAGATACTAAAATATGAGCAAAAATGCAATACGCGCAGGACTGTTCGGGCTGGGTTTTATCTCCATTTCTACCCAAATTTATCTGCTTCGCCAAAGCTATATTGTGTTCTATGGTAATGAACTCATCCTGGGCATCATGCTGTCGGCCTGGATGCTTCTTACAGGAGCAGGGGCCTGGCTGGGGAGGTATTTCAGCAGGATCAAAGGCCCGGCCGGATTTGTCCTTTTCCTGATGCTGCTGCTTTCAACATTGCCTGTTCTGATGCTCGTCAAACTGAACCTTTACCGTGTATTGGTTCTTCCAACAGGCACCCTTGCGGGGATCAATGATGTGGTTTACGCGGCTTTTCTTGTACAACTTCCCTTTTGCCTGATCAACGGCTTCCTGTTTTCGGCCCTGAGCTTCATGTCGGGCAAAGCAGGCAATGCATATTCGCTCGAATCTGCCGGCAGCCTGGTTTCCGGGGCCCTGGTCAATTTCATTCTTCTCTGGCTGTGCTCTTCCTGGCTGAGCATATTGCTGTTGAGCGGTTTTTACCTTGTAACAGTGGTTTATTTCTCTTTCCATTGCACGGGCAGGCATACTCCCTGGCTCACTATACTGATCTCGGCGATTCTGATGATCATACTGGCAAAAACCGATATCCGTGAAATTTCATTTCATTCCCTGTATCCCGGGCAATCTGTAATTGAAGAAAAAGAAACTCCTTATGGCCAGCTTATCGTAACCACTAATGCAGGACAGTTTAATTTTTACGAGAACGGGCTGTTGATGTTCTCTTCCGGTGACGAGATCAACAACGAGGAAAATGTTCACTATGCTATGGTTCAGCATGCCTTGCCGGAAAAAGTATTGCTGGTCTCAGGCGGCTTATCAGGGGCTATCGGCGAGATCCTGAAATATCATCCCCTCTCGGTCGATTATATCGAGCTGAACCCTGCCCTGTTGAAACTGAATGTAAGATCCCGGGAAAATCTTGAAAGGAAAAATGTTTTCCTGCATCCGGGCGATGCCAGGAGTTTCCTGAAAAACTCATCCGCAGTCTATGACGTTATACTAATCTTGCTTCCTCCTCCTTCGAGCCTGCAGATTAACCGTATGTATACTTCGGAATTTTTGAAGGAATTAAAACTACGGCTGTCGCCGGATGGCGTTGTGTCGTATTCCCTTCCCACTACCAGCGATTATGTGAGCCGGGCCGGGGAAGGACTGAATTCTATACTCTACAAGACGTTAAAGGAATCGTTCAGGAACGTAATGCTGGTCCCGGGCGGTAAAACTTATTTCATTGCTTCCGACGCTGTTTTAAGCCTTGATATACCGGGGATGATTGAAAGGAAAGGGATAAGCACATCCTACGTAAACAAATATTACCTTGATACGAACCAGATGAAGGAGAGAGCGGAATATATGCAAGCCAATATTTCAGGTTCGGCAGGGATCAATTATGATTTCAGGCCTCTTATGTTTTTTGCCCAAATGAATTACTGGATGACATACTTTAACCGTCATTACTTTATCTCAGCCCTCATTCTTCTGTTGATCGTTGCTCTTGTAATATTAAACCTGAACCCGGTGAATACAGGTCTGTTTACCGGAGGATTTACAGCAGGCGCATTCCAGGTTCTTATTATACTCTCAATGCAGATCTATTGCGGATATGTGTTCCAGCTTACGGGATTCATCATCATGCTTTTCATGCTTGGGTTGGCCTTGGGCAGCAGAGCGGGAACGCTTTGGTTCAGCAGGAGTCCCTTTAAGGTTTATCTATTCCTTCAGCTCGTGATTGCAGCTCTTTCAGTACTGATCCCTCTTGCCCTGATCCTTGTGGGCCGTATGGGGCTGCCTTTATGGATGATACAGCTAAAGGCAGCCGGGATCACCCTGGTGTTATCGTTTCTTACAGGCATCGAATATTCGCTTGCATTTCGTTTATCGGTCAGGGAAAAGGATATGGCCGTAGCAAAAAATTACTCGGCCGATCTTTTCGGGTCGGCTTTAGGGGCCTTCATCATTCCGGTTTTTCTTTTTCCCTTAATAGGGCTGATGAATACTGGCTTTGTGCTGGCCTTAATGAATACGGCAGCTGCAGCCTTCCTTTTCATTAAACGCAAAAATTTCGTATCTTTATAGGGTGAAATCCGAATGTGGAAAACGGTTCAGCAAGCGGCAGTTTCTCCGCTTGAGTCTTGCCTCGCTGGGTGTTGCAGTGGCAGGCATCAAACCATTCCAAAGCTTTGCCAAAAATCTTACAGATATGAATGGAGGTATGACTTCCCCCTCAGAGGGACCGGGAAAATACAGCAGGGAGGCACTGTATTATGTTCTCACACCCAAGGGTGTCAAATGCCAGCTTTGCCCAAACCAATGTGTCCTTAAAGAAGGGCAGGAGGGGCTTTGCCACAGTCACGTTGCATACGGGGAAAAACTTTTCTCCATTGCTTACGGCAACCCCTGCAGCGTGCATATCGACCCCATAGAAAAAAAACCTTTGTTTCATTACCTGCCTTCGGCCGAGAGCTTTTCAATCGCCGCCGCAGGCTGCACCCTGGCCTGCCTTAACTGCCAGAACTGGGAAATATCCCAGGTGAGCCCTAAAACCACAAAGAACGTGGAAATGTTCCCTGCACAGGTAGTGCAGGAAGCCGCATCCAGTGGCTGCAAAACCATTGCCTATACTTATTCGGAACCTCTTTCATTCTATGAATATACTTTTGAAACTTCAAAGCTTGCCAGGGCCAGGGGTATTAAAAACCTGCTTATCAGCAATGGCTATATCAACGAGAAACCGATTCGCGAACTGGCAAAATTCCTGGATGCCGCCAATATCAACCTGAAATCGTTCAGGGAAGATATCTACGCCAAACTTAACGGGGGCAGTCTGGAGCCCATCCTGAGAACCCTTAAGATACTGAAGGAGGAAGGGGTCTGGCTGGAAATAACAAATCTCATAGTCCCCAACTGGACCGATAAAATGGATATGATAAAGGAAATGTGCGAATGGCTTGTTGCCAATGGATTTGCAGATTATCCGCTCCATTTCAGCCGGTTCTTCCCCCTCTACAAGCTTACCAGCATTCCTTACACACCTTTGTCGACCCTTGAACAGGCTTATAATATTGCCCGTAAAGCCGGCATCAGCTATGTATATATAGGAAATGTGCCGGGAACTGATTACGAAAATACCTATTGTCCGAAGTGCAGGAAAATGCTTGTTGAACGGAGAGGATTCACCGTAACTTCAAATAATATTAAAAACGGTAACTGCGGATTTTGCAGTACCAGGATCAATGGGGTCTGGGCCTGATTCTGGCAGGAACCAGGCGGCTGGCCCCGTGTCAGTAAGCCAGGTCGAGGTACACCGGCAGATGATCCGAAAATCCCCCTTCGTACCTTAGCCCGTTATATGTACGGAAAGGCTTATTGCCAAAGTACTTCAGGTCTTCCTTCAGCAGAAAGGACCCTCTGAAAATGCAAACCGATCCGGGAACCAGCCTCAAACCGCCCTCCGGCCCGAGAAGGCTCTTGCTGACTATGAACTGATCAAGCAGGCTCCATATCCCTCTGTACCGGTGGGATCCCTGCTTTCCGGTCATGGGGTACATCAGGTTCACGAGATCACCCTGATTACTCAGTGAATCGGGTGGAATGGCATGCAAAATGTTTCTGATGCTTGCTGATACCGGTTCATCGTTGAAATCTCCCATGATGAGGATTTTTATATGTGGCGGCCCGGCAATAATGGAGTCGATAATATGACGTAAAACTCCCGCAACAAAATCCCTCCTTGGCTGGGATTCGGAATAACCTCCTCTTCTTGAAGGCCAGTGATTGATAAGGATGTTCAGCGTATCACCGGCAGGAATCTGCCCCCTTACAAACAGTATCTCCCTGGTCCGGGCTGCAGTGTCAAAAGGAAAATTGATTTTATAAGGCTTTGAGCTAAGAACCCTGAACTTTGACGGGCGGTACAATAAAGCCACATCGATGCCCCTAAGGTCAGGGGATTCATGATGGATCATCCTGTAACCAAAAGGTTTAAGAGGAGATTCATAGATCAGCTTATTCATTACAAAGCGGTTTTCCACTTCACATAATCCTATGATACCCGGAGGTTCCCATTGACCGATCGCAAGCAGTGTCTTAGCCACATGATTCAGTTTGATGTGAAACCTTTTGTAGTTCCAGTGCATTGTTCCATTTGATGTAAACTCATTATCCAGCCTGGTTGTGTCGTCATACGTGTCATAAAAGTTCTCCACATTCCAGAAAACAACCCTGACAGTCTGGCCATTGGATGACCCGGCAGGATGTGACAAACTATCTGAGGTTTTTGACGGTAAATCCTGATTGAAATTACTGATTTCAATAAATGAATTATTTAGAACGAATAAACCAAAAATCCATAAACAAAAATTCAATTTGTGCACGATTTTTGTTGGTAATATTCCTTTGATAATTGAACCTGATTCCATTTGAAAATTTTATATTTCATACTTAATCCGGATCAAATCAGAAAGTGATATGCAAATGAACCAGAATACTTTAACAATATTTTAACAGAGTCATTAACAGATTTTAACGACAGGTGTAAAATATGGTTTTGGGGAGTGCGTTATAAAAACCGTGATGATGTGATAGCGTGACGATCATGATGAAGTGTTTCGTTACTTAAGTAAAACTAATATTCAGTGAACCATGAAAAAATACGTTGGATTTTTTTTGATTGCAGTCATGGGTGGGGCAGTTTCATTGGGGCTCTACAAAGCTTTTGACAGGAAACAAACAATTTATTATCCGAAACCTGAAGGCATACCGGCTCGCCAGGTTGCTTTATATAGCCCGGGGGCAACGGGAAACCTTCCCGATTTTGAAACAGCTGCCTCTGTTTCGCTTCATGCTGTTGTTCATATCAAGTCGGAGTTTCAGAAGAAAAGCCTGGTGTATGATGATTTTTTCCAATTTTTCAATTTTGGCAATCCCACACCCCGTGAATATATTTCACCTTATTCGGCAATGGGTTCCGGAGTAATTGTCTCAGCCGACGGCTACATTGTAACGAACAATCATGTGGTCCAGGATGCAGTGAATGTCACTGTCACCCTTAACGATAAACGTGAATACAAAGCCAAGGTTGTCGGAACTGACCCGGGCACCGACCTGGCCCTTATCAGGATCGATGAAAACAATCTTCCTTTCCTGGCCTACGGCAACAGCGATGATGTTAAAATAGGGGAGTGGGTGCTTGCCGTTGGCAACCCGTTTAACCTAACATCTACTGTTACAGCAGGGATTGTCAGTGCCAAGGCACGCGATATCAACATTCTGGGCTCAAAGGGTGCAGTTGAGTCTTTCATACAAACCGATGCAGCCATCAATCCGGGCAACAGCGGTGGAGCCCTTGTTAATACCAGTGGCGAACTCATCGGCATCAATGCTGCCATTGCTTCGGGAACCGGGTATTATACAGGGTATTCTTTTGCCATCCCGGTCAACATCGTGAAAAAGGTAGTTGGTGACTTCTCTAAATATGGGAGAATTCAAAGGGCATACCTTGGTGTCTATTACAGGGAGATTGATGATCAGTTTGCAAAAGACAAAGGACTTAGCAGTCTTAGCGGGGTGTATATTGATGAAATCGTCGCTGGCGGTTCAGCAGAAAAAGCAGGTATTCAGAAAGGCGATATCATCACCAGCATTCAGAATAAACCTGTAAACGGGAAATCGGAACTTATGGAGACTATTTCCCAACTCAGCCCAGGAGATATTGTTACGGTTTCAATTCTAAGGGACGGAAAGCAGATTGATTTGCCGGTAACATTAATAAGTGAGACTAACAATACAGAGATTGCAATAAACAATAAAAAATTGCTGATCTACGGCGCCACATTTGAGCCCCTGAATGATAAGGATAAAGCAAGATTCAGATTAAACAACGGTTTTAAGATCACCCGCATTGAACCGGGTAAATTCACTAAAGCCGGAGTAAAAGCAGGTTTCATCCTCTTGAATATCGACCATCAGCCGGTCGTTTCAGTCGAAGAGCTTAAAGATGCCCTGACCGGGAAGGAAGGCGAGGTGCAAATCGAAGGATTGTACCCAAACGGGATGATAGCATATTACGGACTGGGGTTGTAGAAGCAACCCAAGCGGCCTTTTTGGGGTCATTTAAAAGATATTGCCCCGGTGCATATCCTGGGCCGGTCTCCACCCCCGAAGGGCGGACAAAATACGGGGATTTGTTAGGAGGAAGTGATTATGAGACAGCTTAAAATTTCGAAGTCCATCACGAATCGTGAAACGGCTTCTTTAGATAAATACCTGCAGGATATCGGCAAGGAAGAGCTTATCACTGCAGAGGAAGAAGTGAACCTGGCCCAGCGTATAAAACAAGGGGACCAGATAGCGTTTGAAAAATTATGCAAAGCCAACCTTCGTTTTGTTGTGTCGGTTGCAAAACAATACCAAAACCAGGGACTCAGTCTGCCCGACGTGATTAATGAAGGGAATGTAGGCCTCATCAAGGCTGCACGAAGGTTCGATGAGACCCGGGGATTCAAATTTATTTCCTATGCGGTATGGTGGATACGGCAGTCGATCCTCCAGGCCCTGGCTGAACAGTCGAGGATTGTGAGGCTTCCGTTAAATCAGGTAGGCTCTCTCGGGAAGATCAGCAAAGCTACTTCCAAACTGGAACAGATCTACGAAAGGCCCCCATCCCTGGATGAACTGGCAAGGGAAATGGATATCCCTGAACATAAAGTGGCCGAAACGATGAAGATAGGGACAAGGACTGTTTCAATGGATGCACCTATCGATCAGGATGAGGACACTAAGCTACTGGATGTTTTTGTTGCTGTTGATACACCTGAAACTGACGGGAACCTGATCCACGAAAGCCTTTCCATGGAGATCCAACGTTCACTGGCCACACTTACGGAAAAGGAAAGGGAGATACTGAACATGTTTTATGGCATCGGGTACCCCCACAGCTATACCCTCGAAGAGATTGGTTCCACCTTCGGCCTGACCCGCGAACGTGTGCGTCAGATCAAGGAAAAAGCCATCCGCAGACTTAAACATTCTTCAAGAAGCAGGCTGCTGAAGTCTTATCTGGGTTAAGAGAACCGGAAACTCTACAGGTAATTGATCCTTACTGTTTGTTTCAGATCAGGGTGCAGGCTTAAGGCCACGGGACAGTTTTTAGTAATATGCTCTATCACTCTTTTTTGCTGATCCGTATAATTGTTCAGAGGAAAGGTAAGTTCCACAATGATCTCACCTATGCGGCGGGGATTGTCGGCCATTACCTTTGTGACCTCCCAGCTTGCCCCGTCAATGCTAAATCCCTGTGCCCTGCAGGCTATGCCTATAATGGTAATCATGCAGCTTCCCAGAGCCGTTGCCACAAGGTCGGTAGGAGAGAAAAATTCCCCCCTGCCCTGGTTGTCAACAGGCGCATCTGTTACAAGTTTTGTTCCTGACTGGTTATGGGTTGCTTCAGTGCGAAGGTCACCCGGATATGTTGAATGTACTGTAGCCATACTAATTTGTTTTAATATAAATTCTGAATTAGGTCCTTGATTACCTGTAACCGATCCCTGAATAACCTACCCAGTGTTTTATTGTCGCTTTGGCAGTAACTCCCATCTTAAGGTCAGTTACAGGGATTGGTTTCTCGCTGATTGATGTGGAATATCCTATAAGAGTCCCTGACGAAGACATTGAACGCAACGAACTCTCCAGCTGTGTTAGTGTAAGAAGCCCGAAAGGCACCGAATATCTTCCGCACCAGGTCCATTTGTAGGTATGGTAATTGGTGTCTTGTACAGTGTATTGAGTGAATGCCTGTGCTTTCTTTTCTGTGACCTGACCGAGCAGGCAATTCCTCATAATTTCAAATTCATGATCTACGGCTTTGTAAAACCCGCCAGAGTCGCAGCCATAGAAAGCATAATTAACTCCTCCCCAGTCCTCGCAGCCATAATGGACTGCATCGTTTGAAACGACAATTGAATAATCCCTGCCGATCTGCAGGTTCTGTTCATTGTACTGGCTCAGTTTGTATAACGCATCGGCAAGGCTTGACGCAAGGCTGTTCATGGTAGAAAACGACATTGAGGGGATCAGGATTGAAACGATTTCAACCTTTTTGTTATAATACTGAAGGAAAGGGATAATGGCTTCCACCGAATGTTCCGCTTGCTGAAGACTGTCGTGAACCATGTATGAAGACCTTGGCAGTTTGTTCATAATAGCTTCTCTTAAGGCTGAAACCTTGACAGGTCCATAAGGTCCCTGCCAGTAATCATAGCTGTCGAATACCATACGGCCTTCAACATTAAATCTTTTAGCTTTATGTGCAACTCCAATCAGGATCACCGTGCCAGCCTTTACATTACGCATTACAGCGGGATAAAGCCATCCCACATACGAATAATCATCATGAGGGGAAATGGCCAGTTTCCATGACATGTGGTTTTGGATGTTGCCGTGATCAAGTGCTTCGTTCATTTTCATGCCCTGCAGCCTGGTGATCCTGTTCATGACGGAATCCATCTGCCAGGACCGGGTTGCAAATCCTACCGGGTCAACCGGTCTGCGGATGCGCGCTGGTGGGCTGCCACTCATGAGGACCAGCAGGATTAAGCCTGTAAAAATTATATTCAGGATTGATTTCATATGTGGAGGAATAAGGATAGTTTTGCAGTCGGAAGATGACAATAACACAGTGTAAAATTAGCAATTCCCGATGAATGATGGACTCAACGGCTCTCCTATTCTTGAGAGCCAGCCTAATTTCCGCTCCTTTGAAGGCATCCGGGCAATCAACGGCCGGAAGTTCAGGGCGAACATGGTTTACCGCAGCGGTGGCCTGAATAAATTAAGCGTTACAGATATCAGCAGATTGGAAGAAATTGGGTTGGCTATGGTGATAGACTTTCGCTCCGACAGAGAGGTGGCTTCGAGTCCAAACGCGATTATCCCTTCAATCAGGAAAACCCTGAGGATCGTCATTCCCGACGAAGCCAGGGATAGGGCCATGGAATTCCTTGACATGAATGATGCGGAAGGCCTGGAAAAGGTATTGATCACTGACTACCGGAGGATGATCCGCAACGATACTCCGCGGTTTGCTGAATTTTTCAGGACGCTTGAGCAGACCAATGATCTGCCCCTGGTATTTCATTGTGCCGCGGGGAAGGACCGCACCGGAATTGCATCGGTTCTCCTGCTAACCTCTCTTGGTATTGATAGTGATACAGTGAAACAGAATTATTTTCTTAGCAATGCTCGTCTGAAAGCATATGCCGACCGCCTTATCAGAAAAGTCACGGAAGAAGGTAAAAATGGTGAGATCATACGACCTATGATGGAAGTCAGGCCGGAATACCTTCAGGCGGCCCTGGATGAAATTGACAATTCATTCGGTGGTATGGGCAACTATCTGTCGCAGATCATCAGAGTTGATGCTGAACTTTTAAAGGCCAAATACCTTGAATAATCGAATTCGTTTATAATAACTGTTGTTCTGCAACAGGAAGGATCTTAAGCCGGTAGCCTACGCCTGGTTCAGTGATAAGAAGTTCGGGGACCGAAGGCTCATTTTCAATCTTTTTACGAAGCTGGGCGATATGAACCCTCAGTATCTGGGCGTTGTCAGCATAGGGGGCACTCCATATCTCCCGGCTGATAAAGGAATGTGTCAGTACCTTGCCTGCATTCCTTATAAAGATGAGCAAGAGGGAATATTCTGTTGCAGTAAGTTTAACCTCTTCTTTATTCAATCGTGTAACCCGGCTGTTGATATCAACCTCAAGTCCGCCTGATCGAAATACGGGAGATTCATCCATTCTAAGTGAATGACGGATAGCGACCCTTATCCTTGCAAGCAGTTCACCCGCATTGAACGGTTTAGTAACATAATCATCGGCTCCGGAATCCAGGGCTTCAATCATCACGGACTCAGAATCCTGCACTGTCAGTACGATTATGGGCACGGCTGACCACTCACGCAATCGGCCAAGCAATGTCAGCCCGCTTTCATCGGGAAGACCAAGGTCAAGGAGTATCACGTCCGGATGATTCATGGTGACGGCAAGCATACCTTCCTTTGCCGAAGCAGCTTCAAAAACTTTATATTCATTGGTCTCGAGCGTCATCCGGAGCAGCCGGCGGATCTGCGCCTCATCGTCTATAATGAGAACTTTATACTTTATTTTGTTTTTCTCCATATCATTTCTCAGCTTTAAATGTCATTGTAATTCTTAACCCCCCACCGGAATCATTCGATGCCCGTATAAATCCCTTATGAGCTTCCACGAAGGCCCTAACGATAGCCAGCCCCAACCCTGTCCCCCCGCTCCTGGAGCCGGGGACCCTGTAAAATTTTTCAAACAAATGCTCCAGATTCTCATTCGGGACTCCGGGGCCATGATCCCTGACAATAAGTGATACCATGTCGGCCGGATCATTGGCAGCATTGATCTCGATGCCGGTACCTGCCGGGGTATACATCATCGCATTCCTTAGAATGTTAACAAGGACCTGCCTGATCAGGCTTATATCAGCCTTTATCAATGAAAGGTTTTCTGGCATTGTGATGTTAAGCCTGTGCCCGTTAAGCTCTCCTTTCATATCCTTGACCACCAGGCCTACCAGGTCGGCAATATCGCAGTACTGCAGGTTTAGCTTCAGCAGGCCCGATTCTATCCTCGACATATCCAGAATGTTCTCAACCAGGTTGTTTAGCCTGTTTGAAGCCGACTCAAGTTCATCGCAAATCTGCCTCCGTTTCCCGGGCTCAGATGAGGTCCTTGCATCATTGAGATTGTCCACCGCAGCAGAGATAATGGCAATCGGGGTTCGTAATTCATGTGAAACGCTGCTTAGAACGGCCTGGAAAAGTTTCTCGGAATGGTCAAGAAGGCCTTTTTCCATTGCTGCTTCAATGCTGATCTCTCTTCCCAATGTCGAAGCAATGATCGTAATAAAGGATTTAAAAAGTATCATCTTGTCCTCATCCGAAGGGATACCGGATTCCAGTTTTATCCCTATGATACCTATCGTTTCACGGGGGTCAAGAAGTGGGAAATATGAAATTCCATATGGACCCGTTTTAGAATCTCCTGACCTCCCTGAGCTGGACTCAAGAAAGAGGCTGCCTGCAAGGGCAACCCCCTCTGTATTATGCAACTCCGAGTTGCCGTATAATGCAGGTGCCAGAGTGTGTCTGTTTTTATCCTTAAGGTAAATCACCGCTTCCTGGCCAAAATGCTTCTTGAGGTTTTCTCCTGCAATTTGAACAACTTCGGAAATAGATTTGACATCATTCATGGATTCCAGGAAGTTGTTAAGGATGGTCAGCCTTTCCTGACTGTTCTGCAATATGGTCTGGCTTTTACGTATCCTTGTGATCAGGATCACCGATACAACTGCAACCAGAAGGTCTGCGATATTGGCAAACAAGTCTTCAATCTGATATACGCCGATTGAGAAGAGAGGTTTCTGGAAAAAGTAATCCCAGACCAGAACATTCAGGATTGCTGCGAACATCAAAGGCCATCTTCCCAAAAAGAGAGCAAGGACGGCTACAACCATCAGCAGGATAAGTCCGACACTAACAATGCCAATAATATGGCTGAGAGGGAAGCAGATCCCTGCAGCGATAGCAATTGCAAGGAATGCAATGAGATACTCACTGAAATCGGACCGTGAAGAATATTTCCAGATACTGGTCCTGAGCATATACCGTGTAATTCTCATTCAAACCTATGAATAAATTTTGAAACCGGGGTTAATTTTGCAGGTAAAGTATTTTATACGGTCACACGAAGAACGATAAAATTATATAAACTGCCGATAAATTTGTAGCTCTGTTTTATAAAGATTTAATAAAGCAAAACCTCTATTTTTTACAATTTTTCAACACTGCTGAAAATCTTTGTATCTTTAACTTTTAATTCTGTTCAAAGGCACAAAACACATGACATCAAGATACTGTTTATTTATTGTTTTTGTAATTTTAATGGCGGCTGCTGGTTGTAAAAAGAACGGTGACCCGGCCTTTGTTACTTACAGTTATTCCGGTTCCGGTACAGCCGGGGACGTGCTTACGTTTACCGTTAATGAAAGTATTGGAGGGTATACAATATATAACGAGTCGAACAAACTTTATGTAAATGGATCCTTCACAGTATATTCCGACGAACTTAAAGGTCTTTATAAGGTCTTTGCAAACGGTGCGTTTTATTATGCAGTTGAGATACCGGGCCAGGTTTTTACGGGTAATTTTCCAACAGCAAGGCTTAAAAATAACTTTTCGTATGGTGTAACGCGACAAACAAATACTGGCAATCCCCAGCTCTACGGGAATTATATATACATACATATAAGCAATACTGCAGTCAACGGCAGTACCCTGAACAGAGAATGGGGCATTCTGACATTTCTTGCTGACGGTACCTGGACAAAACAGGGCTACTGCAATGAGAGAGGCTCATTACCCAGGCTTATGCCCGACGAATATACGGGTACTATCCCACCGGTTAATCCTTCCGATACTGGAACCTGGATTGTTAATTCCCTTTATCCTGACCAGCTGATAATGAATCAGTTTCACTCCATTGATACCTTGACCGGCTTTCCTTATGCCAGTGACAGCGGTGCAGTGTTTGTCATGGATATGGGATTTGGCCATGGTTTCCTTGTTGGGCTCAAACTCCTCGACGGTGACCTGAATAGGATAAAAGGTAATTATGGGTATGCTGATGTACGGTATGATGCAAGCACAGGTGGAGGAAAATTTGCGGTCAATGACTCCTCCTATAATGTGGAATGGTGGAGGGGAGATTCTTATGCCAAGATCAGGAACGGAGTATTCGGTGCACTAAACCAAAGTACAGTTCTCAAAAACGTATTTTACGCGAAAAATATATCATTTTACGGCGACATTGTCGATTATTATGCCTTTGTTTCGGGCCCATATTTTATGGAATTCCAGTTCATGAATAACCAGTTCCGTTCATATGGTTTGGGGGCCCGCCTCCCTTAGTCTGACATTTTTTCTATTAAGCCTTTTTCTCCATCGAGCTTAATTCTGTCGCCGGTCTTGAGGAATTTTTTTGCGCCTTTTGCCGCAACAACTGCGGGGATGCCATACTCCCTGGCAACAACAGCCCCATGTGATAAGGGACTTCCAATCTCGGTGATCAGGCCGGAAATTATGCTGAAATATGGAGTCCATCCTATATCTGTGAATGATGCGACCATGATCTCGCCTTCCTTCAGTTGTTCTGCATCTTCAAGGGAATGGATAATCCTCACCGGGGCCTCAATTATTCCGCTGCTTACAGGAATCCCGGCTAACTGACCTTCTTTAAGTTCAAATACTTGTTCCTCCTCAAGTGGTTCCGGAATCCCGAAACTGACTTCCTCAAAAACAAGCTTATCTGCCTCGGAAAGAAGTTCTCTCCGTTTATTTGCCTTTTCCTTCCATGTGGGATTACGGTCGGATATCAGTTTTCCAAGCTCCTCATGGGTCAGAAAATACACCTGGTCAATATCGTCCAGAAGGCGGGCATCAGTAAGTTGTGAAGCCAGGGACTGGTATCCTTTCCTGATTGTGTCGACCATTTTGATCGAAAGCGCTTTGGTGATCTCTCTCCGGGCAACAGCCTTCCTTGCTGTTGGGATCATAGAGCGCAGAATGATCCGTGTTAAAGGTTTTAACCTGCTTAGAGCAGTTGTGATCTCTCTTTTTACATTGTGGGTCACATGCTTTACATCCCCGGCTTTGATGCGGGTCTGCAGGATCTGGATGAGTTTTATTGGTTTTTCACCCCATGTTTTTTCCCTTAGCTCCGATTCCCTGACACAACGATGCCCATGCCTCTCCAGGAAAAGCCTGAATTGTTCTTTAACCTCTTCAGGAGCACTGGTCTGCAGAAGGATCAGAGCTTCAGCAGCTGCGACGGAAATAAACTGATCACTGAATTTTTTGTAAGTACGGATCAATTTTGCAAAACGTTCCAATGTTTTCACTGCATCGGCACTCTCGATCTCAGGAATATCCAATAACAGCATAGTGGCAATATGATGATCTCCGGCTTCCGGTTTTCTTTTATCTCCCGTCATAATCCTCATAAAGGCCGAATACATTGTGCCGCTCTGGGCAGATGTTATCAGGTGATGGCCGAATCCTACGCCCAGTGGAAGCCTTCCCTCTTCCAGTTTACGGTGTAATTCAGCTGGGGGTAAGGAAGTATCTATCCGGAACCCGGATTCAAGTACCCTGAGCTTTTCGAGATATTTTGAAGCCCTTAAAGTTGATCTCATCTGCCTGATGAAGTTGAAGAACCTTACAGGAAATGAAACTTCAGGGAACACAATCAGCCCAGGGAAAACTTTTCCGCTGAGTGCGTATTGCACATCTTCCGCCTTATTCAGC
>JAPLDK010000047.1 GCA_026391775.1 Bacteroidota bacterium
CCTGCTGCCTCAAAGCGATAACTGCACCCCTGAAAAATACTGCCTCGCCTCGGATGCCACCTGCGTAACCTACGGTGGACTCTACCAATGGGACGAGCTCATGCAATACCAGGTGCCGGCTCCCGGTGTCAAGGTCCAGGGACTCTGTCCCCCCGAATGGCATGTGCCAACACAAGCCGAATGGCAGGACCTCATCGATGCCGTGGCAAGTACCACTCCTGGGGACGGACTGGCCGGAAGCTATCTCAAAGACACCAATCCTACCTTCGGGTTTCATGCCCTGATCGACGGGATCTTCTATCTGAACGATACCTGGGCTTTCACCTCCGGTAACCTGACTGCCACCATGTTCTGGACTTCTACTACTTCAACCCTGACACGTAGTATTGCAAGAGGTATGAATAATTATTCTCTCAGTATTTCATTTTATCCTTCCGGGAGGTCGAATGCGTTCCCTGTTCGATGTGTGAAGGACTGAAACCGTGATGATTTATGAACGTGATGAATAGTATGAATATTACAATGTGAAAACATATACCCTTTACTGTTTTTCACTGATTTTGGTTTTCTGTCTTAGCTGGCAGGAGGATTACGCACAACTGACAGTCACCCAGGGCAACACTATCACTCTCACACCACAGCAATTTGTTGAGACTTACCTTGTGGGAGCAGGGGTGACGATAACAAATGCCACATTCAACGGATCATCCAGCCCTATTAACATCATACAGACTGTTGCAGGTTCACAGGAAAACAAGCAGATTGGCAATTTTACCACAGCCGGCCAGGCTACGAATCAGTTAAAATTTACAGGCGGGGTTATTCTTTCATCCGGCTTTGTCTCTTCCGCCAGTTCACCTCCTACTTTTGCCAACAATACTACCAATGGCCCCATTGGCGATGCTGACCTGGCAAAAATAGCAAGTGTAGGTACAAGTAGTATACTGGACCAGGCCATTCTGGAATTTGATTTTACACCACAGACCGATCTGATAAATTTCCGTTATGTATTCGGATCAGAAGAATTCGACGATTTTTGCAACTTCTATAATGATGCTTTTGGATTTTTTCTGAGCGGGCCCGGGATCATCGGAGGAATGGGGTACATGAACGATGCCGTGAACATTGCAATGCTTCCGGCATCACTTCTTCCTGTAACTATCAATAACATCTGTGCCAATAAAGATTTATATTCATGGTGGAACAAGCCGGAGAAGAACTTTGCATACAACAGGCTCACCTTCGTATTCACCGCAATGAATGCTGTAACCTGTAATGAAACATATCATATCAAACTCGCGATCTGCGACGTGGGCGATAGGATGTGGGATTCGGGAGTATTCCTTGAACTGAACAGCTTCTCAAGCACAGGCATCGTGATCAATACCACTTTTTCAAATCCCGGGGTCGGGCAGAATGCTGTAGAAGGCTGCAGTGATGCAATCCTGGTTTTTGCCATCCCCAGCATCCAGGCAACAGATTATGAAATAGACCTCGCCATCAGTGGGGCAAGCACGGCAAACCAGGCCGATGTCCTTCCCAATCCCCTGCCAGCAACCATTACAATACCAGCCGGTCAGCTTGAATCGGCCCCTTTAGTAATCCAGGCCATTGAGGACTTTGTCATAGAAGGGCTTGAAACCCTGGTACTCGATGCATCCCATACTGTTTGCGGGATTACCAGCACAACAACTGTGAGCATCGTAATTAAAGAGAAACCCCCTCTCCTGGTCTCAATCAATCCTGCTCCGCCCGGACTCATTTGTAATAACGACGTGGTTTCCCTGACTGCCAATGTTAGCGGCGGATTTCCCACTTATTCCTATTTATGGACTGGCGGCCAGACTACAAACCCTGCAAGCGTAATTGTCTCAGCTTCAAGCCCAACTGTAACTGTAAGGGTGGCCGATGTATGCCATGATACTACCTATGCAAATCTCACTCTGACAGTTACAAGCGTCCCCGGAACTGCAGGGCCGATCACCGGGGCACCGGTCATATGTAAACCCACTACCGGTGTCCCATACCATCTGGATGCGATTGCCGGTGCAACAGGATATACCTGGACTTGTCCACCAGGCGTAGTTGCTCCGCCCTCACCATCTCCCAATGACATAAGCCTGGATTATGGAGTGGGTGCATCTTCCGGGAACCTGGAAGTCAAAGGGGTCAACTTATGCGGCAGCGGACCTTCTACTACAATTCCTATTACCGTTTATTCTCGCCCAGCCCCAACGATCAACCCGGTTCCGGCTTCAGTCTGCATCGGCACCCCTGTCACTTATACTACCGAAGCAGGAATGAGCAATTACCAGTGGACCTACACAGCATCTTCTGCAACTTATATCAGCGGTGGCACACCCACCGATAATACACTCACAATCATATGGATTACAGCCGGTTCAGGCCTTGTTACAGTAAACTACAATAACACAAACAATTGTTCCGCAATCAGCCCAACACAGTTGACCGTTATTGTTCCCGTACTGCCGGTGCCATCCATTTCAGGCAACCAGAGCCTCTGCATTGGAACAACTGGTGTTACCTATACAACAGAAGCCGGGATGAATGACTATAGCTGGACAGTATCACCCGGCAATACAATCAGTCCTTCGGGAAATACCTGCTTAATTGACTGGCTGGTACCCGGCAGCCAATGGCTGAAAGTGAGATACCAGGAACCTGTGAGCGGATGTTATTCATCTCCTGCGAATCCGGGGCTTACGGTAACAGTAAATTCGCTGCCTACCCCTGCAATTTCAGGAACGTCCACCGGTTGCAATGGTCTTTCACTGGGTCCCTTTACAACCGAAACCGGCAAAACCGGATACAACTGGAATCCCGACGGAGGATCAATAGTCCAGGGTGCCGGTCCTTATGAAATTTTCATTACCTGGATTACGGCAGGAACAAAGCTGGTCACTGTCACTTATACCGATGCCAACAACTGCCAGGGAACCTCTCCCGCGCATACCGTTACGGTCAATACAACACCCTCAGTTAGTTTTTCAAGCCCTGCTGTACCTTACTGCCCAAACACCCCGATGTTCGTCCTGACTTTCGGAAGCCCTGCCGGCGGCGCCTATTCGGGGCCCGGGGTAATCAATATCAGCGGAACGTATTACTTTAATCCCGCCCTGGCCAATATCGGACCTAATACAATAAATTACACTTTTACCACACCAGAGGGATGCCAGGCCTCAGCAAGCGGCACTATAACCCTGAACCCTCTTCCCGATGTGCAGTTCACCCCCGGCCACATAAATCAGAAATGGTGCTCCAATGATCCGGTTAACATCATCCTTGGGTCATCCTTAGGTGGAACGACATTCACATGGACGGCCAGCGCTAACCCTGTAACTATCACCCCTTCATCCATTCTGAATGGAAGCGGCAACATCAGCCAGGCCTTCCAGAACTCCGGAGGCATTACAGAACCGGTGCAATTCCAGGTTTCTGCCACTGCTGCTGGATGCACATCCAGTCCTTATCCCTATACGGTACAGATCAATCCGCATGCAACAATTTCCGCCTTACCTTCTTCACAGGTCATCTGCTCGGCCACCAGCACTTCGCCCGTGAACTTCAGCCTTGTTCCGGCCACCGGCACTTCGGTGAGCTGGTCCTTTACATCATCAGTAAACATAACTCCTGCAACAGGAGCAGGTATAAGCAACCCTGTTCCTGCAACAGCATTTTCAAATTCAGGAACCGTTCAGGAAAGCATTACATACTCTGTGAATACGTCTTATGACAATTGCCCGGGAAACAGCATACAATATATCATCCTGGTCAACCCGAAACCAACTCTTACCAACTCGTCATTGAGCCAGTCGGTTTGTCTCGGAGGATCAAGCACACAGGTTGATTTCATTTCCAGTGTCACTTATCTTACCTCTTATCAGTGGCTTGCAACTCCTTCCCCAGCCAGCATTACAGGTTATACGCCTGGAATACAGACTACGGCTTTTATTCCGGTCCAAACGCTTACCGATCCTTCAAATTCTACCGGCACGGTAACTTATTCCATCACTCCCCGAATCACGGTAAGTTCAGTAACTTGCAGCGGCGACCAGCAGAATTATGTGATCCACACCAATCCATTGCCAACACCAAATATTCAGACAATCCAGCCTGTATGTGAACTTACCAATAATGTAATTTATACCACAACGAATCTCATCAACCACCTATACCAATGGACTATAAGCGGAGGGACCATTATATCACCCACCAATGTGTCATCAGTAACGGTAAACTGGGGCCCGGCAGGCAGTGCTTCGATCAGTGTAACCGAATCCATAAACGGCACTACTCCGGTATGTCAGTCAACCGATACGAGAACGATTATATTGCTTCCAAGACCGGTTCCGACAATAACGCCCGATTACGTGCTGTCAAACGGGATATGCCTTCTGCAAACAGGCAATTATCACACGGAATCAGGCATGTCGAATTACACCTGGACGGTAACCCCCGGGGGGAATGTGACCAGTCAGAATAACCAGAATTTATCAGTAAACTGGATCGTGAGCGGGGCTCAAACCGTTTCGGTAAATTACGATGCAATCAACGGTTGCCGTTCATTGGCCCCCTCCTCGATAAATTTCAATGTAAACCCCCTGCCTGATGTCACCTTAAGCGGTCCGGCCCCAGCGGTTGCATGCCAGGGGCTAAGCTCCTCGTTCAGCGTACCTGCCGATCCGAATTCATCCTTTACCTGGTCACTGCTGCCTTCCGGAACCGGAAGTCTTATTACTCCCCAGGGACAACCTACCGCGACATTTTCATGGCTCGCCCCGGCCAGCAATGCAAGTGTCAATGTTAACGGACTTACCAGTCACGGATGCACTGCCGCTAACCAGGTAATTCTCGATGTTCATCCCACTCCCGCAGTCAGTCTTGATCTGTGTTATGATCATGTAACAATTCCTTCAGCGAAACCTTTCATTTTGCATGGCGGGATCCCCAAGGGAGTTGCAGGAATATATACCGGAGAAGGCGTAAGTCTTACCGGAGGGCAATACCAGTTTAACCCGGGTTCAGTATCCGGGCCTTTCCCAAAAACTGTAGCCATCGTGTATTCGTACACAAACACATACGGCTGTGCGGCATCGGATACAAAAACAATACAGATTGTCAACGCCCCCGCTTTTTTGTGCGAAAACACTTTGTTGCCCCTGAAAGACGTGAGGACAACACCGAACAGAACTTATAATACTTATTGGAGAGGGAATCGCTGCTGGATGATACAAAACCTGGATTACGGGTCGGAAGAGAGTGCCCAACAACCCCAGACAAACAATTGCCAGCCCCAGAAATACTGTGCCGCCCCGGATCCGGGTTGTAATTTATATGGTGGATTTTACCAATGGGATGAGCTCATGCAGTTCAGCAGCCAGGAAGGCTCTCAGGGCCTCTGCCCCCCCGGATGGCATGTCCCTTCCTCAGCTGAATGGCAAATGCTGATTGATGATCCGGCAAATCAGGGGAATGGCCTGGCAGGAGGATATCTGAAGGACATACCCTTCTCCCCCGGACTTGCAGGCATGTTATACATGAATAATACCTGGAGCTTTATTCAGGGAGAGAGCCTGACGGCTACGATGTTCTGGACTTCTTCAATAAACGGACCAACCAAAGCCTGGGCACGAGGCCTGAACAATTTCGCTCCGAGTGTTTCGCTGTATTCCTCCAGTCGCCAAAATGCCTTTCCCGTCAGATGCGTCAAAGACTGACCCCCGGTTGAACTTACACTAATTTTTTGTATATTGCGTTTGAATCCTACAATGCAGTAATCATGGATAAATCGGTAAAATATAATTTTAAATGGAAGGACCTGGGTGACATCACGCTTGGAAGGCCAAATCTCGGCCCTCTCACACAGGTTGCAGTATACCGCCTGATGCAATATACAATGCGCGATACCCTCGAAAAAAAATACGGAGCTATTGAAGCCAATAAAGTATTCTTTGATTCAGGTTATCTCGCCGGCAAGGAATTTTGTCATAATACACTCAACAGATCTTTGCAAATCAATGATTTTATTTCGGATCTGACACAAAAACTGTTGCACTTTGGAATCGGTGTATTACGTGTTGAATCGGCCGACCTTGATAAATTAAGCTTTGTACTTACCGTGAGCGAGGATCTGGATTGTTCCGGATTGCCTTTTTACGGAGTTCCGGTATGTGATTATGATGAAGGGTTTATCGCAGGGATACTTCATGTGTATTCCGGGAGAAATTTCGATGTCAAAGAAATTGATTGCTGGGGTACCGGAGAGCGTACCTGCAGATTCACTGTAAAACTTGTGAACTAAACTGATGTATGTCAGAATTACCGGTTGAATTTACTGAAGGACTGTGCGGGATCCTGATAAAAATCTCCAGGGGAGATCTCGATGAAGCCGAAGCTCTGCTTGACCATCATCTGGTTAATCAGGAAGTCAAGGCCCCTTGCCGGAATGTGGCAGAACATGTTAAAACCCTCATAAGCCAGTTAAGGGAAGGATTAAAAGCCGCCCAAAAAACGCAGGAACAAGTGAAGGAACTTTACTCAACCCGTGATAAATTCTTTTCAATTATTTCCCATGACCTGAGAAGCCCGTTTAATGCGATACTTGGCTTTGCTGATATTCTTACGGAAGAATGGGAAGAGCTTAGCGATACAGAACGGAAAACTTTTCTGCAAAATATAAGGAATACGGCACACAATACATTTGATCTTCTGGAGAGGTTACTCGAATGGTCCAGGATACAGACAGGTAAAATGAGATTTACACCCACCCGTTTGAATCTGGGCAAGCTGGCCCAGGAGAATTTTCATTTACTTGCCCCTTCAGCTGCCGGCAAATTCATACGTCTTATTTCGGAAGTTCCTGAAGAAAGTTTTGCCTGGGCCGATAAGGATGCCATCCTTCTGGTAATCCGGAACCTCATCAATAATGCCATAAAATTCACAAGGCATGGCGGGATTATCACTCTGTCGGCTGCAGCCATGCCTAAGCTTGTCGTGGTCACAGTAAGTGATACCGGTGTGGGGATTTCCACCGAGAATCTAAAAAAACTGTTCCGGTTTGAAGAACAACTGAAAACCGAAGGAACTGACAAGGAAAGAGGCAGCGGCCTCGGGCTCGTCCTGTGCAGGGAGATCGTCGAGAAAAGCGGTGGCAGGATATGGGCGGAAAGTACCGAAGGGGAAGGAAGCAGTTTTAGCTTTACATTACCATTGAATTCACCAACACAGGATAAGCCATGAAAAAAATGTTGTTTTATTTGCTGATTGCATCGCTGGGAATTGCTTTTGCGTGCAGAAAGAGCGAACCATCACCTGTACCTTATGTTAAATTCAAGGTAAACGGTGTGATGAAAACATATTATAATTATTCAAGATTCTGCAAGGATTTCTGCGCTTCATCCACATTTTGCGGGACCTTTGACCTGAACGACAACCTTGTCCCTGCGGAGATGCTTAAAATCGGACTTCCCGGAGACCCTGTCGCCGGTCAGATCTTCAAAAGCGGAGATTACCGTTTCGTTTTCACTTATATAGATCCCAACCAGACCTGGTATAAAACCGGAGGAGGTAATATGCAACTCACCATGACCAAATGGGAAGGACAGGGCGGATGGGGCTGCGGCCAGTTCTCAGGCTGGTTAAAAGCTTCGGATACCGACAGTGTTTATTTGAGTGAAGGCTATTTCCAGAATTGGATATGGACGAATACCACTGGGAAGTAGCTAATAATCCCGCTACCTGATCTTCGCATTCACTGCAGCAAGTATCTTCTCTTCCCTCTCTTTCGTGAGGGCAACAAGTTCATCGGCTTCCTGTATCAGCTTATCCAGAAAAACCTTGTCTTTTAGTCCCGGCGCATTGATCCTTACATTGAGCCATGCCCCTATTACTGCTGACCTTACACAAAGAGCCCCAACTCCTGCATCCGTAACTGAATTGGGATTTCCCGTTTCAACCATGGCCTCAATAATGTCGAATGAAGCATATGCTTTTTTCATGGTGCGGAAAGGAATCTCGATAGCGTATTTTGTAGCGTCCTGAATGGCTGCGGTACGGGAGGTTTTTTCCTCTTCCGTGTCCTTCGGAAGTCCGAATGCATCCATAATACGGTTGAAGGCACGAGTGTCTTCATCCACCAGGAAAAGGAGTTCTTCTTTCAGCTGTTGTCCTTTTTCGGCCCAATTTCCAAACACTTCCCACTGATCGTCCCAACCAGGCTTGTGAGAAGAAAGGTTAGCCACCATTGTCCCCAGCGACACTCCCAGGGCACCGATATAGGCGGAGACAGAACCACCGCCGGGAGCAGGGGATTCCGATGCAGTCTCACTAGCAAAACCTTCGGCAGTCATGCCGATAAGTATCTTGTCATTAGTATCCTCCAAAATATATTCAATTATCTTTTCCTTTGGATTAAAGGGTTTCAGATCATCCAGCCCAAGAGATTTCACCGCGATCTTAATGATCTCTTCTTCTGAAACGCCAACTGACCTGTTTTGTTTCCTGAGAAAATATTTACCCGCTTCAATCATTGCTCGTTTGGGGATCAGCCCAACCAATTCGCTGCCCGTAACCCTCAGTCCGCGCTCTAAAGCTTTCTGGCAGGCCACTTCAAAAGCCACATGCACCGGAGTGATGCTCACATTGGTAAGGTTTATGGAAACCTGGGCAATGCCGTATTCTTCAATAAACCAGCCAATGGCTTTACAGGCTTTCAATGCGCCCGGCACCCAGACCTCATTTCCTTTTTCGTCCTTCATTATTTTTCCTGTAACCGGATTGCCTTCCCGGACAGGCCGGCCCTTTTCGCGTATATCAAACGCGATGGCGTTGGACCTTCGTGTGGAAGTAGTATTCAGGTTCACATTGTATGCCACCAGGAAATCCCTTGCCCCGATGGCAATAGCACCTGTGCGGGGATTAAACCTGGCAGGGCCGAAATCCGGCTTCCAGTGAGGATCGGAAAGTTTCTTCGGCAGGCCTTCGTATTCACCGGCCCTGCAGTTGGCCAGGTTGCGGCGCTCTTCAGTGAAAGCTGCATTTTCGTAACAATAAACCGGAATCCCAAGTTCCTTTCCTACCCTCTCGGCCAGTTTGCGGGCATAAGCTGCCGTTTCCTCCATGCTGATGTTTGAAACAGGGACGAGGGGACAAACATCGGTTCCACCGAAACGGGGGTGCTCCCCCTTATGCCTGCTCATATCAATTACTTCGGATGCTTTTTTGATCGCCTGGAAAGCAGCCTCCAGTACGGCATCGGGAGGGCCGACAAAAGTCACCACGGTCCGGTTGGTTGCTTTACCGGGATCCACATCCAGCAACCTTACACCATCGGTCTTTTCAATTTCATCGGTGATGGTCTTGATGAGCTGCATGTCGACACCCTCAGAGAAGTTAGGAACACATTCGATCAGTTGTTTCATAGGTCAATTCTTAGTTCCGCAAAATTATAAATTTTGAACGGTATAAAAAACAAACGCGGGATCCATTGCCAATATTCATATTTCCCTACATTTGTAAGGTTCTAAAAAACCTTCCCATGAAAAAGTATTTACTTCTCCTCCTCCCGCTGGCCATGATCCTCAGCCAGTGTAAACAGAAAGAAAATGCTGACCGGAAACAAACGGTACAGTATATCAAACAAAGTACAGCAGATACAGTGATCAATGTTCTTGTAGCCAAATATGATGACAACCAGAAAGCCCGCATCGAAAAAGGCGTTAAACAGGTTGCGGCACTTTGGACCGAAAAAGACGGCAAGGACCTTGATTTCAGGGATTTCTGTCTGAAATATTTCGTTGGTGACCCAGCCAGACTTGACCTGCTCTTCAACCGCCTGAGTGTCAACTTTGAACAGCTTTTCGGACGTTATAATCTCATCACACTGGCCATGAAATGGGCAGTCCATATTGACATTGGTGAAATGCTGGATGTGGATGAGATCTTCGGGGCATGGGATCCCGCAGCCCATTTCAACGACGACTTCTATACAAATAAAATCGCATTCATCACCTGCATGAATTTTCCTTTTTATACTCTTGCCGAGAAAGAAGAAATTGGCCCGAAGTGGTCCCGTAAGGATTGGGCTTATGCCCGCCTCGGTGACATGTTCACAGCCAGGGTCCCTGCAGAAGTGAGCCAGAAAGTATCCGACGCTCTGTCATCCGCAGACAATTACATCAGTAACTACAATATTTATATGGGCAATCTGCTCGACGACAAAGGGCAGACCCATTTTCCGAAGGACATGAAACTGATCTCCCACTGGAACCTGAGGGATGAACTGAAAGCCAATTATAACAAAGGTGAGGAAGGGCTTCTGAAACAAAAGATGGTATATAATGTGATGCTTCATATCATCGACCAGAGCATTCCCGATTCGGTGATCAACAACCCAATGTTCCAGTGGAACCCCGAATCCAATAAGCTTTTCAAAGACAGTAAGGAAATTGCCTCAACTCCTGAGCCGAACAAACGTTACGAAATCTTTCTAAACAATTTCAAGGCCATGAAGGAAGTGGATCAGTACACTCCTTTGTATCCTACCTATATCCTCAGGGCCTTCGACGGTGGCATGGAGATACGCCAGGAGCAGGTTGAAAAGCTGTTTACCGGCCTTTGCTCATCCTCCGAAATTAAAAAAGTGGGAGATCTCATCAGCAGGAGACTGGGCCGTCACCTTCAGCCTTTCGATATCTGGTACGATGGATTTAAAGCCAGGAGCACGATGAACCAGGATGAACTGGACAAGATCACCCGTGCAAAATACCCGGATCCCAAGGCATTTGAAGCTGATATTCCAAATATGCTTCTCAAATTAGGCTTCAAACCTGAGATGGCAAAAGAAATTGCATCGCATATCACCGTTGACCCTGCCAGGGGAAGTGGTCATGCCTGGGGAGCACAGATGAAGGGCGATAAAGCCCATCTGCGCACCCGGATTGCAAAATCAGGAATGGATTATAAAGGATACAACATCGCTGTTCATGAGATGGGGCATAATGTGGAACAAACCATCTCCCTTTATATGGTCGACAATTACATGATGCAGGGAGTGCCGAATACCGCGTTCACCGAAGCCCTGGCGTTTATTTTCCAGAAACGCGACCTTTTCCTGCTCGGCAAGAAAGACAATGACCCAAACAAGGAAGCTCTCGCTGCCCTTGACCAGTTCTGGATGAGTTATGAGATCATGGGAGTATCCCTGGTTGACATGAGTGTATGGAAATGGTTATACGAAAACCCGAATGCCACCACCGATCAATTAAAAGAAAAGGTGATCAGTACAGCTAAGGA
>JAPLDK010000069.1 GCA_026391775.1 Bacteroidota bacterium
ACGCCAGTAGAGCAATTCGTTGGTTGAATGGTCATATTTTTGCTCCAGTTGACCGCTAAAGTTGTAGTATTCCCAAACGCCGGTCTTTCTGCCATGCACATATACACCACTGGCCGGCCAGCCTGTCCAGATGCTGTCCTTAAGCCCGTATTTATAAAAACCTTCCACTTCCGCAGAGTCATTGCAGCCAAGTTTACAATATGGGCCGTGGCGGACCTTATTATCAGATTTAAGGACGTAATAAATCTCCTTATGTTTTTTGTCCACCACTTTCATGGTTTCCTGGGCTTCATTAATGGTAGACACAAAGGTTAATAGCAACAGTGAAACAATGTAGAATAGCTTTTGCATAGCCTGATATTTTAACTTCTCAATACAAATTAATTCAGGAATACGGTGAACCCTAATTGATTTCCGGGACAAGTATGCACCTTTTTGCAGGAAATGCAAAAGCAAGGCAAGGAATAAGGACGATTTCGTAAAAATTGCAGAAACAACACTGTATTTTCAGGCTTTTTGCCGGAATTAAGAAATTATGATCCCCGGGTTTATTATTGTTACCTTTGATACTATGGCCAAGGTATTATCAATATTCTTATCAATTTACATTTTTGCCGGTACTTCAATCCTTCCCAAGGGTGATTTTGGTTTTACATCCCGACTTTCAAAACTATTCGATTCCAATGTTCAGATTAACGGATCAACAACCTTTGATGAATTTCTGGAAGAAGAATTACTTGCTCCCTATTATCCACCTGAGGATGTCAATGAGACAAATGATGAACCATTCGAAAAAGAATGCCATCCTGTTCCCATTGATTTGATTACTGTTGGTACTAATTTAAATTATAAAATCACTCAATCATGAAAAAGACAATGGTATTACTGTCAGCAATTTTGCTGATCAGTTTAATGGGTTATGCCCAAAAGATTACTCCTGATAAAGTTCCTGCTGCGGTAAAAGAAGCTTTCACGAAAAAGTTTCCTGCAGCTACGGCTATAAAATATGAAATGGAGATGAAAGACTATGAAATCAACTTTAAAGACAAAGGAGTTGAAAAGTCTGCCAACTTTGATGCCTCAGGCAAATGGCTTGAAACGGAAACTGAAATAAAAGAATCTGATTTGCCAAAAGAAGTTTCTGCAGCTGCTGCCAAGAACTTTGATGGTTTCAAAGTTTCAGAAGTTGCCAAAACCGAAACCCCCGGCAAGGGATTGATTTATGAAATGGACTTGCAGAAAGATAAAGAGGGATATGTAGTCCAGTTTTCGCCCAAGGGGGATGTGTTAAAGAAAACACCATTGAAGAAAGAGAAGGAAGAGGAGAAAAAGAAATAGTTTTTTATCGCTTTATTTCTTACTTCGTTTTGAATGCCGAAACTCACTGTTTTATGATTTTCGCCATTGCCACGGTCTTATCGCTTGTCAGCCTCACAAAATAGACGCCGCTGGTTGAATTTGTTGATGTTTCGATGGTAATTTGGTCGGAAGCAGGGTTGGGGGAAAAAAACCGGAAATCTTGACCACCTTATACCGTTTTAAACTGGCCTTCGTATATGTCTGATAATGGGCTATTTAAACTGGTCTTTTCCTATCGGCCTGGGTATGTAGGAGATTATTTCTAAACTCCTTGTATTTACTGATCTTCCAGATTCTTAGTTGCGGGGGTAGGATTCGAACCTACGACCTTTGGGTTATGAGCCCAACGAGCTACCTCTGCTCCACCCCGCGATATATTTTTACTACCTTTGTCGTTTGTATCGCGGCGAATTTCAAATTTGCGGTGCAAAGATAGGCTTATTTTGCCGCATCTCAAAATTTATAAAAATTATATGGCTCATCAAGCCGGCTATATTACAATCCTGGGTTATCCTAACGTTGGGAAATCAACCTTAATGAACGCCCTTATCGGTGAGAATCTTTCTGGTATAACTCCAAAAGCCCAGACTACGAGGCACCGTATCCTGGGAATCCTGAACGGGGAAAATTACCAGATGGTGTTTTCGGATACCCCGGGCATTCTTACCCCAAAATATAAGCTTCACCAGGCGATGTTTGCAGCCATCAGTTCTTCACTGTCCGACGCCGATATTATCCTGCTTGTCACAGAACCGGGACTGAAATTCACTCATGAGGACATCCTCCAGAGAATAATAACAACAAAACTCCCTGTAATAGTCCTTATCAATAAGATCGATACCATAGACCAGCCTAAACTCGAAAAGGAAGTAGAGCAATGGGCAAAACTTCTGCCAAATGCTGAGATTCTTCCTGTTTCCGCACTTCATAAGTCGAACCTTGACCTGCTCTCTACACGACTGGTCAAGCTTCTGCCACAGCATCCGCCTTTTTATGGTAAGGATGAGCTTACCGACCGGAATGAACGCTTTTTCGTTTCGGAGATCATCCGTGAGAAAATCCTCATGAATTATTCACAGGAGGTGCCATATTCGGTTGAAGTTGCGATAGATTCCTTCAAGGTAGAAGAATCATTGTTACGCATCAGGGCGATAATCTATATTGCAAGGGAATCCCAGAAAGCCATCATCCTCGGTCATCAGGGTAAGTCAATCAAAAAACTGGGTACCGAAGCCCGTAAATCCATCGAGGAATTCCTTGGACGCCATATCTTCCTTGAGCTGCATGTTAAGGTTTCTAAAAACTGGAGGGAGGATGAGCTGCAACTTAAGAGGTTCGGGTATAATTTGCATGAGGATAAAGAATTGTGATGAATAACAAATGGTGAAATGTCGAAAATCGTAGCTATTGTCGGTCGCCCGAATGTGGGTAAAAGTACACTTTTCAACCGTCTGGTGGGACAACGTGAAGCAATTGTTGACCCCACCAGCGGAGTGACCCGCGACCGGCATTACGGGATGTCGGACTGGAACGGGCACCAATTCTCGGTGATTGACACCGGAGGATATGTTGATAATTCAGACGATATATACGAATCGGAGATCAAAAAGCAGGTAAACCTTGCCATAGACGAAGCAGATGTCATTCTGTTCGTTGTGGATGCAAGGGAAGGCATTACCATCATGGATGAAGACGTGGCCAATATCCTCCGCCGGTCGGGGAAAAAGGCATTCCTGGTACCTAACAAGATCGACAGCGTAAAGCAGGTCAACATGGTTCATGAGTTCTATTCTCTTGGAATGGAGGAGATCTTCGGGATCTCCGCTGTCAATGGAAGCGGCACAGGGGAACTTCTTGATGCGGTCACAGCAACTTTCGCTCCACTTGATGAATCATCCCCGGAGTACAATATTGATCTGCCTGATCTGCCGAAAATATCCATTGTAGGCCGTCCGAATGCCGGGAAATCTTCCCTGATTAATTTTCTGTTGGGGAACGAGAGGACAATTGTGACTCCGTTGCCGGGGACAACCCGCGATTCTATACATTCTATATACAACTCGTTCGGCCTCAATTTCCTGTTGGTCGACACTGCAGGGATACGGAAAAAAGGAAAAGTGAAGGAGGATATTGAATTCTATTCGGTCATGCGTGCCATACGTTCCATAGAGCACAGCGATGTATGCCTGCTGATGGTTGACGCTGAAAGGGGTTTTGAAGCCCAGGACCTGAATATATTCCATATCATTGACAGGAACCACAAGGGAGTAGTCATCCTGGTCAATAAATGGGACCTTGTGGAGAAGCAGACCAATACACATAAGCAGTTTGAAGAGCTCATCAGGGAGCAGACCGCCCCTTTCCGTGATGTACCGATTGTGTTTACATCGGTAACTGAGAAACAGCGCATCCTGAAAGCTATGGAAACCGCTGTTACAGTCTATAAAAACAGAATGCGGCAGATCCCTACACGTGAACTGAACGATTTCATTCTTCCACTGATCGAGCAAACGCCTCCGCCCGCCGTCAAGGGCAAATATGTTCGCATTAAATTTGCCACACAGTTGCCCACTGCATTCCCTTCCTTTGTTTTTTTCTGTAACCACCCGCAATACTTAAAAGATCCATACCGGCGTTTTATTGAGAACAAGCTAAGGGAGCATTTCGAATTTACCGGGGCGCCCATGGAGATTTTTTTCCGCCAAAAATGATTGAAGGGGTCAGGATCGATAAATGGTTATGGGCTGTGCGCCTGTTCAAGACCCGCAGCCAGGCAACGACTGCATGCAAATCGGGGAAAGTCAGGATTGACGGGCAGATAGTGAAACCCTCACGGGATGTTAAACCTGGTGAAACGGTCAGTATTTCACAGCAAACGATAACCAAAAGTGTTAAGGTTATCCAGCTTCTTCAGAACAGGGTAGGGGCGCCTCTGGTACCTGAATATATGCAAGACCTGACTCCTGAAGATGAATATACCAGGGTTAAGATGATGAGGGAGGTTAATTTTGAATACCGTGATCCCGGTACCGGAAGGCCTACAAAACGCCACAGAAGGGAAATAGAAGTGCTTAAAAAATACCTGGGGGAATGAAGGTAATGCGTCCGGCTGACCTGTTCGACATTGTTTTCACTGGCAGGAACCAGGAATATGGCGGATATGTATTGCGAAAGCTTTACCCAAGGAATCTCCTTATCTCAATCATTATGGCAGTCTTTCTCTTTGTAGCCGCGGTATTGGGCCCTTTTCTTTACTTTTATTTTGAGCCTGTGCCGCTGCTTAACGATGATTTTATCACGTATGTTGAGTATCTCCCTCTCCTTCCGCCTCAGGATGAGGATATTAACAAATTGGCCGGCTCACTCCAAAATCAACCGGAAGAACAACAGGTCCCGGTAGTTTCAGACTCGGTTACTGAACAAAAACTCAAGCCTGTTGACGACAAACCACCTGATGAAAAAGATGTGCCTCCAACAGATACCACAGGAAAAGGCCAGGGTAATGCTGTTGGCGGCAAAGGGGAGGGTGATGCAAACGGCCTGGTAACTGTAATTGATGCATATCCAAGATATCCCGGAGGAGATGATGCCAGGCTCTGGTTTCTGCGCAAGAATGTGAGGTATCCCGAAGCGGCTCTGAAAGCCTCAATCCAGGGAGTTGTCGTTGTTGTTTTCATTATAGAGATCGATGGATCTCTTTCGAATATTGAGGTAACAAAGGGCATCGGAGGAGGCTGTGATGAAGAAGCAATGAGGGTGGTAAAACTGATGCCCAGATGGGAACCGGCACGCCGCAATGGCAAACCTGTACGGGTGGTTGTAAAGTTCCCTATTGTTTTTAACAGATTGTCGGGCAAATAAAATATAAGAAGCCGCCCTTTCGGTACGGCTTCTTGTATTTGAACAATAAAAAGTTCCTTATTACTTCTTTTCCGGAGCTTTCTTTTCAGCTGGCTTTGTGGCTGGTTTTGCTGCAGGCGTAACAGCTTCTTTCTTTTCAGCTGGTTTTGCTGCAGGCGTAACAGCTTCTTTCTTTTCAGCTGGTTTTGCTGCAGGTTTTGCAACTTCCTTCTTTTCGGCTGGTTTTACAACTTCTTTCTTGCCTGTTGTTTTCTGATCCTTAACCTGGGGGGTCTGTGCAAAAGTTAAACCGGCAAACAGCATAAAAGCTGATACTAAGACAACAACTTTTTTCATGATAATGTTATTTTTATTGTTAGAGATTAAAAATTTTTAGCAGCACAAAGGTAGAGCAATGGTCGTGAGCCGGCCGAATAAGACTGATTAAGATTTTATAAAGAAATTCCGGGGTTCCTTGGGATAGAAAACTTATCTTTTTCCTGATAGGACATCTTTCATCACTTCCAGAATACTTGCCTGGTCAAAAGGTTTTGCCAGGTAATGTGTACAGCCCTGGGCGATCAGCATATCCTTATCACCGCTCATGGTATATCCTGTAACGGCAATCACTGGAATATCCTTATATCCCGCAATTTTTCTGATCTCCTTGGTGGCTTCAACACCGTTTATGCCATATCCCAGGTTGATATCCATAAGGATGGCATGATATTTTTTTATTTTAACCATTTCGATAGCTGTTGCACCATCGGGGGCATATTCAACCCGGCATACTTTTCTAAGGAAAAATTCAGTCAGCTCCTTATTCACAAGGTTGTCCTCAACAAGTAATACCCATGGCAGCTCTTTCTTTTCTCCAGTCTTCGGTTCGGAGGCATCAGCAGGAACCAGTGTTTCTCCTTCAACTGCAGCTGCATCCTGATGGTAGGGAAGCCAGATGTAAAAAGTAGAACCATTGCCAGGTTTGCTTTCAAATGTGATCTTGCCTTCAAGAAGGTCTATGGTTTTCTTGCAAATGGTAAGACCTATTCCTGACCCCTGGTATTTCCTGCCAAATCCTTCGCTCACCTGCCTGAACTCCTGGAAGATCAGCTCATGATAATCGTCGTCGACACCTATCCCTGTATCGCTGATCGAGATGATCACATAACCCTCTGTTTTTACTTTTTCGGTTGAAACCTCAATAGTAACACCTCCTTTCTCAGTGAATTTGATGGCATTGTCAATCATCTGGCGACAAAGTTGTTTCAGAAGCTGCTCATCAGTATTTACCTTGATAAAAGCATCAGCATTGAAAGTAACAGTAAGATTTTTTTCTTTTGCCTGGGGGGTGAGGGATTTTATGACTGAATTGATGGTTTCCTTCAGTATAACAGGCCTTATTGTAAGAGTGACTTTCCCGGCGACGAGTTGTGATAAAGTGATCAGTGAGTTCAGGGTACCCATAAGCCTTCTTCCTGATGAATGGATGTTCTCGGCCATCATCTCGTGTTCAGTATCCTTCATCTCGGCTTTTAAAATTTCTGCAAACCCCAATATTCCGTTTAAAGGGGTTCTAAGCTCGTGGCTGACGTTTGCAAGGATGGATGACTTAAGGCGGTCGGATTCTTCAGCTTTATCCCTGGCAACAATAAGCTGGTTTTCAAAAGATTTTTTGAGTGTAATGTCCCTGTCGGCGCCCCTGTAACCTGCATATTTCCCATTTGAGTCAAACAGTGGAATGCCGGAAGATTCAAGGTAAACAATATGCCCGTCACGGTGAATTGTCCTGTTTGCAAGAAAGTTCAAAGGTTTGTAGTCGTGAACAAATTGCCTGAGCGATTCTTTCATATTTTCAACATCTTCAGGCAGCATAAATGCAAACGGTGACTTGCCCAGGAAATCCTCAGGACGATACCCAAGGATATCATATACTTTTGAGCTTACATAGGTATATCTCCACTGGGGATCAAGTTCCCATATATAATCATTGGTCAGATCGACAATAGCACTCAGTCTTTCCTCACTTTCCTTAATCCGGGCTTCTGCCATCTTATTCTTGGTCATGTCGCGGAATATCCCGAAAGTACCGGAGAACTTACCGTTTGCATCGAACTGAGGGGTTGCTGTGACAATGATCCACCTCCTTTGCCCGTCAAGCCTGAGAACCTCCACCTCGTAAATGCTTTTCTGGCCAAGCAGGCGATTCTGAGTCTGCCGTAAGATCTCGGTATGGGAGGATGGATGAATAAAGTTCAGGAGTTTTTGCCCGACAAGCTGTGAAGCCGGAAGGCCGAAGATCTCAGCGGCTGCCGGATTTACGTAGGTAAACCGTTCATTGAGATCAACCACTCCAGCACCTTCACCGATATTTTCCACGAGTTCCTTATACCTCTCTTCACTTTCCTTAAGCGCCTTTTCCTTGAACCGTATATCTGAGATATCCCGGGCTATCAGCAAGAAGAAACGTTCTGCCTGGATCTCAACCACCTGGCCATTAATCTGAACCTGGATTTCTGTCTTATCTTTCCGTTTCAACCGTGATTCTGAAAGGGGTAGTTTGTTAATTCCACTGCCCTTGGTGAGTATACGCAACACATTTTCCCATTCTCCTGCAGGCAGGACATCCTCTGCTTTCAACCTGGTTAACTCGTCTTTTGAATACCCAAGCATCTCCAGTGTTGCCTGATTAGCATCAACGATCTCTGAATTTTCGGGATTGATCATCAGTATTGTTTCTGATGCAAGTTCAAACAGGACATGATATCGTAATTCCTTACGCTTCAGAAGCCTGTCGAACTTTTCAAGCCTGGCTTCAATGGCTTTTAAGAGTTCTTTGGGATCGGCAGGCTTTGTGATGTAATCGTCGGCGCCCATCTCCATACCGATGCGAATGTCCTGTTTATCGGAAAGGGATGAAAGAAAGATAAAGGGGATATCGGCTGTGGTAATATCTTTTTGAAGGATCCTGTATACCTCATGGCCGCTTATTCCTGGCATAAGGATGTCACAAAGAATCATATCGGGCGACTGAACCTTTGCAAGCAATATGCCTTCATCCCCGCCGGCTGCTTTTAAAACCTCGAAACCTGATGTTTCAAGAAAATCTGCAGTGGTCTCAAGGATAAGCCTGTCGTCTTCTATGAGGAGGACCTTCTTCATTGTACAAATATACTCAGGCTTAATAAAAAAACCAAACTTTTCCTTAACTTATTCAAAGGCCTTATTCCTTGTTTTTTGAATCAATCAGGATAGTCACCGGCCCGCTGTTCACGAGAGCTACTTCCATCATTGCACCAAATACCCCGGTTCTGACCTCTGTCCCGGTTTCCCCGGATAAGCAGCTGATGAACATCTCGTAAAGCGGCAACGCTTTCTCAGGCTTCGCTGCCAGTATATAGGAAGGGCGGTTGCCCTTTTTTGTAGAAGCATGCAGTGTAAACTGGCTTACCAGAAGAATTTCCCCTTTCACCTCCGTTATGGAAAGGTTCATGACACCATCATTGTCGTCAAAAATCCTTAGTTTAGCTGTCTTTTGACACAGCCAGGTCACATCATCCTTAGTATCTTCATCTTCAATTCCAAGCAGGATAAGAAGTCCGTGCCCGATAACGGCACTGACCTTTCCTTCAATTTCCACAGAAGCTGACGATACCCGCTGAATTACAATCCGCATACAATACAAAGTTACCAGCTTTTTATTTCAATTCGCCCTGAAGTATTAGCTTTGCAGAAATTCTTCTGATGACTAAACTCAGTGTTAATATTAACAAAATAGCCACTTTGCGAAATGCCAGGGGAGGGAACCTGCCCGACCTGCTGAGGACGGCTTTGGATTGTGAACGTTTTGGGGCGGAAGGCATTACAGTACATCCCCGGCCCGATGAACGGCATGTCCGCTACCAGGATGTGCTTGAGCTTAAACCGGTCCTGAATACGGAGTTCAATATAGAAGGCTATCCCTCCGAAAAATTTATTGCTCTTGTAATGGATGTAAAACCGGCACAGGTGACATTGGTCCCGGATCCGCCCGGGGTTCTTACTTCCAATGCGGGTTGGGATACAATCAAACATGAAAGTTTCCTTAAAGAGGTAATTGCAGGGTTTAAATCATGCGGTATCAGAACCTCAATATTCATTGAAACGGATGAGAAAATGATACGCAACGCCGCAAAAGCAGGGGCCGACAGGGTAGAGTTGTATACGGAAGCTTATGCCTGTGATTATACTTTCAACCCGGAGAAAGCGGTTAAATTTTTTCGTGAGGCAGCAGTAATTGCCCATGATTCCGGTTTAGGATTGAATGCCGGGCACGATCTTAATCTGGTAAATCTGAAGTATTTTCATCAGAATATACCTCACCTTCTTGAAGTCTCCATCGGGCATGCCCTGATATGCGATGCCTTATATTACGGCCTTGAAAATACTATCCAAATGTACCTTCGGCAGCTTAAATAAATTCATCAGATGATAAAGAACATTATCACCACGGCTTTTTGCACTTTCCTTGCATTTACAGGCATAAGCGGTAACAAAAGCGATGAGAAACTTGCAAAGAAAGCGGCTGAAATTCACCGTTCAGTATTCACAGTGGATTCCCATACCGACACTCCCATGCGTTTGATGACGGGAGATTTCGATATAAACCAGAGGCACGATCCCCAGTCTTCCAAGGTTGACTTTCCACGTATGAAGGAAGGGGGCCTCGACGGAATTTTCTTCGCGGTATTTACTTCACAGGGAAAACGCAATCAGGAAGCATTTCTAAAAATAAAAAATGAAGCCCTTGAGATCACTGACACGATTTATGCAGTGTTAAAAAGAAACCAGGCTGTGGCAGGCCTGGCCCTGAAACCTCAGGACGCATACAGTTTGAAAAAGGAGGGGAAAATTGCAGTTTTCATCGGCATGGAAAACGGTTATCCGCTTGGACTTGACCTTTCAATGGTGGAAACATTTTTTAAAAGGGGTGTACGCTATATCACACTCTGTCATACGCGGAACAATGATCTTTGCGATTCTTCAACAGACACCCTGTGTTTCGGAGGCCTCGGACCGTTTGGGAAAGAGGTAGTAAAAGAGATGAACAGGCTGGGCATGATGGTTGATGTTTCGCATATGTCGGACAAATCGTTTTATGATGTGCTTCATCTGTCGGGATCTCCTGTAATTGCTTCACATTCCTGTTCACGGGCGCTCTGCGACAACCCGAGGAACCTTACTGATGAGATGCTGATGGCATTAGCGGCTAACGGGGGAGTTGTCCAGATGTGCATACTCAGCGCATATGTAAAAGCCGATCCGAACCCGGCCAGGGATTCAGCTCATGCAGCTTTGAGAAAGAAGTACCGCGATTTTGATGGTTTGACGAAGGACGAAATGAAAGCTGCAAGGAAAGACTGGCATGCAATTGATGATCAATACCCGGGGAACCTTGCAACAGTAAGTGATGTGGTTGATCATATAGACCATATGGTGAAAGTTGCAGGCATTGATCATGTCGGGATCGGGACTGATTTCGATGGAGGAGGTGGTGTTAAGGGCTGCAATGATGTAAGCGGGATGGGTAGCATCACCCTTGAGCTTGTTAAGAGAGGGTATTCGAAGTCGCAGATCAGAAAGATCTGGGGAGGGAACCTGATGAGAGTGATGAAACAAAACCTTGACAATGCCGGCAAATAAAGTTTCATTTAAAACTGCTTTGCAGGACGGCGACCTGAAAGCCATCCGCAGTATTCCGAAATCGGACCTGCACAACCATTGTATGCTTGGAGGCAAAGCTTCTGTGATCAACAGGTTTTATGGAGAAAAGCTGAAGCCGTTCCGTGCCGATAAAATGGGGATTGAACCCTTGAATCGATGGATTGGCGAGGTTTACGCCCCATTCATGAAACGGCCCCATGCATTTGAAAAAGCCGTGGAGGCTGCATTTTTACAGGCAAAACAGGACGGGATCAGGGTTCTTGAAATGAGCATGGACGGTTTTTTCGGGAGTTTGTTCAATGTATCGCCCGAAAGGGCGGTGGGTTCACTGAAGCACTACCATACCCTGGTTGCGCCGGAAATTGATTTCAGGCCCGAACTGGGCTTTCCGAAGACATTACCTTTGAGGACTATTCTCAAACATCTTGAGCCTTTCCTTGCTTTTAATTATTTCAGAAGTATTGATCTGTATGATGATGAGAACGGTCAGCCGCTTGAGAATTTCCGTGAACTCTACCGTTTTGCCCGGAAGGAGGGCTTGAAGTTAAAGGCTCATGCGGGTGAATTCGGGGATGCCGGATCGGTGAAGAAAGCGGTTGAGATCCTTGAACTGGAAGAAGTACAACATGGTATCGGGGCAGCAGATTCACCTGATGTGATGCACTGGCTTGCAGCTAATTCCATACGCCTGAATGTATGCCCCGAAAGCAACATCAAACTGAAACGGGTAAAGTCGTACAAGACGCATCCCATCAGGATACTCTTTGATCATGGTGTAAAAGTCACTGTAAACTCTGATGATGCGCTGCTGTTCGGGGCAGGCGTTTCAGAACAATTCCTCAGGCTATACCGAAGCGGACTGTTTAGTGCCTCAGAGCTTGAAACCATCAGGCTTAACGGCTTATCCTGAAAACGATATCATTTGATCTAGGTCTTGCGGGTCTTCCTCAGCTGCCCGAAATATTCAATGGTCTTCCGCAGGGTATTATGCTGAAGTGTCAGATAAAGCAGGAGCGACATCAGCCATAATGCCCCAATATTGAACCAGAACGTATCTATGGCCAGAGGGCCTATGAACTTCGCCGGAGCATAAAAATGTGCCCTGCCTGTCACGGACTCAGGGTCCATAAATACCGGGTCTTTTTTCCTGATGAGCCTGTCTTTTCCCTGGATGATCTTGTCGGTAGAGGCAGCGTTCAGCACGAGGTCGGCGAGACTCTCATTATAATACTCCTGTTTCAGGGCATATGCTGCATCCTGCCCTTTTTCATTCACAAGTTTCTGGTAAATGGCATCATGCCGGGTATTGGCCTTGCTGAGACGGTACGAAAATATCACGCTCAGCGAATCCAGGTACGATCTGATCTTTGTACTTAACTGATCGGTAAGGCCGGCCGGTGTGAGGTTCTCAACCACCGGACCTGGCCTGAGACCTGCCTCTTTCTCCAGCCCTGTGATTTCGTTCCCGATGATAAGCAGGTTTTGCAGGGTCTTTTTTTGATCTTTCCGTGTTATTATATTCATCCTTGATTCGTCAAGCAATTCCTGCAGGGCCGGGATGCGTAAGGCGGTTATGTATGAATACTTTGAACTTTCCTTGTCGGCCGCATAGAATTGTTTTTCGTATCTGTTATCCCGGAATTGTTCAACCGCCATTGCCTCAAAACTCCAGCGCGAGGCCATCATGTCCCCTACAAAAGGAACATAAATACGGGAACTGATCGTGGGGTTGAGGTTGTCGAAGGGGACTATAGTCCCGCTTAGAAGCAACTGAGGTACCAGGATGAACGGAATAATGATATAAATGGCAACAATGGAATCAAGCCCTGATGAGATATTCAGTCCGGCCATATTGGCAAAACAGGAAGCGCTGAAAAGAATAAGCCAGTAAGCCAGGGTCATGCCTTTGATGCCAAGTATCCAGTCCCCTATCAACACATACAACAGTGTCTGGATAGCAGAAAGGACGAACAGGAGTATGATCTTCGAATTAAGGTAACTGCTGCGGCTGAGGTGCAGGAAAGCTTCCCGTTTCAGGATCCTCCTGTCCCTGAAGATCTCTTCGGCGCTCACCATCATGCCAAGAAAAAGCGCCACAACCACGCTCATAAACATATAGGCAACAAGGTTTTTGTTCCCCCCGAAGAAATATTTATCGCCGCTGTAATACCGTGTAAGAAACGCCAGGAGAGCTGCCAGGAAGGGGGCTTCAAATAAATTGATAACCAGGTACTGCCGGTTTGTAACCTTGGTAAGAAGGTTCCTTATAGCAAAGATGCTGAATTGTTTCCATCTCCCCGGCACTTTGAAAAAGTTCGAAGGCAGTTGTTGTTTTTGAGTGGAAAGCTTCAGCTTAGGCTGAATGGTTTTCCTGAAATGGCCGTACCATTCCTCCGGGCTGACTTTACGGTTGACAGTGAGTTTCCCGTACTCACTTACGGTTTTGGCCTCGGTTATCTGGAGGATAAGTTCAGGGTTTACATACCCGCAGTTCTGGCACTCACTTTCGGTGGGATTGGCATGATTGCTGAGGGTTTTAAAGTAAGTCAGGGCGTCGATGGGGTTTCCGTAATATATGGGGTATCCACCTTTATCCATGACCAGGAGGATGTCGAACAGTTTATAAATATCTGATGAGGGCTGATGGATATTCACCACCACAAGCCGGCCTTTCAGCGTTTGTTCCTTAAGCAGCAGCATTACAAGTTCTGAGTCCATGGATGAAAGCCCGGAGGTGGGTTCGTCGACAAAAAGTACCGAGGGTTCACGGATCAGTTCCAGGGCTATGTTCAGCCTCTTACGCTGTCCTCCGCTGATGAACTTGTTCATGGGGTCGCCCACCCTCAGGTCTTTGATACCGATGAGGCCGATATCTTTCAGCACTTTCAAAACGGCCTTCATAAGCTGTTTCTTGCTGAAATCCCTGAAACAGAGTTTTGCGTTGAAATACAGGTTCTCAAAAACAGTCAGTTCCTCAACCAGCAGGTCATCCTGCGGAACAAAACCTATCACGCCTTCGAGCTTTTCATTGCCGGTTCCAAGTTTATATCCGTTGATCAGGATATCTCCATTGTTAAGGCAAAGGCTTCCGTTGAACACATTCAGGAGTGTGGATTTACCAACACCGCTTCCGCCCATGATACCTATCAGTTCACCGGAACGGGCCGTAAAACTGAAAGGATGAATACCGTTGTTGCTGTTTTTGAATCGGTATTCGATCTCACTTGCTGTAAATTCTATCTGAATGGTTTCATCTCCGTGAAGGAATTTCGAAGCGATGTCGGAATAATAAACCGGAGCGATCTTGAGGTTGTTCAGTATTGACCCGTTGGCCAGGAAAAACGAGCGGTATGGCTGGATATTATGGCCGTTGAGGTAGAGCGGGTCTTTCCCGAGGTAGCGGGCAAAAAAACGGCGTATGCTCGGGAAAAACAACACCATGATGCATCCATCCATATGCTCCCTGAAGATATGTTTTTCCTTGCTGCTTGTATGCTGACCGTCGATCAGGAGCAGGTCATGGGGAAGTATAATCCCTCCAAACGGGTCCAGGACAAAGTTGAGAGCGTTGTTGTATTCATTTCCGGGGATGTTGAATGCCGATTTAAGCAAAGCGGTATAACCGATCATTTGCCCGCTCTCCTTCAGGCCTTTTCCGGTTTCGTTTCTCGAAATCTCATCAATAAACTCGATAAATTTTATAAAAATAATAAGCCTGTCGAGATAGGGGAGATCCCTTGAGATTTTATGACAGATCGCCGATATTTTATGAGAGAGATCAGCAGCAGGAGCATCAGGGGCCTCCTCCATTGGCTGATGAAAGGAAAGTAATTCGTCGAAAAGCTTTAAATATTCTTCAAGTTCCTGAGTGTTCAGTTGATCACGCAGGTAGGATTCCAGAATAAGCCTGGAATTTTCAGAAGCCTGCTTCCTCGCTGTTGCTGCAACCGTAGCAAACAGCTGGACCAGGGCCATCAGAACAGGTTCGGTCATTTGATGAAGGAGTCTCTGACACTTTCTGTCAGATCACCGATCTCTGCTGCTTTCTGCTGGGGCAATTTCTTGTCTGCTTCCAATCCGTAATTGGTGTATATGGCTTTCAGTTTGCTTACCTCATCACCAATTGGTTTAAGTTCAGAGTCCATGTTATAGGCTGTGAGGAGGGTGATCAGTTTATCGAGATTATCTTTCTGCCTGAAAATAACTGTTGAGATGGGTTTATTGTCGGCAGCAACCTGATTCAGTGAAGCGGCGAGATACAGGCCTTCGACAAAAGTGCCGGTAGCTACAAGAACCGCGATCTGATTACGGTTGTTTTTGCTAAGGAAATCATTGGTCTTGTTAAAGATCTTTGTGACCATATTCACCAGGGAATCTTTATTATTATTGAATTTTTTAACCCTGTCGACAAGGCCCGGGTCGTAAACGCCGGCGATACCGAGATCGTTTGCAAGCTTGCCTGTGCATGCTATGAACTTATTGGTTTCGTCAACAAAATTGTACGTTGCTGAATAGGCCAGGTCGGCACTGTAAATACCAAGGTTCAAAGCTTTTGCCTTCTCGGTTGAATATTTTGTGACATTGGCCGGGGAGTTAGTGATTTTGAAAATGAATCCTGCCTTAGCCCTCTGAAGCATCAAGGTTACTTCAAAAGGAGTGGGGAACTGGTAAAGCAGATTCTTGTTTTCAGGTGAAAGGGTTACATCTTTTTTAATTGTATCAGCAGCTGCCTGATTGGCCTGTTTATCCTGGTTGGCCGCGTTGTTACAGGAAGTCATAGCTAAAATTGCAGTGAATGCCAGGAAGAGGCCTGTTAAAATTGTTCTGAATGCTTTCATATCTATAAGGTTTCTGAATGGAATAGCGAATTTACAGGATTTTTTTTAATGTCATAGTCTTGTTAAAAAAAACATTCACGGTCGATGGTCAATGATAATCTTATGGTTTAAGGGATTTTTTGCCGACTCGAAAGCCTTAAGAATGTCGTTGAATGCATATTCTCCCGAGATCAGTGGAGAAGGATCGACAAGTTTTCGTTCAAGCAGGTTGAGAGCAGGCTTAAACAATCCGCACCTTGACCCGAGTATGGTGAACTCATTGATGACAATGCTGTTCAGGTCGGGTTTTGAAGGATCGGCAACCGTTGTTTTCAGGATCAGGGTCCCTCCGGGCCAGAGATGTTCAAGTGCAAGGCCAAAGCCTTCGGCATTCCCGGTACAATCGATACAAACTTCGGCTTTTTCTCCAGCCTGGAGTTCCGTTAATGATTTTGAATGGATGCCCAGGGTGGAAGCAAAGGCAGTCTTTTCCGGTATGGGATCAAACGTTGTATAATCAAAGCCCTGAAGCCTGACCACCATTGAGACCAGCAATCCAAGCTTGCCTGCACCGAAAATAAAAACAGATTTCGATGGCTTCATATGCAGTTGTTCAAAGATCTCAACAGCTGCTGCAAGGGGTTCGGTGAATATAGCAATATGGCCCGGGACCGTATCAGGAACTATATGGAGATTTTCGGCCGGAAGGGAAATGAATCCGGCAAAAACCCCCTGGTGGCCGGCAATACCGATAACGTTGCGTTTGGAGCAATGTGCGTGTCTTCCGCTTAGGCAAAGATAACAATGGCCGCAGGAACAGTTTATCTCACCCACCACGGTTTTCCCATACAAAGGATGAGAAACGGATGTAACCTTACCAACAAATTCATGCCCCAATACACCCCTGAAACCCATATAGCCTTTTATGATCTCGAGATCTGTATTGCAGATTGCTGAATAGAGAATTTTAACCAGGACTTCGCCTGCGGCCGATACCGGTACCGGGATCTCTTTTAGTAAAAGTTCATTTTCGAAAAACAGGGCCTGCATGATCAATTAATAGATTTGGATAACGAAAATAGTTTAATTTTACATGTAAATAAAGCAAATTATCAAGGCTGTATGCGTTTAAACTTACACCGGTACAGTTCCATTCTCCTTCTTCTGCTGATTCCCATATTTCTTATTCCGGCCTCCTGTAAGCGAAAAGGGGAAAGAGATAATGCTGTTTCTGCAGGTGCAGAACAGGAAAGAGTCCCTGAAGGCAATCTGAAAAAGATAACGGTTTATCCATACTGGGTCACAACCTGCCAGTTTGCAGGCTATTATGTAGGGAAAGAAATGGGCATATTCAGGAAACACGGGATCGACCTCAATATTCTCGAATACAAACCCTTTATCACGACGAATGACATTATAAAACAGAAGCAGGCCGATTTTGCAATATTATGGCTTGTCAATGCCATTCAATTGAGAAGCAGCGGAATAAATATCGTAAACATTGCCCAGTTTTCCACCCGCTCATCCCTGATGCTGCTTGCAAAAAAATCAAGTGGAATAAAGAAAATCGAAGACCTCAACGGAAAACGGGCGGGCATATGGGACGGTTATGAACTTCAGCCAAGGGCATTGTTCGCCAAATACAAGCTGAACACCCGGATCGTGTCCATAGGCAATACAAATAACCTGTTTCTGCAGGGTGGTGTGGATGTAATCAATGCCAACTGGTTTGATGAGTATCACGCCATCATTAACAGTGGGTATAATGAAGATGAACTTGTCCCTTTCTTCTTTGCTGATTACGGGCTGAATTTTCTTGAGGACGGAGTATATTGCCTGGAAGAGAAACTAAAAGAGGATCCTGTGATCTGTGTTGAGTTTGTGAAAGCAAGCATTGAATCATGGGAATATGCCCTGAATCATCCCGACGAAAGCGTAGAGATCATCCTTAAATACCAAAGGCTTCAGAAAATGGCCGCCAACAGCTCCCATCAGCATTGGATGATCGATAGGTACAAGGACCTTTACCTCCCGGCAGGGAAAACCACTCTGAACATGAAATTGTCGGAAAAGGATTATATGTCGAATGCACGTATTTTACTTGATAGCAGGCAGATCACCCATATCCCTGACTTTAAAAGGTTTTTCATACCATATACAACCCTGCTTCATCCTTCAACAGAAAAGTAGCCTGAATCCATGACACAGAAAAAGCAAAAAAATATCAGGCACAGCCTTGCTTTTAAAATGATACTACTCATTTTTCTCTCCATTGCTACCATCATGGTACTGATCTTCATCTACAACTATAAAGTGACAAAGACCATAGTTGTTAAAAACCTCAGGAGCATTGCCACGGAAATGACCGGTAATGCGGTTTTAAAGATCGATAAGGTCCTTTCCAACATCCAGGCCATTCCCCGCAATTATTCCACACTCATCCTTTCCGAACTCGGGAATGAGGAAAAAATGAAGTACTTGCTGAAGCAGATGGTCGAAAGCAACAATGATATCTATGGGGCTGCACTTGCATTCGAGCCCTGGTACAAATCGCCCAAAGAAAAGTACTATTCCTTTTATTATTACCGCAACCGGCACCAGGTGAAATTCATGAACCTGGGAAGCGATACATATAATTACTTTACTATGGACTGGTTTCAGATCCCGAGGGAACTTGGAAAGGCCCAGTGGTGTGAACCTTATTACGATGAAGGGGGAGGCAACGTTCTGATGTCAACCTATTCGGTCCCTCTTTACACATTGGAAGGAGGCCGGAAGAAATTTATAGGTATACTCACGGTTGATGTCTCCCTGCAGTATCTGCAGCGGATAGTCAATGCCATCAAGGTATATGAAACCGGGTACGGTTATATGATCTCCCGCATAGGAACGGTTGTGACCCATAAAAGGAAAGAGGAAATTATGAATGAATCCATTTTTTCCATTGCCGATAATAAGGACCTGCCTGAATTGCGCGAGATCGGCCGGAAAATGATCAGAGGGGAGAAGGGATTCGCCGAAATCCCTTATAAAAACTACGTGACAGGAAAGGAAAGCTGGGTTTCATACGCAGCCGTTCCTTCCAATGGCTGGTCGGTCGCAATTATCTTCCCGGTGGATGAATTCATGGCTGATGCCAATAAACTTTACCGCAACCTCATCGAACTGGCAGCCTCCGGCCTTATCGTTATTTTCATTGTGATATTCCTGATATCACGTTCCATCACAGGTTCTCTCAGGCGGCTGACTATAGCTGCAGAGCAGTTTGCCGAAGGAGATTTTAATGTGGCACTTCCTCCCATCAGGTCAAAAGATGAGATAGGCCGCCTTAACAATGCATTCATATACATGCAGGAAACACTGGCTAAAACCATTCATGACCTGCAAAAAACTTCCGATGAACTCAGGGTTTCTCATGAACAGCTTGAGGAATACAGCAGGACCCTGGAGCAGAAAGTCGATGAACGTACCATAGAATTAAAAGCCAAGCACCAGGAGCTGGATGCTGCGTTCAACCGTTTAAAAGCTGCACAGGCTCAGTTGGTGCAGTCGGAGAAAATGGCCTCACTTGGCCAGCTTACTGCCGGTATAGCCCATGAGATCAAGAACCCGCTTAACTTCATCAATAATTTCTCAGAACTTTCGGTAGAGTTGGTGCAGGAAATCCTCCAGGAAACAGATAAACTTACGTCCTGCCTTGGTGAGAAAGAGGCGGACTATCTTAAGGGGATATTACAGGATATAGAAGGCAACGTTAAAAAAATCCATGATCATGGAAAGCGGGCTGATAGCATTATCCGGGGTATGCTGCTTCATTCCCGCGGCAAGTCGGGCGAACGTATGCCTACCGATATCAATGCCCTGCTGGCCGAGTATGTAAACCTCGGGTACCATGGCATGAGGGCTACCGATTCATCCTTCAACATTAAAATTGAAAGTGATTATGATCAGGATCTGAAAGAGATCAATGTGATACCCCAGGATCTCAGCAGGGTGTTCCTGAACATGATCAATAATGCCTTTTATTCAACACACCAGAAAAAGAAGGAATTCAAGGATGCCTATTTCCCTGTTCTCAGAGTAACCACCAGGGACCTTGAAAGCAAAGTTGAGATCAGGATCTGGGACAACGGTAAGGGAATGCCCAAACCGGTATTGGAGAAAGTGTTTAATCCCTTCTATACAACGAAACCGGCAGGTTCAGGAACTGGGCTTGGCCTGTCGATCAGTTTCGACATTATTGTGCAGGAACACCAGGGGCAGATTCAGGTTGATTCGAAGGAAGGGGAATTTGCCGAATTCGTGATCACCATTCCGAAAACGGTTTAATGAATTTTGTACAAAAGAAAAGGATTTATTATGTATGAGGATCTGATTAAAAATGTAAAGATCATGGTTGTTGACGATGAAGTCGATCTGGAACCCCTGGTAAAACAGAAATTCAGAAGGCAGATCAGGGATAACGTTTATGATTTTGTTTTCGCACATAACGGGCTGGAGGCTCTCAGCAAGCTGATCGAATTTCCGGAGATCGGGATTATCCTTTCCGATATCAATATGCCGGAGATGGACGGGCTTACATTGTTAATGAAGCTGAAGGAGCTGAAGAACCCGGGGCTTAAAACGGTTGTGGTTTCCGCATACGGCGATATGGACAACATCCGCACTGCCATGAACCGCGGGGCTTTCGATTTCCTTACCAAGCCTATCAACTTTGAGGACCTCGAGATCACCATCAACAAAACACTGGATGAGATCATGCAGATCAGGAGGGGGTTGGAGGAACATGACCAGCTTATTTCCATACAACAGGACCTTCAGACTGCCCGTGAGATCCAGCAGGCGATACTTCCCAAGTTATTCCCTCCTTTCCCCGACAGGAAGGATTTCGACATTTTTGCGGCTATGAATGCAGCAAAGGAAGTGGGAGGGGATTTTTACGATTTCTTTATGATCGACAATGACAGGATCGGCTTTGTTATCGGTGATGTTTCGGGCAAGGGAGTTCCGGCAGCCATTTTTATGGCGGTGAGCCGTACCATTATCCGTGCTACCGGGCTAAAGGGCATCCCAGCCGATGAATGTATGAATTATGTGAATAACCTCCTTTGCAGCGAAAGCGTTTCGTCAATGTTCGTTACAGTGTTCTATGGCATATTGAATACGGCCAGCGGGGAACTGGAATATGTCAATGCAGGCCACAACCCGCCTTACATCATTAATCCCTCAGGTCTCAGGAGCGTTGAGCTGACCAGGGGAACTGTACTGGGAGGGATTGAGCATTTCAATTACAAATCACTGAAATTAACACTTTCCCCTGGCGATATCCTCTACCTTTATACAGATGGTGTTACGGAAGCGTTCAACCGCCAGGAGGAGTTATATGGGGATAAAAGGCTGGAAGATGTGCTTAATGCAAACCTCCAGTCAGGTCACAAAGAGATTGTTAAAACAACATTGGCCGGCGTGGCGGAATTTGTTTCAGGGAAAGCCCCAAGCGATGATATAACCATGATGGCAATCAGGTATTTCGGGAGATGATCCTTGCCAGCTCCTCAGAACCTGTATATGAAAACTGCTTTTGAATCCCCGTCCTTATAGTAATCACGGATCTCAGCTTCCAGCGTATAACCGAAGTTCAGGTAGAACTTGCGTGTAGGTGTGTACTTTTCAAGGCCAGAAGTTTCTGCAATCACATATTTGCCTCCAAGTTCTTTGATGATCCGGTGGGTTTCTTCGAGAATGATCTTGCCAATACCTTGTCCCCTGTAATCGTTATGCGTGATGATCCAGAAAAGGTCATAACCGGATTCCGTGCCCATGATATGGCCGTAACAGGTATATGAAACAGGTTTTCCGTTGATGTCGGCAAACAGGAATTTATAAGGACTGTGTTCTCCGTCAATTAGGGCATCCTCGACCAGTTCTACTGCAACAGGTATTTCAAAATCATAGAAAAAGCCTGTGGATTCGGCCATCTCTTTAACAGCAGTGACATCCCCGGGGAGCACATGCCGGCGATAAGTAAGTTCAGGTTTTTCCATAAAAGCAGTATAAGACTTTATACAAAGTTAGATATAATTTTCAGGGAATAAAAAAGGAAAGCCCTACCTCAGGGCATCTTCCAGGATCCTTTCCACCACCTGGGGGAATGTGAGACCGCCTTGTTTGATGGCGGCAACATAGCCGCTTTCAGGTGCAATACATGGATTGCCGTTTATTTCGAGGATAAAGGGTTTCCGGTTTTTGTCGACCCTGAAGTCGACTCTCACGTACCCCCTGAGCTCAAAGGCGTTCCAGCATTTAATAGCAATGGATTTCAGCTCTTCCACCAGGGGCAGGTCTTCCTTTTTATACCGGAACGTGCGTGGTGTATGGTTGTATTCAAATGAATCCTCGGTCCACTTGGCTTTATAGCCAACGATACGATGCTTTCCTTCCGGATAATCCTTAAACAGTATTTCTGCCGGGGGCATGACCTGCGGGCCTTTCTTACCACCCAGCACCGAAAGGTTGAATTCCCTTCCGTCGATGAACTGTTCAATAAAGATCTCCTTTGGGTTCAGCTTTTTCAGTTTTTGAATATACGTCTTATTGCTACCCTTGAAAATATTGTCCTCATCAAGGCCCAGGGAGCCGTCTTCCCATATAGGCTTTGCAATATAGGTTTCGGTTTTTTTGAGTTTGCCGAGCTGGTCCAGGGTGTACCAGTCGGAAGTGGGCAAGCCGAATAACCTCATTTGCTTTTTGGCAAGGACCTTGCTCGTGGTGATGAACATGGCTTCGAGCTGCACTCCGGTATAGGGTATTTTCAGCACATTCAGGATTGACGGGCTTATATGAAGTAAGGCACCCGTTCCTTCCATCATTTCCACAAGATTGAAAACCACCAGCGGCTTTAATTTTTTCAGTTGTGCAATGACTTCCTGAAGGTGAATGTCGAAAGGGACCTCGCAGGATTCGTAGCCCAGTACTTTGATCGCTTTTTTGATGAACTTCATCTGTCGTACGACATCCAGTTCATCTTCTTTCGGGTTTTCCGACATCCTGTTGTAGAGGAAAACAACGCGATTATTTCTCATACATTATTTTTTTATTTCGCTACTTCGCTAATTCTCTCTACTGCTGAATCCATAATCCACTTCATCAGTTGCAGATATGGGATACCCTGGAGGTTGCAGATGATGGGCAGGTCGGAATGCACGGGATGAAGCCCGGCAAGGGGATTAACCTCCATAAATCCCGGCTTGCCATCTGCATCCAATCGGATATCAACTCTTCCGCCATCCCGGCAGTTCAGGGCTCTCCAGGCCTTCAATGAAGTCTGGGCGCAGCGATCTGCCAGCTCGTCAGTGACGATCCGGTATTCGACCCTCTCGTCACATTCTTCCTTATTCACATAGGTGTATGCATCTGCTTCGGCTTCGGAATTCAATATTACTTCCATCACTCCTATGCATCTGGCTTTTTCACCGGTCCCTACTATTCCTAATGTAAACTCGCGGCCGGGGAGGTATGTTTCAATGATAAGGCCCTGTTCAAAACGGGGCAGCAGTTCCAGGCAAATTTTTTCCAGTTCAGCCGGGTCATTCACCTTGCTTTTCGAATCAATGCCTTTTCCCGTGCCTTCTCCAAGCGGCTTGACAAAAAGCGGAAAAGGGAGGTTTACAGAGGCGATATCCGCCTTCACCATAACCACAGTAAAATCAGGTGTGGGAACCCCGCAATCCCTCACTATATGTTTTGTCATTCCTTTATGGAGGGTGAGAGCCAGCACAAGGGGGTCGGAGAAAACATAGGGTATCCTGTATACATCAAGCAATGCAGGCACCTGGGCTTCACGTCCAATGCCGTACATGCCTTCACAGATATTGAACACCATGTCCCAGCGTTCACCGGCGCCAAGTCTCTGAATAAGGTGTCTTACATGGCCTATGCGGACAGTTGAATAACCAAGCTGCTGAATGGTGCTTTCAATGGCTTCGACCGTACTTTCGCGGTCAAATTCTGCTGTTTCTTCTTCCGAAAAACCTTCTTTCAGATAATCTGACCGCAGGTCATAAGTAAGGCCGACTATCATTGGCTAGGAAAAATCGGGGTAAAGGAATTCCCTGTTCTCGAAATTCCTGAGTTTGGCATAGCCGTCATTGCCGCGGCCCAGGAAATAATCGGGAAGCAGAGGGATTTTCCCACCGCCGCCGGGTGCGTCAACCACATAGGTGGGAACTGCATACCCGCTTGTATGGCCTCTCAGGCCTTCCATGATCTCGAGGCCTTTTTTAATGGTTGTCCTGAAATGGCCCGAACCCAAAACCGGGTCACACTGGTAAATATAATACGGCTTGACCCTGGCACGCAACAAAGCATGCATAAGGTTCCTCATAACCTGTATGTCATCGTTGATGCCTTTAAGTAACACGGTCTGGCTCCCAAGCGGTATACCTGCATTGGCAAGCTTTTCACATGCTTCTTTAACTTCCAGCGTCAGCTCGTCGGCATGGGTAAAGTGTATGCTAAGAAATAACGGATGATACTTCTTAAGCATATTCACGAGGGGGCGTGTGATGCGCTGTGGCAGTACTACCGGGACTTTCGTGCCTATGCGGATGATCTCCACATGAGGGATGCTGCGTAAGCGCGATAGCAGGTATTCGAGATGCAGATCGGGCATGGTGAACGGATCGCCGCCGGAGATCAGAACATCACGGATTTCCTTATGGTCCTGGATGTAGTTGAGGCCCGCTTCCCAGGCCTTGACACCGACATGGCATTTGTCTTTCGCTACCATTCGTGTGCGGGTACAATATCTGCAATAGGTTGAACAGAATCCAGTGACCAGGAACAGCACTCGGTCGGGATACCGGTGGACAATGTTTTCAACCGGGCTGTCATGTTCTTCGGACAGCGGATCGGCGTTTTCACCCGGATGGACAATGAATTCATCGAATACGGGTACAACGCTTTTGCGTAAGGGATGATCGGCATTCATCCTGTCGAGCAGGCTGATATAATATGGGGTTATCCTTAACGGCAGCGAATGATTGTTCCCATCGGGTTTTACTTCGTTGTCGGAAAGATTGATGAACCTTGACAGTTGTTGAATTGACCGTGCACTGTTCTTGATCTGCCAGTGCCAGTTATTCCAATCCTTAATCGTTGCCTCAGGAAAAAATTCCTGCAAAAAGGCAAGAGAACGTTCAGAGGTAAGTGATTTGTCGCGATCGGTGCGGGATTTGAAATATTCATCCAGGAAGGAGGCTTCGTCGATGAAGGATGGTTTACTTGGAGGCTCTTCGTCTTCGGAGAGTTCTGGACGAGGAATGGCCAGCTTCTCGTTCGTTGATTTTTCCATTGCTCTTTTTTGAGTGTTCAGTTGATATTAAATTAATGATGACCTTTTGAATTAAAGCGGATAAACAAACGTTGAAATTTCAGATTATTATGTAAAGAAAAAATAAACATTTCAATAAGGTTTTTTTTCGCGTACAAAAATACATCGCATTAGCCTGGATTTTTATTTAATTTTGACAATTATCACAGATTTTGTTAACAGGAATTTGTTAATAAACTTCCTCTAAATGAAGCTGTTCTGCAGGCAATTTGGAAGTGGTCCGCCCATGGTCATTCTTCATGGACTGTTTGGTATTTCTGACAATTGGGTAAGTGTTGCGCGTACACTTGGCGAACAGTATACTGTTTACGTTCCCGATCTCCGCAATCACGGGCAATCACCGCATAGTCCGGTTTTCGATTTTGCTGTTCTGGAGAATGATTTGCTGGAACTGACAGAAGAATATTCTCTTGAAAACATCGTTCTGATGGGTCATTCGCTTGGAGGAAAAACGGCAATGTATTTTGCACTGCATCATCCCAAGGCTATTACAAAGCTGATCATCGTGGATATCAGCCTGAGAAAAGCCCGGATAAATATGGAACATCAGATGCTGATAGATGCGATGCTGAGGGTTGATTTTTCAAGGGTTGTATCGCGTTCCGATGTTGAACATCAGCTTAAAGCTACTGTGCATAGCCGGCGATTGAGGCAATTCCTTCTGAAAAACGTTTACTGGCGCAATGATACCATGCTGGACTGGAGGCTGAACCTTCCGGCTATCAATGATAATCTTTTAAATATATTTGAAGGTGTAGGTGTTTCAGGGCAGTATACAGGCCCTGCTTTATTCATTCGTGGAGGGCGTTCTGACTATATCCGCGATGAAGATCTGGGAGACCTGAAAAACAAATTCCCCGGGGCAGTGGTGAAGACCATTCCGGAGGCCGGACATTGGGTTCACGCAGACGCACCCGGGGAATTCCTGGAAGCAGTCAGGGCTTTCCTGGATCAATAGCGGCTCACTTCAATACTGGAGACAGCAGTTTCAATAGTTATAAAGATCTTCTTTTTACTGCTGTTGAAATTTGAAGTCTGATACATCCGGTCAGCTTTTTTATCGAATCCTTTAAAGTTACGGCTGATCAGGAAAGACTCTGAGTTGATCTGGCAACCTGTACCTTCGGGAACTTCAACTTTTATTGATGATGCCCCTGCATTCAGGGCAACACGGGTACAGGGGCTTTTATCTCCCAGTTTCATTTTAATGGATGATGCGCCTGCATCAACGGAAATCGTATCTATTATATAATTGGTCAGATCGAGGTTCATTTCAGCTGCGCCAATGTCGAAAATCATTTTCCAGGCAGGTTTTTCATTCAGTTTGATGTCCACCTTATTGCTGTGGATGGAACTTCTCACATGATCTTTTTCAAGTGAGAGGTTAATAGTTTTTACACCAAGTGTATCTTTTGATGTAAGGGCATAATTGCCTATATCACCGGTTTTACGGAAGCTTAAAAAATCGGATGTGAGGCCTTCGATGGTAAAGGAACCGGCTGCTGCATCAAGGTCAAGGACACCGCGTTTTGTAAGTGAATCGGGAGGTACGCTTAAATTTTGCTCGGAATAGTTCCCTCCAGAAGCATCATTCTCATTGTCGCTCCAGTCGTAATGATTCTGCCAGCCGTTATGAAATCCCCACCAGGGTGTGTTTTCAGTAAGGCGGTTAAAGAAGGTCACGGTAAATGCAAGGATAATGATCACTGCAATTATTTTGTAAAGATCCTTGATCGGAAGTACGGCAATTCCCCAGAAAACAAGGATGAGGGGCCAGAGGTTCCAGAGGATGCGCCATCCGGAATTAACGAATCCCAGATTGCTCAGAAGGATCAGAAGTCCGAGAGCGATCAGGATAACAGGCCAGAAAACATGTCTGAATTTCATATGGATTTTTATTAATATCGTGAATACTATTTTCTTCCGGTAAAGGCATTGATCAGCAGCCCCCCCCCGATGACTACAAGGAGAATAGGCCAGAGGTCACCGAAGTCAATATTCGGAACCAGCTGGTTGACCAGGAAAAGAGAGCCAAGCGTTATGAGAACGAGTCCGCCGATCAGGCTTCCTTTGGTTTTTTCAGTTTCCTTGAAAGGATCGACGTTTGTTGATTTGGGTGGATCTGCAGTTTTGAAAGGGTCCTGTTTGTTGAAAGGGTCCTGTGATTTAAACGGGTCAGAAGTCCCCGGGGATTCAGAACCCGGATTGGTTCCTGAAGCAGGCTGAGATGTGAACTGTCCGTAATTTATGGGTTTCTCAGGAGTAACTATCCACAGAATGAAATAGATCAGGACGCCGCCGCCAACCGCAAGCGCAAGAACGACAAAAGCAAGACGGAGCAGCAGAGGATCCGTATCGAAATATTCAGCAAGGCCTCCGGCAACGCCCGCTATCTTGCGGTCGGTGAGGCTACGGTATAAACGTTTAGGTTCCATTTTATGATTGTTTAGATGAAAGCTTAGACGTTAGTGATCGGTCAAGGTTACAGCTCAGCCTGCAGGCAGGTTTCTCCTGCGGTACATGCGGGAAGAAAGAAGCACGCTCAGTTCGAAAAGGGCGTAAAGAGGGATAAAAACAATAAGCTGGCTGAACATATCCGGACTGGGGGTGATTACACCTGCAACAATCAGGATTATAACCAGTGTATGTTTCCTGTATTTTTTCAGTATTTTTGGAGTAAGTATCCCTATTTTAGTAAGGAGCAGGATCAGCACGGGAAGTTCAAACACAAGGCCCATGAGCAAGGTGAGGAGGGTGATATTGCTTACATAGGAAGTGAGTGCGATCTGGTTCTTTACACTTGCACTCACAGTGTATCCTCCCAGGAAATTGATCATCAGGGGGGCCACAATAAAATAGGAAAAAAGCACCCCGGTGACAAACAACAGGAATACTACGAACACGGCACCCCTGGAGGCACGGATCTCCTTTTCGTTAAGGCCAGGCTTGATAAACCTCCAAAGCTCCCATAAAATATAGGGTAAAGCAAGGATCAGTCCGGCAATTAGGGAAATATTCATATGGGCGAGGAACTGCCCGGCAAGGCTGATATTGATAAGTTCGAAATGGGAGGGGTCAATGCAGAGGGAGGGCATTGAAATCATGCTCCCCAGCTTGCAAAGGACACGGTATGTGATAAACTCCTTTGATTTCGGCCCAAGGATAATGGTATCGAACAGAATGTCCTTAAAGGCAAATGCCACCAGCGAAAGAAGGAATGCGACCAGCAGGGAACGCCAGATAGTCCCCCTTAGCACATCGAGATGCTCCCAGAAGGTCAGAGCATCGCTGTCATTATTCTTTCTGCTGAAGTTTTTAAATCCAATCATAAGAGCGCAAAAGTAATGAAATTTAAAAAATGTCATGTAAATTTGAATTCTCATTCCATCTAACGTGACTTCAGCTGTTAAAAGGTCTTTTGCATTTCTATTGTTGCTGTTATCATCCTGTTATTCCTTCGGCCAGGACCACTCCCTTGAATATTATATCAGCCAGGGTGTTGATAACAATCCTGTATTGAAAGACCTTACAAACCAAATCAGGTCGAACCAATATGACAGCCTGATCACCCGGGCCACTTACCTGCCCCAGGTCAATTTTAACGCCCATATGATGTATGCCCCCGTTGTCAACGGCTGGGGGTACAGCGATGTAATTACCAACGGGCAGCAACTCTCAGGGACCCTGAATGTGAATCAGCAGATATTCAATAAAAAATCAAGGGAAGTTAATTACCAGAAGATATGGCTGGAGAACCGTACCCTGGATAATTCGCGCAGTTTGAGCATCAATGAACTGAAAAAAGTCATAACGGCCCAGTACCTGACTGCATACTCAGCCATTATGGAATCAGAGTTTCAGCAGCAGATCCTTTCAACTCTGAAGGAAGAAGAGAAGGTGTTGGGGATGTGGGTGCAGAAAGGGACTTACAGGCAGACCGATTATCTTTCGGTCAGAGTCGAGATCATTCAGCTGGAAAGGAATATCAGGAATCTCGAATTTCAGTACAGGAAAGAATTTTCAAACCTGAACGTGATCTGTGGTATCAGCGACACTACAATTTACAAACTAAGCCTTCCTGCCATTGAGGAAATACTGAAACGCTCACCCGAAAATTCTGTTTTCTTCAGGAAATTTGTCATCGACAGTTTGAAGATCCGGACCGAGCAGCTTCTCATAGACCGCAAATATAAACCCACGGTTAACTGGTTTTCCGACGGAGGTTTGATCAATAATGAGCCGGCTTACATTTACCAGAATTTCGGAGTCAGTTTTGGGATGAGCCTGAGCCTTCCGGTCTATGACGGCAACCAGCGAAAATTGAATTACAGTAAACTCAGGGTTGAAGAAGAAACAAGGAAAAATTATCAGGATTTTTTCAGTACCCAGTACAATATGCAGCTTAAGCAACTGAAGGATGAGCTCGAAAACCTTAGGTTTATGGCCCGTGACAATGAGAAACAGATCGAGGTGGTGAAAATGCTGGTTGCACAGGAGAGGGCCGAACTCAACAGCGGCAGTCTTACTATCACCGATTACATACTGGCCTTAAAGAACCTGATTGATGCCACGCATGAAGGAGTAATATACCAGATCAGGGCACAATACATTCTAAACGAAATTAATTTCTGGAAACAATGAAACAAAGGAACTTGATGCTGATCCTGCAAGGGCTGTCCTGCCTGGTATTCCTGTTTGCCTGCAGGAATGTGCAGGAAACGGACGGGAAAGCGGTTAGGGCGGTGGTCCCGGTGACCGTCACCAGTGTGAGGACAGGTATAATGGCCGAATATGCCGAGTTTCCAGCCACTTCATCCTTCCTTGAGAAAGCTGTCATCAAATCACCCATCACCGGGTATGTTGAAAAATGTTTCGTATCGGCAGGGGACCGCGCAAAAATGAACGAGATGCTGTTTGAGCTCAGGACGAAGGAAGCTACCATACTGTACCAGGACAGCGTGCACGCACTTGGGATCACAGGCCTGATCCAGGTGAGGGCATCAATCGAAGGGCTTGTTTCGGTGATGAACCATCCGAAAGGGGATTTTGTTCAGGAAGGCGAACCCTTGTGTACACTGGTTTTGCCCCAAAGCCTTGTCTTCATCCTGGAGCTTCCATATGAACTGAAGGATTACATACGGCTGGGCACTGAATGCATTCTTCTTCTGCCCGGCAATGAAAAGCTGAATGCTTCGATCCATGCCGTATTGCCGGCCATGACAGGAGCCTCACAGACCGTGAGGGTGATCCTTCAACCGCGAATACCCAAGCCTTTGCCCGAAAACCTGATGGCCAGGGTGAAGATCATCAGGTCAATAAAATATAATGTCCTGATCCTGCCCAAATCTTCAGTTCTGAGTGATGAGGTGATGAAAAATTTCTGGGTTATGAAGCTGATCAATGATACCATAGCGGTGAAAGTCCCGGTTGTGGCGGGCATTACAGGAGCCGACAGTGTCGAAATTGTATCCCCGGTTTTTTTGCCGTCCGAACGTATCCTTACCAGCGGAAATTACGGACTGGGCGATACTGCGGTAGTCAGGATTATCAAATAAACCACATGCACAGGGATGTTTAACCAGGATTATTACCGGAAATATACCAAGCCAACGATATTCGTTCTTCTGGTATTGCTGATTCTCGGCGGCTTTGCTTACTGGAAAATGGATACTTTGCTGTTCCCGGATTTCGTTTTCCCTAAGATCAGGATTATTGCCGATAATGGCGAACAGCCCATCGATAAGATGCTGATCACAGTGACCCGCCCACTCGAGATTGCCATCAAAAGAGTAAACGGGATTGCAACAGTGCGGAGTTCGACCAACCGGGGCAGCTGTACCATAGAGGCTTACTTCGAATGGAAGACCGATATCAATGTGGCCCGGATGCAGCTTGAGTCGAGGATCAACGAGATAAAGAACATTCTGCCTCCTACGACCAACCTGGTAATAGAAGCCATGAGCCAGAACATATACCCGGTAATAGGGTATACGCTTGAAAGCGACAAATACGGCCAGATTGAGCTGAAGAATATGGCTATGTTCTTTGCCAGGCCTCGTTTCTCGGAGGTACAGGGGATATCCAATGTGTTTGTGAGGGGAGGGAAAACCAAGGAATTCGTGATCAGGCCCAATCCCATGAAGTTGGTACAGCTTGCCGTTAACCCTCAAAACCTCATCGATGTCCTTTGCAAGACAAATTTCATTGAATCAAACGGCCTGCTTTCCGATTACCGCCGTTTATACCTTTCGGTGACCGACAGCAGGATCAACACCCTTGAGGACCTGAAAAACCTGGTAATACGAAACGACGGCAACAGGATCATCAGGCTGGGCGACCTTGCCGTTGTCGAATTCCAGGAGCAGCAGGAATTCATCCGCATCAATGCCAACGGGCGTGAAGCAGTCATCCTCGATATCGTCAAGCAAAAAGGCAGCAACCTCCTCGATTTTGTAAAAAATGTTCAGGAAAAAGCCAGGGAGATCCAGCAGCAGCTTCCGCAGGGAATGGTGCTGAAGACCTATTACAACCAGAGTGTGTTTGTGACCGATTCCATCAACAGCGTTCTCAGGGCGATATACGAGGGTCTTATTCTGGCCCTGCTCGTGGTGATCCTGTTCCTTCGTTCCTTCAGGGCCAGCCTCAATGTAATTATTATCATTCCGGTTACTCTTGCGCTAACCCTGACGGTTCTGTACCTGAGCGGCATAACCCTCAACATCATGTCGCTGGGCGCCATAGCGGCCTCCATCGGGCTTATCATTGATGATGCCATTGTGGTGATTGAACAGATCCACCGCGTTCACGAAGAGAATCCCGAAAAAGACCAGCAGAGTGTGGTGCGTGATACTATACGTATGCTTTTCCCGGCCATGGTCGGCTCTTCGCTTAGCACGATTGTCATTTTCTTTCCATTTGTGATGATGAGCGGGGTGGCGGGCAGTTTTTTCAAAGAGCTTACGGCAACCATGGAAATTACCCTGGTGTGCAGTTTTTTCACTACCTGGCTGGGATTACCTGCACTTCACCTGGCTTTAGGTTACAGGCACCGTAACAAATCCACGGCCAGGGAATCAGAGAACCTTTCCGGAAAAAATTCATTAAGCTGGCTGATCTGGTTTTTCGATAAACCGGCGTTTGCCATCGGCTTTATTGTGATCCTGGCCGCCGGCGCGGTGTTTCTCATTCCCAGGCTGAATACAGGATTCCTGCCGATCCTGGATGAAGGGACAATAGTATTTGATTATTTAACCCCTCCGGGCACTGCCCTGGATGCCTCCGATGCCATGATGCGCAGGGTCGACACAGTGATCCTGCATCATAAGGATGTGGCCACGTATATGAGGCGTACCGGAACGAATATGAGTTCAAGCATCAGTATGGCAAGCGGCGTTATCCCTCCGAATGAAGGGGATTATCTGATCCAGCTTAAGCCGGGAATAACCCGAAAGACAGAGGATGTCATTTCGGAGCTCAGGCAAAAAGTTTCGGTTCAGGAACCCGCGCTTACCATCGAGTTCGGCCAGAGAATTGCCGACCTGCTTGGTGACCTCATCGGCCGTCCGGAGCCTATAGAAATAAAAATTTTCGGGGATGACAGATCCGTGCTCGAAAACCTCGCTGTGCGTACCCAGGGATTACTTTCAAAAGTAAAAGGCATAGCCGATCTTAAAAACGGGATCGTAGTGGAGGGCCCTTCAATCAGCATCATCCCTGATGAAGCCAGGCTGGCGCAGTTTCACCTTAGCGCTGCAGACCTCCAGACCCAGCTGCAGGCTCATAACGAGGGGGTGATAGTAGGAGAGGTGCAGAACGGGGAGCAGATGCTGAAGATACTACTGAGGTTTACCGATTTCAGGGAGAATTACCTCGACAGGATATTGGATCAGCCTATATTCTCTCCCGACGGTTCATTCAGGCCTCTCGAATATTTTGCCAGGGCCGAGCTGTCAAAGGGTTTTCCGGATGTAACGAGGGAAGACCTTAAATCAAATATCGTTGTAACGGCCCGCCTTGAGAACCGCGACCTGGGAAGTGCAATGAACGAGATTAAAAGCAACCTGGCCGGCAACCTTATCATGCCCCCGGGTTATTACATTGAATACGGCGGCACCTATGCCCAACAACAGTCATCATTCAAAGAACTTCTGATGATACTGCTGACCGCCATTGTGCTCGTGTTTTCCGTTCTGCTTTTCCTCTTCAGGGACCTGCGCATTCCGCTCCTGATCATCTTCATTTCGGTACTGGGGACAGCCGGCTGTGTTTTAGCTTTGTATATTACCGGGATCCAGCTTAACGTAGGCAGTTATACCGGGATCATCATGATCGTGGGAATCATTGCCGAGAATGCCATATTCACCGTGAACCAGTTTATGGCCACAATGAAATCCACATCAGGGGATGTGGATGCATCGATACGTTATGCAATCTCCCTTCGTATCAGGCCTAAACTTATGACAGCCATAGGGGCAATTCTTGCCTTAACCCCCCTGGCTCTGGGAATTGGTGTTGGCGCACAGATGCAACAACCGCTCGCTATTGCAGTGATAGGAGGGTTTATTGTGGCAATGCCCTTGCTGTTGTTCGTATTCCCTTCCCTGATACGATGGTTCTACTTCCGGCCGGGAAAGGTCGGCACCGTCAAAGATTAAACCATCTGTTATTCCAGGATTTTAATTTCCCAGGTGATGGGGAGGGCCTTTTTCAGTGTTGCTGAAACCCCGCAGTATTTATCCTGTGAAAGGCTGATGGCTTTCTGCAGTTTCTCCATGGGAAGGTTTTTCCCCCGGAACTCATAGACGATATGCATTTTGGTATAGTGCATCGGATGGGTTTCTGCCACTTCGCCTTCCACTTGCATATTGAAATACTCAGGTATAACCTGCATCTTTTTCAGGATAGGAATGACGTCCATACCCGTGCAACCACCCACGGCGAGAAGCATTAAGGGTTTTGGCCTGGGCCCGAGGTTTTTGCCTCCAACATGTACATCCGCGTCGAGTATGATCTCATGCCCGTTGGCCGTTCCCTTGAAAGCCATATCTGATATCCACTCCACACTAACTTTTTGTGTCGACATTTTCTTCCTTTTTCCTTGTATTTATTTTAAACGGAATATATAAGGGGCAGAACTGGATGAGGCTGGTAAGGATGAATATGCCGGCAAAAACTAATAAAACAATGCCTAAAGCGCCTGTAATGACCTTTGTAAAAAACAATACAGCGATAAGAATTGCAATCAGTACCCTGATCACTATATCAATGGTTCCCATGTTCTTTTTCATGATTTTTTGGTTTAAGGTTAATACTAATCATTGCAAAGATAAAAATAAATAGTGATAGTAAAGCGATTTAGTCTGATTTTTTTCGTTTCTTTGTATTTGAATTTTTAAAATATAAAAAAGATGGATTATTATTTCAGTAAAATATTGACAGTTTCCTTTGATGAAGCTATTCAGAAAACAACAGATGCCTTGAAAACAGAAGGTTTTGGAGTGATTTCGGATATTGACATCCAGGCCAAATTAAATGAAAAGCTGGGTGTAGACTTTAAAAAGTACAGGATCCTTGGCGCCTGCAATCCGGGATATGCCTATAAAGCACTGCAGGTGGAAGAGAAAATCGGGACCATGCTGCCTTGCAATGTCATTGTGATCGAGCAGGGAGACGGTAAGGTCGAAGTCGCAGCAGTGAACCCGATCGCTTCCATGATGGCTATTCAAAACTCCATTCTTGAACCCATTGCGAAGGAGGTGACCGAAAGGTTGAAAAAAATAATTCACTCACTGTAAAAAAGCCCGGTTTATTGTTTCAGGGCATTCTCGATTTCCACTTTAAGGCCGGTTTTGAAACGGTCAGGATTGCTCTGGCCGTAATCGAAGGCAAAATGGGTCAGATCATTTTTAATTTCCTTGCCATCCTTTAGCTTTACAACATATAAAGCCTGTGCATTGATATCGAAACGCGCCACGGTTTTAGCCTGGGATTTGACATCGGTATTGATGACCTGAAATTTTATTGTGCCGTCCCTGACTTCTTTGGCAAAGCTGTTTTGCATCAGTTTCAGGAGGTTTTGTTCTATGGACTGATCAATCGGGCAACGCTCCACGGGATGGAAGTAGTATACTTCAACACGGGGCTTCGGGGCAGGGGACCTGACCTGGGCGAATCCGCCCGAGAATCCTGCAGCCAGGATCATTAAGATAAAGAGAAAAGATTTTTTTTTCATAGGGTCAGAGATTTATCCTTCGGTCCAGTTCTCTGAGCAGGTAGTCTTTCGATTTAACACCAACGATCCGTTTGACCTCCTTGCCGTTTTGGAACAAAATCATTGTTGGGATGCTTCTGACACCAAATTTAGCAGCAGTTGCTTTTTGTTCGTCAACATTGACTTTGGCAATAGTCACTTTCTCATTGGCTTCTTCCGCAACTTCATTCAGAACGGGAACCATCATTTTACAGGGCATACACCAGGCAGCCCAGAAATCGACCAGGAAGGTACCGGTTTTAATTTTATTCTGAAAATTCTGATCGGTGAGGATTTTTATTTTTTCGCTGTCTTTGACATCCTTCAGGCTTTTCATCCGTTGCCTGGCGTTAAAGATAAAAAGTCCAATAAGAACCACCAGCGCTGCAAGTATAATTATCGTAATCCACATACATTACAAAATTTAATGCAGCAAAGGTAATAAATAAATTCAATTAGTGATAATTAAGCGATTTATAAAATATCATCTGCATAAAAATATAAAAACAGGAAATTATTGTAAATTTGTTAAGTCTCCTGTAAAAGATTAAAATGATAAATCTGAGCCCCATGAAAAAGTTAGCGTTTAAATCGGCCTTTTTGCTATTTTTTGTTCTGATGGTTTTTAGCGGCTGCAAAAAAAGCAGCTCTCCTGCTGAAGCGGTTTCGTTTGAAGGTGATATAATCATCATAAGCGATCAGGCAATTGCCTCGCTGGATGCACAGGAGGTTTATTCAGATAAGCCGGATTTGGGTATCTATATGCTGGATGAGGGGATCGCCCCTTGTTTCCTCGCTGATGCCCCGGATCTTACCGGAGATGATACCCTGCGTCCCCGCATCCGGCATAATGCCCTCATTGCCTGTCTGAGAAGCCTTTCGCTCACGGAGTCCCAGATTCCTCTGGTCAAAGCTGATTTGCACATCTTTTATAAGACCAACGAACAGGCAATCAGCAGGGCCAAGGCAATATACAAGGAATTGCAGGCTCAATACAAGGACAAATATAACCGGTTAATACAGGCGTATCGGGCAGGTACGATCACAGCGGCAGAGTTCAGGGCAAAAGTTGCTGAACTTCGCGTGCAATTCAAAAGGGAATTGCGCAGTCTGCATTTGCGTGAAAAACTTGATGATGTGTTCAAAAGATCTTTCAGGACCTTACTCTCCAGCCTTCATGCTGTCCTTACCGATCGGCAATGGAATGCGTTTAAGGAATGTTACCGGGGATCAATATAATTTTAGCATCATCACATGGTAATCCACTATGGCTCTCAGCTGGAATGAGATCAAGGACCGCGCGATCCGTTTTTCCAAGGAATGGGAATCAGAACTAAGCGAAAAAGCAGAAGCGAAAACCTTCTGGGACCAGTTTTTCGATGTGTTTGGAATATCCCGCCGCAAGATTGGCAGTTTTGAACGTCCGGTACATCGCCTCGACGAAAGTACCGGGTATATCGACTTTTTATGGAAGGGCACAATCCTGGTCGAACACAAATCCCGGGGGAAAGACCTGGATAAAGCCTATAAACAGGCCCTTGATTATTTTCCGGGGCTGGCGGATTACGAGCTGCCAAAATATGTGCTGGTTTCCGATTTTGCGAGGTTCCGGCTTTACAACCTTGAAGAAGCCACCCAGCTTGAGTTTGAGCTGAAGGACCTGTATAAGAATGTAAAGGAATTCGCTTTTATTGCCGGCTACCAGAAGCATGTTTTCAAAGAACAGGACCCGGTGAACATCCAGGCCGCCGAGCTCATGGGCAAACTGCACGACCGGCTCAAAGCCGTGGGCTATACCGGCCATCCCCTTGAATTGTATCTTGTACGATTATTGTTCTGCCTGTTTGCCGAAGACACCAGCATCTTTGAACGCGATCAGTTCCGCGATTATATTGAAAACAAGACAAAGGCCGACGGCAGTGACCTTGCGCAATATTTGTCCATGCTGTTCTATGTCCTCAATACACCTGCCGACAAGCGCCTGTCAAACCTGGATGAAGACCTGAATGCCTTTCCTTATGTGAACGGAAAGCTTTTTGAAGAAACCCTGGCTCCAGCCTCATTTGACACGGCAATGAGGGCCATACTGTTTGAAAGTACCGCCCTGGACTGGGGGAAGATCTCTCCTGCAATTTTCGGCTCATTGTTCCAGAGCGTCATGAACCCGGTCGAACGCCGAAACCTCGGCGCCCACTATACTTCCGAGAAGAACATCCTGAAAGTGATCAAGCCCCTCTTCCTCGATGACCTCTGGAAGGAGTATGAAGCTGTGAAGTCCAGCCGGATCCAGCTTATCCGTTTCCATGACAAACTCGCTTCGCTCCGATATCTTGATCCTGCCTGCGGATGTGGTAATTTCCTTGTTATTTCATACCGTGAGCTTCGGTTGCTCGAAATTGAGATTATCAAAACCCTTCAAAAAGGGCAGCAGGTATTTGATATTCATGAATTACTGAAGCTCGACGTAGACCGTTTTTACGGGATAGAGATCGAAGAATTCCCTTCCCAGATCGCCCAGGTAGCCATGTGGCTGATGGACCACCAGATGAATATGAGGGCCAGCGAGGAGTTCGGACAATACTTTCTTCGCCTGCCTTTGCGCAAAAGCCCCAACATCCACTGCGGAAACGCCCTTCGGATGGACTGGCAGAGCCTCCTCGACCAACTTCCATGGGATAAAAAAGAGCAGAGGTTCGATTACATCTATGGAAATCCGCCGTTTGTGGGGAATAGCCTGATGAATCCTGCCCAAAAGGCAGATATGGAAGTTGTATTTTCAGGAGTTCATGGCGCCGGGGTTCTGGATTTTGTAACCGCATGGTATATTAGAGCTGCGAAATATCTTTCTCTGCCACATGATCCTGACTTTCAACCCACACAGACCCGATGTGCCTTTGTTTCCACAAATTCCATTGCCCAGGGAGAACAGGTAGGAGTTTTATGGAATGAGTTATTCAACAAATATTATATCAAGATCCATTTTGCACATCGCACCTTCAAATGGAGTAACGAAGCAAGAGGGAAGGCAGCAGTACATGTTGTGATCATTGGGTTTTCAAACTTTGATATTAGAGAGAAAAGAATTTTTGAATACCAAGATATAGCAGGAGAACCGCATGAAATAATTGTCAGAAATATCAATCCATATTTGGTTGAAGGGAAAGATTTTGTGCTATCTTCTAGAACAAAACCATATTCTAATATTCCACCAATGTCGAGAGGAAATTCGCCTTATGATAATGGTTATCTTTTACTGACTGAATATGAAAAAGAAAACTTTATTGAAGCTGAACCTCAGGCTTTAAAATATGTAAAACGATTTCTAAGTGCAAAGGAATTTCTAAATCAAATTAACAGATATTGTATTTGGCTTGTTGACGCTAACCCTGCTGAAATACGAAGTCTTCCATTATTGGAAGAAAGAATAAGAAAGGTCAAAATTTTCCGCGAAAACAGCCCAGGTGTGGAAACAAGGAAATACGCAACCACTCCTGCATTATTCAGGGATAGAAATAATCCTGATACGTTTGTTTTAATACCACGTCATTCATCTGAAAAAAGAAGATATATACCAATAGGGTTTTTTGATAAATCATTCATTCCTGGTGATAGTTGCATGTTTATTCCAAATACAACTTTTTATCAATTTGGAGTGTTAACATCAGCCATGCATATGTCCTGGGTAAAATATGTATGCGGAAGATTGAAAAGCGATTATCGATATTCTGCAAGCATTGTCTACAACAACTTTCCTTGGCCCGAGAACCTATCCGAAAAGCAGAAAAAGGATGTGGAAGATGCCGCCCAAAAGGTGCTTGATGTAAGGGAAAAATTCCTGAATCCAACCGAAAATTCACCATCTCACGATCTCACTATTTCACTATCTAAAAAGGCCAGCCTCGCCGATCTCTATGATCCATTGACCATGCCCCCTGCACTGGTAAAAGCCCACCAGGCACTCGACAAAGCCGTCGACCTTTGTTACCGTCCCCAGCCATTCCCCAACGAAACCAAACGTATCGAATTCCTGTTCGAACTCTATGATAAATACACGGCTGACCTGTTTACGAAAGAGAAGCCCGGGAAAAAAAGAAAAACATAGTATTATCGGGGCGTTGGGTTACATGTCTATTGAATTGATCTACTATACGTTACTCAGAAATTTGACAAGTTTTGCCATTTTTCGTAAATTTTTTAGTAAATCTTAATCTTATGGAAAAACTATTCAACATATCAGATATTAGTTTTAATAATGAATTCTTTATTCTTAAAATTAATAACCAGGAATATAAATTCGCAATAAAAGAAATATCAGAAAAATTAGCTAAAGCCAACTTAACGGAACGTCAAAATTTCATAGTCTCCCCTTCTGGCTATGGTATTCATTGGCCAGCCCTTGATGAAGATCTATCAATCAATGGTCTTTTACATTATTTAAAGAGCAATAGACACGTAGCCTAACCGTTAATCACACAATGATAATGCAAAGTTGCTTTAAAAAGACTGTGTCTTTGCTGCATTTTACGGCCAAACTTATGCTCTGGGGCCAATACATTAAAATAATACACTTTTTAGGCTCTCGCTTGAATTACAAGATGACTCCGGACTATGGCTACTGATATCAATAAAATAATCAGGAACCTCCTGGAATTTTATGATTTTAGCAATAAAACCATTATCACCGTTGGCGCGGGGGGAGGACAACTTATCGAGTACGGACGTGTTTCCAAACATGTTGTCGCGGTTGACTATGACCAGGAGGCCCTGGACAAGCTAAAAGTAAATCTGATCAAATCAGGCCTTGATGATAAATTTGAACTTGTTCATTCTGATTTTTACCTCTCCGGTTTTAAAGGTGATATTGTTATGTTCGAATTTTGTCTTCATGAATTGGAAGGCCCGGAAACTGCATTAAAACATGCATTGACAATGGCGCCTGATGTTCTCATATTAGATCATTGGCCGGATTCGGAATGGGCTTTTTTGGTTGATGAGGATGAAAAAATTGCTAAAAGCTGGACAGCGCTTAACCTATTTCCTCTAAAGAAAATCCAGAAATTCGATACAGTTCAGTTTTTTCATGATTATGAAGAGATCTATCAAAAAGTGAAAGTCCAGGGAGAGGTTTCAATCAGCAGAATAAGTGGCTTTAAAGACAAAGCGAATTTTACAATTCCCATGTCCTATGGCATTGTTTTGATTTAAATTCTCCTGCCTTAAATATTCACCTGACAGCCTTTTTTAACAAGCAGAAACAAGTATTGGACTGATGGCTTTATTAAGCTGACACCTGGTTTTAAATTAATTCAAGTAATAAGAAGTTGATGTTGGAAAATATATTGTATTTTTGATAGTATCAAATGATAGTATCAATGAAACCCCCTTACAGTATTACACCATTAATTCTGAAACAAATCTCCTCAATATCAGAAAAGATTGGTGAGGTCAAAGCCAATTATTTGAACATGCCTTCACCTCAATTGCGGAAGCAGAATAAAATAAAAACAATCCATTCTTCGCTCAAGATAGAAGGGAATACCCTTACACAAGACCAGGTTACTGCTTTGATTGATAATAAAAGAGTAATCGGACCCAAGAAGGATATTCTTGAAGTGGTCAATGCGATAAAAGTCTATGATATATTGACCACTTTTGACCCTTATTCATCAAAGTCATTTTTATCAGCTCACGGTTTGTTGATGAATGGGCTGATTGAGAATCCGGGTGGATACAGGAACCAACAGGTCGGTATTTACTGGGGATCAAAAGTTACTCACCTGGCTCCTCCTGCCAGGAAAGTGCCAGTTCTAATGCAAGCCTTGTTTAATTATCTAAAGATCAAAGATGAACTGTCCTTGATCAAAAGCTGCGTTTTCCATTATGAAACGGAATTTATCCATCCGTTTTTAGATGGAAATGGAAGAATGGGGCGGCTTTGGCAAACCGTTATTTTATTAAAGGAGTATCCTGTTTTTAATTTTCTACCATTAGAGAAATTGATAAGCCAATCGCAGGAATCTTATTATAATATCCTGGCAAACTGTGATAAAATTGGTGATTCAACCGGATTTATTGAATATATGCTGAAGATTATTGAGGATTCTCTGGCAGAGTTATTGAATTTCAATAATAGGATACTAACAGATATAGAACGGATTGAATACTTTGCTACATATGGCATTCAGGAATTTACAAGGAAAGAATATATGAATGTCTTCAAGAATATATCCACGTCAACTGCAAGCCGGGATATTAAGAAGGGTGTCGATATGAGTTATTTTATACGAACAGGTGATAAAAACAAAACCATTTATAAAATTAATCGTGCCCTGGCGGACCGCAAGCCGAAGCTAGATTAGAGAAACCACGAACCTCATCCGCAAACAAAAAAATAATCAATATGACTTCCACTATCCTCTCGAAATATGACCCTTCAACGGCCGAACTTGGCGGGCAACTGACCGGTTTCCTGCTTTCGCAACTCCCCGGTTCGGTGGAACTGCCCGATGAATCATCGGGTATCATTGCCATCACTTACGGAAAAGGGTATAAAGACATAATCTGCACGGTGATACCATCCAAACAAGGCATTAAGCTGGGTTTCAACAGGGGAAGCGAACTTCCCGATCCGGAACATCTGCTTACGGGAAAAGGAAAGCTTCATAAATATGTCGTGATCAGATCTGCCCTGGATTTTGAAAAACCGGGGATTCTTAGTCTTCTCAGGGAAGGGCTGAAGGCTTATGACAAAAGAAAATAACACCTTATCCGGGTTGAATTAGATCCCAATTATAATGAAAACCAAAGACGAAATTTTTCCGGTAGAAATTTATTCAGGAAGTATCTGGGAAGCTGAAATGGTTAAAAGCCTTTTGGAGAATGCTGAAATTGAAACATTTTTGCAAGACGAAAATACAGGCACGTTAGCGCCATGGTATACCGCAGGGGGAGGAGCAGGGTCAGTCAAAGTTGTAGTTTCAAACCTGGATTTTGAAAAAGCAAAACTGATCGTTGAGGAATACGAGAAAAACAACCGGAATCCTTAACCTCTGTATAGGTCGATAGCATAATGATCAAGCCCCGAAAGTAAATTTTATCTCAGGTAATCACTAACAGCTCTCGAAATTCCCTTTTTTACGCCTTCCCAGGTTTGTTTTTTGAAACTTACCGGTGTTTCGGATTCCTCGGCGTCAACAAAATAAGTAATTGCATTGGGAATGCTGATTGCAAGCATCTGGCTGGGATATTTCTTTTTATGAAATGCTATGAGTTGTTCCAATGAATAGTGCTGCAATAATTCAAATAAATCCCAAAAATCCTTTTTTCGTCCCCTGCCAAGCATCGCCTGAATCTTCATAGCGCCTATATCTTCGCTGCTATACATTCTTATTCCATCTTGCGCCTCAAAATCTGCAATAGGCAAATGAGGAAAATAAACGATATCAACCTTAACCTTTTCTATGTAACAGAAAATGCCAAACTGCTTATGCCCCGATTCATAACTGAAATCGCTGCCGAAAACCTGATTTAACTCATTTTCAATAGAAAAGTGATCAAATTTTTGGTGAAAAAATAAATCAAGATCCACCGAACTACGGTGACCATATCGAAGCGCCATTGCTGTTCCACCAACAAGTGAAAAGGATTTAAGTGATGGCAGATCCATCAACCTTTTCAGTAAGGAAAAAGTTCCGGATTCAACTGTCTCAGTGTGTAACATCGGAATTCATTCATTGGTTTATCAATAACCGCGCTCGCGAGATGTATTCTATGTTCAGGCAGAAACTTTGCCTTCAGCAAAGCCTCGGTCACTTTCTCATCGCCATAATATCTCCGGCACTGCCGGATATCTTCCACATCGCCCCGCTCAAATACCCTCTCAATCACAAAATTGGCCCGGAGGTCATAATCGAGGGCCTCAAAATTCACATCCCAGAAGATACGCTTGTCAAATACCGGTTTCTTTTTCTCGGTCATGTTACGAAATTAATCATAAAAACGCTGAAATCGGATTAGTCATTTTTTCTTTGATTTGTTTTAAACTTTTTTCAGGTTTTTCTTAACCCTGAACTTAACAATTTTTGTCATTGAACAAGGTGGAAGTGGTTTGCCCGAAATTATTTCGTAATAACCATTTTCCTGGCCTGGATAAAGTCGTTGCACTTCATCTGCACATAGTATATTTCGGCAGGATACCTGAGACCGCTTACCGGAAATTCTACTGTATAGTATCCCGCTTGTTTCTCCTCATTCACCAGGGTTGCAATTTCAACTCCCATCGGATCATACACTTTAATTGTTACAAAACTGCAGGCGGTTAACTCATAGCCAACGATGGTGGATGTGTTGAAAGGGTTAGGAAAATTCTGGGATAAATTGAAATCCTTTGAAGAAAAATTCAGATCAGTTATTCCGGTATAAAGGAAGCCAACCTCATCGGACCATGGGCTCCACTTCAGGTTATAGTCCCTATACCTGGCTCTGTACCAATAATGGGTGCCCAATATAAGTATGCTGTCATGAACTTCCAGTTTAGTGAGATCGATCCCGGCATTTTTATTGATGGGAATAAAATCGGGTACCCCTGTATTTTCAAAGACATCCTCATAGTCGCGGATCGTGTCGAGTACAAGCGTTGTATAATTACCCTGTGTTTTTGTTATCTGGAAACGGGAAGACATGCAGGAATCCCCGCCAACCATGGGGGAGGCAGACAGGATCACCGGATTTGCAGTATTAACAGGATAGACAACAGGTTTATCGGGAGGCGGCTGGAGCATGCTGAAATGCCATACATCTAAAAGCTGGTTGTTTATCGGGTGCTCTGGTTTCCCGAGGGTATACACTTCGGCAGTATACGATTTATTATCAACATTCACATCGATCAGGGTATAATTATAGTCATCCACCGTCTTTTGAATTTCAGGGTAATCATGGGAACCGTGGAAAAACCTGGTAAGCCCTGCACCTCCTCCTCCCGTGAGAAGTATGTGGAGATCGTGAGGGACAAAATTCTGGGAATTGGTATCCACAATAACTCCCTTTTCAAAATCATGCGCATGTCCGTAAGAGTACTGTACAACTTTATAATGATCCAGGAAACGGGGGAAAAACACAACTTTAACTGAATCGTTATTGCCTTCGGTCCACACTTCCGTATGATACGGATGGTGGGCAAACGGAAAGACAAAATCAATAGCCTGGGCTGTATCTGCATTCGTTAACACTTTGTTCAGCCATTCCGCCTGTAAGGGGGCGCCGATAATTCGATCATTACTGTTTAAAATTACAAACCTGCATCCGGCAATATCAAATGAATAGAATCTTTCATTGTAAGCGGTAGTGGCAACCAGGGAATCGGTGAAATCTTCATATTTCATGTAACTGAAATATATGACAGATTCATGTTCATGGTTCCCGATAGATACCATAAAGGGGATGGAGCAGGAAAGGTTGGAAATGGGTGTGAAATATTCGGTCTGAAACCGTGAAATAGTTAAACCGCTGTATACAATATCTCCGGTATGCATCACGATATTGACCGAATCATACCATGCAGATCCATACTTTGCTTCCAGTGTTTGCTGTACAGCCTGACAAACGTCAGCAAAATTGGTTGGGATAGTATCATCGTACCTCGAATCACCAAAAATGACAAAACGAATATGCTGGCCGGGTATTCCTTGAAGCGGCTCACTTCGGAAAGGATATACATTGGAAGAATCCGCTCCGCTGATGCAACGGTAATAGTACCTGGTATCCGGCGTAAGGCTTGTAAGCTTTACAGTATGCCAGATCTTTCCACTGATATTCTGAAAAGAACCGGCTTGAACCTGGTTAAGGCCGGTGGCCGAGAGGCCGTAATGGACTTTTGTAAAGGAACTGTCTGTCGAGTGCCAGCTGATATAAATCGAAGTTGGCGTGGGAGTCTGTAAATAGGGATTTACCTCTGCCTGGAGATCCTTAATCCCAACAAGGACCATTATCAGAATTCCAGTGATCAGTAAAGTTTTCATTTTGATATTTCGTTTTACCAAATGTAGTCAAAAAAATATGAATAGTGAAATGTTTCACACTTGTTTTTTTTTCGTTACTTTCGCCATGAACACATGCCTTCTTGGTTTTACTGACGGGATTATGCAGGCCGACATCGGCCTGAACAGGATTCCTGTTCAATGATTTTTTCAATTACGAGCTTAAATTCCGGTAGATCTTTTTCAATAATTTTCCAAACCGATGCAAACCTGATGTCGAAATATTCGTGAGCGACCAGGTTCCGGAATGCTCTTACTTTAAACCATGGATAATCGTATTTCTCCAGCAATGACTGATCTATGTGAATTATCGCTTCTCCAATTACGCTAAACTGAAATAGTACAGCGCTTGCCAGCATTTCATCATTCTCAAATTTCCTCTCTGTACACCCTGTTGTAAAGCGCTCTATTTCAGAGATAGCTTTCTGTATATGGAATAACCTGTCAAGACTATCCCTGGCTTTATCTTTCATATACTAGTTTTAAATCGGGCCTGATATTCTCAAAAATGTAAGGTTTAAAGGCATCCATGAAACCAATATCAATTTTTCTGTTCAATTCCTTTTCCAGATTGTATTGAACTTCGGCCAGATCAAAATAACTGAAGTCCTTATCTGTCCTGACAGCAATGTCAATATCACTTAGCGGACCGTCCTCACCCCTTGCAAATGATCCATAAATCCATGCTTTTTTGATTTTCCCGGATAATCTCAGAAGGTCCTTCATTTTTTTTAAAACCATTCTTCTATCAGTCTTCTGAAACAAGTGATATCTGACTTTTTCTTCAGCGGCCTTTAATATCTCAATTGCATCATCTTCTGTTGCAATTTCATAAAAGATTTTATCGGAAAGCCAGGCTTTGAGAAGAGACGCTTCATCAAAATGAAAATATTCAGCAAGTTTAAGTACGTTCGGGCGGGAAGCCTTCCGTTGGCCCCTCTCAATTTTGCTTAAAATAGCCTGGTCAATATCCAAAAAGGCGGCCACTGTTCGTAAGGGATCGCCTTTTTGTCGCCGAAGTTCACGGATTTGAGCAGAAAAAGAGTTCATTTTGAATACAATATTTTGACAAATATAGTCAAAAAACAGAATTATTCAAAATAAAGCGCATAAATATCACTAATTAAATTTTTATTCGTTACTTTGCAAAAGAATTTTTATTAAGGATATTAAAATATACCATTATGTCAGATACCTGCAAAACAGACAAAGCGCTCATACCTTTTAAAGAAAGACTTACAACCTGGGACTTCTGGAAACCCATCCTTTTTACTTCACTTGGCGGACTGGGAGGTTTTTTATACTTTTATTTCGTAGGCTGTGCCTCAGGCACCTGTGCAATTACCAGCAATCCTTATGCAAGCATTGCTTTCGGAGGATTTCTGGGATATTTTATTGTCAATCGCCCCTGTGCATGCTGACAAATTTTGCAAAATTGAATCAATGGTATGAACCCCAGGGCAATCCCTGGACCCGGGTTCCGGCCCGGAAGGCGGTGAATTTACCGGGTTAAATTAAATAGCAGGTATACTAAGGGACATATGAGCGTTGTGATTGTATCCTTCCCCGCGAAGGAATATGGGATTAATTCAAGATTGAATGCGCATAATTACACCGCTGTCCCGGTACCTGCACTAGCCCTCTTTCAACATTCCAGACTAACTGAAATACTGCAAAAATCCGGGATCAGAATTTTAAATATCACAGAAATGCCTAAACATCCGAATTCCGTTTTTACAAGGGACCCGGCCGTTTGTATTAGGGAGGGTTATATAAAACTACTGATGGGGCTTGTCAGCAGAAGAGGGGAGGAGCAATGGATGTCATCGTTTCTGGATGCTGAAAGAATTCCCCGGATCGGCAGTATCCAACCACCTGCAACTGCCGAAGGTGGTGATATCATTATTTCAGGAAATACGGCATTTATTGGTCATTCTTTAAGGACCAATGCCGATGGCATTACCCAACTTTCTGACATCCTCCGAACCTATGGGTATAACATCCGGGTGGCAAGGGTACCTTCACCTTATCTGCATCTGGGTGGGGCAATGACGATACTGGCAGAGGACCTTATTCTGACGGTTAGTGATATTTTTCCTGATGATTTTTTCTCAGGTTATCATACTATTAAACTAAAACCTGGAAATTTTGTCAACGGCAATGTAATTTCAAATGGGGAAGGAACTATTATCGCAGAAGAAGCCAATTCAGAGGCAATTGAGATGCTCCAAAAAGCGGGCTTTCTTGTTCATGTTCTGAATCTATCAGAGTTTATTAAAGGTACCGGAGGGCCAAGTTGCCTTGTGTTGCCGGTGAAACAGGAATAGCCATTTACGTAATCCGGCAACGTACTTTCGAAAAGAAAATATCAATTCAGATTTTAAAACAATCCATGAACTATGGGAACAACAACACTATTAACACTTATCGCCATTGGTCTGATGACCGGTGTTTTCGGTGGTGTATTTGGAGTGGGTGGTGCAGTAATCATGATTCCTGCACTGGTCTATTTTTTAGGGGTAGATCAGCATACAGCCCAGGGAACCAGCCTGGCTGTCATGTTACCTCCGATCGGACTTTTTGCCGCATATAATTATTATAAAGCTGGCCAGGTCAATATCTGGTATGCTCTGATTATTGCTGTCTCCTTTATGATTGGGGGATATTTTGGCTCAATGATTGCCTTGCGCCTCCCAGAAAATCTCATGAAAAAGATATTTGGAGTTTTTCTATTACTAACAGCTCTTAAATTAATGTTCTCTAAGCACACGGGGGTTATTGACTGATTTTTTATCCTGAAAGGGCCTGGTCTAAATCATTGATAATATCTCTGGAATCTTCTATCCCGACTGCAAGCCTTATCAGATCATCGGTAATTCCTGCTTTGTTCTTGTCCTCAGGAGAAACCTTCGAGTGCGTCATTGATGCAGGGTGTTGAATTAACGTTTCTACTCCCCCAAGGGAAACTGCCAGCAGGGCAAGTTTTACATTATCGAGTAATTTCTTTGCAGCATCATAGCCTCCTTTAAGCCCGAAACTGATCATAGAACCGTTCCCTTTCATCTGCTGATTAGCAAGCTTAAACTGTGGATGGGATTGCAGGCCAGGGTATCTGATCCATGAGACCTGCGGATGAGATTCAAGGAACTTTGCAACTTCCAGAGCACTCTGTTGGGCCTTGTCGATTCTGATTCCCAGTGTTTTTACTCCCCGCAGAACCATGTATGCCTGGTGAGGATCCATATTGCAACCCAGGTTGATCATCATATTCCTGAGCTTGTCGTACATCGCTTTTTCTTTCGTTATGATGATCCCTGCCACAATATCGGCATGGCCGTTGATGGATTTGGTCATGGAATGAAATACGACATCTGCACCCAAATCCAGCGGGTTCTGTAAATACGGACTACAGAAAGTGTTATCGACAACCAGCAACAAACCATGCTTATGCGCAATCTCAGCACAGGCAACCAGGTCGGTTATATCCATCGTTGGATTTGCCGGGGTTTCTATGTATAATATTTTAGAATTGGGTCTAATAACTTTTTCAATCTGTGCAGCATCTGTGGTGTTGATGTAGGTTGATTGAAACCCAAAACGGGTGAATTGTTTTTCCATAACACCCCTGGCAGGACCGTAGATGGCATCGGTACTGATAATATGATCCCCCTGGCTCATCAGGCCAAGGTATATTGTTGTAGCTGCTGCCATTCCTGAACTCACGGCAATCCCTCCATAGCCGTTTTCAAGTATGGCCAGTTGTTGTTCAAGCGCATGAATTGTAGGGTTTCCAATGCGGGTGTAAATATATCCATCGCTTTCACCTGCAAAACATCTCGCACCTTCATCGGCATTGTTAAAAGAAAAGGTGGATGTCTGATAAATAGGAACGGTCGCTGAATGGAACTTATCATCGATGCTGCCTGAATGGATTAGTTTGGTATTAAAACCAGACTCTTCATGTTTCATAAATATTATTTTGTATAGCTTTTATTAAAAGAAAAAGCAAATGTAATGAACATTTGTTCATAATTTGTATTATCTTTGATAAAAATATCCAACTTAAAAAAAAAGTTATGGAAGAAAATGTAAATGTTTCAATGCCACGTATAGGAGATAAGGCTCCGGCATTCAAAGCCATTACAACCCAGGGAGAGATTAATTTTCCCGATGATTACCAGGGAGGTTGGGTAATTCTTTTCAGCCATCCTGCCGATTTTACCCCGGTATGTACCTCGGAGTTCATGACTTTTGCATCCATGGAAGGTAAGTTTGCTGAAGCCGGGTGTAAATTGGTTGGGCTTTCGGTTGACGGACTTTTCAGCCATATTGCATGGTTGAGGACTATCAAGGAGAAAATCCAGTATAAAGGGATGAAGGATATCGAGGTGAAATTTCCGCTTATCGAGGATATCACGATGGAAGTTGCTAAAAAGTATGGGATGATCCAGCCTGGTGAAAGCAATACAAAAGCAGTGAGAGCGGTGTTTGTAGTTGATCCAAAGGGGATTATCCGTACCATCATTTATTACCCATTAAGTTTGGGCCGTAATTTTGATGAATTGTTACGGGTTGTGATTGCCCTTAAGACAGCAGATGCTTTCGGTGTGGCTACTCCGGCCGACTGGCGTCCGGGTGATGATGTGATTGTGCCTACTGCAGGTTCCTGCGGACTTGCAAAGGAAAGGATGGAAGGGAAACAGGAAGGTGTTACCTGCCACGATTGGTTCTTCTGCACCAAAAAGATTGACAAAGAAACAGTTCTGAAAACTGTTTTAAAAAAGGGTGGTGAGAAATAAATTAACCTGATGGGTGTAAGTCAAAAGTCCAAACAATTTGAATCCCGACAGGACCGGATTGTATTTCAGGAATTTGTTAACGACCAGGGAAATCTTTTTGGTGGCAATGCCCTGAAATGGATGGATGAAGTAGCTTATATCGCTGCCAAACAGTTTACTCGTCAGCGAATGGTAACGGTTTCAGTTGAAAGAGTAAAATTTCTACTCGCTATTCCCCTTGGGTCAATGGTGATGGTTAGTGCGAAAATTCTATCGGCCGGTCCCGTCAAATTGGTTATTGACACCGAAATATGGTTAGATGTTAATCAGGAACCTGGCAGGATAAAAGCAATTGAAGGTAAATTCATCTTTGCTTCAGTTGATGAAGAATGCAATCCTAAAAGGCTTATTAGCACTGGGCAGAATTAAAGAGTTTTTAAAAATTGGGGCTTTACCGGTTTCCCTAATTCCTCACCATTTACACCTCTGAATTTATCTTCCTGGGAATAGGTCGCTCCTAATTTAATCAGAA
>JAPLDK010000039.1 GCA_026391775.1 Bacteroidota bacterium
CCAATCTCAAGGGAAGTAAGCTCCTCATGGTATCCCAGGATCTGCCTTAAAAAGCGGATGGGCAGGAGCACATATTTCACGTCAAAATCGGTTTGTATTGAAAAGGTGCCCGATGGGAAAATGGAAGCCGTATTGAAGGCATTGTCAAAGACATTTGAAAAATCTGCATCACGGCGGGCTACATATACAGTGATCGGGTTTTTAAAATCACTCAGGTTTGCCCCCAGGTAATCGGCAATCCCATATCCAAGCACTGCATAATTCATGTCACCCTGCTCCAGGATAAAATGCCCTGCAGCCATCATGGTATCTATGCCGCACATCTTCTCATAACCGCTGCTTACACCCTTCAGGGTAACGATGGATTGCTTGTCGAGATATTTCATCAGGGCGTTCTCTTCAACCACTTCAGTCACGTATTTTACACCCTTTATTTTTTTTAATCGGCGGATGTCCAGTTCGTTGGTTCTGAATGTTTTTCCCTGCTTCAGGGTGATGGCCATATCGGGATTGAATGAATTGAAAAGCGATTCCGACAAGCGTGCAAACCCGTTGAATACTGAGAGCACGATCACCAGGGCAGCAGTCACTATCATCACACCTGCCGCAGATATCAGGGAGATGATGTTGATGATGTTATGGGACTTCCTGGAGAAGAGATAACGTCGCGCTATATATAATGGAAAGTTCATATTGATTTCGCTGCCTCGCTACTTCCAGGCCTTGACTAACAATCCTGTTCCAGTCTTATGTTTTGTATGCAAATCGATATAATTGAACAACAATGCAAACGGGAATATGATGAGATAATAGAAGGGAAGAATGATGAACAGGAGTTTGCTGGCATTCAGCATCAGGATGGGATATTTCATTGAAAGTTTCCAGCCCAGCTGACCGGGTTTTCCATAGGTGTAACTTGCCTCGCTGCGGCTGAAACCTGCTTTCCTGATCTTTTCCCGGATGTCGCTGATGTTATACCCGTCACGCACATGTTCATCGATAAAGGATTCCCCATGGTCATGGTTATGAACATCGGATCCTCCCTTGTCCGAAGGAGTTGAGATCAGCAGCATGCCCTCCCGGGTCAGGGAATCGTAGAAGTTCGCAAAAACTTTCTCATCTTCGGCAATATGTTCCATGACATCCACCGAAAGAATGAGATCAAAATAATCCTGCTTTGTAAATGTGGTCAGGTCAGCTTTTTCGAACAAAACGCCCGGCCGGTTAATCCGCCCGAAAAAGGTATTGCAGTCGGCAATCTGTTCTTCCTTAACGTCAACCGCAAGTATGCTGTTGTTCGGCCTGAGCCCCGACATGAAATAAGTGTACTGTCCGAACCCGGATCCAGCATCCAGGATCTTCACTTTTCCGGAACCGGTTTTAAACCGCGCCCACTGCCTGAGTTCTTTTCTCACATGCCAGGATCTCAAAAGCAGTATATCCAGGAGTTTGTAAAACAGTCTGCGCAGAATGGGGGTTTTATTGAACACCTTGCCCAGGGAACGTTTTATCGGATCGTACTGCATGAAATGATCAGGTTTTCAACAGGTTATCAATCTTGTCGATATAATCGAGGGAGTCGTCTTCAAAAAACTGGAGTTCAGGGATGATCCTCAGCTGGTTGCGCAACCCCTGGGCCATATGAAACCTAAGGTCCCTTCCATGATGCCGGATCAGAGCCATAAGTGCGGCTTTATCCTTGGTTCCGAAGAGGCTGAGGTAGATCTTTGCCAGTGCCAGGTCCTTGGTAACGGTGACCTTGGTGACCGTGATCATGGCCCCGCCGAAAAGGCCACGGCCTTCGCGCAGAAAGGCGATGCCGAGCTCTTTCTGGATCATACGGTTGATTTTCTGTTGTCGCATGCTTTCCATGGGGCAAAGATATGGAAATTACGCGATCTGTGAATCGTGATCCGTGACTGGCCGGATTCACGATTCCCGAGTCCCGGCTCCCGGCTTCCGCTACAGTGCTCCCTCGTCGTAAGCCTTTTCTCCGTGAATGGCATAATCGAGGCCGGTCTTTTCAGCCTCTTCATTCACTTTTACTGGAGTGATATAATTGATGATGACCAGCATGATATAAGTGAAGACGAAGGCATATGCTGCACCTGCAACAGCTGCAACCACCTGTTTGAAAAAGAAAGAAGCGTTTCCTGCAAGCAGGCCATCGGCACCGGCAGCATTCACACCCTTTATAGCAAAAACACCGAGCAGGATGGTGCCCAATACGCCACCTATGCCGTGAACTCCCCACACATCAAGAGCATCATCCCATTTCATTTTATTTTTAAACTGGACAGCCAGGTAACAGCATACACTGGCCGCTCCTCCGATAATTGGGGCAGACCACAAGGGCACGAATCCCGCACAGGGGGTAATTGTCGCCAGACCTGCTATTGAGCCAGTAAGCAGGCCCACAAGCTTTGGTTTCTTGGCATGGGACCATTCAAGGAACAACCAGACTACCGTTGCAAAAGAAGCTGCAACATCCGTATTTAAGAACGCCAGGGAAGTTACAGTGTCTACTGCTACCTCGCTGCCGGCGTTAAAACCATACCACCCGAACCATAACAACCCGCTCCCAATAGCTACAAGAGGAATACTGTTGGGAGTGGAATTCTTGTCGACACGGGCGCCTACATAAATTACAGAAGCAAGTGCTGCAAACCCTGCAGTTGCATGAACAACAACACCACCCGCAAAATCAAGTACGCCCCAATGTGCCAGGAGACCATTTCCCCAGATCATATGTACAAACGGATAATAAACGAGGATTTGCCACATCGTCAGGAAAATGAAATAGGCCTTGAAATTAACACGGTTCACAAAAGCCCCTGTTATCAATGCCGGTGTGATGATGGCAAACATCATCTGGTAGGCAATGAACACATATTCCGGGATTTTCCCGTTCGTATACATTGAAGTAGGTAAGACCCCATGAAGGAACGCCTTGTCGAAATTCCCGATAATGCCTCCGTCACCTCCGCTAAAACAAAGCGAATACCCGAAGGTTACCCATAAAACAGTAGTCCAGCCAAGTGAAACAAAACTCTGGATCATAATACCCAGGATGTTGCGCTTGGTTGCCAGACCGCCATAGAACATTGCCAGGCCCGGGGTCATAAGCATGACCAGGCTGGCCGCTAACAGCATAAAGCCGGTTGAACCAGTTTCTAACATAAATCGAAGATTAAAGTTTATATTCCGTTAAAAGTTTCTTATGGGATTGATCATTTGCCAGGGTACAAATGAAGTAAACCCCACTTAACTGTGGAATACCGGATGTTCTGAATTGAAACTAAGTGTTTTACGTAGTATCTGACCAGGCCAGCAGGGGTTTAAAGGCCTGAAACGATGCGGTCATCACCTCCAACACGATCATAACGAGAATGCATCACGCCTCTCCAAGATTATTGCGGATGGCAAACTTCACCATGTCGACAGTACTTTTGAAATTGTACTTCTGCATGATATTGTTCTTGTGGGTCTCAACGGTCCTTATACTGATGTTCAGGCGATCGGCAATCTCCATATTGGATAAGCCTTCAGTGTATAAACGGAGGATCTCCGTTTCCCTGGAGGTGAGGTTTGCCTTCCGGGCAACTGCCTCAGGTTTTGCCGTTGATTTTACCGAATGGGAATACAGCTTGGAGATCACCTGGGCTACTGCATCACTGAAAAATTCCTCTCCCCTGGCTACCGTCCTGATGGCTTTAAGAAGTTCCGCCTTCGTGGTGTCCTGCTTTGGAAGATAGCCCTTGGCCCCGGCTTTAAGTGCATTGAAAATGTAATCTTCGGTCACATACATCGATAGCACAAGGACGTAAATATCCGGATGCTTCTCATGAATTTTGCGGATAAGTTCAATGCCTGATTTGCCGGGCATCGACAGGTCGGTGATAACCACATCCGGCTTGATCTTTTTTACCATTTCGAGCGCCTTGGTTATATCGGCAGCGCCTCCGCATACTTCAATATCCCCTGCTTCCCGGAGCATATTGCTCAGGCCGTCACGGATGATCTGATGATCATCTACCAGGAGGACTTTGATCTTGGTTTTCATTTGTGTTTCGGTATTTTAACCCTGATTGTCGTTCCTTTGCCCGGCCCGGTCTCCACATTCAATGTCCCTCCCAGTATCCGGGCCCTTTCCTGCATATTATAAAGACCGTTTCCTCCGCCTGGTTCGCCCTGCCCTATGTCAAATCCACTGCCGTTGTCTTCAAAGATCAGTATAAGGTTCTCTTTGTTTTCAATAAGCTGCATGCTGATGTCTTTTGCCCCGGAATGACGGATTGCGTTGTTAAGCGCCTCCTGGGCAATACGGTAAAGGTAAACCGTTGTCTTGTTATCTGGCGGGTCATCAAGCCCGTGTGTATAAAACTCAATTTCAAGATTGGCCTGATGGCCTGCCGTATTGCAGAGATTCTCAAGCGCATTTGCAAGCCCGAGTTCATTCAGGGCCGGCGGCATCAGGTCATTCGATATCTGCCTGGTCTCTTCAATAAGTGATCCGAAAACATTCTTTATTTCGCTAAAAGTCTTCTGAAGACAAAGATAATCCTGGCCTTCACAATTCTCAAGCTGCAATTTTGCCCCCACCAGTTTCTGCCCGAGACCGTCGTGCAGCTCTCTTGAAACTCTCTGCCTTTCCATCTCCTGCCCGTCGTACATTGCCGATAACCTCCTTGCCCGTTCCTCCCTGATCCTGTCGATCATGGTGTTGAAAGTCCCTGCCAGGGCTCCTATTTCATCCGATGATTTGATATCTACCCTGCTGTTAAAATCCCCCTGCCCGGTTTTAAGTGCGGCATTCTTAAGCCTGATGATCGGCTGGGTGATCATTTTGGAAATAAGCCTGGCAATTGCCAGTATAAAAATAGAGATGATAAGGGAAACAAGAAGGATATCGTTCCTGATCCTGTTTACCGGGATCAGGGATTCTGCATAGTCGATCTCGGCAAGAATGATCCATTTCAAACCCGGGATATTCAGGGGCTCGTAAGCGCTGAATACCTGGATGTTCCTGTAGTCGGTAGTCCCGATTGCCCCGGTTTCATTGAGTGTGGCTTTTTTTGCGCTTAAGGAGCAAACTTCTGTATTTAATACTGAATGTGGAATGAACCTCGACTCGGAACGCATCAGGAAATCATGCCCCACAAGGTAGGCTTCTCCCGACTGCCCAAGTCCTATCCTGCTGTTGTTCTGAAGCATAATACGGTTTATCTCGGCAGATGAGACCTCCAGGACTACCGCGCCGATCAGTTTGCCCTCTTCATCCTTAATCCCTTTACCAAGGAAACAAACCGGCAGTGTATCCTTCTCAAATCGCTGGAACAGATCAATGATCACCAGTGAATCCCGATATTGAAGTATCTCCCGTAATTGTGCGAACTTTTTATGCTCCTCAGCAGGCCATACTGCCGAACCGGGGTCATTGAACGAGAAGACAGAAAGATTATCCACTTTGAAGCTTATCAGAAAGAGGTTGGAAAAGCCATAACTCCGGTCATAGGCCCTGATGTTCTCCAGGGCAATCCTCCTTTCCTGATTGTTTTTATCACTGCAGGCCGTTGGATCCGGGGCCAGCTGTCTCATATCATTGCTCAGGGAAAGAAATTCCAGGTTCCTGATCTTTTCTGTAAAGAAATACTCGATTTGTTGTTTCTTAACAGCCCTGACCGAAATCAGCTGATCCATGGTTCTCTTCACAATAGCTTCACGGGCAGCATAAAATGAGTATATGCCGACTACCGCTACGGAAGCCAGTCCGACAAACATGAACAGAAGGAGAAGTTTCGTCGTTATGGAGGAAACCTTAAAATTCATGAGGTTTGAATATTGTACAAAGGTAATATTCCATAGGATAAAATTTTTACCTTTGCCCTGATGAAGAACCTGATCAAGATATTACGATATGCAAAGCCATACTGGCTTTATGCGAGTCTGAATATCCTCTTCAACATACTTTCCGTACTATTCTCCCTGGTATCGTTTACCCTCTTCATTCCGGTGCTGCAGATGCTGTTTCACCAGGTAATGATCCCCACCCAGGCTCCTGCCCTCAATTTTTCAAATGTTCACTCCCTGAATGAGCTTACCCGTATTCTTTCGTTTGATGCGCTGAAAGATAATTTTTATTATTTCTTCGGGATGATGATCAATGACAAGGGAGAGAAACAGATGCTGATCTACATCAGTTTCACCATTGTCATCCTTTTCTTCTTTAGAAACATCTTCCGTTACCTGGCTATGTTTTTCCTTGCCACTGTGAGGAATGGCGTGGTTAAAGACATCCGCAGCCAGCTGTATTATAAATCACTTATCCTTCCGCTGGGCTATTACAATGAACAGAGGAAAGGGGATATCATGTCGAGGATGACCACCGATGTGCAGGAAGTGGAATGGTCCATCATGAGCTCCCTCGAAATGGTCTTCCGGGACCCTATCCAGATACTTTCATATATCGGCGTCTTATTCGCCATCAGCCCTAAACTGAGTATTTTCATTCTGATACTGCTGCCTGTTTCGGGGCTTATCATCGGCCAGATCGGAAAGAGCCTGAAAAGGACATCCGACAAAGGCCAGAAGCAAATGGGGATACTGTTGTCAATAATCGAAGAAACACTCTCCGGGCTCAGGATTATCAAAGCATTTACCGCTATTGACTTTGCCGACAAACGGTTCCGGAATACGAATAATACCTTTTACCGGCTCATGGTAAGGCTGTACCGCAAGCGTGACCTGGCATCACCTCTGAGTGAGTTCCTCGGGGCAGTGGTTATCAGCATTGTACTCTGGTTCGGTGGGCAGCTTGTGTTCACCCCGGGAAACCTTCTTGATGCCGCAGCCTTCCTCACCTATATGATAATCTTCTCACAGGTCATAACCCCGGCAAAAACGATCACCCAGGCTTATTATAACCTCCAAAAAGGGGCTGCTTCGCTTGACCGTATACAACAGATTATCGATGAACCCGAGGTGATAGAGGAAATACCCAATGCCATCGCCAAGAAGACATTCGAAAAAGAAATAGAATTCAGGAATGTGAGCTTTGCCTATATCAAAGAGGAAGTGCTGAAAGATGTCCGCCTCGTGATACCTAAAGGCAAAACCATTGCCCTTGTCGGACCTTCCGGTGGAGGCAAATCCACTATGGTGGACCTAATGCCGCGTTTTTACGATACCAGGAAAGGCGAGATCCTGATCGACGGTCTGCCAATTCAGAAAATGGTGATCAACGATCTCAGGGGGCTTATGGGAATTGTTTCCCAGGAGACCATACTCTTTAACGATACCGTTTTCAATAACATCGCTTTTGGTATGGAAACAGCCAGCGAGGAAGACGTGGTAGCCGCCGCAAAAGTTGCCAATGCCCATGAATTCATCGAAAACATGCCCTTTGGTTATCAGACTAACATTGGTGACAGGGGAACAAAACTTTCGGGTGGCCAGAGGCAGAGGCTGAGCATAGCGCGGGCCGTGTTAAAGAACCCGCCTATCCTGATCCTCGACGAGGCCACATCGGCCCTGGATACTGAAAGTGAAAGGCAGGTGCAGCAGGCCCTCGAAAACCTTATGAAGAACCGCACTTCCATTGTAATCGCCCACCGCCTTTCAACGATACAATTTGCCGACGAGATCATCGTTCTGCAGGCAGGGGAGATCGTCGAAAGAGGTACTCACACCGAGTTGCTCGAACGAAACAGAATTTACAGAAAGTTATATGATCTTCAGTCGTTTGTTTAATCAATGACGGTAAGGTATCAAGCCATGATCCCAAGAAAAATATACCTCATTTCAGCTATTCTTGTACTTTCCATTCTTGCAGCTTCATGTAATAAGAACAGTTATTATTACCGTGAAAAGGAGACCAAGACCAGGAACTGTGCAAAGCCTGCAACTACATCTCACAAATACAGGAAATAATAAGATGAGAACAAAAATTCTAATTCTGATCCCTATTGCGCTTTTATCTTTCCTGGCTGCAATGGCTCAATGGAGCCCGAGGGTTAAACTTTCACCCGGCTCAATTGCCGCCGGCCTCAATGAGAATATGGGGCCATGCCTGGTTGCATGCGGAGACACTTTGAACGTCGTCTGGAGTGATATCCGTACCCAGGGCTCAGCAATTTATTATGCGCATTCTTCTGACCGGGGCCTTAACTGGAGTAACCCTGTTCCTCTAACCGACACCACCGGAAGCGCAAGCTTTCCTGCAATTGCAATATCGGGCTCAACAGTCCACCTGGTCTGGTTTGATTCACCAAATGCCTGGTATAAGAGGTCTGTGGATGGCGGGGCAAACTGGAACCCCGCTGTGTTGTTGGATGGTAGTTCCACTTTCTGGCCTGGAATTGCTGCCTCGGATTCTGTAATCACAGTTGCACTAAACATAGATGTCTCAACATCAAATTCAGAAATCTTTCTTATTCAATCCGTCAACAGCGGAGTATCGTGGGGCCCTGAGGTCAGGTTTACTTCTGCCGATGGCCGCTCCGAAGATCCGGCCATAAGGGCCCAGGGTTCGCAAATCCATATGGTCTGGAATGATAAACGGAATGGGAATATGCAGACGTATTACGCCCGTTCCCTGGATTACGGGCATACCTGGGACCAGAACATGTCGCTGATCAACGGGGGAGCCATGTCGTACTGCCCTATGGTATCCCTTAACGGCACTTATGTGGATGTCCCCTGCGGCGATACGCGTAGCGGGAATTATGACATCTGGCTTAAGCAATCCTCAGATTCAGGCACTTCATGGAACCCTGAAAAACAGTTAACCACGGACCCACTTACCGAAGCATACCCATATCTTGTACGGGATTCAATGAGACTCCACCTGGTGTTTATAAGGTGGAATTCAGGCGCAATGTATATGAAGTCACTTGACGGGGGTGCAAGCTGGGACGACCCTGTATTACTGGGTCATGGAGGACAACCCTTTATTGCTTTTACAGGCTGTGTTCTGCACACTATCTGGCCCGACAGCGGATCAATCTGGTACAGCCGCAACCCAACAGGAAATTGCGGATCCGGCACCTCCGTACAGGAAGAACAAAGTTCTCATTCCAGGGGGCTTAACTTGAATATTCAACCGAATGTGTTTAGCGAGAAAACCCGTATAGTATTTACTCTCACAGGAAATGGTCCGGTAATGATTACAATTTATGATCTCCGCGGAAATGAAGTTGCGGTAATCCCGGAACAAGGCAATCGAGGGTTGAACCAGGTTTCCTTTAATGCCTCCGGATTTCCACCGGGGATCTACTTCTGCAGATTGAATGCATCGGGGGCAACACAGACTGCAAAACTGGTTATAACAAAATAAAAGTCTTACTTATTACACCTCTGCCATCCTGAGCAGGATGGCTTCAAGTTTCTTTTTGATCAGCTTTGTTCGGCAGCTGTAATCGTTGACTATGATTGAGAAGATCAGTTCCCGCCCCGACATGCTTTTAACATATCCTGCAAAACTTTTCACACCTGCAATGGTCCCGGTCTTGGCCCTTACCCTTCCCTCGGCCACAGTACCCCTCAAAGCTTTATGCAGGGTACCCGTAAGGCCTGCAATAGGCAGGGATTCATAAAAGGGAAGGAAATATTTCGAGTTGGTCATTATGTACAATGCATCAACCAGCTGCTTCGGGGATATGGCATTATTCCTGGATAAACCATTACCGTCGTCAAGATACATACCGCGGGTATCCAGCCCTTTTGCTTTCCAGAACTCAAGGATGGCCTGTACACCGGCATCTTTTGTATTATGGTTGTATATTTTACCCCCTATACGGCGAAGGAGTTTCGAAGATCTCCAGTTTACGCTATGCTCATTGGTCACCGTGACTTCCGGTATTATTGGCGGCCCGAAAATTTCGAGTGCCGGAGCCGTAACAAACAGCTTGAGCGTTGAAGCCGGCATCATCGGCCTGGTTTGTTCACATTCGGCGATTACTGTTTTCTTATTCTCCCGCGTGATGTCGATGATAAAATAACCAAGCGATGCGTTTTTCATGCAGCGATCTGCCTTTAACTCCTCCAGGTCTGTAAGCAGCAGGTTGAAACGTTTTGCCTCAACACTGGTAAGAACGGGAGAGTCCTGGGATTTTTTTCCTGCTTTTTTCTCCTCCTGCCTGCAGGAAACAGCAAAAAGCATAAGAATACCCAGGAAAAAGATGTTAAATTTTAAGGGCATTTGAATAAAATAGTAACAGGGCCCAAAGATCGTAAAAATTGCTTTGCTCTAAGGGTAGGTTAATAAAATTATTTCATCTGTTAACTCGTTCACAATGAAAATTATAGATTACATCTGCATAGTTTTATGTGTGAATGATTTTTAGTCGTAATTTCGCAGTTTGGAATAAGATTAATTAACCTGCAAATGATTAAAAAAGTACTTGTTGCCAACAGGGGTGAAATTGCAGTCAGGGTAATGCGTTCATGCAGGGAAATGGGCATAAGGTCAGTCGCTGTTTTTTCCGATGCCGACCGTAATTCGATGCATGTAAGGTATGCCGATGAAGCGTACAATATAGGCCCTGCTCCTTCCCGCGAGAGTTACCTTAATATTGAGGCGATAATCCGGGCTGCAAAAATTTCCGCTGCCGATGCAATTCATCCGGGATACGGGTTCCTTTCCGAGAATGCAGCATTTGCCGCCCGCTGCCAGGAAGAAGGCATCATCTTTGTAGGTCCTGATCCTTATGCCATCACGACCATGGGCGATAAGATCATTGCCCGCCAGACCATGATCGCAGCCGGAGTCCCTGTTGTACCGGGTACAACGGAAAAGATCAACGATGAGGAGACAGCCCTCGAAATTGTAAAGGGGATCGGGCTTCCAATAATGATCAAAGCTACCGCGGGAGGAGGTGGAAAAGGCATGAGGCTTGTTAAACATATTGATGAGCTTGGTTCTTCCTTCCGCCGTGCAAAATCGGAAGCCATGAATGCCTTCGGCAACGATTCGGTCTACATTGAAAAATACATCCAGTCGCCCCATCATATCGAATTCCAGATCCTGGCCGACAACTATGGAAATGCCATACACCTCTTTGAACGGGAATGCTCCATCCAGAGAAGGCATCAGAAAGTTATTGAGGAAACCCCATCACCCCTGATGAACCCTGAACTCCGCCGCGAAATGGGGGAGGTCGCCGTTAAGGCTGCAAAGGCAGTAAACTATAAAGGGGCAGGTACCATAGAATTTATTGTAAGCGATGACCTGGAATATTACTTTCTTGAGATGAACACCAGATTGCAGGTTGAGCACCCGGTCACCGAAAGGGTAGTGGGTGTTGACCTTGTTAAGGAACAGATCAATATAGCCAACGGGAATCCTCTCCCGTTCAGTCAGGAAGACCTCCAGCAGCACGGGCATTCGATCCAGTGCAGGATCTATGCCGAAGACCCCGACAATAACTTCATGCCTAACCCAGGCGTGATCAGTCATATAACCGAACCTCATGGACTTGGCCTTCGTTGCGACGGTTATGTTTACGAAGGATATGAGATCCCTATTTATTATGATCCCATGATCACCAAGCTGATCTCCTGGGGAGAGACAAGGACGGAGGCAATTGCCCGCATGAAACGTGCATTGTATGAGTATAAGATCACAGGGGTCAAGACCAATATCAAGTTCCTTGAAAAGATCATGGATACAAAGGATTTCACAGAGGGACAATACAATACGCATTTCATCGAAAAGAACGGGGAATTCCTGCACTCTTCCCGCCTCTGCGGAACAGAATGCGAGGATATGGCCATAATGGCTGCCTTCGTCGATTTCCTGACAAAAATGGAACGTATTCAGCCACCCCGGTATACAGACGAACTGGGATCAAACTGGAAAGATTTTGGAAGAAAACGCAATGTGTTAAGGCTTTAACCGGAAACCGTGACCCGGAAACCGTAAATCGTAATTCGTAAATTTCAACTATGGCATACGAAGTAAATCTTGGAAACCGAAGCGCAAAAGTCGAGGTTTTGAACCGGGCCGGGAATAAAGTCCTCCTCGATATCGACGGACATAAGTATGATATCGACATTGCCATGGTTGAAAGGGGTGTTTATTCAATCCTTTACAAGGGGCATTCATACAATGTGGAACTCATTGAAGGCGAAAGCAGTAAAAAGTATATTGTGAACACCTTTGCCAAGACCTTTAACCTGGAGATCATTGATGCTGAATCCAAATACATCAGCAGCAGGAACAAAGGCATGGAGCTTGAAGAAGAGAATCTGCTGGCCTCTCCCATGCCCGGAAAGGTAGTCAGGATCCCTGTCAAAGCAGGGGATAAGGTAACCGCCGGTCAGACCCTGATCGTTGTGGAAGCAATGAAAATGCAAAGTGAATTCAAAGCAAGCCACGATAAAACTGTGCTCGAAATACTCGTTAAAGAAGGAGATACCGTAAATGCTCATCAGCTTATGATTAAACTGGAATAAAACAGTAAACTATGATTCCTCTGGAAGAAAAGTTAAAGGAATTTGAGAACCGCAATAAAGCTGCAGAGCTTGGCGGTGGAATTGAAAAAATAGAAAAACTGCATAAATCGGGCCGTATGACAGCCCGTGAAAGGATCAACCTGCTCCTCGACCCGAATACCTTTGTCGAAATGGACAAGCTGGTCACCCACCGCTGTCATGATTTCGGCATGTCCAAAAACAAGATCCCCGGCGACGGGATAGTTACGGGGTACGGAAAAGTTGACGGACGCCTGACTTTTGTTTTTGCCCAGGATTTCACAGTGTTTGGCGGGACCATGAGCCGTGCCAATGCCGAAAAAGTTGTCAAGATCATGGATATGGCCATGAGCGTGGGTGCTCCCCTGATTGGACTTAACGACTCAGGCGGCGCCCGCATCCAGGAAGGCGTTGAAAGCCTTGCCGGTTATGCTGATATCTTCTATCGTAATGTCCAGGCCTCAGGTGTAATCCCCCAGATCTCTGCTATTCTTGGCCCATGCGCCGGCGGTGCTGTTTATTCTCCCGCTATGACCGATTTCATATTCATGGTAAAGGAAAGCAGCTATATGTTCGTCACAGGCCCGGAGGTCATCAGGACCGTGACCCATGAAGAAGTGACAATGGATGAACTCGGCGGGGCAATGACGCATAATTCGAGGAGCGGGGTGGCCCATTTTGCCGCTGAAAATGATGAACAGCTCATCATGATGATCAGGGAACTGCTCAGTTTCCTTCCGTCCAATAACATGGCCGATCCTCCCACCCGCCCATGTACCGATGATGTCATGAGGCAGGATGAAAACCTGCAGGATATAGTCCCGGCCGATCCCAACAAACCGTACGATATCAAAGATATTATTACGACAGTTGTCGACAATCATAATTTTTTCGAGGTAATGCCTCATTTTGCAGGTAATATCATCATTGGATTTGCCCGCCTTGGAGGCAAACCGGTGGGTATTGTTGCAAACCAGCCGGCTTTCCTGGCAGGGGTGCTTGATATCAATTCATCAGTCAAAGGAGCCAGGTTCGTGAGATTCTGCGATGCGTTCAACATTCCGCTGATCACTTTTGAAGATGTACCCGGCTTCCTTCCCGGAACGAACCAAGAATTCGGAGGTATCATCAAGCACGGAGCCAAACTGCTTTATGCTTTCTGTGAAGCAACAGTCCCCAAGATCACTGTCATCACCCGCAAAGCATATGGAGGCGCTTACTGCGTGATGTCGAGCAAGCATATCGGCGGCGATGTCAATTTTGCCTATCCCACTGCCGAAATAGCCGTAATGGGCCCCGAGGGCGCTGTAAATATTATTCACAAAGGCAAACTTGACGAATCGGAAAGAGCCGCAGCTGTTGACAACTACCGTAAGACTTTTGCCAATCCATACAAAGCTGCTGAACTTGGATATATCGATGAGATCATACTCCCGAAGCAGACCCGTATGAAGCTCATTCAGGCCCTGGAACTCACCCAGAACAAAAGCAAGCAGAATCCTCCTAAGAAACACGGGAATATTCCTTTGTAAAATAAGTAGCGAAATAGCGAAATAGAGAAATTTCGCTACCTCCCTGCCTCGCTACTTCGCTTCTTTTCCATTACCTTTGTCCGTAAATCCAATGACCATGGCTGATCTCGCAAATATCATCCGCCTTAAGGCAGAAGAGTATTATTCCGAAATTATAACTATCCGCCGCCATATCCACCAGCATCCTGAACTCTCGAAGCAGGAAAAAATGACCATGGAATTTATTGGAGGGAAACTCCGGGAGTATGGTATTCCTTTTAAAGATAATGTAGGCGGATATGGGATCGTCGGGATCATTGAGGGCCGCGAGCCGCAAGCCGTCTGCCTTGCACTCAGGGCCGATATGGATGCGTTGCCGGTTAATGAAACCAATGAAGTTGATTATAAATCGGCAAACCCGGGAGTGATGCATGCCTGTGGCCACGATGTTCATATGGCCTGCCTGTTGGGCGCCGCAAAGATCCTGAATGGGCTTAAAGAGCAATTCAGGGGGACGATAAAACTATTATTCCAGCCGTCCGAAGAAACTTTTCCCGGAGGAGCAATCCAGATGATTCAGGCCGGTGTGATGGAAAACCCGAAACCGGATTTCGTGATCGGACAGCATGTGTTCCCGTTTCTCAATTCCGGACAAGTGGGTTTCAGGCCGGGTATGTTCATGGCCTCAACGGATGAATTTTTTATTACAGTAAAAGGGAAAGGAGGACATGGAGCCATGCCCCAGACCACAATTGATCCTATCCTTATTGCATCACATATCGTGGTGGCCCTTCAGCAGATAGTCAGCAGGAATGCCAATCCACTGGTTTCAACAGTGGTAACTGTTGGCAGGTTCATAGGGGAGGGGCGTACCAATGTGATCCCTGACACTGTAAGGCTTGAAGGTACAGTAAGGACTTTCGACGAAGAATGGAGAGCCCTTGTACATGATCTCCTGAGGCAAATTGCCAATGGAACGGCTGAAGCCATGGGCGGCAGATGCGACATTACAATCGACAGGGGATATCCCTGTCTCTTCAATAATGAGGACCTTACTGCTAAACTTATCTCCCTCGCCGGGGAATATCTTGGCGAAAACAACGTTAAACCCATGGAACAGAAAATGGGTGCTGAGGACTTTGCCTATTTTGCCCGGGAGGCTCCGGGATGCTTTTTCGGCCTCGGCATTGCTGATCCGGCTCTGGGAACCAGCCACAACCTGCATACTGCCGGGTTCCAGGTCGATGAATCCGCAATGAAGACAGGAATGGGGCTTATGGCATGGCTGGCAGCACGCGTGATGAACGTGATAGTGTAATGAAAAGTGACCCTGGCTCATATATTGAAACAAGGCTTCCGCTCGCATCTTCACACCACCGCTGGGGTTTGCTGCGCTACACCCAATGCGGCTTGTGTGAAATGCTTCGCTCGGGCCTGTTTTCGCTACTTATAATCCTCCCCCTTCTCTCCAACGCACAGGACCATCCTGCAGGCACCACAGTGCTTCCGTTTCAGCAGGATGCGGTAACTGCAAATAATGAAGACCAGATTGCAATGCAATACTTTCAGGCCAGGAATTTCGAGCAGGCAGCTGAAATCTATGCCCTGATTTATCCTAAGAGGCCGACCTATTATACTTACACTTATTATTTCTTTTGCCTTGTCGAGTTACGCGAATACGACGAAGCCAGGAAGCTTATTAAAACCCAGCAGAAAACAGAACCTGATGCGCTGAAATACCAGGTCGATCTTGGTTATGTATATTTCAGGGAGGGAAATACAGCAAAAGCAAAGAAATTATACGATGACGCCCTGAAACGCCTGCCGGCCGATGCCCGGCAGCTTAATGAGCTCGCCAATGCATTTTATTCGAAAGGTGAACTTGACTATGTGATCAGTACTTACAAAAGAGGGCGGGAGCTTATGCCCGAAATCCATACTATCACCTTTGAACTTGCCAGTGCCTATGAACGCACTGGGAATTTTAAGGGAGCTATTGAAGAATACCTCAGCCTTCTGACGGTGGACAGAAACTATGAACCTACGGTTAGAAACATTCTCCAGACCCTGCTGGCACAGGATGATGATAATTCGAAAAATGAAATTTTTCGAAAAACACTTCTGGAATATATTCAGAAAGCCCCGGATAGAGTATATTACTCCGAGATGTTATGGTGGTATTCCGTACAACAGAAAGATTTTGAGCTGGCACTGATCCAGGCCAAAGCCCTCGACCGCCGGCTTAAGGAGGACGGCAACCGCATTATGGACCTTGCAAATCTGGCGGTTTCAAACGGTAATTTTGATGTGGCTGATGAGGCTTATAACTATATCATCGCGAAAGGGGCTTCAAATGCTTATTATGAAGCAGCGAGAAGGGATAAGCTGCATACAGGATACATCAGGCTGACAGGGGATCCCGGGGCCATGACAGCTAATTTGGGGGATTTGCAGAAATCCATGATTGCCGAACTGGGAAGGTGGGAAAACGATCCCGGGGCAGTACGCCTTGCATTGGACCTTGCCCACCTTGATGCCTTTTACCTGAACAGCCCCGAAGCGGCTCTTGACCTGCTTGACCGTGTTACAGGTTGGAGAGGCCTGGCCGAAAAGGAACGTGCTGATGTTAAAATGGAACTTGCCGATATTCATCTTTACTATGGGGATCTGTGGACTGCCACTGTATTGTACCAGCAGATATACAGGGATTTTAAGAACGATGCAACCGGGCAGGAGGCCAAGTTCAGGAATGCCCGCCTTTCGTATTATATGGGTGAATTCCCTTGGGCCAAGGCCCAGCTTGACATCCTGAAAGCAGCAACGGCAAAATTTATTTCAAATGACGCCCTTGAACTCTCCATGCTGATCAGCAATAATTACGACCCCGACAGCAATACCGTTGCCCTGGGAATATATTCCCGGGCTGAGCTTGCAGATTTCAGGAATAATGAAAGGTTGGCTTTGCAAACCCTTGATTCAATTCCCATGCTCTTTAAGGAGCATCCTATCCTCGAAAATGTAAACTACCGGAAAGGAGAGATATACGTGAAACTGGGAAAATACGCCCTGGCGGATTCGATGTTCGCCATTGTGATCAGAAACCACCCTGTCGACATAATCACGGATGAAGCCTTAATGAACAGGGCGGTTATCCATGAGACCTGGCTGGCCGATAAACAGGGGGCAATGGCTTTATATCAGGAACTGCTGAATACCTACCCGGGAAGCCTTTTTGTTCCTGAGGCAAGAAAGCGATACCGTACCCTCAGAGGTGATACGATTCATTGATATGGTGAGACCGAAGAAACACCTGGGCCAGCATTTCCTGCATGATGAAAATATTGCACGGAAGATCATTGCATCCATTCCCCTGGAACCACGGCTTATTCTTGAAATCGGCCCCGGAACCGGGGTTTTATCCAAATACCTGCTTGAGGATGATACCCGTGATCCCTGGTTTCTTGAGGTGGACCGTGAATCGGCTGAATACCTGCCTGGGAAATATCCTTCAATCGTGCAAAGGCTTATCCTGGCCGATTTCCTGGATTACCCTCTGGATTCTTTTCCTGAAGCAGGACGATCCTCGGAACCCATGACCCTGCTGGGAAATTTTCCTTACAACATATCATCCCAGATATTGTTTAAAGCAATCAAATACCGGCATAGAGTCAGAACCATTGTCGGAATGTTCCAGAAAGAAGTGGCCGAAAGGCTTACCCAAAAACCCGGGAATAAAACATATGGGATTTTAAGTGTGATCCTCCAGGCTTTCTATGATACGGAATACCTTTTTACTGTCAGTGAATCGGTCTTCATTCCCCCTCCAAAAGTGAAATCTGCCGTGATCAGGCTTACAAGAAATACCAGGGAAAACCTTGGATGCGACGAAGTTTTATTCTTCAGGGTCGTTAAAACTGCCTTCAACCAGAGGCGCAAGACCCTTCACAATGCGCTGAAACCAATAACTGTGGATATCAGGGATGAACCCAGCCTTCCTTTTCTCAGGTGCCGTGCCGAACAACTCAGTGTTGAAGATTTCATACTGCTGACCCGGGAGATCGGGCAACGGCAGTCAGGTTTCATTACCTAAGAATTAGCGGATGAAAAAGAAATCCGGAAAAAAACCATCCTTAAAAACCCTGCGGATCCTGGCCGGGACAGCAGCTCAACCGGCTTTCCCTCCTGCATTGCCCCGTATTGCCAATCTCATTGTTATTGCTGTGATCTTTATCTGGGCCTTCCTGCTGTACGGCAACACTTTATTGAATAAATTTTCAGTTGACGACACCCTTGTTACCGGCAATGATATTGTGAGGCAGGGTTCTAAAGCTATTCCTGCGATCTTTTCATCATATCTTATTGATGACGATAAAAGTGCAGGCTCTCAAACAGGCAGTTACAGGCCCCTTGCGAGGGCCACTTTTGCCATAGAGTATAGTCTTTGGAAAGAAAAACCGGGAAGGAGCCATCTGGTAAATGTGTTCCTTTATTTTATTGCCTCACTGATTACATTCTACGTCTTGCGGAGGCTGCTGGTAAAATTTAATATCCTGTTCCCCATACTTATCACGATTTTGTTCATGGCTCATCCTGTTCATACGGAAGTGGTAGCCAGTTTGAAAAACAGGGATGAAATCCTTGCATACCTGTTTGGAATGGGAGGAATGTATACCCTGCTCACGTTTACGTATACCCGTAAATTCAGGTTCATCTTACTGAGCTGCATCTGGTTCATCATGGCTTGTGTGAGCCAGATGTCGGCCCTGCCTTTTATGGGACTGTACATACTGGTGCTTTATTTCTTCAGCAGCCTCAAACAACGTAGTATCATCATTGCGGGTTGTATGATCCTCCTGTCGGCTTTCGCCGCTTTCCTGATCCCGCGCATCTTCATTTCGCAAACTGTGAGCACACATTACTACTTTGATAATGCATTGTTTTTTGAAAAGAATTTATGGATAAGGCTTGGCACCACCATGATATCGCTTTTGTTTTATTTAAGGATACTGCTTTACCCGCATCCACTGCTGTACTATTATGGCTACAATATGATCCCTCTCACCTCCCTGTCCAACGGCCTGGCCCTTCTTTCGGTCCTGATCCATACCGTACTGCTGGGGTATGCCATTATCAACATCCGCAGAAAAACATTTTTATCATTTGCCATCCTCTGGTATCTTACCGGGATCTTCATCTACTCAAACCTGTTGGTTCCCGTGGTGGGAGTGGTTGCTGAACGATTTGTGTTCCTTGCATCCCTGGGTTTCATCATGACCATGGTTTTTCTGATCTTCAAAGTGTTCAGGACAGAGCCAAACAGCCTTACTATTGAACTTGAATCCCGGATCAAGATCATCGGCCTGGTCATTGCGATCCTTATCCCGTACGGGCTTCTCACGATCAGCAGGAATACAAAATGGAGGGACACAATGTCATTGTTTACCGGGGATATGCCACGTCTTGAAAAATCGGCCAAAGCAAACTACCAGTACGCCTCATACCTTTTAACCACCCTGTACAACGACAAGAACTTCATCAGTTACGGCCTTTCAAACGAGTACTTACGCGAAAACATTAAAAAACATCTCCGCAGGTCCCTGAAGGTCTATCCTAATAGTTGTAATGCCCTGAATGATCTGGGTGCTGTTTTTCTGAATATCGAAAAACAGTATGATTCAGCCTTGTACTATTTCCAGAAATCTGTTGCCATGGATCCCACTTTTACTCCCGGATGGGCCAATATGGGGATGGTTTACCACCAGCTTGGGCAGTATATCAAAGCCATGGCCTGCTATCAAAAGGTCATCGGTATCCAGCCTGGAAATATCATGGCATATCTTGCCATTGCTGACCTTTACAGTGAATTGGGAGATATTAATAAGGCCCGGTATTATTATGCCCTCGGACAGAAAGCTGCCGGAAAAAAAGAAAATCGGTCTTTTTGAAAGTGAAGATCTCCGAAATCGGCATATTGATCTTTCTTGAATAGACGATCAGGAAAGCAATGGAGCCCAGCGTATAACTTATGTTGGTCGACCATACGGCTCCCATCCCTCCAAATCTGGGTATCAGAAACAGGTTGGCAATAAAATTGATCACCAGGGCAGGCACGAAAGTATAAATTGCAACTTCGGGTTTGCCTTTTCCTGTAAGCCGGCTGTTCAGTATCCTGAATGCGACCAGGATCAGGATACCAGGCAGAATAGCCTGTATCATGGGGACACTGCTGGTGTAATCCTTGCCAAAGATCAGGGGGATCAGGAAGGGTGCGACAAAAAAGATCACAACCGATACCACTATCCCAACCAGCATGGATACCCTGAAGATGGAGGACACAACACGGGTCACTCCCAAATCGTCGTCTGTATTGGCAGAACGGCTGAGGATGACGGTTTCAATAGCATATGGGATATGCCAAACCTGCTCGGCGATCTGCGTAGCCACAGCATAAAATCCGACCTGTTCGAGGGTGGAAAGCTTTTTCAGCATGAGTACATCCAGCCGGTAATTCAATTGCATCACGAAGATCGCAACGGCATTGACCAGGCCAAGTTTAACCATGCTTTTCATTAATGGTTCGTGGTATTTCCATGTGATTTTATACCTGTATTCCCCGATGATGGTGCGGTATACAAAAAAGAACATGATGAAATTTGCACAGGCGATCGCAATAAAAGCCCCGAGCACCGAGAGTTTCATAAGCCATACAAAAAGTACGGTCAAAACCAGTGTCAGCAGGGTTGGGCCTGCATTGATGATATTGGCCCTGAGTATCTCCTCTCTTCCCAGAAATATTCCTCCTGCAAACAGGTTCATCAGCAGGAGAGGTATGGTAAGTAACACCAGCACGACCATGAGAGGGTCATAGGGTTGGTTGGCCGAGAAAAAGAACACCAGGCCACAGATGATAATACTCAGGAAGGATGTGTAAAACCACAGTAAAATAAGGGCGGAGGCAAGATTGTTCTCGTTAATGTCTTTTTGACCGATATGGTAAATGGTTGACCGCCGTATCCCTAGCTGGGTGAACCCGATCACGATTACCGGTACTACGATCAGCGATGAATACAGACCAAAACCTGCCACTCCAAGTACCCTGGAAAGTATGACTCCAATCAACAGGTTGCTGATGGTAACGGATAAATTGCTGCCAAAAACGGATAATATATCTTTGAAATAAGATTTACGGGCCAAGGTTAATTATTATAATTAAATTGAATTTCGGGGTTAAAATAAAATTCTGATCTTATTTTTTCCAATCAGGCAGTCTGCCCGGGGTAAGAGGGGCTCCAACGGATTCCATAGCTTTCTCAAGCCGGGGGATCTCAACTTCGCCTATCTCTTTTACCTGCATGTAAACCGGTGGAAACTCGTCTAATAATATAGTATATGCATCCATCTGGGTCCTGGTTGGATCGCCTGTGCTTCCAAAGCTGATATAGCTAAGTTTTCCAAGTCTCTGGTTCAGTGTAACCGGGGCCGGCGGATTTTCTTCATCACTTGGCCTCGCGCTCTGGCGGTTGAATTTCTGGTTCAGGATCTCATCAAGCTGAAGCTGGATGGATGTGGCTTTCTTAAGCAGATCGGAAGGTACAACGGGAGTACTGTTGATTGCCTGAAGAATGCTCGTTACGCGCTTGTTCAGGTTCTCGGCATAATCCTCAGTGCCCTGCATGACCCTTGTTAGCTCGGAAACCTTCTGATGGAATTCAACAACGGCCTGCCTGCTTACCGGGGGAAGGCTGGTGTTTTCAAGAGGTTTTGTGATAAACTCAACCGGGCCTGCAAGCACTTTGGTGTCACCGCCTGCAGTCAGGCTCATGCTTACCTTGTATTTCCCCGGCATCGCCAGCACTCCGCTTCCGTTATCAGTCAGAGGATCATATTTATCGGCATTGATTGCTCTTACACTCTGGTATCTCAGGTCCCATGCAACACGGTTAATCCCTTTCGCCGGGCTTTTATGAATGATACGCACCGGGTTGCCGTTGTCGTCGTTGATGGTGAAAGTGAGGAAAGGAACTATCTCCTGTTTCTCAGCCCTGAGCTCTGCATCTCCCGGCTGGGGGATAGGTTCGCCCTTTTTAAAGAGTTCTTTTTCTTTTTCCTGGCGGATTTCCTTTTTGGTCTTTGTTACATCCTTTATATAATATGTGATTATAGCCCCAAAATCCGGGTTCTTGGCAACATATTCCGTTGAGCCCTGACCGTATTTGGAATCACCCTGGAGGTACATCAGGGCATCTTTCACGGGAAATATTATGGCATCCTTGTCAAGATTCTCCTTTTTAACCGACCTCAGGGGGCTGTAATCATCAAGGATGAAAAACCCGCGCCCGAAAGAAGCTACAACAAGGTCGCTTTCCCTTTTCTGAATTGCCATGTCGCGGATCTGGATATCGGGAATACCTGATTTCAGGCGGACCCAGTTCTTGCCGTCATCGATTGTGAAAAATACCCCGAATTCAGTTCCTGCAAATAATAGTTCAGGATTGATGAAATCCTGCTGGATGCAATGCACTGTCCCGTTCCCGGGAAGGTTCCCTGCAATGGAAACCCAGGTCTTCCCTTTGTCCGTGCTCTTCAGAATATAGGGTTTGAAATCATCCCTCAGAATATTGTCAAACGAGGCAAACACCACATTTTCGTCGAAACCTGAAGCCATAATATCGCTTACATAAGTATTTTCGGGAACCCCGGGGAATTTATCAATCTTAGTCCAGTTCTTTCCGGCATCTTCAGTAAGCTGGATAAGCCCGTCGTCGGTACCTATATATAAGAGGTTCTCCTTTAAAGGGGATTCATCCATTGAAATAACAGTACCGTAAAGCGAGGTGGAAATATCTTTCTGAACGGCATCGACGCTCCAGTATTTTCCCATGACCGGCCAGGTGTTCCGGTCGATCTTTGCAGTAAGGTCATCGCTGATAACCTGCCAGGTCTGGCCGCGGTCATCACTGCGGAATACCTTGTTGGCAGCAGTGTACAGTCGGGTATGCGAATGAGGGCTGATCATCAGGGGGGTGTTCCAGTTCCATTTGTAGGAATCTTCACCCTTTCGGGGTTCAGGCCTGATGTCAACGCCTTCCTGGCTTTTCCTGTCGTAACGGGTCATCCCTCCATACTGGTATTCGGCATACACAATATTCGGGTCAACCGGATCGATCTGAGTCCAGAAGCCATCACCTCCCTGGGTCACAAACCATTCGGCGGTAAGGACCCCTGTGCCGCTGATATTTCTTGAGGGCCCGCCAAAACTGCTGTTGTCCTGGGTCCCGCCGTATACATAGTAGAATGGACTGGAATTGTCAACCTGCAGGCGATAAAACTGGGTAACAGGCAGGTTTGACTTGAAAATGTATTCTTTTCCACCATCGAAGGTTTCATAAACACCCCCGTCCCCGCCTATGAAGAAATGTTTTGTATCGTCAGGGTCAATCCACATGGCATGGTCATCCACATGGCGCTTGTTGTTTCCTATAGGTTTCCAGGTTTTTCCGCCGTCTTCGCTGACCTGGGATACGGTTTCAACCGAATATATTTTATCAAGGGTTTTGGGATCCGGGAAGATGATGTTGTAATACTGCCCCTGGGCCGAGTGATTGCTCATCTTTTGCCAGGAAGCGCCCCGGTCGGCACTCCGGTATAAACCTGAAGCATCGGGAGTTGATTCAATAATGGCATAAATGATATCCGGATTAACGGGGGATATGGCAAGACCGATGCCCCCCATGTCTGATGCAGGCAGGCCATTGGTCATTTTATCCCAGGCCTCCCCTCCATTGACCGATTTATACAAAGCTGTTTCAGGCCCCCCGCCGATCTTTGTGAAGACGTGACGCCTGCGCTGTTCAGAAGAAGCGTACAGTACATCGGGATTCCTTGGATCCATCACTATATTGTTAACCCCGGTGTTTTCGCTGATCTCGAGGATCTTTTTCCAGGTTTTGCCACTGTCGGTGGTTTTGTACAAACCACGGTCGCCACCTGGCCCCCATACCGAACCTTCTGCAGCAACAAACACCACATCGGAATTCCTGGGATCAACAGCGATTTTACCTATCTGCCGCGAATCCTTCAGTCCCATGTTCTTCCAGCTCTTGCCCCCGTCGCAGCTTTTATAAACACCGTTACCGTAACCGAGAGAACGTTGATGGTTGTGTTCACCTGTTCCCAACCAGAGAACATTGGTATTATTGGGATCATAAATGATGCAGCCCATGGAATAGGCGCCATTACCGTCGAAAACCGGTTCAAAAGTGGTTCCGTTGTTCACGGTTTTCCAGAGATGGCCTGAGGCAACGGCTACAAACCATTCGCTATGGTTTTGCGGGTTGATAGCGAAATCGGCAATACGGCCGGAAGTAAAAGCAGGGCCGATACCTCTCCATTTCAGCCCCGAGACCAGGGAGGAGCTGTATAACGAATCTTCCTTTTTCTTCTCTTTATCCCCGCCTTTTTCCTTGTCGGCAGGCTTGTCTTTGTCTTTCTCTTTTGCCTGTTTGGCGTGTTTTTCTGCCGGCTTCGGCTGCTGGGCAAAGGCAGCAGTGAATAAGCCAAGCACGAACAGGATCGCAACCAGGCTTGTAAAAATTGATTTCTTTTTCATAGTATATGGTCTTTATTAATTTTCTGCATCCGTCACGGTTCACGGGTTACGCTCATCACTCCATCCCGTGTAGCGCTAATGATCCCCTTCTCTGTAATAATTCCACTTATAAGACCCGCCGGTGTAACATCAAAAGCCGGGTTGAATGCCCCCGAGCCGGGCGAAGCCAGGCGTATCTTTCTCATATCACCGTTCTCATCAGGACCTTCGGCATAAAGAACTTCTTCCTGGCTGCGTTCCTCAATAGGTATATCTTTCCCTGTTTTGCAGTTCAGGTCGAAAGTTGACAAGGGCGCTGCAATATAAAAAGGGATCCCCAGGGCCCTGGCAGCCAGGGCTTTTTCGAATGTGCCTATTTTATTGGCGGTATCGCCGTTGGCTGCGATACGGTCAGCTCCTGTGATCATCATATCGACCTTCCCTCCGGCCATCAGCCATGCCCCGGCATTGTCGGCAATGATGGTATGGGGAATACCTTCCTCATGGAGTTCCCAGGCGGTGAGCCTGGCGCCCTGGCTCCTTGGGCGGGTCTCATCCACAAACACAAAAATATCCTTACCTTCGGAATGAGCCAGATACAGTGGGGAAAGTGCAGTGCCGTAATCGACAAAGGCAAGCCAACCGGCATTGCAGTGAGTCTCTATTCTGAAACCATCCCTGATAAGGCTGTTCCCGTATTCTCCGATCTTCCTGCAGTCTTCGGCGTCTTTATTTGCAACCGACTGGGCTTCACCTACTGCCATTGCAGAAGATACAAGGCCTGCAGAATGAACTTTTTCAACGGCATAAAAGAGGTTTCTTGCCGTCGGACGGGTGGATTCGATCTCAACCCTGGCCTTTTCGATAAGAGAAGAGTCGTTGTGCTCTTTTGCTTCAAGGAAAGCCTGGGCCATGGCGAAACCTGACAGGGCGCCAATAGCTCCGGCCCCCCTCACCTGCATGGTCCTTAAAGCTTCACAGGTTTGCCGGTAGTGTAATGACTGTTGAATGCGGAATTCAAAGGGGAGGAGGTTTTGTTCAATAAAATAAACAACATGATCCTCCATCCAGACCGTCCGGTAATGCTTTCCCCCGACTCTCACGTTTAATGGACGATTAGCAGGGTGTCTTTGGTAATTCCGGGCATAAGCCTGGCCGAACCGGATCCGAAAAAAGTCTGGCCATTGGTAATGGCAAAGCAGTTGTAATAAATAATCCTGGGGTAAAGCTTGCGAAAAACTGCCACACCTGCAGTATTGGTGGCAGTTCTGCGCACAAGAAGGCTGGTGTTAAGGCTGTCGCGGCTCAGGGCAAGGTTCACGTACTGGCCGTAAAGGAACAGGCCCTGGGAATTCTGTACATTGATCCTGAGGCCGGCCGAATCGTTGCTGTTGTCCTCCCATACAGGGATAGGTGCCGGATCAGTGCCGTGTTTAGTGCATGCCAGCAGAAATACACCTATCAAAACCATGCCTGATACAATGAACCGCATTGCAGGCAACTTCCCTTTATAAACCTGATGTTTCATAGACTTGCATTTAAATTACAGGATTTTAAACCCCAGGCTAAACTGAAATACATTGTTCTTGCTGTTGAAATCCCAGGTTTGTGAACCATTTTGAACACTTGAGATTACCTGGTTCAGCCCTCCCTGGTAGCGTACATCAAGAGTTAAAAACCAAAGGTCAACGCCAACGCCTGCCTGTATATACCAGTTTACCGGATTGATGCTGCTTCCGGTGAGCGGACCGGGCCACAGGTCGTTCAGATCCTTTACCTGCCTGTTGGTGACAAATGATACCACCGGGCCTAAATCAACCCTGAAGTTGATTTTTTTTCCATTAATTATTTTGAAGCCCAGGAGTACAGGTATATCTATGGATCCAATAGTGACTTTCTGGTTCCATGAATGGGTATTGGTGGGATCGTTCAGGATATACTGCGCTCCCTGAATACTATAATACAACTCGGGCTGGACATAAAACCGTTTTCCCACACGGATGAAAATCCCAAGCTGCAACCCCGATTTGAACTGGGAACTGACGGAATCTATATTTGCAGAGAATTTGTTGGCATTGTAGCCGGCTTTGATACCCAGGCCGATACCGGCAAATGTCATCCCGGAGAACAGCAGGAAAAGAGTTACAAGAGTAATCCTTCTCATCCTTCACAGACAATTAAAAACAGCGATAAATATACGATAATTTCTCTCCCGGAGCGATCGGGTCATTAATTAATCATTGCAAATCCGCAGTATGGTTTAAGTACTTCCGGGATCATGATCCCTTCGTGGGTCTGGTTGATCTCAAGCAACGCTGCCACGATTCTGGGCAGTGCGAGGGCGCTTCCGTTCAAAGTATGCGCCAGGTGGATCTTGCCTGCCTCATCCTTGTAACGCAGTTTAAGGCGGTTCGACTGGAACGCTTCAAAATTGGAAACGGAACTTACTTCAAGCCAACGTTTCTGGCCGGCCGACCATACCTCAAAATCATAAGTAAGGGCAGAGGTAAAACTCATATCCCCTCCGCAGAGCTTCACGATCCGGAACGGCAGTTCAAGTTTTCTCAGCAAGCCGGCTACATATTCGCGCATTTCCTCAAGTGCCTGGTATGATTTTTCAGGATGGGTCACCTGCACGATCTCAACTTTGTCGAACTGGTGCAGGCGGTTCAGTCCTCTCACATCTTTTCCGTAAGAACCGGCTTCACGGCGGAAACAGGCGGAGTAAGCCGCATTTTTAACAGGAAGGTCCCGGGCTTTCAGAATTGTGTCCCTGTATATGTTGGTGACAGGCACTTCGGCCGTAGGGATAAGATACAGATCGTCGACCGGAGCATAATACATCTGTCCGTCTTTATCGGGCAATTGCCCGGTACCAAAAGCCGAAACGGCATTGACCATATAAGGAGGCTGGACCTCGAGGTAACCTTCGCCCCGGGCTTCATCCAGGAAAAAATTGATCAGAGCCCGCTGCAAACGGGCGCCTTTGCCTTTGTAAAGGGGAAACCCTGAACCAGTGATTTTCGTCCCGGTCGTAAAATCGATAATGTCATATTTCGAAGCCAGGTCCCAGTGGGGGAGGTATTCCCCTGATGAGGGGATCAGGGCTTCTTCGGAAAGTATAATCTCGTTATCTTCTGCTGTTCTGCCGGATGGAGTGCCCGTATGGGGCAGGTTGGGTACGCGCACAAGCAATTCATCAAGCTCTTTTCGTGTCGATTCAAGCTTTTCATCCAGATCCTTTGCCTTAAGTTTCAGTTCAGCAGTATTTTCTTTTAATGTATTGGCTTCCTGGGTCTTGCCCTGTTTAAATAGCTTACCGATCTCCTTTGCCAGGGTATTGCTTTGTGCCTGAAGGTCATCCAGGGCCTTCTGGGTCTCCCTACGGATGTCGTCAAGCCTGAGGATTTCGCTTATAACCTCTGCTCCGTCAAAGTTCTTCAGCTTCAGCCTGTCAATGACTTCAGCGGTCTTTTCCCTGATGAATGATAGTTGTAACATGTGGTCTTTGTTTAAAATGCAAAAGTATGAAAATAAAAAAGGCTGTCCCATACATCAGGAACAGCCCATATGCTATGAGAAAAATACCTTAGTTGGATTCTTCCTTGGCCGGAATAACGGAAACATAGGAACGGTCCTGGCGTTTCCTGGTAAATTCAACCATACCGTCGGTAAGGGCAAACAATGTATGGTCTTTGCCGATGCCTACATTCAGCCCGGGACTGTGAACAGTTCCGCGCTGGCGCACGATGATTGAACCTGATGAAGCGAACTGGCCGCCGAAAATCTTGATACCTAAACGTTTGCTGTGGGATTCACGCCCGTTGCTTGAACTTCCCGCACCTTTTTTATGTGCCATAATATATTATTCTGATGATCTGTTACTGGATATTATTCTTCGGCTTCGCCTTCTTTGGTTTTCTTTGCCTTTGCAGCAGCTTTCACACTGATATTCTCGATCAGTATTTTAGTGAAGTCCTGGCGGTGGCCGGTCTCTTTCTGAAACCCTTTCCGTCTCCTTTTCTTGAAAACAATCACTTTGTCGCCACGTACATGATCAATGATCTTACCGGTGACCTTGCTGCCTTCAATGTGAGGTTTGCCTATATTGACCTTTCCTTTATCGTCAAGCAATAAAACTTCATCGAATTCTACTTTGGAACCTGCTTCACCTTCAAGCCGGTGCACGAAGATCTCATCCTTTTTTTCCACCAGAAACTGCTGGCCGGCTATTTCCACGATTGCGTACATAGTCTGTGTTTGATATTCAAATTTGGGAGTGCAAAGATAGGGTTTTTTACTTTATGACAACTTTTTTAATGAAATTTTTTTATGCATTTTGTAATGACCGGACAAAAATTGACTAAATTTGACCTGATTTTTAAAATTTAACAATAATCTTCTTGCTTTTGTTAAAATTTGTTAATTTTATACCCTGGAATTTTCTAATTCCCGGTTTTGCTTATATTTGAAACCGAATGTCTTTTTGTTTACGCCAATAAATCAATATATAACCAATAATTATTACAAGTAAATAGACCATAAATCAACCAAAACAACATGTTATGAAAAAGATTCTACTGTTTTTATTCGGTTTGATTCTGACCTCGTCCGTCATTGGACAAACGGTTGCCGGATATTCATTTAGCCAACCTGCCGGAGCGTGGAGTGCAATTGCAGGTGGAACTGTGCTGGGTACTGGCACAATGGATGATAATACCTATAATGCCAACAACATCGGATTTAACTTCACATTCAGAGGTGTGGTTTATACACAGTTCAGTGCGTGTGCAAATGGTTTTATCGGATTAGGTCCTTTGGTATATAGCAGTTATGCTGCTATTAGTAATGCATCTTCAGGAGCCGGATATACTGATCTGATTTGTGCCGCCAATAATGACCTTCAGGGTCAGTTGACAGCTGAATTACGTTTTCAGACTCTTGGTTCTGCACCCAACCGTACTTGTGTCATTCAGTATTTGCATTTCGGACAATATGGCTATTCAGGTTCAGGCGCAGGTGCTGACTGGAGTTTCCAGATAATATTGTATGAAACCACTAATCTTGTAGATATTGTTTATGGCCCTTTCATCGCCAACGCCAATACTCAAACCGAGCAGGTGGGTTTACGGGGAGCTTCAAACGCGGATTATAAAAACCGTACAACAGCTACAAACTGGTCTGCCACTACAGCCGGCGGAGCCAATTCAGCAACCTGTACCATGTTAAATACCTGTTTCCCGGTTTCAGGGCTTACGTTCAGGTTTACTCCTCCTCCTCCCTGCGTAACACCACTTGCCCAGCCCACAACTTTGCTGCTGACACCCGGGGTTAATAATATTATGGCATCATTTACCGCATCGGCCAGCGCCGATCAGTACCTGGTCGTTCGCAGCACAAGCGCAGTCCTTGGTGCAACCCCCGTTAACGGCACCGTATATATTGCAGGCGCAGCCTTCGGTAGCGGCATTGTTGAATACTGGGGAGCAAATACTTATTTCACCTCCATCGGCCTTATTGCAAATACAAGATATTACTATTATATATTTGCAGCCAACAACGCAGCTTGTGTCGGAGGCCCGATATACCTTACGCCAAGTCCGCTTATCGGCAATATTTTAACTCTTGCTGCCCCGGCAAACATCTGTGGAACAAAGACCGTGGGAGCAACAGGAGCCGACTATGTTAACCTTTCGGCAGCCATGTTTGCCTTAAGCAACAGCCTTATGACATGTCCTGTTACTATATTGTTAAATGCAAATTACAGTTCTGCAGGAGAATTCTGGCCCCTCGTTGTTCCGAATGTTCTCGGATCCAGTGTGACCAATACCTTGACGATAAAGCCAAATACAGGCGTCACAGCATCTATTTCAGGACCTGTCAACGCCGGAATGGTTTTAAAGGTTCTGAACAGCAATACCATCATCGATGGTTCGAATACTATTGGTGGAACAACCCAGAACCTGACTATCGCAAATACTTCAGTAACCACTCCCCAGGTACTTGTAGTTGGTTCAACAGGTACAACCCCTATCACTAACTGCACAATTAAGAACACAATATTTATTAATGGTGTTAATACATCCTCAGCTGTAATTATTTCGGATGGAACTGCCCCCGGAGCTGCAGGCTATTTTAATAATATTACATTCCAGAATAACAGTATACAGCAAGCCTATATTGGTTTGTATTGCATCTCAGTAGCCGCAGCCGGAAACGGAAGCGGTACTCTGATCACGGGCAATCAGATTAATTCGGCAGGTGCAAATTCCATCCGTCTCTGCCCTGTTTACGTTCAGGGTGTGGATGGCGCCACTGTGTCCAATAATTCATTGGGAAATATGACAAACACTATTGATGCGGGAAATATTTCGGGTATCTGGTTTGCCACTTCAACAGTAAACAGTACTATTTCAGGCAATACTATTTCTAATATAAGCGGAAGTGCCGGTGGCCCCAGGGGGATAGCAGTATCCTCAGGTGTAACAGCGGCC
>JAPLDK010000072.1 GCA_026391775.1 Bacteroidota bacterium
CCCCGACTCCTCAGGAGGTTATGGATGAAGTGTTATTTAAAATCAGAGGCTACGTGCCTGTATATTAATCATTTATATGAGCCAGAGAATTAGAATAAAACTGAAGTCTTACGATTACAACCTTGTTGATAAGTCAGCAGAGAAGATCGTAAAAACAGTTAAGGCTACCGGTGCCGTTGTTAGCGGTCCGATTCCTTTGCCCACTGACAAGAAGATCTTCACTGTTTTGCGCTCGACTTTTGTGAACAAGAAATCCAGGGAACAGTTCCAGCTCTGCACTTATAAACGCATGCTGGATATCTACAGCACGACATCGAAAACAATCGATGCACTGATGAAACTGGAACTACCTTCAGGAGTGGAGGTTGAGATCAAAGTTTGATCAAGGTGTAATTGTAATTGAAAAACGAAAAAATCGTAAGAAATGTCTGGATTAATTGGAAAAAAAGTCGGGATGACCAGCATCTATGATGCTAACGGGAAGAATATTCCCTGCACTGTCATTGAAGCAGGTCCCTGTGTAGTAACACAGATCCGATCCAAGGAAAAAGAAGGTTATGATGCCATCCAGCTTGCTTTTGAGGATAAAAAGGAAAAGCATACCACAAAAGCCGAGATGGGTCATTATAAGAAAGCCGGGATCACACCGAAGAAAGTTCTTGCAGAATTTACCCGTTTTGAAGCTGACCATCAGAAGCAGTTCGGGGATATTGTTAAGGTTGATATCTTTCAGGAAGGTGAATACATCGACGTCGTCGGTGTATCAAAAGGTAAAGGCTTCCAGGGTGTTGTTAAGAGGCATCATTTTCATGGAGTTGGAGAAGCGACCCATGGACAGCATGACCGTTTGCGCGCACCCGGTTCTGTTGGCGCATCATCATGGCCTTCAAGGGTTTGGCCCGGTTTAAGAATGGCTGGCCGCATGGGCGGAAAACGCGTTAAAGTAATCAACCTTCAGATTTTAAAGATAATCCTGGAAAAGAACCTCGTTCTTGTTAAAGGTGCAATTCCCGGACCCACTGGTGCATATGTAATTATTGAGAGATGGAAATAAAAGTTTTTAACATTAGAGGAACAGAAACCGGCCGTAAAGTCCAGCTGGACGATACGGTTTTCGGGATTGAGCCCAATGATCATGCCATTTACCTGGATGTTAAGCAGCATATGGCAAACGCTCGTCAGGGAACTCATGCCTCACTCGAAAAGTCGCTGGTTTCGGGAAGCACGAAGAAACTGCACCGCCAGAAAGGAACAGGTGGTTCCCGTAAAGGCAGCATAAAGAGTCCCTTGTTCCGTGGAGGAGCCCGCGTTTTCGGCCCTCAGCCAAGGGATTATAACTTCAAGTTGAACAAGAAACTGAAGAAGCTGGCACGTATATCTGCCCTCAGCTATAAAGTGCAGGAAAGCAACCTGGTGGTTCTTGAGGATTTCACCTTCGATTCACCGAAGACAAAGAATTTCTCAGAACTCCTGAAGAATTTTCAGCTCACCGGCAAAAAAACACTGGTGGTTATGAACACCCCGGATGACAATCTTCTGCTCGCTGCCAGAAACCTGAAGCGCGTGAAGATCGTCCGCACTGCCGACCTGAACACTTATGAAATTCTTGACGCAAAGCAGGTTTTGATGACTGAAAGTTCAATACCTGAAATTGTAAAGATTCATCAGAATTAAACAATTTATTCAATAATCCGATGAGAATTATTATAAAGCCTATCATTACAGAGAAGATGACCCAGCAGGGAGAACGCCTGAACAGGTATGGGTTCTTTGTAGACCGCAAGGCAAACAAACTTCAAATCAAACAGGCTATTAAGGACCTGTACGGAGTTGAAGTTGAATCGATCAGCACCATGATCGTGTTTGGGAAGAAAAAAAGCCGTTACACCAAGAGCGGTGTAATCTCCGGAAGGGCATCTTCCCGGAAGAAGGCCATAGTAACATTGGCAAAAGGCGAAACTATTGATTTTTACAGCAATATTTAAATAAATGGCGCTTAAGAAATACAAACCAACAACGCCCGGTCAGAGGTTCAAGGTTATCAGCTCGTATGATGATGTAACCACGATGACCCCAGAGAAGAGCCTGCTGGCTCCTTCCAGGAAGACCGGAGGAAGAAACAACCAGGGAAGAATGACCATGCGTTATATGGGTGGTGGTCACAAACAGATGTACCGACTGATTGACTTCAAGAGGGACAAGGATGATATTCCCGGTTTGGTGAAGAGTATCGAGTATGATCCTAACCGGACTGCAAGGATTGCCCTTATCACTTACAAAGACGGTGAAAAGCGGTATATCGTTGCACCTCATGGTTTAAAGGTCGGTCAGACGATCCTTTCCGGGAAAGGAGTTTCTCCGGAAATAGGGAACACCCTGTTTCTCAGTGAAATACCTTTCGGTACGGTAATCCACAATGTAGAATTACGTCCCGGTCAGGGTGCCAAGATGGTACGTTCTGCAGGTGCTTATGCACAGCTAATGTCGCGCGATGGTAAATTCGCCATCATCAAGATGCCTTCGGGTGAAACACGTATGATACTGCAGACATGCAAAGCAACCATTGGTATGGTTTCGAATACAGACCATAGTCTCGAAAAACACGGGAAAGCCGGCCGTAAACGCTGGCTGGGCCGCAGGCCGAGGAACCGTGGTGTTGCCATGAACCCGGTTGACCATCCTATGGGTGGTGGTGAAGGCCGCGCTTCAGGCGGGCACCCGCGTTCACGCAAGGGTATGCCGGCAAAGGGCTATAAGACACGTTCAAAGAAGAAACAGTCGAACCAGTACATCATTGAAAAACGGAAAAAGTAACAGCTAATCATTCAGAATATGAGCAGATCGCTTAAAAAAGGCCCTTATATCCACTATAAGCTCGAAAAGAAAGTTCAGGACGCTGTGGAATCCAAGAAAAAGACAGTCATAAAGACCTGGTCGAGGGGTTCCGTGATTTCTCCGGATTTTGTGGGGTTGACCATTGCCGTCCATAACGGGAACAAATTCATCCCGGTTTATGTCACTGAGAACATGGTTGGCCATAAACTTGGCGAGTTCGCCCCGACCCGTATTTTCAGGGGGCATTCCGGTAATAAAGATAAAGCAAAGAAATAAAGGAAATTTTATAGATTATGGGAGTCAAAAGTCGTACGAGAGCTGAGAACCGAAAGGAAGCTAAGAAGAAGACCGCTGTTGCAAGTCTTCAGAATAATCCTACCTCCCCGCGTAAAGCAAGATTGGTTGCTGACCTGATCCGCGGAAAGAGAGTGGAACTGGCCCTGAATATCCTTAAAAACACCAGCAAGCAGCCGTCAGAAAAAATGCGTAAGCTTTTGCTTTCGGCCATTTCCAACTGGCAGTTAAAAAATGAAGGATTACGCATTGAAGATGCCGACCTGTTCGTCCAGGAGATCAAGGTTGATGTAGGACGTACTCTGAAACGCATCAACACTGCTCCTCAGGGACGTGCCCACAGGATCCGCAAGCGTTCTAACCATATCACTATCACCCTCGGCTCAAAGAGCCTGCAGGTTGAGGAGAATGTTGAAAAAGAAACAAAAGAAAGTAATAAGGAATAATTTAAAGGGAATTTTAATGGGACAAAAAACCAATCCGATTGCTAACCGTTTAGGCATCATCCGCGGCTGGGACTCCAACTGGTTTGGCGGAAAAACCTTCGAGAGTAAACTTGTCGAAGATGATAAGATCCGCAAGTATCTGCATGCACGTCTTTCTAAGGCCGGCATTTCGAAGATCGTCATTGAGCGCACTCTGAAGCTCGTGACTGTGACTATCCATACTGCCAGGCCGGGTATCATCATCGGTAAGGGCGGACAGGAAGTCGACAAGCTGAAAGAAGAGCTTAAGAAGATCACCAAGAAGGAGATCCAGATCAACATTTCTGAGATCAAACGTCCTGAGCTGGATGCAGTTATCGTAGCCAATACCGTTGCAAGCCAGATCGAAGGCCGTATTTCATACCGCAGGGCGATCAAAACTTCAATTGCGTCAGCGATGCGCATAGGTGCTGAGGGGATCAAGATTATGATCTCAGGCCGACTGGGTGGTGCGGAAATGGCCCGCCGGGAGCAGTATAAAGAAGGGCGTATTCCTTTGCATACTTTCCGTGCCGACATTGATTATGCAACAGCAGAAGCACACACGACTTACGGCCGTATCGGTATTAAGGTCTGGATCTGTAAAGGTGAGATCTACGGGAAACCCGAATTGGTTCCTTCAACCTCAACCGCCAAGCTGAAACCATCACAGCAGCGTCCTAAGGGCGGCAGCCCCAGGCCCGAAAGAGACAGAGGAGGAAAACCCCGTTTCAGAAAATAAATAATAGAACAACATTAATATATCTGAATAATGTTACAGCCAAAGAAGACTAAGTACAGGAAACAGCAAAAGGGTAAGATGAAGGGTAACGCCCAGCGCGGCCATCAGCTTGCATTTGGCTCTTTCGGTCTCAAAACTCTCGAAGAAGCATGGATCACCGGCCGCCAGATCGAGGCAGCCCGTCAGGCTATCACCCGTCATATGAAACGTGAAGGTCAGTTGTGGATCCGTATATTCCCCGACAAACCGGTGACCAAGAAACCGGCGGAAGTCCGTATGGGTAAAGGAAAAGGAGCACCCGAGTATTTTGTAGCCAGGGTAAACCCGGGCCGCATCATGTTTGAGATCGACGGTGTACCTGAAGCAATCGGAAAAGAAGCTTTACGCCTGGGCGCCCAAAAAATGCCTGTGGCATGTAAGATTGTCGTGCGCCGCGATTACGCCGAAGATCTAGCATAAATTGTAATAGCCAGAAGCTATCGCAGATTAAAACAGAAAGAAATGGAACAAAAAGTAATCAGAGAGTTCACCACCAGTGAGATCGTAGAAAGACTGGACGAGGAAAAAAGACAGCTGTCGAAGCTGAAACTCAACCATGCCGTTTCACCACTGGAGAATCCCAATAAGATCAAGGCTTACCGCAAAACCATTGCACGCCTTGAAACCGAATTGCGCCGCCGCGTTATTAGTGGTGAAAAAATCGTAAAGCCTGTAAAGCATTAATTTATGGAAAGCAGAAAACTCAGAAAGGAAAAGATCGGGGTCGTGATCAGCAATAAAATGGAAAAGTCCATTGTTGTTGAAGTTGAGCGAAAAGTAAAACACCCGAAATATGGAAAATTCGTAAAGAAGTCGTCAAGCTTTATGGCTCATGATGAGAAGGGGGAGTGCAGCGAGGGTGATAAAGTACGTATTGCCGAAACCCGTCCATTAAGCAAGAATAAGTGTTGGAGACTTGTCGAAATCATTGAAAAGGTTAAATAGCCATGATACAGCAAGAGTCAAGATTAACAGTAGCAGATAACAGCGGCGCAAAGGAAGTACTTTGTATCAAGGTACTTGGCGGAACCCGTAAACGTTATGCCTCGGTAGGCGACAGGATCATTGTGACCGTGAAAAATGCTCTGCCTTCAGGCAACATTAAAAAAGGAACGGTATCCAAGGCAGTGGTCGTTCGTACCAAAAAGGAAATCCGCCGTGCTGATGGATCATACATCAGCTTTGATGATAATGCAGTAGTACTGCTGAATAATACCGGAGAACTTATAGGCACCCGTATCTTCGGACCGGTTGCACGCGAGCTCCGTGAAAAACAATTTATGAAAATAGTTTCATTGGCACCTGAAGTGCTATAATAGAATTCTACCATGCAGAAGAGATTACATATCCGCAAAGGTGATACAGTGATGGTCATTGCAGGCGATTCAAGAGGCCAGCAAGGCAAGGTACTGAATGTCAATATCGATAAGGAGATGGCAATTGTGGAAGGCGTGAACATGGTTTCAAAACATACGAAACCCAACGCCAAGAGCCCACAGGGCGGGATCGTGAAGAAAGAAGCGCTGGTTCATATTTCAAACCTTAAGGTTATTGATAACACCGGGAAACCTGCCCGTACTGGAAAGAAAATTGACAGCAAGACTGGAAAATTGGTTCGTTATTCTAAAAAATCAGGGGAGGTAATAAAGTAATGGCTTACATACCGAGATTAAAGGAAAAATACCAGAAGGAAGTCGTTCCTGCATTAATGAGTCAGTTCAGTTACAAGAACCTAATGCAGGTTCCGAAGATCACCAAGATCTGTCTGAACCAGGGTTTGGGTATTGCTATCACTGACCGTAAATTCATGGAGAACGGATTGAGCGAAATGACTCTCATAACCGGCCAGAAGGCTGTTCCTACGAAATCCAAGAAGGATATTTCAAACTTCAAGTTAAGAAAAGGAAACCCTATCGGAGTCAGAGTGACCCTTCGCGGGGAGCGTATGTATGAATTTCTGGACCGCCTGGTCGCAGTAGCACTTCCGCGGGTACGTGATTTCCGCGGTGTGAACGACAAAGGTTTTGATGGACGGGGTAATTATACTGTCGGGATCACCGAACAGATCATCTTTCCGGAGATCGATATCGACAAAGTTACCAAGATCAACGGCCTGGACATCACTTTCGTGACTACCGCACGCACCGACCGTGAGGCTATGGCACTGTTAAAAGAATTCGGAATACCATTTAAAACAAGATAACAACATGGCAAAAGAATCCATTAAAGCAAGGGAGCATAAAAGAGAACGTCTTGTTTCAAAATACGCTGAAAAGCGCAAAGCTTTGAAAGAAGCAGGCGATTACATTGCCCTCCAGAAGCTTCCAAAGAATTCCTCCGCGGTACGTCTGCACAACCGTTGCAAACTTACTGGCAGGCCTAAGGGCTATATGAGACTCTTTGGGATATCACGTATCAACTTCCGCGAAATGGCCAACAAAGGCCTTATCCCAGGTGTAAGGAAAGCCAGCTGGTAATAGAATAGATTATTAACAAACAGATACAGAATAAAATGGTTACTGATCCCATTGCAGATTATTTGACGAGAATAAGGAATGCCGTTATGGCAAACCACCGGGTCGTAGAAATCCCGAAATCCAAAATCAAGGAAGATATCACCCGTATTCTTTTTGAAAAGGGGTATATCCTGAATTTCAAGGTCGAAGGCGAACCCCGTCCAGGAATTATCAAGATTGCTTTGAAGTACCATCCGGTCACAAAGCTCTCAGCTCTCAACTCATTGGTGAGGGTTTCAAAACCTGGTCTCAGGAAGTATGTCGACAGTGACAGTCTGCCGCGTGTACTAAACGGTCTTGGAATAGCGATTCTCTCCACCTCACAGGGAGTTATGACAGATAAGGAAGCACGCACCAAGAGGATTGGTGGTGAGGTATTATGTTACATTAGTTAATCAGGAGGTTCAGTATATGTCAAGAATTGGAAAACTTCCCATTGCAATACCAGGCGGCGTTCAGGTTTCAGTATCCGATACTAACCTGGTGACCGTGAAAGGTAAGCTCGGTGAACTCACGCAGCAGATCGATCCGAAGATCACGATCAGGATTGAAGACAACACAGTGTTTGTCAAGAGGAGTACCGATGAAAAGGACGACCGCTCAAAGCATGGCCTCTACAGGTCCCTGCTGTCGAACATGATCAAAGGTGTAAGCGATGGATTTACTATCATTCAGGAAATGGTCGGCGTGGGTTACAAAGCCCTGGCAACCGGGCAGGTCCTTGAGCTCTCATTGGGTTTCTCACACAATCTGATGCTCGAACTTCCAAAGGAAGTTGCCGTACAGACAACAGCAGAAAAAGGGAAAAACCCGACCATCATCCTGAAGTCTCACGACAAACAGCTGCTTGGCCAGGTTGCTTCCAAGATCCGATCATTCCGTAAGCCGGAGCCATACAAAGGCAAGGGTATCCGCTTCCAGGGAGAAGAGATCAAGAAGAAAGCAGGCAAATCCGCTGCAGGAGCATAATATTCATTATTAGATTAAATTCATAACAGAATGATTACCAGTAGAAAAAAAGATTTTCGCAGGTTCAGGATCAAGAATAGGATACGCAATGTCGTAGAAGGGACACCTGACAGGCCTCGCATGACGGTATTCAGAAGCAGCAAATCAATCTATGTTCAGCTCATCGACGACCTGGCAAAGGTGACGTTGCTTTCTGCATCATCTGCCGACAAGGCAATGAAGAATGCCAAGGGTACCAAATCGGAGATTGCCAAAATGGTCGGTAAAAGTATTGCCGAAAAAGCACAACAAGCAGGTATCTCCTCGGTAGTTTTTGACAGAAACGGATATTTATATCATGGCAGGGTTAAAGCTTTGGCTGATGCAGCCAGAGAAGGCGGCCTTAAATTCTAATCAGGTATGACAAACGTTAACGTAAAAAGAGTAAAATCAAGCGAAATTGAGTTCAAGGATCGCCTGGTCAGCATCCAGAGGGTGACTAAAGTGACCAAAGGCGGGCGTACATTCAGTTTCTCGGCCATCGTAGTGGTGGGTAATGAAAACGGAGTGGTCGGTTACGGGCTTGGAAAAGCGAAAGAAGTAACAGCTGCTATCGCCAAAGGTATCGACGATGCAAAGAAGAACCTGATTAAAGTCCCTATTCTTAAGAGTACTATTCCCCATGAACAGCTCGGGAAGTACAGTGGCGCGCTGGTTTTTCTGAAGCCCGCTGCTCCCGGTACCGGTGTAATTGCCGGTGGTGCTATGCGTGCTGTATTGGAAAGTGTTGGTATTAAAGATGTATTGGCTAAGTCAAAGGGTTCATCAAACCCTCACAGCGTTGTAAAAGCCACCATTAATGCATTGATCAAGATGCGCGATCCATACACTATTGCCCAGCTGCGTGGTATCGACATGGATAAAGTATTTAACGGTTAAGAAATTGCAAAGCATAAAAGCAATGAAAAAAATAAGAATAACACAGGTTCGCAGTGGTATCGGACACACGGAACGCCAGAAACGTACCCTTGAAGCTTTAGGGTTGAAGCGTATCCGCCATACTGTTGAACACGAAGCAACCCCCCAGATCCTGGGCATGCTTGAAAAAGTGAAACATCTCGTAAAGTTTGAAGAAGTTTAATCTCTGATAAGAATAATAACATGGATTTAAGTAATCTTAAACCGGCAAAAGGTTCTATAAAGAAAGAAAAGCGTATCGGCAGAGGTACAGGCTCAGGCCATGGCGGAACGTCTACACGCGGGCATAAAGGTGCCAAGTCCCGCTCCGGTTACTCAAAGAAACTGGGTTTTGAAGGTGGTCAGATGTCCCTGGCACGTCGTGTTCCCAAGTTTGGATTCAAGAATTTCAACCGCGTTGAATATAAGGGAATCAACCTGGATACCCTCCAGCAACTTTGTGAAAAGAAAAACCTTCTGGTCATCGGCATTGATACCCTTATTGAAGCTGGTTTCATCTCCAAGCGTGATAAAGTAAAGATACTCGGACGCGGAGAACTGAAAGCCAAACTGGAAGTTACAGCACATGCTTTCTCGGCCTCAGCCAGGAAAGTTATTGAAGATTTAGGCGGAATAGCAAACACACTTTAAACCTGTTTGAATGAAAAAACTGATTCAAACCATCAGGAACATATGGAAGATTGACGATCTCAGAAAAAGGATCATTTATACCATTGGTATCCTTCTGATCTATCGCTTCGGAGCTTACGTCGTACTTCCCGGTGTCGATCCAAGCATGTTGCATAACCTCCAGAACCAGTCGAAGCAGGGTTTGCTTGGGCTTCTGAACATGTTCTCGGGTGGTGCCTTCGCAAATGCATCCATTTTCGCCCTCGGTATCATGCCCTACATTTCGGCATCCATCGTTATGCAGTTACTGGGCATGGCAATCCCGTATTTCCAGAAACTTCAGAAAGAAGGTGAAAGCGGCAGGAAGAAAATCAACCAGATCACACGTTATCTTACGGTGATCATCCTGATTCTCCAATCCCCGGCATATATTGCCAATCTCGTTTCCCAGCTTCCACCCGAGGCTGTGTATCCTTTCAATCCGAATTACACTCACCATTCGGTTTTCTCCATGTTCGGGATCATGTCTATTGTGATCCTGACTGCGGGCTCCATGTTTATCATGTGGCTGGGCGAGAGGATCACCGATAAGGGAATCGGAAATGGTATCTCGCTTATCATCATGATCGGTATCATAGCAAGGCTGCCATTCTCCCTGGTAGGTGAATTGGTTTCCCGGATGGAACAAAAAGGTGGCGGTCTCGTCTTCTTTGTTGTTGAACTTGCTTTCCTGGTCCTCGTAATTCTCGTCACTATTCTTCTGGTGCAGGGAACCCGGAAGATTCCCGTACAGTACGCCAAGAGGATTGTCGGGAACAAGCAGTACGGGGGTGTAAGGCAGTATATTCCTTTAAAGGTCAATGCTGCCGGCGTTATGCCCATCATCTTCGCCCAGGCAATCATGTTCCTGCCTCTGACCATTGCAGGTTTTGCAAGCAGTGAGACACTTACAGGCTTTGCCAGGGTATTTACCGATTACAACAGTTTCTATTATAACCTGACATTCTTTATCCTGATCATCTTCTTCACTTACTTCTATACCGCCATTACGATCAATCCGAACCAGATGGCGGAAGATATGAAGAAGAACGGCGGATTTATTCCTGGTGTGAAACCCGGAAAGAAAACAGCAGAGTTCATCGACAATGTGATGTCGAGGATCACCCTTCCGGGTTCGATCTTCCTAGGCTTTGTTGCCATCATGCCGGCCTTTGTGAGGATGGTGGGTGTTACCAGCCAGTTTGCCCAGTTTTACGGAGGAACATCCCTTCTCATCCTTGTAGGCGTGGTTCTTGATACTTTGCAGCAGATTGAAAGCCACCTCCTTATGCGTCACTATGATGGTCTGACCAAATCGGGCCGTATTAAGGGAAGGTCGTCATATGGTGTTGCAAGCTGATGAAACTAAACGGAAGTTGAATGATAATAAAGACTGCGGAAGAAATCGAATTACTAAGGGAGAATGCTTTAATTGTAAGCAGGACTCTGGCCGCTGTTGCTAAAGAAATTAAACCGGGTGTCCAGACCAAGACACTTGATAAAATAGCCGAAGAGTATATTCGGTCAGAAGGGGCGGTACCAGGGTTTAAAGGGTACCGGGGGTTTCCGGCAACCCTGTGCATATCCCTGAATGAAGAGGTGGTGCACGGAATACCGGGAGAGAGAGTTCTTTTAAATGGTGATATTGTTTCGATCGACTGCGGATGCGTGAAGCACGGTTTTTATGGCGATTCTGCCTATACTTTTATGGTAGGCGAGGTGACGCCTGAAGTGAAGTTGTTGCTTATACGGACGAAGGAATCCCTGTTAAAAGCGTTAGAAGTTGCTGTCACAGGGAAACGTACCGGGGATATAGGTGCTGTTGTCCAGGATTATGTGGAGAGCTACGGATATTCGGTTGTGAGAGAACTTGTGGGGCATGGAATAGGGAAGACCCTGCACGAGAAACCTGATATTCCCAATTATGGGAAAAGGGGAACCGGGCAGAAACTCCCTGAAGGCTTGTCCATATGTATTGAACCCATGATCAACCTGGGTACAAAAAATGTGGTTCAGGCAAACGACGGATGGACGATCCGAACTGCCGACCGAATGCCATCAGCCCATTTTGAGCTGACAGTTGTTATCAGGAAGGAGAAAGCGGATGTACTTTCCACGTTTAAATATATCGAAGAAGTTCTAGGACCTCAACTCATATAAAATGTCAAAACAAGCGTCAATTCAGCAGGACGGCACTGTCGTCGAATCTCTGGGAAATGCAATGTTCAGGGTGGAACTCGAGAATGGACATGTTATAACTGCACATATCTCGGGTAAAATGAGGATGCATTACATCAAGATCCTCCCGGGTGATAAAGTCCGGATTGAAATGTCACCATATGATTTGACAAAAGGAAGGATAACATTCCGCTATCAATAGAAATAAAGAAAAGAAAAATGAAAGTCAGAGCATCCATTAAGAAAAGGTCGGCCGACTGCAAGATCGTCCGCAGAAAAGGGGTCTTGTACGTGATCAACAAGAAGAACCCCAAGTTCAAGCAAAGACAAGGATAATTAACTATTAAATCAATAATATATGGCCAGAATTGCAGGTATTGATTTACCTAAACAAAAACAGGGAGAGATTGGTCTAACCTATATTTATGGCATCGGCAGGAGCACTGCCCAGGATATCCTGACAGAAGCAGGAGTCGACTGGAATAAAAAGGTTCAGGACTGGACTGATGATGAGCAGAATAAAATCCGTTCCATCATCAATGAAAAGTACAAGATCGAAGGAGCATTGCGTTCAGAAGTCCAGATGAACATAAAGCGTCTTATGGATATCGGCAGCTATCGTGGTATCCGCCACCGTATCGGCTTGCCTGTACGTGGTCAGAGTACCAAGAATAACGCCCGTACACGTAAAGGCCGTAAAAAGACTGTAGCCAACAAGAAAAAGGCAACCAAGGGTTAATGGATAGTCCATTCTGGTGATTAAGAAAAGAAGTAACAGAGTAATATGGCAAAGACTGAAAAAAGTTCAAAGAAAAGGGTTGTAAAGGTGGATGCAATAGGCAGGGCCTATATTAATGCCTCCTTTAATAACCTCATCATCTCATTAACCAATAATGCCGGTCAGGTGATCTCCTGGTCCTCTGCCGGTAAAATGGGATTCAAGGGTTCAAAGAAGAACACTCCATACGCTGCCCAGATGGCCGCAACAGATGCAGCCAAGACTGCTTATGACATGGGTCTGCGCAAAGTTAAGGTGTTCATTAAAGGACCCGGCGCCGGGCGTGAATCAGCCATGCGTACTATTCATAGTGCAGGTATCGAAGTTACGGAGATCGTGGACATCACTCCGCTTCCTCATAACGGTTGCCGCCCACCGAAACGCAGGCGTGTATAATCTGAATTAATCATATAAACATTCAATACCATGGCAAGATATATTGGGCCGAAATCAAGAATTGCAAGAAAATTCAGAGATCCTATTTACGGACCTGATAAAAGTTACGAAAAGAAAAATTACCCTCCGGGTATGCACGGTCAGACCAAACGGCGCTCAAAGGCATCTGAATATGGAACCCAGCTGATGGAGAAACAGAAAGCCAAGTATACCTATGGAATTCTGGAAAGACAGTTCAGGAACATCTTTAACAAAGCATCTCATAAGGGAGGTATTACCGGTGAAGTGCTGCTTCAGCTCATAGAATCACGCCTTGACAATACTGTTTTCCGTCTTGGCATTGCACCCACAAGGGATGGAGCCCGCCAGCTTATCGGCCACCGGCATATTACGGTGAATGGAAAGGTTGTGAATATTCCTTCATTTGAACTCCGTCCTGGCGATATTATAGCAGTTCGCGAGCGTTCCAAATCGATGGAAGTTATTACCGACTCCATAAGCGGAAGAGGCAACCCGTATCCCTGGCTTGAATGGGATGCAAACCTTATGACAGGTAAATTCATGAACTACCCCGAACGTTCACAGATCCCTGAAAACATCAAGGAACAGCTGATCGTCGAATTATATTCGAAATAACGGGAATTCATTTTGATATAAACCCTTTAAACATCGTATTATGGCTATTTTACCGTTCCAGAAACCTGACAAGGTGATCATGCTTGAATCGGATGATCGCCGCGGAATATTTGAATTTCGTCCGCTTGAGCCTGGTTTTGGTATTACTATCGGAAATGCACTGAGAAGAATTCTTCTGTCTTCCCTTGAAGGATTTGCCATCACATCATTAAAGATTGAAGGCGTAGACCAGGAGTTTTCAACTATCAAAGGTGTCATTGAAGATGTCACCGAGATCATCCTTAACCTGAAACAGATCCGTTTCAAGAGACTTATTGAGACCGAGAGTTCTGAAAAGGTAACAGTGATCATCGCACAGCAGAAAGAATTCAAAGCCGGCGATATTAACAAATTCCTGTCGGTTTTCCAGGTTTTGAATCCTGAAGTGGTTATCTGTCATATGGAGCCCTCAGTCAAACTTACTGTTGAGCTATCTGTAGACAAGGGTAGAGGATATGTCCCGGCTGATGAAAATAAAGCCCTCAGCACTTCACTAGGACGGATCGCCATTGACTCTATTCACACACCGATAAAGAATGTTACCTATAACATTGAAAATTATCGTGTGGAGCAGAAGACCGACTATGAAAAACTGGTGATGGAGATTGTCACCGACGGTTCAATCGCTCCTAAGAATGCTTTGAAGGAATCGGCCAGGATACTGATTCATCATTTCATGTTATTTTCTGACGAAAAGATTACCCTGGATACCGCAGAGAAAACAGTAACCGAGGAATTCGATGAAACTTCACTGCACATCCGTCAGCTATTGAAAACCAAGCTGGTTGACCTTGATCTTTCGGTGCGCGCCCTGAATTGCCTGAAGGCAGCCGACGTTGAAACCCTGGGAGACCTGGTTGCATTTAACAAGAATGATCTTCTGAAGTTCAGGAACTTTGGAAAGAAATCCCTTACGGAACTTGAAGAGCTCGTAAAATCCAAGGGCCTGGAGTTCGGGATGAATACTTCAAAATATAAATTAGATAAGGATTAATAGCGATGAGACATCAAAATAGAATCAATCATTTAGGCAGGACCAGTGCGCACAGGAAAGCGATGCTTTCAAATATGGCAGCTTCACTTATTCTGCATAAACGTATAACCACTACCCTGGCAAAGGCAAAAGCGCTTAGATCCTATGTTGAGCCTTTGATCACCAGAGCAAAAGACGATTCGACACATTCGCGCCGTATTGCATTCAGCTATCTTCAGAATAAGGACGCAGTAACGGAACTTTTCCGTGAGATATCCAAGAAGATCATGGAAAGGCCGGGTGGTTATACCCGTATCCTGAAGACCGGAATGCGCGCAGGCGATAATGCCGATATGTGTTTTATAGAGCTTGTTGACTACAATGTAGCAATGCTGGGTAAGAAGGAAGAGGTAAAGGCAAAGACAACCCGCAGAGGCCGCAGTGGCGCAAAGAAAGCTGAAGAAACAGAAAAACAAACCCCGGCTCCTAAGGATGAAAAGGAAGTAAAAAAGCCGAAGAAAGCCTCCAGGAAAACTGAAGAAACCAAAGGCCCGGAAGAAGAAAAACCATTGATATGAGTACGATTTTATCAGTTCACGCCAGACAGATTCTGGATTCCAGGGGAAACCCAACAATTGAGGTTGATGTAATTACCGACAACGGTATCCTTGGCAGGTCAGCTGTTCCTTCGGGAGCCTCAACAGGAATTCATGAAGCTGTTGAGCTTCGCGATAACGACAAGAAATTATATATGGGTAAAGGCGTCTTGAACGCTGTTAATAATGTCAACAAGATCATTGCCGAGGAAGTAAGCGGTATGTTCGTGACCGAGCAGATCGAGATCGATAACAGGCTGATCGAGCTTGACGGCACACCGAACAAATCAAAACTTGGCGCCAATGCAATATTGGGTGTTTCCTTAGCTGCTGCGCATGCAGCTGCACAAGTGACCGGCCAGGAGCTTTACAGGTATATTGGCGGCACAGCAGCCAACACCCTGCCAATTCCGATGATGAATATAATCAACGGTGGATCGCATGCCGATAACTCAATAGACTTCCAGGAATTTATGATCATGCCGGTTGGGGCAGCCTCGTTCTCTGAAGCTATCAGGATGGGATCCGAAGTTTTTCACAACCTGAAAGCCGTCCTGAAAAAGGGAAAATATTCAACCAATGTAGGCGATGAGGGTGGTTTCGCTCCAAACCTGAAGTCGAATGAAGAAGCATTGAAAGTCATTCTCAAAGCCATTGAGGCAGCAGGATATAAACCTGGGAAAGACATTTTTATTGCTCTTGATCCTGCTTCCTCCGAGTATTATATTCCAGAGGAAAATGTTTACCACCTGAAGAAATCCACAGGCGAAAAGCTCAGCCCTTCCGATATGGTATCATTCTGGAAAGACTGGGTGAAAAGATATCCGATCATCTCTATTGAAGACGGCATGGCCGAAGATGACTGGAATGGCTGGAAACTGATGACGAAGGAACTTGGCAGCAAGATCCAGCTTGTTGGCGACGACATCTTTGTTACTAACGTGAAACGCTTATCCGAAGGCATTAAGAAAGGAGTGGCCAATTCAATCCTTGTCAAGGTAAACCAGATTGGAACCCTTACCGAAACGATCAATGCTGTAAATATGGCATACCGCAACAGTTATACTGCTGTAATAAGTCACCGTTCGGGGGAAACTGAAGATGTGACTATCGCCGACCTTGCAGTGGCCCTGAATACAGGTCTGATCAAAACCGGCTCCGCATGTCGTACCGACAGGATTGCCAAGTACAACCAGCTGCTCAGGATAGAGGAACAACTTGGTAATACCGGCTGTTACCTGGGCAAGGATTTCAAATATGCCCGATAGGATTTGTTAACAAATTGTAGTAAGTAAGACTTAATAACTGCTATTAAAGAACAGAGGCTGTTATATATTTGAGGTTAGTAATTCAGGCTATGCAATTATACCTCAGATATACAGCCTCTGTTTTTGTATTGGTTCTTATCCACTTTACCCTTTTTGCACAATCATTCAGCACTTACAGAGGGTCTGACCCTTCCTCAAATCCTGCTAAGACTGTGAAGAAAGGCTCTTTGGCCGGGACCTGGGAAGCCGGTGCAATGCTTGGCCCTGACTTTTATTATGGTGATCTTAATACGAAAAAGTTCCTTCCGAACCGGAGCATCAGCGCTGCCGGAGGAGTATTTGTCATGAGGCAATTCACAAATGTTATCGGTTTAAAGGGACAGCTGCTTTTTGGAGGCCTGCATGGAAGCAAAGACGGGCAGGAAGGTTCACAGTCTGTTAACTGGACCTTCAGAGGCACCTTTCTTGATTTTACAGTAAATTCGGTATTCAATCTTTCAAATCTTGTTTCACCCTATCATGACGGGCGCAAGATCTTTGCATACGGGACCGTCGGGATTGGCGTAAATGCCTGGAATACCAGGCTCACTAAGGGAGTAAACGGAGAGCTGACCAATCCTCTTCAAAATAACGGGTTCCAGGCCGGTTTTGTGTTGCCTTTCGGTGTGGGATTGCAGTATGCCATCACCAGTAAGATTAATGCCGGTATTGAATATACAGTGCGCACAATATTTTCGGATCATGTTGACCAGACAGTAGGAGGGTATAAGTGCGATGTAATAAACCTGCTTGCATTTACAGCATCTTACAGGTTAGGTGCCCCGAAAAAGAAACTCAATGTCCAGGAGTATGGATATTCAAGTCCGGTCACATATCTGCCGGCCACTCTTGTCCCGGTCCCTGTCCCTCAACCTGAAGCTGTGCATACAAGTCCGGGAATACCTTCGTCCTCGGACGTTTATGAATATGTTGTTCAGATCTGTGCCTTTTCACAGCATAATTATACTGTGGCCTGGGTGAAAAAGCATTATCGTGTTGATATGCCGGTAATAAAGGAAAGTGAGAACGGCCTGAACCGTTACATCATAGGGCATTATTACAAGGATCTTAATGTGGCAAAAGAACTTTGCGACCGGTTGCGTAAAAAAGGCATACATGATGCATGGGTCATCGCATACCAGAATGGGGTAAGGCACCATGTGGTTCTCTACTGATGCATGAAGCAGGAATTACGAATTCCCAAATCGTACATCGAACTTCGTAAATTTATTTACAAACCTGTTTAATAAAATCTACTGATTCCGGAGTTGTCAGGCCGGTATTGATGGCTTTCTGGAAATCGCTGCAGGCCAAGGCGTAATTTCCCAGCATGTAATTTGCCATTCCATGGTTATAGTAGACCAATTTCATCATGGAAGGATCGCCCTGGTTGCTTGCATTAAATGCGAGGGCCATATCCAGGTCGGTAAGCGCTCCTCCAAAATCTGAGATCTTCAACTTGCAGCTTCCCCGGTAATAATAAACCATAAAAGCTTTGTCCTGGGGCCTTAATTCAATAGCGCGGTTGAAATACCTCAGTGCCTCCTGGAAAGTCCCGTGCTCATATCTCCATACACCTTCCCAGTATACTTTATAATAATCGGTCATGGATTCCGGCCCGCTCATATCCGAAAAATTCGTTGAAACGCTTTGTGTCATAGAAACAGAAGGCCCTGTGAAGCGATAACCGCGGCAATGGTCTTTAATGGCCTGGTCATTTGCAACATCTTTCAGCCCGAACTGTAAAGCAGTATTCCAATCCGCACAGGCACCGTCCCGGTCCTTGTTATTGAATTTGGCCACACCTCTGTTGTAAATTACAGTAAGCCATGCCGAGTAATAATTCTGTTCTGCCGGTTTTAATGAAATTGCCTTGTCGAAATCCATCATTGCCGCGGCATTATCCCCTACTTTCTGACGGGCGTTTGCCCTGTAGGCATAAGTGAGAAAAAACATTGAATAAGGTGGATATTTTGAGGCTTCAGTGAGGTTTGAGATAGCCTGGATGTAATTGCCTGAAGCGTAGTCCGACAAACCGCGTTTGTAATATTCATCGGACGATTTTGGCACGCCTGTAAACGCCTGGATATAGGACCCTCCGCTATAGTTGATTAAAGAGCGGAAACTGCCGAAATCGCATTCGTAATAGGACCCTTTGAAAAGCTTGTCCCTGGTGTTCGGGTCAAAGTAGGGCATATAAAATTTTTCTTTATTCATGACCTGGATCAGCCTGAATCTCGCTGTCGTCTGACCCCCGGCCTGGAATGGCAGGAATGCGATCAGAAGGTTATGAGGCGTTATTGTTTTAAGGGTGAGGATCTCGTGAATATTGTATGCGATGGTGGAATTCAGGTAGCGCTCGTCAACATTAATCAGGATATTATCACATAAAGCCTCAAGATTTGTGATATAGGGTTTGTTAAATTCCATTTTTTCAGGGATCACCGCCTGGAATTTTGAAAGTTTGCAAACAAAGTAGGTGACTCCGGTCTGTTTATGCCAATCTTCCATCAGCATGGGGAATTCATACCATCCGGTTTTAAAACGCATAATAAATACGGCGTACATTTCATTATTAACCAGGACGTCACGAACTTCAAGATTGATGAAATTTTCTTTGCCAAGTTTATAGGAGGGTTTTGATGATTTATTCAGGGCCGGGTCTTTCCATGGCATACAGTTTTCTTTCGACAACCATTCGCCATTATCCTGAAGTGTCCATCCGGTCGCAAGCTCAAGCAATGACCTGGTTTCGCTGATCATTGGCAAATCGGTCATCGACCTTGTAAGGTTGTCGGAGTTTTGTTTGTTATTGCCGGGTTGAACCGGATATTGGGCAAAAACCCCAGCTGCAATCAGCAATCCTATTAAAAGAAAAATGTATTGCTTCATCCGCAATGATTTATACTTTAAAATTTTGTAAAACGTTAATAAGCAGTGCAGTTACATGTCTGACATTTTCCTCGAAGACTCTCAGAATTTCAGCCCAGGTAACGGGTTCTTCATCATGTTTCCAGGCATCGTAATCTGTTGAAAGTGCAATCACGGCATAAGGTATTCCGGCTTCGTTGGCGAGTGCAGCCTCTGGTGCGGTACTCATGTTAATAATATCGGCACCCATCGTACGGAACATGTTGGATTCGGCCCGGGTTGAAAACCTGGGCCCTTCAATTGTGACGACAGTCCCTTTTGGCTGAAATGCTAACTTCAGAGTTTCTGCTCCGAGTATCAATCTCTTTCTCAGGTCTTCCGAAAATGGATCGGCCATAGCGATATGCCCTGTGACACCGGGCTCAAAGTGGTCATGAAAGGTATTGATTCGATGTTTTGTAAAGTCAAGGAACTGGTCAGGAAACACAATATCGCCCCTGCGAATTTCTTCCCTGAGGCTGCCGCAGGCAGTAGTGGCCAGGATAGATGTGCAGCTGAGATCCTTAAGGGCGCAGATGTTTGCACGGTTATTCACATTTGTGGGCGTAATGGAGTGGTCCCTGGCATGTCTTGAAAGAATGAACACTTCGTTATCTGCTATCTTACCACAGAATATTGAGGAACTGGGAGGTCCGTAAGGGGTATCAGCAACCACCTCCCTGGTATCCCTGAGTATATTTAACTTCTCAAGTCCGGATCCTCCGATTAGTCCAATTCTGGCCACAAAATAAATTTAAGCGAATTTAATAGAAATAGCGGCCTGATGCAATTGCTGAAAATTTTGTTAATAACAAATTGGAGGGAGTTTTCAACACATTCCCGTAATGATATGTAACAAAATACATATGAAACCGGCCGCTGTAAATGCGAAAAATGTATCTTTGCCGGTTCAAACAAAGAACAAGTTTTTACATGAATTTTGCAGGAGAACATTTAATATACCGAACACTCGGGAGCTCGTTTGTCTGGATAAGTTTTGTAACCTCCCTGATTTCCACCGCATTGTTTCTATTCCATTTTTCACGGAAAGAAAATCCGCTTAAATTGATCCGGGGTATTGCAAGGAGTTTTTACATTTTACATGTAGCTTCTCTTCTTGCAGTGATCATTGTCCTATACATCCTGATATTCAACCATTATTTTGAATATACATATGTATGGCAATATTCCTCCGGGACCCTGCCTGTCAAGTACATTATTTCATGTTTTTGGGCAGGGCAGGAGGGCAGTTTCCTTGTTTGGGGCATATGCCAGGCTATACTTGGATTGTTCCTGATACGAAAGGCCGGGGATTGGGAATCACCCGTTATGGGCATTGTCTCGCTATCCCAGGTCTTTGTAACCTCAATGCTGCTTGGTATCACCGTATTCGGTTACAAGATCGGCAGCAGTCCTTTCATCCTTTTGCGAGAGACTTATACCGGGCAGCCTGGGACGATCTTCGAGCATCCCGATTATCTTCAGTTTGTGAACGACGGCAACGGCCTTAATCCCCTGCTTGAAAATATATGGATGACCATCCATCCCCCCATTCTTTTTATCGGTTATGCCCTTGCGCTTATTCCTTTCGCTTATGCTATAGCTGCCTTTATGAAAAAGGATCTTTCGGGCTGGATACGGCCGGCTCTACCCTGGGTACTGCTTTCCCTTTTCTTTCTTGGTGCCGGGATATTGCTTGGGGGTGCTTGGGCCTATGTTTCTTTAACATTCGGGGGGTTCTGGGCCTGGGATCCGGTTGAAAATTCTTCCCTGGTACCCTGGCTGACCCTGGTTGCCACCCTGCATTTCATGATCATTTCAAAACGGCAGCATTTTGGCTTGCTTTCAGCTTTCATTTTCAGCCTGCTTTCGTACATTCTTGTACTGTACGCGACTTTCCTGACCCGAAGCGGCGTGCTTTCGGAAACCTCTGCGCATTCATTCGGTGACAATGGTCTTACAACGCAGCTTTTAGTTTACCTGCTGGTTTTTGTTGCCCTGATGCTTGTATTCATTGTGTTGAACGTTAGAAAAATAACAGATAGTAGCAAGGACGAGATGCTTTCAAGGGAATTTTGGATGTTCATTGGTTCTCTCATTATTGCACTGGCAGCATTCCAGGTCATTTTTACAACCTCAATACCGGTATTTAACAAAGTGTTCGGGACTCATGTGGCGCCCCCCACCGACAATGTTGGATTCTATAACCGCTGGCAATTGCCATATGCTCTGCTGGTTGCTGCCTTTATCGGCATTAGCCAGTTCCTTAATTATTCCTCGAACCATTGGAAAAAGACACTTAAAAAACTTTCTTTACCTGCAGTACTTGCCTTGCTGGCAACTCTCCCGTTCGTGATCTCAGGAATAGTCATCCAATATGCTTTCATTTTATTCCTTTTCTTCATATTGTTTGGATTTTTTTCTACCCTGGCAAACATATTATTCCGCACATCCGTTCCCCGCAATACAGGAGGAGCCCTTACACATCTTGGCTTTCTCCTGTTCCTGCTCGGGACCCTGATAACGTTCTCCAATTCCAGGGTCATTTCAACCAACACATCCAGGTATGACCTTGGCGATATTAAAAATAATGCCGAGAATCTGATGCTGGTTAAAAGCGATACTCTGTACATGGCTGGTTTTTATATCACTTACGTGAATAAAACCAGGCTTGAGAACACTACCTCTTACCGTGTTGATTTTCTCCGGATGAAGGATGGGAAAATGACCATGCAATTCAGCCTGTACCCTTCTGTGAATGTACATCCGAGGATGGGAGCAGTATACAATCCGGCGACAAGGCATTACCCGCTTATGGATTATTACACCTATATCGCGCAGGTAGGTGAGAGCCCAGATTACATTGTCATTAAAGCTATAATGAATCCATTTATCAATGTTCTTTGGGCAGGTGCCCTGCTGATGGTGTTCGGACTGGGGTATGCAACTGTGAGGAGGATCCGCCTGCGGAGAGTTTCATCCCGGCAGGCTCAGTGATCCTTTGCTCTGTCTTCCAGCATAGGCACAAACCTGAAATGCCCGTGCTCCTCTTTGCGGATCTCTGTTTCGGAGATTTTATGGATCGTGGTCATTATCTGAATATCCTCTCCAACAGGCATAACGAGAATACCTCCTGGTTTTAGCTGGTTGATGAGGGGGTCCGGAATATAAGGTGCAGCAGCGGTTACAAGCACCTTGTCGAAAGGGGCGAATGAAGGCAGCCCCTTATAACCATCCCCGTAAAACAGTTTTATCCTCTGGTATCCCATCTCGGCGAGAAGGTTCCTTGTCCTGTCATACAGGGTTTTCTGGCGTTCAATACTGAAAACTTTGGCTCCGAGCTCTGCCAGGATGCAGGCCTGGTAACCGCTGCCTGTTCCTATCTCCAGTACTTTTTCACCTTTTTTAATCTTTAATAATAATGTCTGAAATGCGACGGTGTATGGCTGTGAAATAGTTTGACCGGCTCCTATTGGGAAAGGCTGGTCCTCGTAAGCGTACTCAAGAAAGGATGAATCGAAGAAGAAATGCCTTGGAACTTTCTCCATCGCTGCGAGAATGGCCGGATCTGAAATTCCTTTCTTCTGGATCGATCTGATCAGCTGATTTCTAAGTCCCTGATGACGGTAAGTATCTTGTCTTTTAGAGGGTTTCATGGTTTATGTGCCCGGGAAATTTTTCACGAAAATAGTGATTTCAAAATCTTAAAAGACTAACTTTGCAAAAAAATACCCGATATGCTGAAAATCGGAGTTCTGGGAGCTGGCCACCTGGGCAAAATCCATCTTAAGTGCATTAAAGAAATTCCTGAATTCAACCTATGTGGTTTCTTTGATCCGGACACGGGCATAGCGGAGCGAGTGGAACAGGAATACAGTGTAAAAAAATTCTCTTCTCTCGACGACCTGGTTGATGCAGTTGATGTTGTGGATATTGTGACTCCTACGATATCTCATTTTGATTGTGCTTCGAAATCCCTATTAAAAAGCCGGCATGTATTTATTGAGAAACCGGTTGTGACAACATTGGAACAGGCCAGGGAACTCATCAAGATCGCATCAGAAGCAAAGGTTAAAGTGCAGGTTGGGCATGTTGAAAGGTTCAATCCCGCATTTCTGGCCGCAGAACCATACTTCTCAGGTCCTATGTTCATTGAAGGTCACCGCCTTTCTCAGTTCAATCCCCGGGGGACTGATGTCCCTGTGATCCTTGACCTGATGATCCATGACATTGATATAATCCTTTCCGTTGTAAAAAGCGGAATCCGGAATATCAGTGCCTCTGGAGTTGCAGTGGTCAGCGATACCCCGGATATTGCCAATGCCCGGATCGAGTTTGAGAACGGCTGTGTGGCTAACCTTACAGCAAGCAGGATCTCTGTAAAGAACATGCGCAAATCAAGGTTCTTTCAAAGGGATGCCTATATCTCCGTTGATTTTCTCAAGAAGGAACTGGAAGTGATACGAATTGAAGAACCGGGAAAACCCAGTTCTGGATTTGGAATGCCTCTCGACCTTGGTCCGGGTAAAGGTATCAGGCAGATCTCATTCATAAAGCCGGAAGTTAAAGCTAACAATGCAATAAAGACTGAGCTGGAAAGCTTCTATTCTGCCATCAAGAACAATACCGTTCCGCCTGTCACAATTGAAGATGGTTATCATGCACTGGAAGTGGCTTATATGATCATCGATGAAATAAACCATTCAGTAAAGCGGCTCGTTTGATGGAGCTATTGACAATATTCATGCGGAAAAGGCGTTTTGAAATCAGAGTTTTTTTGTTGTTCATTCCGGTTACCAGGATGGTTCGAAGTTTATGCTTGTTTTTTCTGGGTATAGTTTTCCTGGCCTCTTGTGAGAAGTTCAAGGGGGATCAGGAGGTTCCGGCATATCTGAGCATTGATTCCATCTACATTTACACCGATTATGCCATTCAGGGTTCTGCTTCTCAGAATATTTCCGACTCCTGGGTTTATGTTGACGGTCAGCTGATCGGGGCTTTTCAGATGCCTGCCAAATTTCCAGTTCTGCAAAAAGGCACCCATAAGGTAACGATCATGGCGGGTATCAAGAAAAACGGGATCTCCAGTACAAGGGCAACCTATGATTTTTACTCTTCCATCAATTTCAATGTCAAGTTTGGGATCGACAGTGTGACCCAACTGAAAACCCTGAAAACCACTTACGCTTCCAATACGAATTTTATATGGAAGGAGGATTTTGAAGGGACTTCTATCAAACTTGACACCACCAACAGAAGTACGGTTCCCGTCAATGTTACCCCTGAAGGTTCACCTCTTTCAATTGAAGGCCTGCATTCAGCCATCATGATAACCGATACGGCCAATGATTTTGCAGAGGCACAATCACATGATGAATTCCTGATCCCCTATGCACCGGTTTACCTTGAGCTGAATTATAACATCAACACTATTCTTACGGTAGGTGTAATACTTACCGGACCTTATGCGTTTATACAGACTCCTGTTGTAAACCTGAATGTGACCAATAACAAATCCAGGAAGATCTACATTGAACTGACGCCCGCTCTTAATTCAACGTCAGGGATTGATCATTTCAGAGTGTATTTTGGAGCGTTCAAGGATGCGAACCTTAAAAACGGCATCATCATTCTGGATAATATTAAAGTTGTTTCTACTAAATAATACCACGATGAATAAACGGGCTCAGGTAATAAAATATGTCGTGGCCGATTTTCTGGCCGCCATCCTTGCCTGGACATTGTTTTTCATTTACCGGAAATACAGGGTCGACCAGGCTGTTATGGACCATTTTCGTGTGGTCCTTGACGATCCGAAATTGTATTACGGTGTTGTTGTTATAGGACTTTTCTGGCTGGCGCTTTACACCCTGATCGGGACATACAGGCAAATATACCGGAAAGCCCGCTTGAGGGAATTTGCTCAAACCTTCCTCATCAGCCTGTTAGGGGTAACCATTATCTTCTTTGCCCTCATACTTGATGATATGATCATTACACAGAGAACCTATATTGAGTTTTTCTTTGTGCTTTTCCTGCTGCATCTTTTCTTTACAGCCATTTTCAGGTTTATACTTACTTCCAGGACAGCCTACAAGATCCACAATAAAATGATAGGGTTCAACACCATCATAGTAGGCAGTAACGGAAATGCTCTTTCTATCTATAAAGAGATAGAAAACCAGGAAAAATCATCGGGGAATAAATTTGTTGGTTTTGTAAACGTAGAGGGTTATACAAATTACAAGCTTGCTGAATTCCTGCCTCATATCGGCGAAACCAAAGACCTGAATACACTGGTCAAGCAGTACAATATCGAGGAGGTGATCATTGCAATAGAGCATTCCGAGAATCACACGATAGAGAATATTATTACCCAGCTGGAAGACACTGATGTGGTTATTAAAATAATACCTGCGATGCAGGATATCCTTATGGGCTCGGTCAAAACAACCTCGATCTTTCATGCCCCTCTGATCCAGATCTATCCGGATCTTATGCCCGACTGGCAGATGTCGCTGAAACGCATATTCGACATTGCGTTCTCCCTGATCGCACTGATTTTGCTGTTACCTGTAATCATTATCACAGGTTTCATCATTAAACTTACAACATCAGGCCCTGTCTTTTTCAAACAGGAGAGGATAGGGTTAAGGAGCAAACCATTTATCATGTACAAGTTCAGGACCATGATACAAGATGCCGAGAAAAACGGACCTCAGCTCTCTTCCAAGGATGATCCAAGGATAACCCGTGTTGGCAAAGTGTTACGGCAGTTCCGCATTGATGAGATCCCACAGTTTTACACCGTGTTCAAAGGTGAAATGAGTATAGTAGGCCCGCGTCCTGAACGGCAGTATTACATTAACCTCGTCACCCAGAGAGCCCCTCATTACAAGCTTCTTCACAAGGTAAAACCCGGTATTACCTCTTGGGGCCAGGTTAAATATGGTTATGCTGAAAACCTTGAGCAGATGATAGAACGCCTTAAATTCGATCTGCTTTACATTGAAAATATGTCACTGGCCATGGATTTCAAGATCCTGATTTATACCATCCTGATCATTATCCAGGGACGTGGTAAATAATTCAATTGCCAGTTTTTCCATTATTCCCCCGGCTTTTCCCTGTATAAAAATATCAGCAATGCTTCCTGTGTAGTTTGATTGCTCGGTATTGATCTCGATGATTTTGCTGCCGGCCGATTTTGCCATAAATGGGATCTGGTTCGCCGGCATCACTTCGCCGGTAGTCCCAATGATAATTAGCACATCGGAGAGGCTTGCCGCCTCATAGGAAGCTCCAAGTGCTGTTTGAGGGATGCTTTCACCGAAAAAAACAAAATCAGGTTTCAGCAAGCCCCCGCATTCCCTGCAGGTTGGAGGCAAATGAGCAAGGCTGATGTCCTTAGCAGGATAAACCCGGTGACAGCCCAGACAGATAATCCTTTTCGAATTGCCATGGAATTCATACACTTCTTTTGAACCGGCTTCCTGATGGAGGTTGTCGATATTCTGGGTTATGATACGGCCAAGCAATGCGCGCTGTTCCATTTCGGCCAGGACCAGATGGGCCTTGTTTGGTTTTGCCTCCTCGAAGAAATCATAGAATATTTCTTTGATAATGGTCCAGGCTTCTTGCGGGTGCTGCATGAACCAGGAGATTTCGAGGGACCTTGGGTCGTATTTGCTCCATAAGCCATCGTTTCCCCTGAAGGGAGGAATACCGCTTTCGACCGATATCCCTGCCCCTGTAAATGCTGTTGTGAACCGCGATTTTAACAGAAGGTCCGCGGCTTTTTTTATCTTATCTTCCATCCGGATTATTTTAGCCAACGATCAAGCCAGTTAAAGAAAGTTCGTTGCCAGAGTATACCGTTCTGCGGTTTAAGCACCCAATGGTTTTCGTTCGGGAAAAAGAGGAATTCCGCAGGAATGCCCCTGAGAATAGCTGCATCGAATGCCTGCATACCCTGGGTATATGAGATCCTGAAATCAAGGCCCCCGTGGATCACAAGAATAGGAGCATCCCAGTTCTGGATGAATTTATGGGGGGAGGAAGCATAAGAACGCTGTGCAATCTTATTGCTCTTATCCCAGAATGGCCCGCCAAGGTCCCAGTTTACGAACCACATTTCTTCTGTTTCCAGATATTGTGATTCGAGATTGAACATTCCGTCATGGGCAATAAAGGCTTTAAATCTCTTGTTATGGTTGCCGGCAAGCCAATAAACCGAGAATCCTCCATAGCTGGCTCCTACGCAACCGAGTTTGTCTTTGTTGACATATTTCTCCTTGCAGAGCTCATCGATCGCACTGAGGTAGTCCTTCATGTTCTGCCCGCCGTAATCACCGCTGATCTGTTCGTTCCATTCTTTCCCAAAGCCGGGCAGGCCACGGCGATTGGGGGCCACGATGATGTACCCGCTGGCTGCCATCATCTGGAAGTTCCAGCGGTATGACCAGAATTGGCTTACCGTGCTTTGCGGCCCGCCTTCACAATACAAAAGTGTGGGATAGACTTTGGTCGAATCAAAATGAGGAGGGTAAATGACCCAGGTATGCATCATTTTATTATCGCTTGCCTTGATCCAGCGTTGTGTGACCTTCCCTAGCAGAAGCTGGTCGAGTATATCTTTGTTTTCAAAGCTCAGCTGGGTGTCTTTTCCGCTGGCTGCATCCACCGAAAATATCTCGGCAGGGGAGGACATAGAGACCCTGGTTGCGATCAGCTTATCGCCTGCAGGGATGATGCCTGTGTAATTATGAATGCCTTTGGTAATCCTGTGGATCTTCCCATCGGCAAGCGTCAGTTGGTAAAGCTCGTCGGTGGCATGAAAATCACTAATGAAAAAGATCGACTTACTGTTGTCGCTCCATGCAAGTCCTTCGGAACTCTGGTCAAAGTCCTTTGAATAATCTGTCTTTGCCTTGCTGTTGAAATCATAAACGAACAGCCGGTTCTTATCCGATTCATAACCGTCCCTCTCCATGCTCTGCCAGGCCAGTTTCGTCCCGTCGGGTGAATATACGGGAGCAACATCATATCCCATCATACCTTCGGTAAGGTTGGTTGTTGATCCGTTATCAAGCTGGTACAGGTAAATGTCAGAGTTTGTCGACAGGGTATAGGCCAGGCCTTTTTTCTTGCGGCACGTATAAGCGATGGTTTTACTATCGGGGCTCCAGGTGATCTGTTCCATTCCGCCGAAAGGCTGAAGCGGGCATTCATAAGGCTCTCCTTTCAGAATGTCCACACCGTTTTTGATCATCTCTTTTGTATAATCAGTTACAAAAACATGGCTGCATGATTCAACCCATGTATCCCAATGCCTGTACATGAAATCATTATAGATCTTACCCGTAGCCTTCGGAAGGTCCTTGTAAAGGTCCTGCAATGGCTTATCGGCGGCGACATCCGCAGTATACAGAAGTTTCTTTTCGTCAGGTGAGAAGCGGTACCCGCTGATCCCGTCGGGAATATCGGTCATCTGCAACCTGTCGCTGCCATCGGGGTTCATTTCCCAAAGCTGCATTGTACCGCTTTCGGAACTCAGGAAGCGTATCTTTTTCCCATCGGCCGACCATTCGGCCTGGTTTTCGCCAAAGGCAGTATGTGTGACCTGGCGGTTATTCTTTCCATCAATATCAATCAGGAAAAGTTCCCGGTTGCCTTTGTTCTGCTCAACATTGTAGTAGCTGACCCCGTAAAGAATCTGCTTTTTGTCGGGGGAAACCGCAGGTTCCGAAACTCTCCCGAAAGCCCAGAGAACTTCAGGAGTCATGAGGTCGCTTTGTACTTTAATGGCATTTTTTGTGATAAGCGGAGCTTTTTCTTCGGCTGCTTGTTTTTCCCTTTTGCAGGACCATACGGCAAAGGTTGCCAGGATGAGCAGTAAAATTGCTGATTTTTTCATACCTTTTTATTTAAATTTTTTTATCTGATTGCTGATGAGGTGCTGAACAATACAATAATGTATTTGCCAAAAATGATAATCCCCACAAATGCTGCAATGATGGCGGCTACAAGTACAGCAGCAGCCGAGAGGTCCTTGATCATACCCGCCTTTTCCTGATATTGAGGGGATATGATATCCACCAGAAATTCGATAGCTGTGTTGATGATCTCAAGGCATAATACCAAGGCTGAGGCAAGCAGGACAATGCACCATTCGGCCGGGCTGATACCGAAAAAAAGAGCTGATGCGATAACAAGGATAAAGGCAATAAGGTGTATCCTGAAGTTGTGCTGGGTGCGGATTACCGTTGCAATTCCTGTAATTGCAAAACGGAAACTGCGTGTTCTCTCCCTGAGGGAGAATTTTTTCCCTGCGGGGGCCTGCATTTTACCTGTCGGGGTTAATAAATCGTATAATAGTTTCCAGAAATTCCTTGGGGTCTATAGGCTTGGAAATGTATCCATCACAACCGGCGGCAATGCTCCGTTCTTTTTCACCTTTCAAAGCGTAAGCAGTCTGGGCAATAATGGGGATAGTTTTATTGAATTTCCGTATCTCCCCGGTAGCCTCATAGCCATCCATCACAGGCATCCTGACATCCATAAGCACCAGGTCGATATTGCCCATGCCGGCCATAGTGATCGCGTCGATACCATTTTTGGCCCAAACAACGTTTGCACCTGTCCGCCTTAATATCCTTTCAAGCAGGAAATAATTGGATTCCTCATCTTCAACGACCAGTACAGTCTTGTTTGCAAGTATACCCGAATATTCCGGCATTTGCTTCTGAGCGGGTTTGGGAACTTCAGTGCTGGCAATGGTAGTAAGGGGAAGGGTAATGAAAAATGTTGCGCCTTGCCCTGCTTCTGATTCAAGCCTGATATCCCCATTGAGCAGGCTCATCAGGTTTTTACATATCGTGAGTCCAAGGCCGGTGCCACCGTACTTCCTGGTACTGGTATCATCGGCCTGCCTGAACCGCTCAAAAACTACCTGGTGTTTGTCTTTGGGTATTCCGATGCCTGTATCCCTGACAAAAAATTCGATTATCGGGCCCAGTTTCTCATCAGTTTTGAATGTGTATCCGAATTCCACAAAGCCCTGTTCAGTGAATTTAAACGAATTTTCTATAAGATTTGTCAAAACCTGCCGTAAACGGTTCCCGTCGGTTAGTATAGTGAAATCCTTATCGGGTGAGAAGGGCTTGAATTTAAGATCTACATGGGTTTTCAGGTGTTTTTTCCTGACTTCATTCATGGTGACGAACAAGGAGGAAAGCAAAGTGTTTACCTGGCATTCCTTAACCTCTATCTTAACCTGCCCCGCTTCGATCTTTGCAATATCTATAATGTCATCCATGATCCTCATCAGGTCGTTGCCTCTTTCCTTGATAATCCTGATAAATTCCTGACGTTCTTCATCAGTTATCTGAGGATCGGAAAGAAGGGTGGAGAATCCTATGATTGCGTTCATAGGGGTTCTGATCTCATGCGACATATTAGATAAAAAAGCCGATTTCAGCCGGTCCGATTCCTCGGCTTTTTCCTTGGCGGCAACCATGTTCTTCTCAATTCTTTTCCTGTCGGTGATATCGCGGTATATGCCATAAGCCCCCACTATTTCGTCTTGTAATTTTATGGGAGTAACGATAATTGAAACATCAATCAGATGGCCGTCTTTATGAGCCCGGCGGGTTTCCATTTCCGAAAGGCTGCCTATCATCGCTTTACGGGTAACGGCAAGGGCTTCGTCCAATATTTCCTGGTTGGCGATTTTCTCATCTACATTGGCACCGATGATCTCTCCGGGCAGATATCCGAACAAGCGGGTGAATTCGGAGTTAACTGTTTGTATAATGCCACTGGTATCGATTGTAATGATAGCCTCCATACTGGCTTCAAAAAGTTGCTCAAGATAGGCTTTCTGTCTGATGACATCGTCTTCGGCCGCCCTTCGGGAAATCATGGTTGAGATCTGTCCGGCAACGATATTAAGCAGTTCAAGTTCTTTTGTTGTGTATTGTTCCGGGTCGGTATAACTTTGAACGGCCATTACACCGAATACTTTTTCATTAACTATCATTGGAACGCCAAGCCATACCTTGGCAGGCGTACCTATAATATCAATCTCACCCCGGGCATTAAGGGCGGCTATATCGTTTTCGGTGGCAAGCAAGGGCTGTTTTGTACGGATCACATATCCCGTAAGGCTTTTACCTGCAGGTATTTGAGTGAACTTGTCTTTGTAATCAATATGGTAAGGGAGGGATATTGTATTTGAGGTTTCATTATAAATAGCAATGTAGAAATTCTGAACGTCAATAATATGGTTTAATTCATGATGGAGGGTTGAATACATTTCATCCAGGGAAGAGGCGTTAAGGGCGGCTTTTGATAACTCAAACACTACGTGTTGAAGAAGTTCCGAATGTTTTTGCTCTGTGATATCGTTGATGAAGCCTTCAAGGTACTGAACTTCTCCATCTGCAGAATAAATTGCCTTGCCTTTTTCCCACAGCCATTTTATCTTCCCGTCGGCCGTTTTTATGCGGTATTCAAGGGTATAGGATTTCCTGGATTGTATCCCTTTTTCAACAAATTTCCACACAACATCCTGGTCTTCGGGCAGGATGATGTCATTATAAGAAAGCTTTTCATTATTGAGCAGGTCGATGACCTGGTAACCGGTTAATTCAAAGCAACCATCACTAATGAATTCCATAGTCCAGTTGCGGTCGTTGCGGCATCGGTAAACAATCCCGGGAAGGTTGTCTAGCAGCCCTGTAAATTCCATACACCTTGCAGTTGAGAATGTGATTAGATGTTGTAAAGGTAGAAAAACATATTACGCGCTGTTAGGAAAGAACAGCTTATTTTTCCTTCGGGCTGTTCTCGGCGCAAAGCCGTTCAATTTCATCCACTGTAAGTTTGTCATCGCAGCAGAAGGCCTCCGCCAGCTGGTGTTCAGCGCAGAAGTTGACTTTGCGGTATGCGATTCGCTGAATATTTAAAAGATGTCGCGTAGAAATATTGTCGGTCGTGAAATTCTTGCCTCCCGAACCGCAGGCAAGTACCATTGAAGGCACCAGGGAATTGTAAAGGCTGCCGAGAGCGCCCTGTGATGAAGGGGTATTCACAATGATCCTGCCTGCATTCAGGGCCTGGGCGAAATACCGTATTTTCTCATCGTCGTTTGAGAAAATGCTTACCGTATGTCCCAAACCACCGTGCTCATTGATCTTTTTACACATCGAGATCCCGTCCTCAAAATTCTCCACCCGGTAAAAGGCCAGGACAGGGGCGAGGATCTCAAGTGAGATAGGCCATTTAAGCCCGACTTGATCCGGTTCAAGTGAGGCAATAAGGAGGTTTGTTTTTGAAGGAACCTGGATCCCGGCGAGTTCAGCTATGAAGACAGCCGGTTTGCCAATTATCTCGGCATTCATCGAACGCGTATGGGTATTGATACAGACTTTGCCCACCTTTTCAGCTTCATCACTGCTGAGGAAATACGCCCCTTTCTTTTTAAATGCCCTTTCAACTTCAGCTGCATTATATTTTGATGCAATCACGGCCTGTTCGCTGGCGCATATGGTCCCGTTATCGAATAATTTTGAAAGCAGTATCTGGTCTACAGCAAAATTGACATCGGCGCTCTTCCCGATATAGACCGGTACATTGCCGGGCCCGACCCCGATTGCCGGGTTCCCCGAACTATAAGCCGCCCTTACCAGGCTCACCGATCCTGTTGCCATGACCAGAGCAGTAATGTTGTTACTCATAAAACCAAGGACCTGTTCGCGGCTTGCTTTAGGGATCCACTGAATGCAATTTTCCGGCGCGCCTTCTGCAAGAGCAGCTTCATAGCAGATCCTGGCCGCTTCGATAGTGCTTTTTCTCGCCGCTCCATGTGGGTAGATCACAAGGGGGTTCCTGGTCTTGAGAGTAATTAAAATTTTAAACAGGGCGGTGGATGTTGGATTCGTGATTGGTGTAACTGCGAAGATAGGCCCCATAGGCTTGGCTACTTCGACTATTCCCGCCTTACGGTCCTCAGAGATTATCCCTACTGTTTTCTGGTCCCGGATATCCCGGTAAACAAAACGGGTTGCAATGATGTTTTTAATGGTTTTATCATGGATATTACCTATCCCGGTTTCTTCAAAAGCCATCTCGGCAAGCCTGTACCTTTGTCCAAAGCCTGCGGCATATGCAGCCCTTACGATCCGGTCGGTCTGCTCCTGGCCAAGTTTGCTGAAATGATGGCTGGCAATTCTTGCCTTATGCATGGTTTCTTCGACCATATGGTCAGGAATAATCTTCTCCATACAATAAATTTTGTTAATTGCCGGATGCCAAAGGTAAGAGATTTGAATTAAAAGAGGCCCGGAATCCTAGTTGTGGCTTTCGATCTTGCCCGTATAGAATATTGAATATCGTGTTACGCCCAAGGGAATATCGTCGATGATAAATTTGTGGATATCCAGTTTATTTTTACTATAATATATAAGATCTCCTCTTTCGAGCTGCCCATCAGAAATGTTATATTCAGGGTTTGCTACGATAACCCAGCTTTTGGAAGCTTTTTTGCGGATCCTGGACAGTGTCAGATTTTTTCCTTCTATCAGCATGGTTATGGTATTGAGAGGGTAAATATAATCAATCTCTGCCCTGAAATCAAGTTGTTTTTGATTTTTTAACAAAATGTACCCGGTAAGGATGGAATTACTGAGCTTTTTATTACTTTTGCGGCAACAAACCGCGGTAGTAGCTCAGTTGGTAGAGCATCAGCTTCCCAAGCTGGGGGTCGTGGGTTCGAGTCCCATTTACCGCTCACAGCAAATTGCATCCGATTTCTTCGCAAAAGCCCCGTAAACCTCAGGAAAACAAGGTTGACGGGGCTCTTTTTATGCCCTATCCTGAAAATTTA
>JAPLDK010000007.1 GCA_026391775.1 Bacteroidota bacterium
AGCTTGAAAATCAGGTTGCAGTTTGGTGTGCGGAAAATAATGCGAAAAAAAGAAAAATTAATTGGAGTTTTACCCGATATAAAGCGGATAAAAAACTATCGAATTATTATGTTTCATAATTAACATGTCACGACACTAGATTGATGGAATTATTGATTTTAGCGATGCAATCCCTTTCCATAATATTATCTGCATCCAGGATCAGGGCAATATCATAGCCCCCGGGAAGGCGTTTCACCGCTTCTTTAAGCGCTTTTGCCTTGGAACTGTTTTCAAAGACGACTTCCATCACCTGGATAGGCAGTTTTCGGAGATCCGAAAGGGTTTCAGGAGAGAAGCTGTCTGCAATAATAATAACATCATAATATTCCCTTGGATAATCCTGGTCAAGAGCTTGCCTGGCAACGTCAATGATAACTGCATCTTCCTTATACCCCGGAATGAATATTGCAACACGGTTCAGGCGCCGGTTTTCAGCCAGGGGTTGCCTGACAGGGAAGAGGCCAGCAACGGAAAAAATCAAAAAATAAATTGTGGTAAGAAATAAGTAAGCGAAGAGCACAACCTGAATAACAAAAAAAGTCAGCTTTATTATTTCCAGCACCATAACAAAAGTTTATTGATTAACCGAATACTAATGCAAATATAATCGAATCAGGGAGCGAATCCAAAAGTTTATTATAAATATGGATTGTCGTGAATGTGTGGATTGACACTGTTTTTGAGATGCCATCCAATGGCCCGGACATAGGCGTAGAAATATGTCGGCTTACCTTTAATTAGGTACTTGACTGCGTTCTTTGGAATTGCTATTGCGAGCTGATATAAAATGCCGAGATAAAAATCCTTTCCCTCAACATTCCGCCTCATGAACACAATCCTGTTCCGGTTCTGATAATAAACCTTCGAGGCACTAAGTTTACCAACTGAGATCGATTCCTTGTGATAAACCATTGAATTGTTAACATACCAGATAGTGTATCCGGCCTTTTTAATCCGGTAGCTCCAGTCCGCTTCTTCATAGTAGAGGAAGAAGATATAGGACATGATACCAATCGCCCGTATCACGTTCATCGAAACCATCATAGCCGCACCATGGGCATATGGTGTTTCCTTGTCGATATCGTACTGGCCTTTGTCTTTTTCACGATACCCGATTGCAAAACTGCGCATTGTACGGTGATCAATGGGGGTGTAACCGGCAAACTGAATGACAGATCGGTCATAATAAAAACGAAGTTTGGAGCTGACACATCCTATATTCGGGTCGGATTGCATTTTTCTGACCAGTGGTTCAAGAAAACCCTTTTCAACAATTGTATCGTTATTTAAAAGCAGAACATATTCACCTCTGGCCCGCATTATCCCAAGGTTATTCCCTCCGGCGAAACCCATGTTAATATTACTTTCATAAAGCACAACCGAAGGAAACCTCTCTTTGATTATACGGGGATTGTCATTTTCGGAATTATTGTCCACGACGATTATCTCAATATTGGGATATGAGATCCTGGTCAGGGAATCAATCATCTCGAGGGTATCTTCCGATCCATTGAAATTTACCGTGATGATAGAAACAAGAGGATATTGTTGTGGTTGCATTTCAGTCTAGGTTTGGACTTCTGTGCAATTCCCGGTTGAATGCATTACTGACTTGCCAGCCGATTGCATTTTTATAGGCCCGGCAAAGCTTGAATTGTCCTTTAAGCAGAAAAACGAGAATATTTTTTGGAACAGCTATCAGAAACTGGTACATCAAAGCCAGTAAGAACAAGGGACCATGAACATTACGCCTGAGGTAAAGCAGGCGGTTGCGGTTAAGATAGTAGATTTTCAGTGGACTCATTGTACCTGTAGTAACGGAGTCCTTATGAAAGATCAGAGAATTGTGCACATATCCAATCTTATAACCGGCATCTTTTATTCTGTGGATCCAGTCCATTTCTTCATAGTACAGAAAAAAGATATCAGCCATTAAACCGACTTTTCTAATCACCTCAACAGGGATCATCATGGCTGCACCATAGGCGTATTCTGTGTATGAGTCCTGATCATACTGTCCTTTATCAACTTCCTGAAAGCCGATCCCTTTATTTCTGGCAGTGATGGGATTAATTGTAGTAAATCCTGCATATTGTATAAGTTCCGGATGGTAAAAATACCGGATCTTCGGGCTAACAACACCAAGTTTTGGATCTTGCTGAAGCTTGGCTACAAGAGGTTCCAAGAATTTCGGGTCTACCTCAGTATCGTTATTGATCAATAGATGGAACTTTCCTTTTGCAATTCTTATTCCAAGATTATTTCCTCCCGCAAATCCAAGATTTTCCTTGCTCTCGATTAATATGATCTCAGGATGTTTCTCTTTAATTATTGCAGGTTTTTTGGTCGGGGATGCATTATCAACAACAATGATTTCATAAGAAGGATAAGTAATATGTCTGATGGAGTCCAGAAAAGCAAGTGTAACTTCTGGCTGGTTATAATTTACCGTGATAATAGAAACCAATGGATATGCTTCCGCCATACACTTTTTCGTTTGGTAGTATTGTTATCCTTCAGACCCTCAGAAAAGAGACTTCTTGTTTTCCTCTTCGCGTTCCAGCTCCCTCCTGTGTTGTAGAAATCCAACGATAAACCCCAGTGGAGTAAATAGTAAAAGTCCGATTATCATATGTACTACTACACCCGTCATCTGCATGTTTAATTAACTAATTTGGGTTTGTATTTTATCTGTTGTATCACTAAGCTGTTTATCCAGGGATGGAGCCATAAACACATAGGCCATACTTGTATAAACCAGCAAGCCTGTTGGAAACTGGCCGAGGACCGCATTTCCGTAGCTTGCGACCAGGATGCCGAAAACACCGCATAAAAGTGCGGCGGTTTTAACCTCCAAATCTTTATTCTTTATTTGAAACATGCTAATATACAAGCCTTTGCCTGTAAACCAGCCAAGGACTAATAGATGCAGGTACAAGCCGATTATCCCGGCTTCTGCCCAGATCAGAACGAACCAGCTGTCGGTAGCAACGCCTGAAAGAAAGGTTTCTCCGGTATATGTGATAGCACGGCTGCCGGCATGCCCGATACCCCCACCGAAAGGTCTTGTTTTAAGGTAAGACTCAAAAATTGCCTGGTTCTTAAGCCTGACCTGGAAAGACGCATCATCTTCCATTGCAAAGGCAGAGCGCATCCTGTAAATCTGATAACTGCTGTTACCAATTGTTGTATAACGGAAAAAAGAATATATGAAGATGAGAAATATTGCACCAATTATGATTACCCTTAAATTCTTTCTTATGATCAGATATAATGCACCGCCGGCAAAAGGTACAAAGATTGCACCCCTTGTACCCGAACTCGACATACCATAATACCCTGCAATAAAGACTACCAGCCAGAACAACCTTTGTTTCCACCGCTTCTCATAGAAAAACATGATCATTGCAACAATCCCGATTTGCCCCTGGGCAGCCCCAAACTGACCAGCGTCAGAGAAAAACGAGAAGGCACGAAGATTCCCCCATAAAATATGTGTAACAGCTCCGAAATCATCCAGCCATTTCTGCTCCCAGGGGTCAACGCCAATGTTCAACTGAATCCAGGCTTTCGCAGATGCAATAATTGATATTACTGCCCATATCTTAAGAAAACGGTCAAGGTGTTTGGGCTGGTTATAAAGAAGCTGTACCAGGGGTATAACCAGAATCATATACAAGCCTATACCACGCATGGATGCAAACCAGGCTGTTTTATTCAATGCCTCCGGATTGAACATTTCAAGAAAAACATAAATGAACCAGACTAACGCTAAATAAGTGAGGTCATTATTGATCGGTCGTAGGTCAAGCTTCTTATCAAAATAATGAAAGAACATTGCAATGTAGGTGGAAATCAGGGTTATATCCATTAAATACCCCAGTTTCAAGGGAACATAACGGGAAATGCCGATAATAAAGAAGTTAATTATCAGGGCAAAGGTCAATCCGATTTCCGGCTTTAGAATCAGGCGATAGAATGAATAGAAAAGGATTGGAATGGCAATAACTACGGCCGCGGTTATAAATCCCCCAAGGGCCATTGCATAACCCAGAACAATCGCAGCAATCAGCATAATTCCAATCAGAAATGGATTTCTGAGTAGTTCAGCTCCTGTCGGAATATGGAATGGGTTCATCGTTATTATTAAAATAAGGGTTCTTTGTTCTTAAGACGCTTATTAAGTTCCTTATAAAACGTAAATCCCTTAGAGAATATCAGGGAGAATGAAATGTCTATCTCTTTTTTCAAAAAATGATATCCGATAAACAAGCCTATAACGGAAAACACTATCGAGGCTACAGCAACAAAGAAAAGAATCGTAACAGGAGGCATTGCAGGGAATAAGTAATGAAGTCCGAAAACTGCAAAAATATCACCCACTATGTTAGCAAGCGTCATGGCAAATACCTTCTGGAAATTTTTATCAGGTCTGTTAAGGCTGTCCAGTGCAACTCCGGTAAAGCGGTCGAGTGGCATAAGCATTCCATAGAGTATAAACACCATTAAGACATAGGTAATGTTCGGCGAAGTAGTAAGATACTTTACTCCACCCAGAATGAGAATGAAATATTTATTCAAAATCAGGCTAACCAAGGCAATTACAATAAAAATATAAACAATTGGGCCGGTGTAGCCATAATAAATCCGTTTGAAGCCATCCGTATTATTTTCCATACTCATTTTTGAGAGTTTAGGGAAGGCCGTTGTAGCAAAACTCAAGAGTGGAATCTCGATAAATTCAATATATTTTAATGGGATAGCGTATAATGCAACACTGGCAGGTCCCATAAAAGCGCTAAAAGAAATTATAAAGCTGTCTGCTCCTTTCAGCAGGCTACTTCCAATACGGGTTGCCATGGAATATCTCCCATATTTCAGGATATCCATGACTTTACTTTTATTAATATGACCCATGAACTGAAGCCCTGTCCACTTTTTAAACATGCAGAATAATGAGGTGGCAAGGTTTGTTGCGATATATATGAATACCACCATTACCACATCAATTTTAAGATACAGGTATGCAACAAAAATGATTACAAGAAAAGAACAAAGATTAAAGAACCTTATCCATAAAATTTTACCAAAATCAATGTCGGCCTGGAAGATTGACCAGGCGTAATTCCATGGAAGGGTAACGAGCCCGAGCAGGGGATACCAGATAAAAAACAATGAATAGCCGCTATCTTTTAATGGTTGGGGTATCAGCAAGGCGACTGTCCATAAAATCACTGTGATCCCTGCAAGAATAAGCAGGCCTACTATCCAGGCTGAACCGAGATAATATTTTCTTTCCTCAGCATTGCTTCCAGAAAGGTATCTCACAAGGGCTTCTTTTGTAACTCCGAACCTGAGCATGTCGATTAATGAGGCTGGCGTGGTAAACAGCACCCATATTCCAAAATCGTGGATAGACAACATTCTCAGAAGTATCATAAAGGAAAATAGTCCGGCAAGTGCAGTCGACAGATTACCCGCAAAAGAAAGGAAATTCGCGTCTCTTACTATCTTAAACGTTGTTTGTTTTAAGAATGCCCGCATGATGAATCAAATTAAGGTCATCACTAGGAAATGACATTGTCTTCACGAAATCTGAATGTCAGAATCCTTTTAACCGTTCTGCGAAACTTTGATCTTGGTTTAGGGATTTCTCCGAAAACCGAATCCAGGAACATCAGTTCAACTCCATTAAGGACTATTTGCGTAGGTTGTTTGGTGACGGAAAGGAATCCGTTCAATGCAGACCTGTCGGCATCGGTCCAGGAACGATTGGCCCGCACAACGAGCAGGGCAAGATCAAATTTTTGAATCAGATCGATCGGATAGGCATTATTAATTAGGGATGGGACTTCAATAAAAATGTAATCATAAGACTCCAGGTCAAGATGCTCGTAACCTCTCAGTAGTTCCTTTGTGTCCTTTGTTTCAAAGAAATTATCCTGAATAATGTACTGCACTTCATCCTCTGCAGGAGGGATGAGCTCGCCGTTACCAAATCTTTCATCCGGTCCAAGATTTTCCTTAATATAATTCAGGAAAAGCGCATTCTCTCCGAAAGATTTGAACTTTCTGCTGAGTTCTCTTCCTATCGTTGTTTTACCTTCTGAGTCACGGGTGCTGAAAAGCAGGATGACAATTGGTTTTTTTTCGGTGTTATTAAGGAATTTATGAAGGCTGATTTTAATATTCTGGGCCATTATTTCAACCAGTCTGGGCAAAATAAACCCGATATCCACATTATAGATCTGCTTTACGATTTTTGGATAAAGCCCGGCGAGTTTAAGTTTGATAAAGCGTTCGGCCCTTTCCCCGGTTTTAATTGTTGTGTCGAAGAATTCCAGGGCAAGCAGAACAATTATAACAAAAATCAAGCCAAGCAAAGCTGCCGCGAGTACCAGCAACATAGCTTTTGACCGTAAGGCGTGCAGGGGATAGAAAGGTGCATCAACAACTTTGAGGTTGGTTGACAATTCATCGTCCTGTTGCCTGAGTTTTGCAAGATTAAGATCGTGCAGAAGTTCAAGGAATTCGCTTTCAGTGACACCGATAAGCCTTTCAAATCTCTTTTGCTGGGCGCCAAGAGGTGCGAATATCTCATAAACCTTCTGGAAATACCTTTTTCGTTCAGTCAGAACCCTGAGTGCGGCTTTGCTTTCTTCGTATGCAACAACGTTTGTCAGCCATGCATTTAGGAGGTCTTTCAGTGGCAAACCTTCAACAGAGTTGGTTACAAGATAAAGTTGGTCGATGTTGTCTTTTAATTCCAGTTTTATTGATTCGACCTTATTTTTAAGAGCAGTGAGTTGTTTTATGGTTGCAGAATCATTGCCCAGATCGATCTCAATATTGGCAATTTGCATGGTGGTATTTGTCAGTTCATTCCTCAACCTTAAAATTGCACTGGTATTCAGGGAAAGTTTGGCGTGATTTTCAAGTTTCTTTTCAATGATTTTTATTGCGGCATCGGATGATGCAAGGGCAATCTGCTTATTCTGGAAGTCAACATCAAGTTCTTCTTTTGTTGTTGCAATTACTTTGGTTTGCTCGTAAAAATTGATGATATTATTTCTTGAATTAAAGACCAGCAGATCTGATTCGGCTTTCTGCAACCTTCTCATGGCATCTTCAAGCTGGCGTCTGAAATAAGCGATTACGGCATCAGTTTGATTCTGCTTCAGCAATTTGAAGGACCGGATAAATCCTTTTGTGAGGAAAACAAGTGTTTGCTGGGCAATACCGGGATCTGTAGATTTATAAGTAAGTTTAAGCAGGTCGCTACTTTGGATCCTGAAAATCTCCACTGTCGACAAGGCACTGAGGCTGTAGAATGGGTCTTTTTGGGAACTCCAGAGTTCGTAAATGAAATTGTAATCATTCTGATGGCCATAGTTGATCAGTTGCTTTACCAATCTGTCAAATGCTGTCGTATCCGCATAATTATGGTGTGAAGTGATTGCGGTAGTAGTATCAAATTGTGAGTAAAATTCTGATGGGAGGGAGGTTGTATCAACTATTCCTTCCGAGCCGCCGGTTCTGACAGGTGCAGGTTCGATTTTATCTGATTCCGTAGGATAGGAGGCAGGTTCCGGCATTTGTCCGGGTATATCAACCTTTAGTCTCTGGCCGGTAGAAATTTCATTGGATTTTAATCTGTTGTAGCTCATCAGCTTCCTGACACTCAATCCATAGTTACGCGCAATGGAGAACATAGTCTCACCTGGTTTAACAACATGAAACGACTCCCTGGTCTGTGGTGGTTCATATGCTGTTTTTTCTGAAGTATTCTGAGCCTCAGGTGAAGAATAAGAACTATCGGTCTTAGAAGTCCTTTTTGAAGGGGCTTTGAAAAATTTCGGGTTCGAACGTTTTGCTTTCCTCACGATATCCATTATATCGGGGGGTACCTTTGAGATCAGTTCATCATAATGTTCTTTAGATATATACCGGTCATCATATTGATCCAATAGGAGATGCTGGGCAAGGAGGGAGACTGAAACTTCTTCAAGTGTTTGACGTGAACGGATCAGATTGATCAGATTGTCGTATACCGTATTTTTTACCATAACATCGGTATATGCCTGTTGTTGCACGGAATAACCGGAAGTTACGCCTGTATATATCGTTGTTTCCGAAATATAACTCCACTGGTCCTTACGGGTAAGGAAAAAGACGACTGCAGCAAGAAGCAGCGGGACAAGTATCAGGAGCAATACATGCCGCTGAAGAATCTTGACAAAGTAGATAATTTTCATTATTCTATTTTGTTTATAACGTTGAATTTAAAACCACACAACTCCTGTAATATCATATATGAGTTGAAGAATGCATTTCTTGATGTCTCATAATTATAAACAGCAACCCTGTACATTTCCATGATATAAGCAAGATCATAAAGGGTAGACTGGCCATTAAGAAACTCTTTATCCCCCATTTCTTTATTCATAGCCCCTGCAATAACGCTTTCATTGGCATTCTTCAGGATTTTCTGGTTAACGCTCAATTGATTGTATTGGGTTATGATCTTTTGTCTAAGTTCAAGAATGACATTATCCTTATTGGCCATGGACTTTTCAATTTCCTTGGTAGCCGTTTTCATCTGGTTCTTGCGGTCCCAGAGATCCTGCATAGGGAGGCGGATTTCGAGCTGACCTAATCCTCTGTAACTGTTCTGGAAGGAATACATGATGTTGTTATCACCCAGATTGCTTGCATTATTTGTTGTTGCATCCCACCAGTCGGTTTGAAGATATCCTTCAAGATAAAAATTTCTCATCCATACTCGGCTTGCCGATTTGACCCTGTAACGCCATGCCGAGATGTCAGCTTCATAATACTTAATCTGGGGATTGTGAACTATAGCGGAGTCGATAAGGTCTTCGAGAGGCGGAATACGCTGGGTAATTTCATCGATCAGAGGGTTGAAATAAGTTGTGTCCCTGAGCTGGCCAAAACCCAGTACCGGCGGGAGCAAGAATGCCATCAGAACAAAGTGCTGCAACACTTTCTTCAAATTATATTTTTCAGAATTCACAATTCCCATTTACATATTCTCCTTTTGAAATAAAGCACCGAACGTTCTGAAAATTATAACAAGGTCTCCCCAGAAGGTGTTATGCTCGGCATAGTAGTTATCAAGTGCAAATCGTTCTTCTTCCGACATAGGTCCGGTTCTCCCTCTTTTTTCAACCTGCCAGAGCCCTGTAAGACCAGCAGCGGACCTGAACCTGCGGCTCCATTTTTTTTTCGTGAGGGCTTCAGCTTCATTCAAAGGCAAAGGGCGGTTCCCGACGATCGACATATCGCCCTTCAGCACATTGAAAAGCTGAGGCAATTCATCAATACTGGTCATCCTGATAAGCTTGCCTACCCTGGTTATCCTCGGGTCGTCTTTAATCTTAAGAAATGCCTTTCTTGCGCTCCTGCGTTTGTTTGCTATTCTTTCGCATACCTGTTCGCCGTCATAATATACAAGAGGCGAACAATATTGACCTTCCTGTAATTTGGCACATTCTGTACATGTAATTTCGACAGTTTCGCTTATATACTGGTTGAGATGCTCGACTTCCTTTAATCTTTTATCGGCATCAGGATACATTGAGCGGAACTTGTAAAAATCAAAGATCTTATAATTGGCTCCAACCCTTTTTGAAAAATAATATACTTTCCCCTTTGATTCAAGCCGGATTGCAAGCATGGTAATGATCATCAGGGGGGAAAGGACAACAAGTGCGGTTCCTGCCACGAGGATGTCGAATGTTCTCTTTATGAACGGAGTTTTATATGCGTTAAAACTAACACTGGTATCCACCGCAATGGTTTTATTCTCAAATTCCGATTTGAACTTCTTTAAGAGCTTGATCCTGTTGAAAATATTTTCAGGATGAATCCCCTGGTGATAGAAATCATCGATGCCCAACGAATAGGCATTCTTTTTTGCACTGTAATCCTTAAAGAAAGAAATTACTATAAAAGGTGTTTTCTGGTATAGCTTGTTTAGTTTTAAACGCCTGAAAAACGAAAATGCATTGATCCCCGGCAACAACAGTTCACAAACAATTGCATCAATGGACTGTTTTTCCTCGTATTTAATATCGAACCTAGTATCCTTATCAAGGTCAAAAATTTTAAATTGATTATCGGTAAGCCAATATATTGCAGAAAGTGGATTTCCCATGACCGTAACATTAAAGTACCTGGAATTACGGAAGAGATCAGCCACTGACTGATCTTTACCGATATACAGGATATTTAATAATGTCGTGTTCTCTTTCTCCATCGGGTTTACTGGCTGCTTTTGCTGCCTGAAAAGGCTACAGATGTTTCAATACGTCGTTTAATTCTTACAATAAGTTCCCTGGGGTTAAACGGCTTCACAACGTAATCATCAGCACCCATTTCAAAACATTTAATCTTATCAGAACTTTCCTCTTTCCCCGATAACATGATCAAAGGTATTTCATCGAAAAAACCACTTTCACGAATTCGTTTGATGAACTCAAATCCGTTCATTACCGGCATTTCCACATCACAAATAATAACATCCGGGAGGTTCCCCGACTGGATGTAATACAATGCATCCATTCCGTTGCTCAGGGTCGTAACTTCAAACTCCTTATTGAAGGTATTTTCTATGATGAACCGGATACTCTTTTCATCGTCTATTGCGAGTATCTTTCTTTTCATTCAGATACATTTTTGGTAAGCAAATATATTCGAATTTGCCCCAAACTGTCAAAATAGATATTAACAATAAATCGAAAGTTATTAAGAAGAGTACTGACGGACGTTTAATGATTTTAAGCTTCCGGAAGTGCCTTTTTTAAAGCCGCAAGCTCATCACGCAATCTTGCAGCTTCAAGAAAATCAAGCTGTTTGACAGCTTCCTCCATTGCCTTGGCAGACTCCCTGATTAATTTTTGTATTTTAACTTTCGGCAGATAAGCGATTACGGGATCTGCAGCATTGTCTAGGTTTTCCTTCTCAATGTACGGACGGCCTTTACCTGAACTTCTATCTTCTCTCATCCTGAGATCGAAAACATTTCTCATTTCCTTTGTAATCTGTACAGGAATGATATTGTGTTTTTCGTTATAGGCTATCTGTTTCTCCCTTCTTCTGTTAGCTTCAGAGATCATCCTTTTCATCGAGTCAGTTACTTTGTCGGCATAAAGGATTACCCTGCTGTTAATATTTCTTGCAGCCCTTCCAGCTGTTTGAGTCAGGCTGCGTTCCGATCTGAGAAAACCTTCTTTATCGGCATCAAGGATTGCTACAAGAGAAACTTCCGGGAGATCAAGCCCCTCCCTCAGCAGGTTTACACCAATTAGTACATCGATAGTCCCGCTCCTGAGATCATGTAGGATATCCACCCGGTCCATCGTGTCAACATCCGAATGGATATACCTGGATTTTATATTCAGTTTGATAAAGTATTTGGCGAGCTCTTCGGCCATCCTCTTGGTCAGGGTTGTCACAAGCACTCTTTCATTAACAACTACACGTTTATCGATCTCATCCAGAAGATCATCGATCTGGTTCAGGCTTGGCCTCACTTCAACAATGGGATCAAGCAGTCCTGTGGGGCGGATAAGCTGCTCCACGACAACACCTTCAGCCTTTTGAAGTTCAAAATCCGCAGGAGTTGCACTTGCGAAAACAATCTGCCCGACAACTGCTTCGAATTCATCAAACTTCAGAGGCCTGTTGTCCATTGCTGATGGCAGCCTGAAGCCGTATTCAACAAGCGTCTGTTTACGTGAACGGTCACCACCGTACATTGCCCTGATTTGAGGAACGGTAACATGGCTTTCGTCAATGACCATCAGAAAATCATCAGGAAAATAGTCCAGCAGGCAGAAAGGTCTGGAGCCGGGAGCTCTACCGTCGAAGTATCTTGAGTAATTCTCGATACCGGAACAATAACCAAGTTCCCGCATCATTTCCATATCATACGTGACCCGGTCCTCGAGTCTTTTGGCTTCAAGGGCTTTTCCATCATTCCTGAAGTAATCAACCTGACGGAATAAATCATCCTGTATATCGGTAAGCGCTTCCCTCATTTTATCCTGCGAAGTGACAAAAATATTCGCCGGGTAGACCTGTATAAACTCAAGTGGCTCAATCGTTCTGCCCGATACCGGATCAAAAGACTCCAGTTTCTCGATTTCATCTCCCCAGAAAATAATCCGGTAAGCAATATCAAGATATGCCGGGAATACATCTACCACATCGCCCTTGATCCGGAACTTCCCCCTTGTGAATTCCGCTTCTGTCCTTGAATACAGGCTGTTGACAAAGCTCAGTAAAAGGCTGTTCCTGCTTACAAGATCACCCAGTTTAAGTTTTACGATATTACCGGCAAAATCATCCGGGTTGCCAATACCATAAATACAGGATACTGAGGAAATAACAATAACGTCGCGCCTTCCTGAAAGCAGGGCAGAGGAAGCACTCAGGCGCAGCTTTTCAATTTCCTCATTGATAGAAAGGTCTTTCTCAATGTAAGTGTTTGTTACAGGGATGTATGCTTCGGGCTGATAATAATCATAATAGGAAACAAAAAACTCAACCGCATTCTCCGGGAAAAATTCACGAAATTCATCGTATAGCTGAGCCGCAAGAGTTTTATTATGGCTTAAAACTAGTGTGGGCCTTTGAACCTTTTCAATAACATTAGCAATTGTGAATGTTTTCCCTGATCCGGTAACTCCTGCAAGTACCTGTGCCTGGTCACCGCGGTTCAGCCCTTCCACAAGCTCCCTTATGGCTTCAGGCTGGTCTCCAGTGGGGACGAAATCTGTTGTCAGGCGGAATTCCATACTCAGTGATTAAATGAAAATTCCGAAATAACCGGGTAATGGTCCGACATATTAACTTCTTTCTTCTGATACGATATGGCTGTAAAAAAATCATCATACAGCATATAATCTATGCGGAAAGCGGGGAAACGGCCTGCATAGGTACTTCCGATCCACTCATTTCCCGATTTGACAAATGCGTCATTCCTGCCCTTTGACAAAGTATGATAGGCGAAAGAAGAAGGTGTATCATTGAAGTCCCCACAGATCAGAACCGGATAAGGGCTGTATTTCATATGCGCAGTAAGCATTTCAACCTGTATGGCCCTTAAGGTAAAAGCTTTTTTCAGTTTCCAGATCATCTTCCTGGAACCTTTAGAAAAGTTTTTTTCATCAGCCGCCGGGTCAGTGAGATTGGAATAAAAGGAATAATCATCATTGCCAAGACGGATTGATTCAAGGTGCAGGTTGTAAACCCTGATGGTGTCTCCCTTTATCGCGATATCAGTAAAAATTCCGAATGTGCTCTTGTCTCCCAGCCTGAAAAATCCCTGATCCACAATTGGATACCGTGAAAACGTGGCAATGGCGTTTATTTTTGTTTTTTGCCAGAAGTCCCTGTAATTTTTGAAAAAGAAATACCCAAGGCGGATAGAACGTGAGAATTTATGAAGGGTTTTCATGTATTCTTCACCAATGGCATAAAACTCCTGCACACACACCAGGTCAGGGTTTTCCGAAGCAAGAAAATCCGTTACCTGGCTTCTCGTTTCAGGCAGAACATTATCCGCCTGGTTACCGTAAAGACTGTGGACATTGTACGTGGCCACCCTTAAAGAATACTGACTATGTGCTTTTTGAGAACCAAACCTAACAGGAACAATGGTCCTTAGATTGCCAATACCTACAAGCATCGTCAGCAATGATAAATAAATGAATTTATTCCAAAGGATCAGCCAAACCAACACAAACAGCAGATTAATGATCAGGATGACGGGATAGGCAATCCCAAAGAATGCCAATGGCCAGAATTTCAAGGGGCTGATGTAAGCTGCTGCATAAGAACATAATAAGGCTGCAGCGGCAATATAATTCAGGATCAGGAGAGAAATCCTGACCCACCGTCTTTTCTTGGTTGTTTTAGTTATTTTCCCCATGCGTTCATCGTTTACCCGACGATCTGAACAGGAAATCCTTCTCATCCCTGGTCAGGCTATCATATCCCCCTTTTGAGATTTTATCAAGTATACTGTCCATCCGCTTTTGTTTTTGAGCTTTCTGCACATTGTATTCTTCGTCGCTAATAGGTCGGCTGGTGTTATCATTAGCAGTAACTTTCATTGTTTTCTTTCGGAAAAACCAACCCTTTCGTTTATATGCCCCGGATACGGAGCCATTTGAACGTACTACCAATTGAATATAGAGAAAACCGAACAGGGCACCGCCGATATGCGCAATATGGCCTCCTGCATTTCCGGTAGGGATCATGAAGAAGTCGAATATAAACAATGCAATAGCAAGGTACAGAATACGGATCCTTCCGAAAAACAGAAGATAAACCGAATAATTTGGGACCTTGAATGAGATAGCCGTGACAATTGCCATCACTGATGCCGAAGCTCCGAGAGCATAAGATATGGGCAGGGATGGTGAGAAGACCGGGAAAATATTAAATGCGAAAATATATACCAGGGCTCCCGAGATACCACCCAGAAAATATACTACCATGAGCTTCCTGCCTCCAAGGTATTCCTGGAAAATTTTTCCGAACCAGTACAGCCAGAGCATATTAAACAGTACATGCCATATATCGATATGCAGAAACATGTAAGTCAGGACGGTCCATGGTTTATTGATCAGTGAAGTGAGTGAAGCAGGAACCCCAAAGATTCTGATAATCGATGTTGTGGCTAATGCAGCATCAGGCTGGTTATATAAGAAGAAAATAATCCTGAAAACCTGAACCAGTAACCATACAACAACATTGATGATGATCAGGTTTGCCAGGGCAGATCCTTCCCTGAAAAACCTTTTCAGATTGTCACCAGGACTCGGTTCGGTCATGTATGGATTCATTGTGGTTTAGATTTTGGCTTTCGTTTCCAGTACAGGATCAGGAAAAATCCAAAGATCATGCCGCCAAGATGAGCAAAATGTGCGACATTATCGCTGGGGTTGTTTGAAATTCCCAGGAAAACCTCAATTGTCCCGTACCCTAGAACAAGCCATTTGGCTTTTATGGGGAATAAGAAATAAATAAAGACAAGCATGTTCGGGAACATCATACCAAAGGCTAACAGGATTCCATATACTGCTCCGGATGCTCCAATGGTTGCTATATCCATTTGCTGTTTTATCAGGTCATAGACATATATCACGGATTGCCTCTGATAATGGACATCATACAGGGAAGACTGCCATTGAGAGAGAAGGGCGTTCATCTGATCGAGAAGTTCCTGGCTCCTGGGCGGGCAAGTTTTAACAAAGGCGACAAAAGCATCAGGAGAAGGTGCCGATGAATAGGCCAGGGCTGCGGCTTCATATCCCGAAAAATGCCAGTAATTGATAGCTGTCTGAATAATAGCTGCCCCGATGCCTGTAATCATATAATATGTCAGAAAACGCTTTGGGCCCCAAACGTTCTCAAGCAGGTAACCAAACATCCATAAAGCAAACATATTATAAAGGATGTGCTGTACACCCGCATGGAAAAACATATAGGTAACAAACTGGTAAGTCCTGAACAAATCCGACTTGAAATAATGAAGCCCGAAAAGATTTGTTAAATCGATCCTGAAGGTGCTTTCCAGCGATATTGTAGCAACATAACAGATAATGTTGATGATCAGCAGATTTTTGACAACAGTAGGCAAAAGCTTGAAGCCGGCAGGACTATATTGCTCGTAGCTCATAGATCGTGTTTAAGTTTTAAACTTTTTAGAAAGTTCATCGAATGATAGTACGAAAAAAGCAGGTTTTCCGTATGGTGATAATTCCGGTATTTTACAAGCAAACAACTTCTGATGGATTGCCTCCATTTCTTCCTTATTAAGGGGTTTCCCTCTCCTGATTGCAACGGTTTTGGCCATGGTTCTTGCAATCATCTGTTGTTTCCCGGCATTCCTGCCCGGGAGTTCATTCTTGATCGCTTCAAGCGCTTGTTCGACTGCACCGTGAAAATCGTTGTGTCCAAGATCATGAGGAATGGATTGAAGGACAAAATCATTATTTCCAAATTCCGATATCTCAAAGCCCAGGGCATTGAAGTCCCCAAGAAGATCTGTAAGTAAAAGTGCATCATCAGGTGAGAACGAAAGTGTCTCCGGCATGATGCTTGACCTCAGGTTATTACTTCCTGCTCCTGCTTCCAGCATTTCCTCGTACAAGATTCTTTCATGGGCTGCCTGCTGGTCAATAATAAGAAGGCCTTTGGGGGCTTCAGTTACTATATATGAATTTGCGATCTGAAACATGGCGTGAGAAGCATTATCGCACGCAAGGTTCAGCTGCACTTCTTCCCCTTCATTAAGTTTATCGATAAGATTCGCAAGCGGACCGGAGGGAATTGTACCCGGTTGATTGAACGCCGGCTGAAAATTGTCTTTCCGAGCATCACCGGTCTGGATCCTTCCGGGATTTTCAAATCTGAAACTCGGTTGAAATTCTTGTTTCTTTTCAAAGGGATTGTAGCCCGGGTTTATTGTGATCTGTGGAGGGCGTATCGTTTGTCCGGGTTTCAGGGGAGGAATATCCATGCTTTGTTCTTGTTCGAAATCCAGGACTGTTGTAAGGTTATACTTCCCCAACGATTGTCGGATCGCAGCCTGTAAGATGGCATATATACTTTTGCTGTCGGTGAAATTTATTTCCGTTTTTGTAGGATGTATATTGACGTCAATATTACCGGGATCAAGTTCAAGGTAAAGGAAATAGGATGCGAATGAATCTTTCGGGATAAGCTCCTTGAAGGCTGCTTCAACAGCATGGTGCAGGTATGGGTTCCTGATGTACCTTCCGTTGGCAAAGAAAAACTGTTCACCCCTTGTCTTTTTGGAGAATTCGGGTTTGCCAATGAAACCGCTGATGTTCACCATATTTGTCTGTTGCTCAACCGGTATCAGCCTCTGGTTGTAATTCGAGCCAAAAAGAGCAACAATGCGCTGGCGCAAATTAGCAGAAGGAAGCTGGAACATCACTTTTTCCTGGTTGTACATCGTGAATGCGATATCAGGATGAACCAAGGCGATACGGTAGAATTCATCAAGAATATACTTTAACTCTGATGTGTTTGATTTAAGGAAATTCCTGCGGGCTGGTACATTAAAAAACAGGTTTTTTACCTGAATGCTGGTTCCATTGGGAGTGTTTACCGGACTGTGATTCCTGACTTCGGTCCCTTCAATAATAAGCTGTGTTCCGATCTCATCTTCAGCTTTCTTTGTCCGGAGTTCCACCTGGGCAACTGAAGCGATGGAGGCGAGGGCTTCTCCGCGGAATCCAAGTGTACGGATTGAAAGGAGGTCATGGACTGTCTGTATCTTTGAGGTTGCATGCCGTTCAAAACACATCCGGGCATCCCTTTCCGACATTCCACAACCGTTATCAATAACATGAATAAGGGCTCTGCCAGCTTCCTTTATAACCAGTTTGACTTCAGTCGCTCCTGCATCAATCGTATTTTCAAGCAATTCCTTGACAGCCGAAGCAGGCCGTTGCACGACCTCTCCAGCAGCTATCTGGTTCGCGACTGATTCAGGAAGCATCCTGATAATATCCGTCATAAGAAAAATTTGTAGCTGATCCGGTAATGGATTACCCTTGCAAAAATACCATTTTTTCGAAGCCGGAATTTCGATTTTGGAGATAAAGAGTACCTTTGGAATAGATAATTATCAACACATGAATGACAGTGATGCCAAGTTAAAAAAACTCATTGTTGTAGGGGACAGGGTTTTGATCAAGCCCAAAAAGATATCAAACAAGACAAAAGCAGGCTTGTTTCTTCCGCCCGGATATCAGGAAAAGGAAGAGATCCAGACAGGATTTGTAGTGAAAATCGGTCCCGGATATCCAATTCCATTGCCATCAGACGACTTTAATGAAAGCTGGAAAAAGAGTGAAGAAAAAATTAAATATATCCCCCTACAGGCAAAAGAAGGGGATCTTGCAATTTTTCTTCAAAAAGGAGCCATTGAAATAATTTTCAATGACGAAAAGTACTTTATTGTGTCTCAGAATTCCATCCTGCTCCTCGAAAGAGAGGAGGAGATGTTTGTCTAAAACCTCGACCTGTCAAGTACAGGAAACCTCATCTGAATCAGATAGAAGGCTCCATAGAATACGGCGCTGAAAAACGTTGTTCCAAGGATATCATTCAGAAAAAATGAGAACCCGTAAGTTGTATCCCTAAAGAACACCAGACCAGCGATATAACACTCGATCAGGCCCATGAAATTTTTAGGATACAAACCCATGGCAAGCCATGAAGAAAAGTTGGTGATCAGGAAAAAGATCATGGCGGATGCAACAGAAGCCATGAGTACTGATCCAACCGTAACTTTCTTCCGGATAGACATACCCAGAACAACCGTAATGGCAAAACTAAGATAAACGGCAGGCATGTTTGCGTGCAGACCTAAAATGAGGTCGCTGATGAACATCGCGGCGACCGGAATGGCGAAAGCGTATTGCTTTCTGTCGAAATAGGTACCTGCAAACAAAGCCATAGCCGCAATCGGTGTAAAGTTTGGCCAATGCGGGAGCAACCGTAACAGGGCTGCAGTAAGAATTACTGAAAAAACAACAATAAATCTAGGTGTAATAGATTTATATAGCATTAATATATCGTGTTAATATCTTACAAAAATATAAAAACATTTGTATAAAAGTCAAGTTTTTGCAAAAATTGTTTTCTACATTTGAATATTCTTATCAAATTCAGCTCATTGGCTCATGAAGAAAAAGTTATTAACACTGAGTTTACCTCTGATATTTCTGTTTTATTCCTGCAACCTGATGAAAACCAAAGCCGATTTGATCCTTTATAATGCAAAGATCTATACTGTTGATTCGGTTATAACGGTTGCCGAGGCCATGGCTGTGAAAAACGGGAAGGTACTAGCAACAGGTTCAACAAAATACATTCTTGAAAAATTCGGTTCGGAAACATTACTTGATGCAGGAGGTAAACCTGTGTATCCCGGGTTTATCGACGCTCATTGCCATTTTTATGGATATGCTTTGAATTTCAGATCTGTAGCTCTTAATGGTTGCTGTTCATTTGAGGAGGTCCTCGACCGCCTGAAAAAATCAGGAGAGTACAAACGCGATGAATGGATTGTAGGAAGGGGATGGGATCATAACCGGTGGAAGGAAAAAGTCTTTCCTGACCGTACGAAACTGGATAAGCTATACCCCGAAAACCCTGTTGTCCTTACGAGGATTGACGGACATGTTGTGCTTGCAAATAACAAAGCCCTGCAAAAAGCCGGAATTGATATTCATCATTCATTCACTCCCGCTGAAGTGGAAATAAAGCAAGGTACGCTTACAGGAATCCTTAGTGAGAATGCTGCAGATCATATGCGGAATGCCATCCCGAAACCTGATCCTGCCGGGCTTCTAAAACTCCTTGCCCGGGCCAGGGAGAATTGTTTTGCAACCGGGCTGACGACTGTGAGCGATGCAGGTCTGGATGCAGCAACTGTTGGCCTGCTGGCTGAATTATCGTCGGGACAGGATTCATCGCAGATGATACGCATATATGCAATGCTTGACCCGAGCGTGGAAAATATTAGAAAGTATATCAGGAACGGGCCTTATAAGACCTCACGCATACACATTAGTTCAGTTAAAATCTATGCTGATGGCAGCCTGGGTAGCCGTACAGCCCTCCTGAAGCAAGCTTATTCCGATATGCCCTGCCAGCATGGAATTCAGGTGATATCTGCCGATTCCTTAAGAGAAATCTGTAAACTGTGTCTTGAGTATGGGTACCAGGTCAATACTCATGCCATTGGAGATTCAGCAAATAAACTGGTACTTGATATCTATAGTGAGTATCTGAAAAAACAAAATGACCTGCGCTGGAGAATTGAGCATTGCCAGGTGGTTGATCCGGCCGACCTGTCTATGTTCAAAGATTATTCCGTCATTCCCTCCATCCAGGCTACACATGCTACTTCCGATATGGATTGGGCTGAAGGCAGGCTTGGACCTGTAAGAATTAAATGGGCCTATGCTTATAAATGCCTGCTGAAGCAAAATGGCTGGTTAGCCAATGGAACCGACTTCCCGATAGAAAATATATCGCCTATACTCACCTTTTACGCGGCTGTTGTCCGTAAGGACCTGAACGGTAAGCCTGAGACCGGTTTTCAACAGGAAAATTCACTAAGCAGGGAAGAAGCCCTGAGATCGATAACTATTTGGGCTGCAATGGCCGACTTCTGGGAGAATGAAATCGGTAGCCTTGAAACAGGGAAGAATGCTGATTTTGTGATACTGGACCATGATATCATGCAGGTTGATTGTCAGGTAATCCCGAAAACCTTGGTTTTAGAGACTTTTGTTGACGGACATTCTATGTATAAAAGATAATTCAATTTAGTATATTTGCTCTCTGATCAAAGAATCAATTCAATAACTAAAACAATAACTTTTATGGACAAGCAGGAAATTTTAAAATACCTGAATGATTGCAGGATCTTTTTTTTAGCAACAGCAGAAGGCAACACCCCTCATCTCAGGGGTTTATTCCTTCATAAAGCTGATGAGACTGGTATTTCCTTCACTACAGCCAAATTCAGGGACCTTTATAAACAACTTAAAGAAAACCCAAAAGTTGAATTGATCTTTTGGCAGGATAAATCATCGATAAGGGTAAGTGGCAGAGTTGTAGAATTGGATGAAAACCTTGACCTGAAGAAAGAAATTGTTGCGGCAAGGCCATTTATGAACCCATGGATCGAAGCTGCAGGATATTCTCCGATGGCAGTTTTCAAAGTAGTTGATTGTATAGCAACAACGTGGAGTTTCGACAAAACCCTGGCCCCAAAAACATATGTGCCATTATCCTAAGCTTTGAATTACTTGCCAGGGAGTTGGGGATGAAAAAACAAAAGCCAGGGGCAATAATCTCCAGGTAAGCGTTATTTCAGGTTCTTGCAAATCAGTTTGCCGATATCATCGCCGGCTCTGTCAAAACAACTCATAACCCTGGAACCGGTATCATAATCATATCCCATCATATTGACACTTTGGCATTTAGGATATGAAATTATAGCCAGGGGTTTGTCCGGTGCTTTTGAATCTACAATATCGATCACCAGATCAATATATGCAGGCTTGCTAACTCCGATACCCGATTGAAAACCTTGTTCAAGAGCGGTTACATGAAGGATTAAGGTATACTGTGCGTCGGTGGCATTAGACTTCCCTTCAAGGCCACATTTATTAAGCTTGCCATTTAAATTTGTTTCAAACTTGGGCTGGAAGCGGGTTCCCTTATCTGTTCTCCATTTTGCAGCCCACTCTTCACCGCTGCCTTCTTTTTTCTTGTTCCTGTCGGCAGTGCCGTCAGCAATATATTCCTCTTCGCTCACGTATTTACCGACTTTCATTTTTGAGTAATCATACTGAAGATTGATCACCTTCTGACCTTTCAATAGCGATAAATCCCCCGATTTAAGTTTCTGGGAGAATACGCTGCTTCCTGCAAGTAAGAAGAAGCATGTTAATAAAAGAATGCCAATTTTTTTCATATGCAATCGGTTTAAAGTTCTGAATTGTTAACTTAACATGGCAAAACTATAACAAAAAGTGGATTTTTCCAAATTTTATCCAGTCTAAATTCAATAGTGGGTCAGGAGTGTGAAACATTGTTTCGTTTATCGATGAATTTAATGGCCTTACGGTTGCCTTCAGGGAATTGAACTTTAATGATGTCTTCAGGTTTATGGAATTTTACCTGGGGTGCTACCCTTAGCCGGGCCCTGAAATGATCCTTAATATCCTTCTCCAGTTCAGAATTGAACTGGTTTGTACCGGCATTGATTATTATTTCGTCAGTTCCTATCTCATTGGTATATACCTCCACATAATAATTTCTGATGTACGGGATATTATCAAGGATATCATATAATGCAGGAGGATAGAGAGTAGTGCCCTTGAATTTTATCATCTGTTTCCTGCGTCCGATCACCGGGCCAAGCCTCATTGTAGTCCTGCCGCAGGCACAGGGCTCTGTATAATGATAACACACATCTCCTGTTTTAAATCTCAGAAGGGGCATTCCCTTCACCCCAATAGTGGTAATGGTGACTTCGCCTGCTTGTCCTTCCTGAACGGGATTGCCATTGTCGTCCAGGAATTCAACGATGATCAGTTCAGGGTGATGATGGCCACCAGTCCCTTCTCTGCATTCAGTAAAAGTAGTGGCCATTTCGGTGGAGGCATAGGTTGAATATAGTTTCAAAGGCCATTTTCCCAGTATTTTCCTCCCAAGAGCATTCATACTCAAATCAGGATTCCTTAAGGGCTCACCAATGCAAACAGCTTTTGTAATGCTGGATGATCGATAGTCTATCCCGTTTTGTTCAGCATATTCAATGATTTTAAGAATAAAAGAAGGGACGACTATGATGGCATTGGGGCGGATGCGGTTTATTGTATCCCATTGAAGTTCAGGGATGCCATTGCCCACTCTTACGATTGATGCACCCAGCATTCTTATACCAAGGAAATATGCCATACCAGCCATAAATCTGCGATCAAGGGTTGTCATTAGCTGGTACAGGTCATCCACAGAACCATCGGCACAGGTAAAGGAAATGGCTTCATTGTATGCAAGCCGGTCCAGGTCACTGTTGGTCATCGCCACAGTAACCGGATCTCCCATCGTGCCTGAAGTTGTTATATAATCAACGATATTGTTTTTGGGAACACAAATGAAGTCCTCGTTAAACTGCTGAAGGTGGGCTTTGTCTGTAACGGGAATCCGTATCAGGTCTTCCAGGTGGCTGATCTTGCTTATATCAATCGAGTGTTCTCTGAAGAGACTTTTGTAAAAGGCGGAATTAGCACCAACATAGTTTAGTAAATCTCCCAGGGATTCTTCCTGGAAATTCTTTATCTCTTCAAGTGATTGACGCTCAATAGCAGGAAAAAAGGATCTGGCCATCTGTTTCTTCGTGAATCCTAGATTTTAATCCCTACCAGGATCCTGAATGTGGAAGTATCCAGCCAATATTTTGGGTTATCATCCTGGTTATATGTAAATCTTACCTTGCCCCAATTATACTGGAAAGCAAACAGCATTATTCTGTACCTGATGCCAAGGCTGACTTCATTTAGTGTGTAATTTGAACCCCACATGCTGTTGTACCATGCTGCAGTCGCATTAACCTTGTATGATAGGTCAATCATCAGGTAGTCGACAGGGTTGATGGTCAGGACAGGGCCGAACTTCTGGCCTCCGAAATAATACCAGTATTCATATTTCTTTGATGACTTGGAATTTGGAGGCAGGGCCTGATCTGTCGGGTTGAAAGATGCCGTAAGAAATGTGGCATCAATTCCGGCTCTCAAATGATGATTGGCAAATGAAGGGCCAATGTATATCAGGTACCCCAGTTCAAAAACAAATCCGAATTTTGCCTGGTTGAATTTAATTGTATCTATCGTTCCTTTATACGGGTAATAATTCATATGCTGGTTGGCAAAATCAACCATAGGGAAAGAACCGCCAAACTTCATGTAAAACCCGCTTTTAATGTGACTTGTAAAAGTTTTTGGTTGAGTAACCGTCGGTTGTGTTTGTCCCTGGGGAGGCTGATCCTGGGAATAGAGGAAAGTACTTGTAAAAAACACGAATAAAAAAGGCAGAAAAAATTTTTTCATAATGGATGGTTTATCTCGGGGTTCATAGGTTTATCGTTTTACAAAGATACAAATGTATCAGGAATAGGAATATTTCATCATATAGGCTTTTAATTCAGTCTTGATAGCTGTTTTATCATTCTCTGACAATGAAAAACTGTTTTTCTTGAAGTTGCAGTTAATGGCCATGTATTCCCTTATTTTACTCTCCTGGCGTTCAGAAAATATTAGTCCCAATGCCGAATAAATCTGTTTTACGGTCATTACCGGATCATTCTCCAGGTCTTCGAACCGGGTTTCAGCATAAACCCCTGCCGGCAATGTATGCGTTTCGGCACTGATCTTCTCCATTATAAGGTTAATTACCCTGCATATCTCCGCAATGTTATATTTATGAAGCTCATTGTTCAGGTTATTCTCCTTCTGAAGAATCTCCCACATATTTATAGTAGATGGAACTACAGAAAACGGATGCCTGTATATCTGAATGAACCTGGCCTTGGGAAAAACCTCAAGAAGCAACCTGATCCTTAATGAATGGAATGGGTTTTTAGAGAGGATGATGCCTTTTTGATTATAACCTACTTTGGTAAAAAAGGATTTCAACTGTTCTTTGAGGACTTCGTTTGCTTTGAACGAATTCACCTTCTTTACCCATTCCTCTATGAAATAGCGTTCGCTACTTGGAAACAGCAGTTGTTCAAGAGGCGAATAGCCTGTAAGTCTGAAAACTGCATATTCGTCCTCCTGGGGTTCATCCATTCCTATTTTTACATTATCCATAGGCCTGGTTTCCCTGACGAGGGCTTTCATTATTGGTTTATAATAGGCATGAGAAATAAGCATACTGTCAGGTTCAGCAACCTGAAACAAGGTAGGGGCTTTGAACTGTTCATCCAGACTCATCAGTTTAAACAATAAAGTAGTACCTGTGCGCCAGTGTCCGATAATAAAGACTGGATCCACAGGGCATGGCATTGTTTTAAGACGCTTGCCGTAACGTATATTTTCAATGGAGGCAAAAAGGCTTGACCATGCCGAACTTTGCAATAAAAAGAGAATTCTCCCTAAACTTCTGGGATTCCAGCTTATTTTATTCCTGGACAGGATACTTATCAGCCGGCCGGATGACATCCCGGCAGTTATGTAAGAATGTTTCAAGAATCAGATAAATTATGAATGTTTTCCTTGTTCGGAAACAAGAAATTCTGCAATGCTGTTAATTGACCTTATCACTGAACGAGCCAGGTTCTGATCGGCTATTCTCAGGTTATATTTACGCTGTATTGCCATGATGATCTCCAATGCGTCGACGGAATCCAGCGTCAGGGCATTTTCCCCGCCAAATAGTGGTTTGTCATCATCGATTTCTTCAGGCTTTATCCCTGTTATTCCAAGTGTTTCCATTATGAGATTCTTGATCTCCGTCCTCAGTTCTTCCGTCACTACCTGGTTCATGTAAGTTGATTTAATTAATAGTTTTTGACAATCGTTTAAAAAAGTCCTCTTCCAAACCGGCCCTCTGGTAAAGAAGGTCGCTCATCTGTTTGAATTTATCAGGGCCAAGGTCACGGTTCTTGCCGATCTTTGCTGCAAAAAGTGAGAATTCCCGCCAGCCGTCGCCGATCTCCATAAGTTCTCTTGCAAAATCTTTCAGTTCGGGTTTGTTTATAATCTCAGATGCCTGCTGAAGAAACGTAGCATACATGAAACGGAATCCCGCTCCACCGGTTCCCTGGTCCTCGAGAAGAATATTGATCTTCATGACCTCATGTGACAGATGCTCAGTATCTCTGGCAATAGCAGGCCACTCGGTTATTTTTTTAGCAAACAGCTTCATCCCTTTGATGCCAAGAAAGGGAATGGGTAAACTTAACATGTAAAAGCATGCCTTTTTTATTCCCTTGCGGATGGCTTTATCGTAATCGAAGGTCTCAGGAACGTATCTTGGATAAAAAATAGAGCCTTTCGGGGACATGCTCCCCTGGGCGAACCTGCCTTTGTTCATCGATTCGACCGGAAGGTCAACAAGCTTGGGAAAGTAAGAGTCGCTTACTTTATAAACATCCCCTTCTTTACCAATCGCCACAATGAAATGCACATTTATATGGACGCGTTCCCAGGAAGGCACATAATCCAGATAAAACATATCGACCTGAGTGGCTGTGGGAATCCCCTTTGAAATAAGCAGGTCAAGTGCTTCCTGGCCTGCTGTCTGGTTTTTGAAATCCTTTGTGAAAAACTTTACACCAGTCCTTTTTTCAAGATTTTTTCTCATTTGACCAGGTTTGTTCCTGACAATGAAAGTAGGGAAAGCAAAGGATTTCATTTTATGAAAATAACCGAAAAAGATTCCGCTGGAGATCCCGAATATCATGGGTTCGGTGATCTTCATCCCGGCATGGTTAAGTAAAGAAGTAATGGATCCCGATTCACAATGGGCCGCCATTTTATGCTGATAATTCTCTATAATCATTTCTTTATTTTCTGTTTCCTGATTGCCTTCCTGCAACCTCTTCCACCGAAACGTTGAACACTACAGAGTATTTTTTTAGTGCAGATTCATTGATCCTGGAAAAATTGCCCGGTTTAAGATGCTTTCTTACGATCCACTTCATAATCCCAGCACGTGCCGCAAGTTCTGAAATAGTAAGGTCTTCCAGTATCATATAATACTCAATGGCATTAATCTCACCTTTTTCTATCCTCTCCCGGAGAGCCTTTTCCAGGTTACGCCGTTTGAAAAAGTAATCGTCAATATAATTAGCTGAAAGGTAGGAGCCGGTTTGCATGGCCCCATACTTTCCGTCCTCCTTTTCCACATACAGTATTACCTGCTGTTCAGGGCATTCAGAATATCCATCCTTTTCTTTCATCGGATCACCCGGTTTGAAGATTAAGCTTTTCTGACTGCAAAAATATAAATGCTGCTGATCATTGCAAAAATGAAGAAGACAAAGAGCAGCAGACTCCTGGGCAAAATTGTCAAAATACCACCTCCGCGAATAAATACATCAAGGTAATTGTCAATTCCCCATCGCATGGGAGAGATCAGGCTGAGGTTTTGTAACAGTTTCGGCATCACGTGCACCGGAAGGAAAGTACCGCTGATTACACCAAGCAATACTACCATCACAGAACCGAACAGAGATGCCTGAGCCATCGTCTCTGAGGCTGAGCCGACAAGTATTCCGAACCCAATTGCAGCAAGTGATGAAGCTGCTGTTGCAAATAAAATGGCTGCAACATTGTTCCCAACCTGAAGCTGAGGCAGTCCGAGGAAGTTCGGGAAAACCCAAAGTCCGACCAGCATCATGAGGAAGAACTGGATGAGACATACCATGAAATAAACAAAAACCTTTGACCCAAGAATCACTCCAAACCCGACAGGCAGTGTTCGCAGCCTCTGGAATGCCCCTTCATGTTTTTCATTGATTATGCTTGCCGCAAGAGGTATTACAATAAAAAACATTGCGAAGAGAATGAAGCCCGGAACTATGTTTTGAATGGCGGTGGGTTTTATTTCCTGCATTTCAGAGCCTGCAAAAGATTCCTGCACAACAGGCAACTTATTTGTGCTTTCTTCAATTGACTTATCGATAAGAGGTTTCAAGTCACCCGAGGATATGGCAAGCATGTTCTCCACAATATTCCTTGTTTGTGTGCCTTTTATAAGGTATTTCAGTGGCATGATGAGGTTCGAACGGTATGGCCCTGAAACAGCCGGGTCCGAAATAATCTCGATAGCAGAATCACCGCGCCCTATATACAGGCCGATCTGATATTTTCCTGAATTGATCAGATCAATGGCGATTTTCCTCGATATGACTAATCCATCAGCTACAGTATCTGTTTCAAAAAATCCGCTTGATACGAGATTTTCACGCAGTGATGTTGAAAAACCGGAATGGCTGTCGTCAATGAACACCAGCCTGGTCTTTCCTATCTCATTACGCAGGCTATAATCCTGAGCCAAAATGACAACTGTCATCAGCAAAACAGGCATCAGGAAAAGGATCAGAAGGCCGGGAACATCCCGAAAGATAATGAGGATCTCTTTTTTTGCCGAAAACAGAAGCTTGTTCATCCTGCAAAGGTAAATTATTCTCCGACTGTTTCCAGGATTGAGAGAGGCGCAATGGTAGGTATGATTCGTCGTAGCCTGAACCCGGAATTATTAAGCATGGTTTCAAAATTACGCCTTGTCCTTTCTTTTCCTCCTTGCATGATTGCAAGCATCTGGATATCCACCATTTTTGCATAGGAGGGGATATTTGGGCCTGGTAAGATCATTTCAAGGATCAGCAAACGCGAACCCTTTCCCATTGTTTTCCTCAGATTCCCCAGTATTATCCTGCAATGTTCATCATCCCAGTTATGTAATACATTTTTCATCAGGTAGAGATCAGCTTCAACATTGAAAGGTTCCAGAAAACTGCCCGGTGAAAAGCTCATTCTCAGGTTCAGGCCGCAAGAATGAATAAAATCTGCAGCTTTTCCGGCATTTTCGGGCAAATCAAAAAGAATACCCTTTACAGCTGCATATTTTTCAAGGACCTTTGCAAGCAAAAACCCTTCACCTCCTCCAATATCTGCTATAGTCTTAAATTTCGAGAAGTTGAATCGTGAGAGCACGGGATTCAAAGCCAGTGCAGAAAGATCCGACATGGACTTTTCGAATCGCTGCAGTTCATCATGGTTCTGCTGAAGGTAAGGGTAAATGTCCATTCCGAACAAACCGGCAAACGCGCTTTCCCCTGTTTTAACAGTATGAAGCAGGTTTCCGCCGGCCAACCAGTTGATCCGGCCAAGGTGGTGAATGATCATATTCCTCATGCTGCCGTCACCATCAAGCAATGCTTTGGCGCGGGAATTCAACCTGAAACGCCTGCCGTCCATTTCTTTAAATATCCCTGAGGAGGCAAGGGCTCTAAGTATCCTGTACAATGCTTCCTCCTGTGATTTTGTTTTATCGGCAAGTTCTTCCACGCTTAGTGGTTTTTCTCTCAAATGTTCCGCAATATTAAGTTCGGCAGCAATAAAAAGAGGCTGCAGCAGCCAGAATGACTGGAACTGCTCATACAGCACAACTGAACCCGGAAACAGATTCCTGTGAAGTTTCAGAAGCAGGCCCCTGAAGACGTTAAGGGCTTTCACAAAGCCATAAGGTGGAAGTTTTTGAATACTGCTCATTTATTTCTGTTTAAAACTGAATTCTCCATGTTGCCATTGGGAAAAATCCCATGTTAAAAAAGTTCCTTATCTCACCTGTTTTCGGATCGATCCGCTGAAGATACACATTTGTATAATTTGTCCTGTATTGCAAATCAAGAATGAATTCGATATTATAGCCCGGAAGGTTTCTTTTAAGCCCAAACCGTAAAGAAGCCCTCTTGTAATCCGGGTACCTGACTGTGAATGATGCGGGCCAGTCCATCATGGTCTCGCCCGAAGCTACCGTGGCATTCACATCAAAGGGTATATAAGGATTTCCGCCGGCATAGGTAGCTCTCAGGCCCAGGGAAAGGATTCCCCACCGGCGTTTTCCAATAACGAAATCATATCCGCCAACAGCATTCAGCACATAATTAACCCCGAATGCTGAATTCCTTCTTACATTATCATATGCAGTATAAGTTGACTGGTATACAGAGGCTGTGAACAGGAAGTAATACTGTTTATTATAATATCTTTCAAAGGTAAATTCAATACCATAATTTGAGCCGGTCCCCTTATTGATGAGGCTGTCGGAATATTGTCTGTTCAGAAAGAAGTCATGGCCCTCATTGATGAGAGAATACTGCGGAATCGAGGATTTTACGGGCAGATCGTACAAGTATTGATAATATACCTCGGTTTTTAAATGAAGTATTTTGGTCGGTCTGAAATCATAGGAAAGGGCTGACTGAACCGACCTGATAAAATCCAGGTTCCTGTTCGGCTGAATCATTGCACCACCGGGCAGTCTGTTAATCTGGAAATAAATTACATGGGGTGGCATCTGGCTGTACAGCCCGGCACCGAAATTCAAGGTATGTTTATCCGAGATCCTCCAATCCAGGCCTATTCTGGGTTCTGCAGACCAGGAATTGTTCAAAAGAAGCCAGGATCCGTAAATCCCTGCTTTAAGATCAACTGAAGGTGCAAGACTCTGAAGCCATTGACCGTAAACCCTCACAAAATCCATCTGTTCCTTCGTTCCGGTATGAACCTGGAATGAACTTTTAAACATCATGCTGTCGGAGAATTGCATAAAAAAATGGTCATAGCTGAGACCTGACTCCATAGAGCTTTTGGTGGAAAATTTTTTGTAGACTCTGGAGGAGAATGAAAGTTTTACTTCCGAACTTCGTTCACCTGCCCATAGAGAGGGGGTCGTAACCACATTCGAGAAGGTGTCAATACTGGTGTAAACAAGCGAACTTACTGCATACAGCATAGTCTTCATCCTTAATCCGGGCTTTAATGCTGCCTGGTGAGTCAGCCCCAGGACCGCGAGGTTAGAACCGTTGGCAAGATTCTCGCCGTAATCGGGGAACATCCATCCGGACTGTTCCTTTCGGCTGTCGAAAAGCTGTATATAACTCAATCCTCCCATCCCGGTAATGGTCAGGATACCAGTTTTCCGCAGAGGAATGTTCACTTTAAAGCTAAGATCCTGGTATTGGGGCACAACATTCATTTTGACCCCGGTATAGCTTAATAGTTGCAGCATTGAGACCCTGTATGAGAAAATGTACGATGCAGCGCTTTTATTTGAGAACGGGCCTTCAGAGCCAAATTCCAGGCCGTTCCATCCAAGCCCGAACCAAAATTCGTGATGATCGCTGTTCCCTGTTTTCAGCCGGAGGTCGAACACCCCGGCTGTTGTGTTGCCATATTGGGCCGGGAAAGAACCAGTAAGGAAGTCAGAATTCGTCAGAAGATTATCATTGAGCATCGTGACCGGCCCGCCGGTAGTGCCCACTGCTGCAAAATGGTTGGGGTTTGGAATTTCCATATCATCAAGCCTCCACTGAACACCTGAAGGGGAGTTGCCCCTTACAATGATATCGTTCCGGTTATCAATGCCAGAAGTAACACCAGCAAAATTCTGTGCCATTCTTGCAGGATCATTATATGTACCTGGGAACCTGAATGTTTCGTCAACACTGAAAGGACGAATGCTAACAGAAACCATCCTGTTAAGCGCTTCTCCTTTCCTGTAAACTCCTTTAACTTCAACTTCCTTTCCGTTTATACCTGTTTGTTGTAGATAAACAGTTATATCGGCCTCTTTTCCGCTGCTTATTACCAGAGGGTCTGAGATCAATGTGGCATAGCCGATAAAACTGACTTTAAGTTCTGCACTTCCTATAGGAATACCTTTCAGCCCGAAATGGCCAATTTCATCGGTTGAACAAGCCAGGGGAGGGTCAGAATTAACCAGCAGGATACTGGCGCCGGCAAGGGGCTCCAGGGATTGTGCATCAAGAACTATGCCTTTTACAGAGGATCTGAGCACGGGTTGCGCCCTTACCTCATCCGCAGACATAAACAAAAAGAAAAAACAAGTACAAAGAGCAAAAGATAATCGGTAAACAAATCCTGGCATGATGTAAAGATAGGGAGATTTTAATCTTCCATCATCCTGTCAACCTGTTCCTTTGTAAGCCTTGTCCAGACCGGGTTTGAAAATTTTCCGCCACTCCATTCGAATTCCACCCTGTCGAAAGATTCTCCATAAAAAGTGAGTTTACTTCCAAGGTCAGGGGTATGTTCAATGAAAATAAAGCTTTCGGGAGTTTCACCGTTTGTCTTCAGAATCTGGGTAGCCAGGTATTCAACGACTTCAGTGACAGGTGAACCGGGATTCTGCCGGTAGATCTCGGTCGCAATGGCAAGCGTTTTCCCATCTTTTCTCTTTACCAGCTTCAACCCGCATTTAGAAGGGCTGCCCCAATGGCCAAGGTAATCGAAGTAGCTGTCCATGTATTTGTTAAAGGCAGGATTGGTTTCCATAATGAAATAGCGAAGTAGTGAAATAGCGAAGCAGAGACAATTTTAATTATACAATATCGGTTACTTTTTTCCCGAAGCTGATATCAGCAAGGTCGCGGCGGCGGGGTGTATATGTACCGTCGGCCAATTCCCTTGCCATAACCCTGTTAATGAGGTTGAACATTTTCATGGTCTGGGGTTCGTCCTTATAGAAGGTATCCCAGGCATAATGATACAGTTCGGTGAGCCTTTCAGGGCTCATATGTTTGGGATAGTACACAACTTTACCTGCATTATAATGATTCCAATCCTTATCAAAGATCCGGTTTTGTTTCAACAGGTCGCTGTATGCTTTTGTATGAGGAAAAGGCGCCAATACAGTGAATTCGGCAAGGTCCAGGTCGATCTCCAGGAGAAAATCGATAAGTCGTTTTATATCATCTTCGGTTTGGTTATCCAGGCCCAGGAGTATAGTGCCTTCAACTGCAATACCGTAATCATGATACTGTTTGATGCGGTTACGGATATAATCCGATGTGTCAAACACTGCCTGGTAAACATACCAGGCACCTGCCTGGGCAGCAAGGTCCAGTACTTCATTCTTGTCTTCAATGGTATGGCTTACCCATTTCTTTTTAAGAGGGATCATTGCCCTGAAAAGCTTCTTTTCCCATTCCGTATCAAGAGCCAGTGAATTGTCAACGATGAATAGGCGGTTGTTATCCATCTGCGAAAGTTCCTCAACTACACGGTCAATTGGGCGTGGGCGAAAACCTCGGCCGCCGAGATATCTTACGGCGCAGGGGTAACAGTCATAAATACATCCCCGCGAGGCATGGAACAGGTCAACCATCCTGAAACCTTTATGATAATAAAGGTCTTTTTTCAGGATGTCCCTGTTTGCCGGACCGATCAGATTCATATCAGGGGGCTTGCTGAGGTAGTTATAGATCTTCTTAAGATCATTCTTCCTGAAGTCTTCAAAAACCAGTTCAAGGCGGCCTTCTACTTCGCCAAGGAAGACTGAATCGGCATGAAGCATAGTCTCTTCGGCATGAAGCATAGTTGAAATACCTCCGAAAATAACCTTCTTGCCCAATGAACGGTACTGGTCCGCAATTTCCCAGCCACGTTTCACCTGGGTGGTCAGCATCATCGAGATGCCCACAAAGTCAGCAGAATCATCTATTATGAGTTCTTCGACGTTCTCATCGGTAAAATCGATTTCTATGCCTTCAGGCACTTCCGCAGCCATTACTACGGGTCCATGAGGAGGAAGGTAAAAGATTGTTTGTCCTTCCAGTTTTTCCCAACGGGGATATATTAGTTTAAACTTCATCATTTTTGGTTTAGTCCTTACTCATCATGCAGAATCACTTCAAAGCATGACTCAACCGGTTCTTTCCGGTTTAATTAATTTTCAATTCCGTATTGCACTCGGCAATCCGCCGGATAATTTTTTGTTTTTCCTGCCATCTCGGCACTTCACACCTCAAAGCCCGATAATAACATGATCTGGCTTCAGCAGGTTTTTTCCGGGCGTTGTAATATTCCGCAGCCAGGAACCAGGATTCATAGAATTCCGGATTCGTATGTGTAAAAGCAGAAATAAAAGAACATTCATTGGACAGTACCCTGTCATTCTTTATACAATCATGAAGGATTCTCTTCATAGCCCTGAACTCAATAAAAGCTCTGTATCCGGCTGATTTCAGGAAGATGTCGGGTGGTATCTCTACCTCCTTCACTTCTATTTCCACACTCTGGTCTGAGCCTGCAAAATTATGAAAAATTTTTTTCAGGTCGAAGCATTTATAAGCACCCAGTTGCCATGGACCTGTAGAAACCCAGACAAGCCTTTCGGCAGGCCTGAAAATAATGGAGTGATGAGCAATAAGCTGGTTCATCGCTTTTTCATTTCCCATACCGATATCCCGGCCGTTTAAACCGGCCCGGTCTCTAAGTATCCAGGCTGCTTTTTCCACATTCAATGGTGATTGCCTGATGATATCTTCCTGTAGACGTTGGTATCTGTACATTGATGCATTGTCCCTGATATTTTCTTTATTCACAGGGTCCCTGGCAAACTCTGCAGATTGAAAATGATTTGCACATAGAATTGTGTTTCCCTTAGGTTCAAGTATGGCGGTTATAAAAGGTGATTTTTCAATCACAACTGCATGCCTGTCCTTTGCGGAGCCAATGAGAAGGGATTCGGAAACGAATGTGTGACGTTTCTCGGCAATGGCATATGCCTCGTAAATTGTTGAGGCATATTGCAGTATCTCTCTCGCCAGTAGAGAGATTGGTGTACGGGCCGATAATGGGATTTTAGACCGCGCGGCATTTATTGTCACAGTAAGGCCTTCTTCATTCATGCCTGAGACAGCGCCTATCATACTTCCCCAGGTGACCATCATGAAGGCATGGCCGGTGTCGGGCTGCTCAAAGCAGATGATCTTATTCCTGGCAAATTCATCCCCCATATAGAAATCAAAGTTCCTTCCCAAAATCAGGTTGCCATCGGCACTTGAATTACCCCAGGCCCCAAATGAAGTGCAGCCCACCAAACTAAGCTGCTCCAGCGCATGGCCAATATCATGCGCCGAATGATAGTTAAGCATCCTCTGGTAATTTGTGCCGATATAGGCAAAATCATCACTGGCTGAATAACTTATTCCATAGATCTCCTGCTTATATTCCAGTGGAATATACTTATCGAGATCCCTGTTGAACCAGTAAATAAAGTATTTCAGGAAACGGAGATAAAAATCGGAAGGGATCATTTTCCTTATCTGACTTATAAAAGCTTTTTCCTGCTCATATATCAAAGCTTTCGCAAGTTTCCCGTTTGCAAGGCCACGTTCATATGGGCTTCCTTTAAGGTACATAAGCCAAAGGCCTGAAGTGTCTTTTCTGAGCCAGGATTGCCCGCAGCGTGTGAAATCTTTGGAAATAACTGAAACTTCTGCCGTGTCGGCAGAACGGTCGGCTATTACAGGTGGGTTGATATTAATGGATATCCTGAACCATGCCCACAAACTGAGCAGGATTGCTGCCATGATGAACAATGCAAGCCAGACCCTGTTTTGCTTGCGGTTTTCCTTATTCTGCATCACGGATTTTATTAAACAAGTATTCCAGTCCAAGTATTTCAGCACAGGTCATGATTGCGCCTATGGTAACACCGGGGGCCCCATGCATATTCAGGTTTTGTCCTGTAAAATAAAAACCAGGTATTTTGGTATGTGGCAAAATCATTGTTTTAAGGTAGTTCCCCGATTCCTTCCGTATGCCGTACATGGAACCTTCCGGGGTACCTGTAAAATCTCTCCAGGTGAGGGGAGTTGAAATTTCCACAGAGTTTATTGAAGAATTTATGTCCGGGAATTTTCGTTCGACCAGCTGTAGGAGTTTCCCTGCATACCTGGTCTTGAGTTCCATGTAATCCTGGCCCCGCCTGGAGGATACAGTGCCTTCCCATCGTTTAACTTCGTCAAAACGCATATATGAAAGAATGCAGAGGGCGGAGGTATGATCGCCATGTCTCGCTGATGAAGGTGTATACAGGAAATACATCCCGGGCCATTGTTCATCTTTACATTCCTGTCCGTTCCAGACATCCCGGGAAGAATGATAATATATATTATAATCCAGGTAAGGGAAACTTCCGGGTTTAAGGCCAAGATACAATCCGAAGGACGAAACCGAATTTTCCATACTCATGATCCTTGACTGGAATGATCGTTTAACCAGGTATGGCTCAAGCAGGCCGATAGCAGTTTGGGGATGGATTCCGGCGATAATCCGGCCTGCAACAAACAATTCATCTCCTGAAGTCTCAACCTGGAATTTGTTTTTCAATGATGAAATTTTTCTGACTTCCTTTCTAATCATAACCTTGCCTCCTGCAGAAGTTATGGCAGAAATGAGATGATCGGCGATTTGCTTGCTGCCATGCCTCAACCTCCAGGCACTGCTGATAAAGGAATGATTGATGAGGGCATACTGATGCCAGGGGGTGGATACCTTCCGCCCTGCATACAGGAAATTATTGCCTGAAAGCACTTCCAGTAGTTTGAGGTTTTCCGTACCTTTTCCTGCCATTGTATACAGAAAATCCCAGGCATTGGTTCTCATCCAGGTGTTTTTGGTATGCCTGTCGGTGAGCTGAAAATTGTATAAAGGAAAAGCCGAAACTGTTTCTTTCAGAGCCGAAACATACTGCCTGAGAAAATCGCGGGATGCAGGGAAATGGGCTGCCAGATTTTCAATAAAATTGTTGAAACCCTGGGCGAGTGGAAAATCCCTGCCATCCAGTGAGATCAGATCATAACAGTCCTTATTCAGCGGTTCCAGAGCCAGGGACTGCGACAGGCCGAAGTATTTCCAGTAAGAGTGAAGTGTCTGTCCCGGCATCATACTACCAATATAATGGATCCCAGTGTCAAAAGAATTCTCACCTCTCTGAAAACTCTGCAGACAACCACCTGGAACCGAATGCTTTTCAAGTATGCATACACTGAATCCTTCCTTGCTTAGAATATAACCGCAAAGCAAACTGCCTAAGCCTGATCCAATGATAATGACGTCATAGCGGTTCATGTATGCTGTATTGTTTTAAGATTTCTCTTTAGCAGATAATACGTGTTCGAACTGTATGTCTTTGAGCCTATTATCTCTAGGCTGAAGCCAGTCTGTGATGCAATTTGTCTGATCCTGTCAGTGGATATAAAGTGAAGCCTGCTTGTTTCGCCATAGGTCTTATTAAACTTCATTCCGGTGGAAAACAGTTCGGTAAGTCTTGAACGCGAATGTCCTTCTTCACGGTTTGCGTCAGCATCCCTGATGATGACAATCCCGTCCTGCTTCAGGTTTGTCATACATTTCATCAGGAGTCGTTCCTGGTCCGCCGGAAGAATATAATGCAGGACATCGCTTAGTATGATGCAGTCTTTGGGAGAAAATTCATACAACCTGATATCGGTTGCCTTGAAAGTTACCTGGAGTGATTTGATAAACCCGCCTTCAGCCACCCTGATCTTATCATCATCATAATCAATACCGGTAATCATTCTTTCTGCGGATGTGAGGGCAAGCATATAGCTTATGAACCCGTATCCGCAACCCATATCCAGTATTTCGCCCTGGCGGGGCACATATTCATTTAGCAGAGAATAGTTCTTCTCAAGCATCAGTTTGATCTTAAGGTACCATTCCAGTACCGGACCCTTATAAATATAATTAAGGACAAGTTTGCGGCGGTAAAATGAAGCGTTGCCCTCTTCGGCCCGGAAACGGTCATATTCCTTTATATACCATCTCCTGGTTAACCTGGTCCTTTCTTGATAACTTGTCCCGAACGAGCTGTCATCCGGCTTAATCCTTGGATATATCCTTTGCCTGAACATATTAGGCCTTCCCCAGAATGCACCATGCGCCAGAAATTCCCCGGTGCCAAACATCATCACCGGCAGGATGTCCAGTTGTAGCTTCTCCGCTATATAAAAGGCCCCCCTGTGAAATCTCTGAATCTTATGGTCGGTCGAACGGTGAGCCTCCGGAAAGATAAGGAGGGAATACCCCTCGCTGACTTTCTTTTTAAGCTTTTCCATAATGTAATCCAATCCCTTATCAACATTGTAGAAATTTGCGAGCCTGGCTATGGGCCCAAACACAGGGGAATTATAAACCCAGGTATTGGTAAGTATAATCATCTTAGGATATAGCCGGAGCATTGCCGGTGTTTCAACAAGTGACTGATGGTTACTGATGATTAGTGCAGGTTTTTTAAAATCTTCGCCAATTGGGTTATACAACCTGCGGTTTGGAAAGGCAAGGAAAATATACAGCCTTGAAAGGCTGCAGAACAAATTGTGGAAGATGTTCTCCTTCCAACTGCGTTTCAGAGGGAGCAGGAAATACATCAGCCAGCCGGTAACAGTAAGGATTATAGCGATCAGAACGATATTTCCCCAGGTGATGATGGTTTTGACAAAAATCCTCGCGGTTACGGGGAATTTGTTTCTCCTGAGCCTTTCGGTCATAAACCAGCCTACAACCAAGGGCTGTATGCTGAAAGTGATCAGGACAAGCACGAGGATTCCAAACACTGAGATCAGTGCGATCGAATGAAGGGCCGGATGACGGGCCGTAAATAAAGCGGCAACACCGAACAACGTTGTGGACGAGGATAACATGATGGATATTCTGTATGATGAAATGTTCTGTGACCTGTACTTGTAGTCCTGCATCAGGCCCCTCATCATCAGGATGCTGTAATCGACCCCAAGTCCGAAAATAAAGGATGAGATGATAATGTTGAAAATATTGAACCTTATACCTGTAACGCCCATAAAACCAAGTGTAATGATCCAGGAGAGGTACATCGGTATGGCTGTGAACAGGGCTAATTCAATCCGGCCGAAAGAGAACCATAAAAGCAGGCTTACAAAGAGCATGGAAAGCAGAACAAGCCTGTCGAAATCTTTCCTTACACCTTCAACAAAACGATCTGTGAGTTTCTGCCTGTCGAAGACCACAACACCCGTCATGCTGCCGAATTCTTCATAAATTTTCACAACATTCGCAGGTTTCACCTTTGCAATGGATGTAATCATGGACATCCCCTGGTTGAAATTTATCCATTCAGAAAACAATGCATTTTCAAACCTGGATTTAAGCTTAGGGTCCAGGAGTTCATATGATTTTCCGACCATTTTGTCAAACCCATTGAAAGCCCCGGGAGTAAACCCTGTTTGTGACGCAGCCCTATCGATTTTAACGATCATATTACGTGATTTTTCAGCAGGGAAAGCCGCTTCCCATTTGTTAATACGTAACCCGGAAAGAGAATCGGACAGTAGAAGAGACCTGATCCCTGAAACTCCTGCAACAGTCCGATTCTGAATCATGGCGTCAAGGCGCAACTGTATCCTTTCGTTCAACCTGAGAGCTTCTTCCCGGCAAGCTCCCGTCGCAACAATGTAAATATTTTTAAATTTTCCGTTGGATAAGCTGTCCAGTTCGTCCCCTGCTTTGCGCAGGCCGGATTCCATATAATTCAGGGTATTCATATCCGTTTCAAAACCGGCTTTCCTGAAGAAAAACAAGCTGGCAAAGCAGAGCAGGCCTAAAATAACGATGAGGATATAATTTCTTTCAAATTGCAGGCTGCCGATACGGTCTATGAATGTCGAAAATGCAGAGGGACGTTTTTCACGGAAGCGTTCCGAGAACATCTGTGGAAGGAAGACCAGTGCAAACAGTGCCGCTCCAGTAACACTAACCGAGGCAAACCATCCAAGGTCATGAAGTACGCTGGATTTAAGAAAAACCAGGCACAGAAAGGCTCCTGCAGAAGTAAGTGCACAAACTACAATGCTTTGTGACATTTCGCGCAGGGTTTGCCTTACATCCCCGCATCTTCTGTACTGGTTGATCAGGTACAATGAATAATCAATGATCAGCCCCAGGATCACTGAACCGATGCCCAGGGCAATAGCCGATACAGAGCCTTTAACAAAAGCAAGGACAGCAATTGCCAGCCCTCCTCCGAAAACTGCAGGAAGCAGGCCGAGCAAGGGAACCAGCACTGATCTGAAATAGAAACCAAGCAGAAGGAAGATCGCCAGGAAGGCGATCAGCAGGGTAAGAATGATGTCCTTTTTAATTCGTTCCGCATTGCCGGCTGCCACTGCGGCAGCCCCGAAATATTCCGCCCTGAAACTCTGTCCTGAATTAATTTTCAGGTCAATGATCTGATCAAGTTTTTTAAGGAATTTCCCATTCTTACCAGTTTCTCCCGGTGGATTTGAAGGAGTAATAAAAATTAGAAGGTGGTGGTGGTCTTTGCTGAGGATATATCCATTGTACGATTCATACTGATCGCTCCCCTGCAAAGCCTGCAATTTCCTTAGGGCGAGTCCCTGAATTCCAAGCGGATCGTTGAGTATCTGATCCCTGATAACGATGGAGGCTGGGGATAACAATTGACGGTAAGCCTTTTTGACAGCCTTTTCTATATTTCCTGTGGATGTCATTGTATCGATCCGCAAATAATCCCCATCTTCAAGAAATAATGGAAGGTAGTCACGGGTGCAGACAATCAGTTCAGGCAATAACGAATCATCCGGTTTATAGAACATTTTCCTGATATATTCCTTGCATCCGAAATTAATTGCAGTTGCTAGTGTATCGGCCGCCATGCAAAGATATTCTTCCCTGCTAGCCATAGTAGTATCAGCAAAAGACAGATTGATAACCAGCTTTTCAGCAAACTGGAAATGGCTGACCACAAAGTCAAACCGGTTCAACATTTCCACCTTTGAAGAGCTGCCAGAAATATCTTCAACAAACCGTATCCGGGAAACACCAAGGATAACAAAAAGAAAGACCGCTCCTAAAAAGAGCCAGAAAAGCCATCTTCTTGTGCTGAATAAGATATAAATATAGATAAAAAGGTTTGACATCTGAATAAGGTAATCATTCCATTTATAATAATACAATCAGGGATCAGGAAGGTTTGGTTTTCCTGAAAATATTCAGCAGCAGGTAAGTCAAACTGCCAAGGCTCACCGACAGTATACCGCCAAAAATCAAACTTCCCACAACATACTGAAAGAAATTTGCTTTGATCCATTGGTAATCAAATCCAGACGAGTAATGGATCGCCGAGATTTTTGTTCCGACCACCCAACCTCCGGCCTCATAACTCAGATACAGTATCAGAGGCAGCATTGGAGGAATACTTATATTAGATGCAGCTAAGGTGACGAATTTGTTAAGCCGGAAAAAATGAGCAAGGCCGAATGCTATCACCATCTGCCATCCCCAAACAGGCAATATCCCAATATAAAGTCCAACAAATACTGAAAGTGCGATCTTTGTGTTGGAATCGCTGCTGTCAAAGACATATTCTTTAATAAATCCCTTTATTGATTTTCGTTTCAGCCCCTTGGCAAACATGAATGGCCTCACCCAAAGCAAAGCCATGAAAACAAGTATGGCATTCAGGATACTTGTACGGGTAAAATCAGGACCTTTCCTGAAATGGGAAACCCTGGTTTCCTTTGGAGCATAGTAAACCTCAATGGGGACAGAAAGAATTTTAACTCCCCGCCAGGCAAGGCGTGCAAGAATCTCCACCTCGAATTCATATTTGCCGGTGAAAAATCTCCTGATCTCACTGACTTTTTCAAGAGGGTAGAGGCGAAAACCGGTCTGTACATCTGCAATTTGCAATCCTGTCTCTATCCAGAACCAGAATATCGAAAATTTATGCCCGAAGCGACTGGAGCCTGGAACGGCCGGGTCATCCATGTTTCTCGCGCCAACAATGAGGCTTTCAGGTTCTTTCCCTATCAACTCTATAAATTTAGGAATATCAGCGACCATATGCTGACCGTCACTGTCAATTGTGATGGCATACCTGTAACCTTTCTCTATTGCCATTTCAAAGCCTTTCTGAAGCGCCCGTCCTTTTCCTCTGTTTGAAGGAAAAGCAAATGAAACGACTTCCGGAATCTGTTCCAGGATTACCAGAGTATTATCGGTTGAACCATCATTCACAACAATTATATTTCTGGTAAGCGACTGAACATCGCGGATCAGCCCTTCAAGAGTTCTCCCATTGTTGTAGGTAGGGATTAAAACACAGCATCGGAGATCATCAATCTTCTGGCGGACTTCCTGGTTGGTTTGCATGTGCTGTGATATCGTTTCTGGCAGATCTGAACAAAAATAACAAAAAACTGTAAATTTGACCGATGAAAATACTGCTCATTAACACACCGCGCTCCCCGGAGAATAGGATACTTGAGTTCGCGCCTGAAGCTGCGAAGCCTTTTATTCATAAGAAACTGATAGGTCCACCCCTGGGGCTCATGACAATAGCAGCTGTGGTGAAAGACCATGATGTGCTCCTGTTTGACACGAAAGGGGAGTTTGACCTTACGCCTGATCCGCCCTCCCTTGCCGGTCTGGTGAAAAGACTGGTTCATGAATTTAAGCCGGATATTGTAGGAAGCACTGCAATTACTTCCGAACTGTATTACGCTTTGGAAATATTTACCGAAGCAAAAAAGGCAAATCCCCGTATTATTTCTGTTTTAGGCGGATTGCATCCTACCTTACTTCCATACGATTGTTTTCATCCGTCGGTTGATGTGGTCTGTCAGGGGCAGTGCCCTCATATTTTCAGGGATGTAGTTCAGGCTCTGGAACGTAAATCCTCCCTGGAAACAGTACCCGGCATTTTATTAAACAATGGATCCGGGCTAATACGAACCGAAGGAAAACCCCGTTCCTGGGACGCTGCCAATGCAGATTATCTTTTGCCCGACCGGGCGCCGCTGAAAAAATGGATCAATGCATATAAGGTCGGTGGCAGCCCTGATCCAAGCACCTATATATTCACGTCCCTGGGCTGTCCCTATAAATGTACTTTTTGCTCGATATGGCCGCAGTTCAAGGGGAAGTATTACCAGAGGACAATCGAAAGCCTGATCGCAGAGCTGCACTCAATTCCCGATTATCCGGTTGTAAGGTTTGCGGACGCTAATACAGTTGTTGACCTGGGTTTTATGAATGCCCTGTTCGACCGTATTCTGGAAGAAGGTATCCGTAAGACCATTATAATGGATATCAGGGCTGATGTGGCAGCCATGCATCCCGGGATAATCAGTAAGATGGCAAGGGGAGGGCTTAAAGTGGTGATTTGCGGATTTGAGTCATACAGGGATGAGGACCTGAAAAAATACCGCAAAGCGTCGCCTGCCAGCGACATCGCAAAAGCCATTAAAGTTTTCCACGACAACGATATTATGATCAGGGGAAATTATGTTATCCCAAATGATTATTCTGAGGATGATTTTAAGGCCCTTGAAGAATATTCGGCAGGCAATCCTGTAGTTTATGCAGGCTACACAATTCTCACACCCATGCCAGGCACTGTGTTTTACAGCCAGGTGAAGAAGCAGATAACCGATCATGATTATCTGAAATATAACTTTTTTAATTCTGTAATGCGGACCACATTATCCTATGAAAAATTTCATGAACGGGTAGGCAGCCTCTGGCTTATTAAAAGTGGAAAAGACGTAATATGAAAAAGTTACTTCTGGTAAATACAAACGCAGAAAAATCACCTTATCCGATTCCTCCGCTTGGGATTTGTTTGATTGCCTCTTTTCTGAATGGCCATTATGATGTCAAAATTTATGACGGGATGTTCGATGAAGGCAGAAGCCTGGGATCGGTGATCCACAGTTATAATCCTGATTTTATTGGTTTCAGCATACGCAATGTAGATGAGGTGGTGCCGGAGCGATCCACTTTCTTCATTCAGGGCGTTTACCGGAACTTTATTGAGCCGGCGCGTAAATTCACCACCGCTCCTTTTATTCTGGGTGGAAGCGGGTATACGATCTTTCCGAGGGAAATATTGGATTATACCGGTGCTGATTACGGGATTGCCGGAGAGGGGGAGGAACCCCTGCTAATCCTTCTTCAGAAACTTGAAAGGGGAGAAACTGTTACGCGAATACCTAATGTATATGCAAGAAAGGGAGAGGGGCCGCGAAAATTGAGAGCAGAAGGTGACTACAACCTAAGGCCTTACTCTGAGATAGATCTTAAACTGGATTTTAATCCTTATACCGACCGGGGGGTATACAGTATACAAACTAAAAGGGGTTGTGCGCTTCGATGCCTCTATTGTTCCTATCCACTTCTGGAAGGCAGGCAATACCGCCTGAGAGCTCCACAGGCCATAGTTAATGAAATCGAAGAGGCTTCTGAAAGACTTGGGGAGAGTGTGACCTTCGAATTCGTAGATTCAACCTTCAACGAGCCCAAGGGCCATGCAGAGGAGATATGCAAGGAACTTATCCGCAGAAAAATCAGGGTCAGGCTGAGGACCATGGGTGTAAATCCCAGGAATACGAGTAAGGAATTGTTCGGTCTTATGACAGAAGCCGGTTTTGCCCAGATAGACGTGACCCCTGATTCTGCTTCAGTAACTGTTATCAAGAATCTTCTTAAGGGGTTTACCATAGATGACATCCGCAGAACAGCAATGCTGATAAGGGAGTTCAACTTTCCGTCTATGTGGTTTTTCCTGTTTGGAGGGCCGGGTGAAAACCGCGGCACTTTTAATGAAACTCTTAATTTTATTGATAATTTTATTAATCCCAACGACCTGGTATATATGTCGGGAGGCCTGAGGATCTACCCCGGAACCCCTCTGTTTGATGTTGCATTAAAGGAAGGTTTTATCTCTGATTCCGACAACCTTTTTAAGCCTTCGGTTTTTTATTTTTCGAAAGAATCCCCTCAGGCTGTACTCAGAGACTGGATAACAGAGGCCTGCCGGGACCGGCTGAACTGCCTGCCTTCATATGAAACAAACGCACCTGCCGAAATGCTTCGTGAAGCGGTTTCCACTCGTAGCAATCAGGGCCTTACCGAACCTATGTTCAGGACACTATTACGCCTGAGAAGAGAGTGGAAAATTTCCGGAAAGTTGTGAAAATTAAGTAATGAAATTACTTTTTCATCACGATCATCACGTCGTCACATTATCACGGATTAAGGTATTCCAGTTCACAAACTTCCCTGCACCGGGAATAAACTTAGAATTCTTCCGTAATGCCTGTGAGGGGCCGCATTCCGTGAAAAGGCGTATGCCTGAGCTGAACATCTGCACCTGGGTTGCCAGCCAGTTAAAGGGGTTATGGATATTATTCACGACCTCCATTCTTGCTCTTTCCGCATTAATTATCAGGTTCTGGCTGAGCGCTGAGATGATTGGGATTTCCGGAGCCCGGACTTCTGCAGTATAGACTGTTTCTGATAATTTTATTGCCGCTTCCGACAACAGGTTTGTATGATAGGGCACAGTCACTCCCAATGACCTTGCATGAAGGGCCCCTTCTTCCCTGGCTTTCAATAGGAAAACATTAATGTGAAAACTATTGCCTGCCACAGTAAAAGAATAATCGCTGTTGCGGTTGACGATCATCAGATTCAGATTGTGCTGTCCTGCTATATCCCTGATGTCTTTTTCGCTCAGGCCTATCACACCCCCCATGCCGTACTGGCCGTGCGGGAGGACTTTCCTGATTGCTTCATAGGCTTTCTGAATAAAAAGCAATCCGGTTTCAAATGAAATAGAGCCGGCTGTGTAAAGGGAAGCATAGATTCCCATGCTGTAACCTGCGGTCATGGCCGGCTTAACCCCTGATTTCATAAGGATCCCGGCACAACTGCAGCCATAGATGTATGAAATGTACTGGTTTCGAAGTTCATCCTGCAGCATAGGATTTGATTCCGGATGAAATGAAAGCAATTCTTTGTCAACTGAATCAGCCGCCCTTGAAAGATAAGCCTGAAAAACTTTCGAAAAACCAAGAACCCCGTGGGAAGGGTCATCCCGGTGGTCACTAATAAAAGCAGGAAAAACGAAAGCAATTGTATCTTCTGCCAAATGCGGAATTATTTATCCAGTTCCAGCAGCCGGTTTTCGTGTTCGATGATCAGCATCTGCATCTCAATCAACTGGCCTATGGTATCAACAGGATGTTTAACAGCATATTTGCCGATGGTTTTCAGTTCAATATCGAGATTGTATTTCTTTTTGAAGATCTCTATCAGTTCGAGGAACATCAGCGAATCCCCATCCAGGTCCTTGATAATATTTGTGTTATCGGTGATCTGTGATTTATCTGCCTCACATTCTTCAGCAAAGAACGCAAAGACAATCTCTCTGACTTCATTCCGGGTGCTCTCTGTGATTTTTGCCATTTCGAGTGTTTTTTTTGCAAAAGTATTAATTTCCGGGATATTTTCTAAATACCAGGGTGGCATTATGGCCTCCAAAGCCGAAGGAATTTGAAAGTGCAACATGTATTTCCTTCTGCCTACTCACGTTGGGGACATAATCCAGGTCAAGGTCGGGATCGGGATCAGAATAATTAATTGTTGGAGTAAGGATGTTGTTTTTCAGGCTCAGAATTGTGATGATCCCTTCAATAGCTCCTGCAGCCCCAATTGTGTGGCCAATCATTGATTTGGATGAAGACACAGGGATATGATAAGCCTGCTCGCCAAAAACTTTTTTAATTGCCATGGTCTCATACCGGTCGTTGAGTTCGGTCGAGGTTCCATGAGCATTGAGGTAACCTACTTCGCTTTTATCAACACCTGCGTTCTGTAATGCTTTTTCAATTGTAGCTGCCATTCCTGCACCGTCTTTCATAGGGGCCATAATGTTATATCCCTCGCTGGTCAGGGCATAGCCTGCCAGCTCGCTATGAATGATTGCATTTCTCATGAGAGCATGTTCTTCCGATTCAAGGATTACCACTCCGGCCCCTTCACCTATGACAAACCCATCCCGTTTTGATGTAAAAGGCCTGCTTGCAGCTTCGGGTGGGTCATTGGCAACTGACAATGCATATAAGGCGTTAAAACCGTTTATTTCCTCAGGGTTGATGATGGAATCGGCTCCTCCGGCGATGACAACATCAACCATATTGTTTTTAATCATCTGCATGCCAATTGCAATGGCATAGGCTGAAGATGCACAGGCTGTATTGATTGCAAAATTTGGGCCGAGAAGTTGGTATTCAAGTGATATCCATGCAGGCATGGAGTTGGTCATGCTTTTGAATACCGTGTTCTGGGGGGAAGTGTCTTTTTCTACGCTGGAATTCCCTGTATTTACCACTCCCATAATGACAGCACAACGTGTCTTATCCTCTTTCTCAAAATCCAGTCCGGAAAGGGTAACAGCCTGTTTTGCTGCGACCAGACACATCCTGGTAACCCTGGTCATTTGCCCGGCTGCACGCTTTTTGACGAGGCACCTTGAATATTCTTCAAATTCATGAGGTACTTCAGCGGCAATCTGAGTTGCACAGGAAGAGGCGTTAAAAAGGGATATCTTTTTTACACCGCTTTTGCCTTCAACAAGGTTTTTCCAGAACGTTTCTAAATCATAACCAAGGGATGATACAATGCCCATCCCACTAATAACTACTTTTCCAGCCATCCTCAGAGATTAATTATTCAGTGCCTTGGCCCAGTTTTTAATCAGGTCAACCTCAGCCTGGGTGGGAATATTGCCAGGGTTATTCTTACGCCATTTTCCCGGTGGCATTGACCCTTTTGAAACCTTTTTGCTGATGTCATTTGCTTTGTCGGCCTGTCTTTTAGTGTCGTAAGTATTCCAACTGGAAAAGTTGACACGCATTTTAGCCATGCTGTTTCCGTCTGCACCATGACAATCCATGCAGGCTTTTTGTATGATTTTCGCCACTGAATCCGGAAGTTCGGGGTTCCCTTCGGCATATTTTACTGAACCGGATGCGTTTACAGGCCTGAAAGCCAGGACCAGAAAGAACACCACTGCAAATGATATCCATAGAAATGCACTTGTTTTTCTCATAAATTTCATGTTAATGCTTAAAACAAAAATACGCACAATTATTCAAAGGGGCCTAATTCTGTTCCAAAATATTCTTTCAATGCCTCATTAAGTTCATCAATGGTTAGGCCCGAATGAGTGATAAACCTCCGGGCTGCATTTTTATATGTGAACTCCAAATGATTTCTTAATTCTTCGATTTTCTCAGGTACAGCTGCCGCTGGATTTCTTTCGGTTGCATTTCCGGAATAATCATAAAAGCCACGGCCCGACTTCCTGCCAAGATGACCTTCGGAAATCAGTTTTTTAAGTTTGCTGATGAGAGGAGTATAGTATTCGGCATGGGGGTATTTGACCGTATAATTTGTTATGCTCCTTAGCATGGTATCAAGGCCTACATGGTCAAAGAACTCAAAGACACCGGCAGGGAAGAGCGTTCCCTTCACGGCCTGGTCAATTTCGCTGCATGTTGCCTGGCCCTGATCGACAATACGGTAGGCCTCATTCTGCACATCGAGGAAAATACGGTTGAGAATAAAGCCCTCCTCTTCGGTCAACAGAATAAATCTGCGTTTGATTGTATCGAGAAAAACAATCAGCTTTTCAACGGTATTACCGGAAGTGCCCGGCCCCCTGATAATCTCCACAATGTTTACCAGGTTTACAGGATAAAAGAAATGAAGTCCTGCAAATTTTTTTTCCCTTGCTTTAGATGGGCAAAGGACCGAAGGATTGATCGAAGATGAGTTGGTAACAAGGATTGCATCCGGATGTAATATTGTATCTGCTTGAGCGAGAACCTTCTTCTTGAGCTCCTCGTCCTCGGTGATGGCTTCTATAACAAGCGTACAGCCGGACAAAGCTGATATCTCAGGAGAAATTACAGTTAGTTTAAGCTTATCGTATTTCGCTTCTGATATTATACCGTTCTCAAGGAGTCTTCTGGTCTTTTTTTCAATGTTCTTGCGGATCTTCGCCAAATCGGCCTGGGAACTGACGACCCACCGGATATCAAGGCCTGATTCAATAAAATAATGAGCAAGGTTTGTTCCCATCTTACCTTCCCCGATAATACCAACTGTTGCTGCTTTCATAAGTTGTTGATTCCACTTCCCCATATCTTGCGCTATCACCAGTTTGCGGTATTCATCCATCCTGAGGTGATGCTGGCGTATATGCCTGTTGTAACCCAGCATGGACAGGATAAAGCCCAGGCCTTTGTCAATGGCGATCTGTTTCGCACGGATAAGATTGAACATGAAGATGAACAGGGCTTTGCGGTCCTTATCGGATGTGAGAATAAACTCTTTGAAAGTTATCCAGGAAAGACGGGCCTTAATCCAAACGGGGATATTGCCTCCGGGCCTCGTAAAAGCCCCGTTGCTGAAAAGAGCTTCAGCTTTCTTTCTGATAACAGGGAAAGAATACAAGCGGGTGATTGTTTCCATGTATTTGTCGAAGATCTCGATCTGAGACATGTTCATGTATTGAATAGTAGGGAAGTGGCCTACTCCCATTTCCGGATCGCAGTTCATGAGCCTTCCTTCCGCCTTCAGTTTCTTATTGGTTTCGGTGCCAGGAGGAGCATTTAACAGGTGAAGGTTTACATTCGGAAGATTATGTTCCAGGGTAAAGTTGAAAATCCGCTCAAACTCATCCGCAGTATCATGATCAAATCCGACTACAAAACTTGCATTAATCTGTATACCCGCTGCATGTATTTTACTTATGGCTTCCTTGTAAATAGACCCACCCCGGTTGTGATGTTTCCGTGTTTCGTCAAGACTGTCACGATTCAAAGATTCAAACCCAACCAGGATGTTAAAACAGCCGGCATCCGCCATAAGTTGTAAAAGTTCGTCATCGGTAGCCACATCCAGGCTGCACATGCAGCCCCATGAAATGTCCAGGGGTTTGATAGCCTTCATCAGTTCCTTGGCATAGCGTTTATTAATAGTCAGGTTGTCATCAACAAAAAAGAAATATTTTGAAGGAGCGGCTTTGATTTCATCCACCACATTAGCAATCTCGCGGTACCTCATTTTACGGCCGAAATTCTTGGAGACAAGGCAGAAATCACAGTTAAACGGGCAGCCTCTTGAAACTTGTATTGCCACCTGGAAAATCCTCTTCATGTTAACCAGGTCCCAGCGGGGTGGTTTTTGATGGTGGTATTCGGTGTATGTTGTGGATTCGTATACCTGTTTAAGTTCTCCTTTCTCAAAATCGGCAAGGCATTGTTCCCATTTACCTTCAGCTTCACCAACAACAACTGCGTCTCCGTGTTTCAGGGCCTCATCGATAACAAAGGAGGCATATGGCCCTCCGTAGACCACTTTAGCCCCCATGGAGCGGTAATGGTCTCCAAGTTCGAAAGCCCGCTTCGCTGTGGCTGCCAGGGTCGTGATGCCAACAATATCGGGCCGGATACCTGAAGGAATATCCTCTATCTCTTCATCATAAATCGAGATCCTGTAATGAGTGGGGGTAAGCGAAGCAATTGTCGGGAGTGCGAGGGGCACCATGAAACGTTTCTTCCCGAACATTCTTGCCATTTCAGAATGAGCAGGATAGTTGATATACTTCTGTCTAGGGCCTAATAGAAAAAGATTATATTTTGGTTTCTCTTCAGACATTTTGTTTGATCGTCGATTCAGAATTGACGCCAGCTCATGACATATCCGGCTTGCATGAACTTGCTGACTTCCGTGACAAAGCTGAGTACGATGTCCTTATCGACCAGTTTTTCTTCTTTTAAAATCCTATCGAGGCATAAAAATGCCATTGGTGGGCCCAAGTATCCCATAGCCGACATTTTTGAATACAAGGTATAGCGCGGTATGCCCAACCCGGCACACTCATCCATGACAAGCTCCGAGATATGTTTTGAGGGAAAGTTAACCTGGAAAAACCTGATAGCTTCCATATCGACAGGGTGTTGCTTTAACATGCGTTTTAAGCCGTTCAGGAATACCGACCCGTCCGGCTCATGAAAATTCTGTCGCAATTCCTCCTGGAACATCTGGGCAAGGTGGTGATAGCCTTTCTCATATTCTTCCTTTGGATTCATCCAGTAAGCAGGCCGTTTGTTACCCATGGCCGAAGGTTTGTTTCCACCCACCGATTCCATATAGACATGTTCAACATACAGTCCGTTTGCCTTTTCGGGTGCTGCTTTCAGGAAGAGAGCAGAAGCCCCGTCCGAGAGAAAATATCTCAGGAACAACTCTTCTTTGGTTACCAGGGGCTGGTTGTAATATTCTGCAACAAGTTCCGAAGATGACATGCTGGACGAGATTACCAGGGCATTGTCATAACGGCCATGCCGGATCATGTCAGAAGCAACAAGCAGTGACTTATAGGCAGATGTACAGTTGGCATGAATGGAGAGCTCTCCGCAATGTTCAATCCCGAGACCTTCCTGTATTCTCACCGAAGCTGTCGGCATCTGGTCCTGGTGTGCGCTGCCATAAACAATAAGCTGAACATCTTTAGGTGTCATTCCTGCAACCTGAAGTGCCTGCTCTGCAGCTTTGACCGACATACTCACATTATCTTCTGTAAACTTTCTGCTGACCGGGTCCAGCGCAAAATGGTAATATTCGACTTCAAGCAGTTCAGCCATCAGTCCCCTTATTCTTTGAAGCCATTTTCGTATCTTGAGGGGAGCTTCGGTGAGTTCGCCAAGATAATAATCGACTTCCGTCTTGGGAACCGGCTTTCCAGGTAGGAATGAACCGCTTCCGGTAACCATTACAGCCCTATGAAATATATAATTTGTATTATGTTCTTTCACGAAAGATATTTCTTGATATATAATGCCCTCTTTTCGACCCTGAAATCCTGCATCACCTCCTTTGCAAAATCGCTTGAAGTGGAAAGCAACGCTTTTTTGGGAACTACCTTATCAACGATCCTGTATTTCATGGCGTCTATTGATGTGAATGTGCTTCCCTTCAGCACACGTTCAAGGGCAAGAGCCTGTCCTGATATACAACACAGTTTGTAGATCCCGCCCAAGCCGGGGACAAGGTTGAAAGAGGCTTCCGGGAGGCCAAAAACTGCATCTTGTCCACAAAGCCTGAAGTGGCTGAACAGGGCGAGCTCCAGAGCCGAACCGAGGCAAACCCCACGTATGGCAGAGATCACAGGGATTCTAAAGCTTTCAAGCATCAGCAGGGATTTATAATTATTGGAAAGAAAATCGGGCACTTTCGTCAACCTGCCTTTTTTATCAGTCTCGGCTTTATCAAGAATTTCCCTCAAAAGAACCGGCACATCGGCACCTGAAGAAAAATGTCTTCCGTGTCCACTTATAATCAGAGCACGAAACGCATGGTGATTCTTTACAAATTCCAACACCGATGTGAATTCCGTGAAGAATTCCATGGTCATGGCATTCGAAGGCGGGGTATTCAGTTCCAACTGTCCTATCCCTTCTTCAAGGACTAAGCGAATTGTTGAATAATCAGGTATCTTCATTTCTGTATCTCCCGGGAACCATTCCTCCTTTTGGCCTCAGCAAGTGCCAGCTCGCAGAACATCCTGGTTTCCTCTTTCATAGCCTCTTCGATACTAAGGGATCTGGCGTTTTTCAAAGCCTTCATTACCGCATTGATAACAGGTAAAGGCCTGTCCCTGGTCAGTTTCTGCAAGAGGTTGAAGGAAAAATCAAATACCTTCTGTTTACTTACAATAAAATCCACGAGGTGCATCTCCTGTGCGTCCTCTGCATTGATCATATCACCGCTCATGATGAGTTTCATCGCTTTTGGGAAACCGGTTTTTCCAAAACACCTGACGGTTCCTCCCAAACCGGGTATGACACCATGGTTGATCTCGGGGAAAGCAAATAAGGCATTTTCGGAGCAGACCCTGATGTGACTGGAAAGAGCAACCTCCAGCCCCCCTCCGAAACAAATGCCCTGGATTGCTGCAACTACGGGTATTTCTAAATTTTCAAGATGTTCAAGCACAGCTTTCCCTTTCTCCATGCTCTCAGTAATGTTCTCCTTGTCTCGGATCATTTTGAACAGGTTCTCAAGCTTGCCGCCACCCGAGAAATGTTTTCCCGCACCACATATTATGATTCCTTTCAGGTAATCATAGGAGGTCCATTTTTTAAGGGTTTCAAGTGGTACAAATCCCGGCTGAACTAGATAGTTTTCAGGGGGATTGTCAAGTGTTATAATCCCAATATCACCTCTGATCTCCCAGCTTATTTTATCGATTGTTTCCATTCAGTTTTAAATAATTATAAAGTGAATACAGGCTCAATGCGGGAAGGGATATCATGGGAGATCCTCTGGACATCCACGAATACAGTCTTAACCCTTGCCCTGGCAACGGCCTGCCCTCCCGGCACAAGCCTCATCCTCTGTTCAAAAATAATAAACGGCTCATCTTTCTTTACTGCTGTAATGATTTCCACTTCATCGCCAAGCCTTACTTCATGCTGGTAACGTATATTAACCTCAACAACAACCAGGAACAGGCCCTGGATGGTAAGCTGATCAAGCAAGCCTTTGTTTTGGAACAACTCCCAGCGGGCTTGTTCAAAATAATTGAAAAATACAGCATTGTTTACATGTCCATATGAATCCAGTTCATATCCTCTTGCGGTGATCCTGCTTTGATACATCAACTTCAGGCTTTAAACTCTTTAAAGATTCCCTTCATTTTCATAAATACTATGTCACCGGCTGTGATTTCAGCAGAAACATTAAATTCATCCCGATCAGTATCATTGATTCTTAAATTCAGCTGGAGCAAGGGATTCAATGCAGGATTGATCACGCTGAAATATTTAATCTGGCCTGCCTGTGAGAGCATGAACTTGCGGCCGAGGATATCCTCTACAAGTTCCCTCACCATTTCGACCTGACAAACACCTGGTAAAATAGGGTTGCCCGGGAAGTGGCCTTTGAAAATATCGTGGCTGCTGTCAAGGTTGACCGATACGGTATACTTTTGCCCGACTGAAAGTTTCTGATCTTGCAACTGCAGCTCTATTGCATTGACCTTATATAATTTACCCTTTAACATCTTTTGCCGTTCCGGTTTCTGATTGTGTAAAAATACGAAATTATGTTAAAAATGCCCGATTACCCGGGGAAGGGAGCCGCTGAAACAGGAGTTCTTAATCCTTCTCAATGCCCTAAAAAGTTAAAGGTCAGTATCATTTTGATTTTAGGATTCACTATCCTGATCTCGTTTGGGAACCCATGGTCATATTCTTTGAAACTGACGATAACGGCATCAACGTAGTTACTCCATCCAACCAGCCCCGTCAAAGTGTTCTGTTTCGTATCCATCCAGGCATATAATTTAAGTCCCAGGTAGAGGTAGACGACTTCTCCTGAGCCCTTCTGTAAATACTTTCGCAGGGGTTGTTTGCCCGGTGATTCACTGAAAAACAGTATTGCAAAATCTCTCTGTAAAATCTTCAGGAAGGATTTTTTGTTTATAGGATCGAAAATATAATCAGGTTTATATTTATTCCTGAAGATTTCCATATCAAAATAGGTCATTCCGATCTCATTAGCAAATGTGAAGTGGAAACTGCTGTCGGAGGTTCTTTTGATGATAGAAATACCGGTAAGGTGCTTGTCGGCTACATCCAGAGATGTACGGAATAATGCCTTCTCAAAATCCTTTAAAAAAGGTGAGTTCCAGGCTGGCGCTTTGTATGAGTTTTCCGGGCTTGTACTTAAAGTTGATTTTTTAACCGGGTCACAGGCCGATAAAAACAGTATTAAAACTAGATTAAGGAATATTAAACTTTGCATCTGGAACATTCTGGTTAATCTTCTTACCGCTGAATTCAATCCTGGTATAATCCCCGGAGACCTCCCTCATAACAAATTTGTCAACAGTGTAATCCGTTTTATTGAAATACAGGATTATTTCGCTCAGGGTCTCCTTGATACGCAGGTTTACAGGTACCATTGACGCCAGGTACTGGTCATGCAGATCGGATATATTGCACTCGAAGTTCTTTGTGTCCGACAACAGGGTCCCCTGAACTGCTCCTATGAGGATATTGTTGACTTCCCTGAACACCTTGTTTGACTGAAGGCTGATATGGTTTTCCTTATCCTCGTCTTTCACGAAAATTTTATCGTTGTTGAAAATAATAAGGTAGGGAAATGGTTCCGTATATTCCCATCTGAGAAGCTTCTCCTTTTTAAAGTAAAAATTTCCTTTTGAGACAATCTTCTCCTTTATCACACTCAGTTCTTTCGTTTGTGTGAACTGGGCTTCTAATGAACCGGTTGTTTTTGAGGCATCACTGATCCTTTTTCTGACCTCCAATGCATCGGCTGGAGAAAGTGGTTTGGTCTGGGCCTGAACCTGAACTACCATGCATAAGCACTGCAGGATAGTGACTAATATAAGACTCTCAGCGGTTTTCATAGGCTTGCAGCTTTAATATTTCATCCAGGGGAATAAAACTAAAACCTCTTTCCTGCAATGATACAATTATTTTTTCAAGAATTCCGGCTGTCAGAACCGAGCTATCATGAAAAAGCATGATATCACCGGGCTTTGTTTTAGTTATTGCTTTATTGAGCAGGGATGAGGGATTGGTGGCAGTAGTATCGAATGATCTGAAGCTCCATGCCACAACCTTAACGCCTGTTTTGTGGATCGCTTTTGCAACCATTGGATTGATGACCCCATAAGGAGGTCTGAAAAACTTCATCCTTTTGCCTGTTATCCTTTCCGTTTCCAGAATATTCCGCTCAATGTCATCCGCCATCCTTAAAGAAGAATACAAATCCCATAAATAGCTGTGTGACCAGGAATGATTTCCGATAATATGGCTTTCAGCGGCTAATTTTTTCAGGATTTCTTCATTCCCGCTTATTTTTCTTCCGATAATAAAGAAAGCTGCTTTGATTTCGAATTTTGCGAGTATATCAAGGATCTGAGGAGTGGTCTCAGCGTCCGGTCCGTCATCAAAAGTCAGTGAAAGTATTTTTTTCTCAGTTTTCCCGTTGGAATAAACTTCACTGTAATGAAATCCCGAAGAAGGGACAAATGCCATGCCCACCGAGACTCCAAGGTAAACCGATACGAGTACCAGGTAAAACAGCCATGGCATGCTGCAAAAGCAAGAGATAAAGCATGTTCCGCAAGGGCATATGACAATCCTGCATGCCGTAAACAGTAAAAAAAGCAGCAGAAACAGGGTGGACGTATTTCTGAAATTCAGGATCTTCACGGTTTCCGTATCAGAATAAAGGAATGATTCAGGTCCAGGTAATGATTGTATAAAAGGATCGTATTTATGGGTCTGTCCCCACAGTTTCGAACTACCGCTGCTTCCGGTACCTGCCCGTGTTTCATGATCATTGAAGCCATCCATAGCCCAAAAGCCGAGGAAGTCATATACTCCCCGCTCAGGTGCTTCCAGGCTGCAATGCCGGCATTTTTAACTGAGTCAGTAAGTTCTTTATATGGTTTGGCGGATGTGGAGTCACCGTTCATCCCGCATACTGCCAGGTCAATTTCTTCAGGCATGATACCTGATCTATTAAGAAAACCTGAAAGGATTGAAGGCAGCGACTTTACTGAATCCTTCCGGTTAAACGTAAGGATGTCGGTCAGCGCTGCATATGTTCCGTGAGAAGCAGTAGTTGAGAGAAGGAAAAAAGCCGATCCTTCACCTGCTATGCTTCCCCTTGAAGTAGATGTAAACAGTTCAAACGTATCCACCGGTTTTCTTCTCCAATGGCCAAGCCGGCTTGTGATCTCAAAGGAGCCATTGGTAAGTTCGTCCATTCCTCCAGTGAGTACTGTTGAGGTTCTGCCGTTTCTCAATTGAATCACAGAGTCGAGTAAAGCCGATTCAAACGACCAGCCCCGATGAACATAAGTATAATTATAGTTGTGGCATCTCAAGAGCAGTGCAATCTGTGCTGAAACTGTATTATGAGTCGATTGAATGAAAGAAGTCGGAGTGAGAAGCTCTTCCTTGTTCCTGATCAGGGTTGTAAGAAATTTTTCAGTGTCTTCAAGGCATCCCAGCCCTGTCCCTGTGATTATGGCATCCGGCATCCCGCATCCAGAATCTGCCAGGCAGATCCTTGACGAGGCCACGCCCATTTTGATGAGCCTGCCCATCCTTCGCAGGATATCTGGACTGATAAAATCCCTGTAATTCGGCTCAATGCATGCGAGACGGTTTGACTGAGTTCTGTTAACTTCATCAAGGAAGTGGTTGTTATCAGTTGTTTTTTGGGGAGATACATTTCCCAGGCCGTTGATATATATAACATTTACAGCTGTCATGGGATCATCGGGGATTGTATTTTGAGAGAACAAGTGATGAATTATTCCCCCCGAATCCAAATGAATTGGATAACACATGTTCAACCATAATATCCTTCAGAAGGGTGGTGACCGGACGGATATAAAGTTCTTTCATTGGTGTTGTCCAACGTAGATTGGGGAAAATACAATTATGCTGTATAGATAGCAGGGATATTACGGCTTCTATAGCTCCTGCAGCACCCAGGGTATGCCCTGTATAGGATTTTGTCGAACTGAAGGGGGGTACATACTCTCCGAATAGTTTCTGAACGGCCATACCTTCACTAAGATCATTATTCTGTGTTCCGGTACCATGAACGTTAATATAATTGATGTTGCCTGGCACGATACCACTCATCTCCATTGCTTTGGCCATAGCTAACCCTGCTCCAATTCCTTCCGGTGAAGAAGCTGTCTGATGGTAGGCATCGTTTGCATTTCCATAACCACTCAGCAGACCAACTATTTTCTTCCCTTCCTTAAGGGCCAGTTCTTCGGATTCAAGAACAAGAAATGCAGATCCTTCCCCAATCGTAAGGCCGGCACGGTTCTCATCAAAGGGGCAGCAACCTTCTTTATCAAGTATCATCAGGGTGTTAAAACCGTTCAGGGTAAAACGTGTCACTGCATCGGTTCCTCCTGCGATCACCCTGTCGAGCATCCCTGCTTTTATCAACTCCGAACCGAACATGATTGAATTTGCAGAGGAACTGCAGGCAGTACTTATAGTTGTAGTTAAATCACAGATACCCAGATATTCTGCAATCTTTTCTGTGCTGTCACCGCAGTCATGGTTAATTACTTCTGAGAGTTTGCCTTTTGCCAGGTTTTCAAGAAACAATGGATAAAAATCCTCGGTGCGGTCCATGCCGCCAACCGTGTTGGCCGAAACAAGACCTGTTCTATATGATTGGCCGGGTTTCACGCCGGCCATTTCTGTAGCCTGCCTGGCGGCAACAATTCCTAGAAGGGTCGTTCGGGAATACTTCTTTTTACTCTTCAGACAGCATAATTCCAGCAATTCTTCATTGGATCTCTTAACTTCGGCAAGGGGCAGTTTACCTTTGTGAATCGTTTCAAACTTTGTGATCTCCCCAATACCGGAAATTCCATCCATCAATGAATGAAGCACTTCATCAGCATTCATCCCGATGGAGGAGATTATTCCGTAACCTGTAATCACAACACGGTTTCCCATGATATCTGAACGATTGTGGCTACAAATTTAGGAAAATTCCGGAGGTATTATCTCCTGACCAGGATAAAGGAGTGGTCGGTGTTCCAGAAATGGTTGTGTATCAGTATGTTTTGAAGCTTTCCGGGAGATTTTGGAAGACACGGCAGGGAAGAAGGGATAAACTGCTTCCGGAGGATATTGGCTGCAAGATACAGGGCGAAACCCGAAACGGTATGGTATTCCCCGCAAAGATGCTTATAAACCATGTGGGATGCTGAAGGAAGGGCATGTTCTATAACATCATTGCAAATCCTGTCATGTTCCTCATTGCCGTTGTTGCCCATAAGAACCAGGTCCACATCTTCAGGTTTAAGGCCATTTTCGGAAATAAACCGGACTACAGTTTCTGCAGTCTTGTCTGTTGATTCCGGTTTGTAAAGAGTCTCAACAGCTGCAAGGCATGCATAGGTTTTATCAGTTCTTTCTTCTGAAATAATGAAATAAGCTGCACCTTCCCCGGCAAGTGCGCCAGGCACTTTGCTTGACCATAAGTCAAGGTTCCGGATTGCTTCACGCTTCCAAAGTCCCAGCCTTCGTATAATCGAAAGGTGATTGAGGGTCATCTCGTCAATCCCGCCTGCAAGAACGTTTACGGCCGTGCCTTCCTCTATTTGTAAAAGTGCATCGATAAGGCAGCTTTCCAGGGAGAAACAACGATGCACATAAGTTGAATTATACTGATGGCATTTCAGGTTGATTGCAATTTGTGAACTGATTGTGTTGTATGTAGACTGAATGAAAGGTGTAGGGTTTAGAAATTTCTCCTCTTTCGAAAGCTCGCCAAGTATTTTTTCTGTATCCTCCACGCTGCCCAGGCCGGTACCTGTAATAATTGCATCAGGCATTTCAATACCGGCATCCTGAACACAGATCTTTGCAGAGCTTATACCCATTTTAATCAGACGGCTCATCCTCCTTGATGCCATGGGATCTATATACGATTTGTAAACAGGTTCAATGGATTTCAGGAATTCGGAAGTATGCTCTACAACCGGCTCTAAAAAATCCGAACCAGGCAGAGTGTTCTGAGGTGAGATAATGCCTATTCCATTAATGTATGCCATGCTTCTTAAAAATCAGGGAACTGTCATTACCACCGAAACCAAAGGAATTGCTCATTACTACTTTCATATTAACGCTCCTGATCATTTCTCCGGCTGGCCGGAACTGTAGTTCAGGCATAGGATTTGAGAAGTTCATGTTTGGCCAGATAATACCATTCTGCAGGCCGAGTATTGAAATTATTGCTTCGGCAGAGCCTGCGGCAGATGTCATATGCCCGGTAAACGGTTTGGTTGAACTCACGTATGGGACCTTCCCCGTGAACAGCTTTTCTATAGCCCTGCCTTCTGAAAGGTCGTTATTATCGGTTCCTGTTCCGTGAGCATTAATGTAATCCACAGTATCAGGCGTTTCTCCGCTCATATCAAGGGCCTTTTTCATAGCCAGGTATGCGCCGGTGCCATCAGGGGAGGAGGCGGTCTGGTGAAAAGCCTCGCAGGCATTTCCATATCCAACAAGCTCACAAATCACTGTATTGCCTGTTTTTTTATTGGTTTCTTCTGTCTCCATTACAAGATATGCCGCTCCCTCGCCCAGGTTAATCCCGTTACGTGTTGCATCGAACGGGCGGCAAGGCTGTTTATCCAGAATTTTCAAAGCATTAAAGCCGTTAAGATGAAATTTTGTCAGGGATTCTGTTCCCCCTGCAATTGCACAATCCAGTTTCCCTGCTTTCATCAGTCTGGATGCAAACATTATTGAATTGGCAGCTGATGAACAGGCCGTACTGATAGTGGTCATAAATCCTTTCAAACCCAGGTTGTCGGCGATTTTTTCAGTACTATCGGCACAATCATAAGTGCTGATGAAACTGTTTTTACTGTCGTTTGTTAGAAAATCCTGATAGTATTTTTCACATTCATCCATGCCACCGACTGTAGTACCCGAAATCAGGCCAATTCTGATGCCTGGATGGTTATTTAAACAGGCATGTGAAAAGGCTTCATTTGCAGCTACAATGCCCAGCAGGGTATTCCGGGTATAGACTTCGGTATTCTGCAATCCCGCATACTTCATCAGTTCCTCGTTTGTCATGAGAACTTCAGAAACCGCAAGTTCGTCCTTAAGGTTTGTTTCAATATGCCTTATAGGGCCGATTGCGGAACGAAGATTTAACAGTGAAGTAAGGTTTTCCTGAACATTGCTACCCATACCAGATATAAACCCTAATCCGGTAACAAAAATCCTTGAAGGCATTTATGCTTTCTTTTGATGCTCGGTAATATATTCGGCCATTGTACGGATTGAATAAAAGATCTTTTTCCCGTCTTTGGGGTCTTCTATCTTAATACCGTAATTCTTTTCCAGGAGGACAATAAGTTCCAGGGCATCGATTGAATCCAGGCCCAGGCCTTCCCCGAACAAGGGTGCATCGGGGTTAATATCATCCACAGAAATATCTTCGAGATTAAGCTGTGTAATTACTTCTTTTTTAAGTTTGTTGATCAATTCGTCCATATTTTAGTTTCAGTTAAATTCATTAATTCATTAAGCGAAGCTTCAGTAAAAGGCAATGCGCTGAACCCTGTTTTCAGGACATCAGCATTTTCCTTTTCAACAAGGGAAACCATTGCCCTGAATGTATTGCCGAGAATTTCAACCCAACCGCAAATACAGGCCTCGGCACGGTTATTATCAAGAAGTTCTGAAACATGATTCTGCAGCTGCATGGGGTTGAACTTTTCGCTGATCAGAAATGCATTTTCCCCTTTCAGGCTGTGCCGTATACAGATTTCTCCGATGACGATATTTGCCAGGGTATAGACAAAAACCGAAGGGCTTGGGAAATAGGCCGATCTGTTTCTGATACTGGCCTGATGCGACAGGTCGGATTCCAGGCTGGAACTTGAATTAGCAAGCACCACCGCAAGCGATCCGGGTTTGAATCTACCGGAGTTTTCATGTCTGAGCAGCAATTCGGCAGACATAAATCCAAGCTTACTCAATGGATCCATTTTGTAAAACTTGGAATACGATATCTGCTCCTGCTTATACAGAGCCTTGATAAACTCGGCAAAAGTAGCAATTTTTTCCTGATAAAAGATAAGTCGCTTGTTAACAACTACTTTACCTTCCCCGATATAGGTATATGCCGTGATCAGTTTCTCCATGCTCAGGTTTTTTGAAATACCAGGGCTGCATTGCATCCTCCGAAACCGGAGGCCGTTTTCAGGCAGGTATTAACAGGTTTATGTATTGTTTCGGTCACAACATTGATTCGCTCAGAGACTCCGGAGACTTCAAAACCCGCTGATTTAAAAAGCACGTTCGCTTTCATTGACAATATGAGAGCTGCTGATTCCATAAGTCCCGATGCACCAAGCGTATGCCCCCAGTAGCCTTTAAAACTGTTAACATGCACGTGGTTCATTTTGCTCAGAGAAATAGCTTTTGCTTCCATCTCGTCATTGTAAGGTGTTGCGGTGCCGTGAGCCGAAATATAATCAATTGCCGGATGTTCAAGGCCTGATTCTTCGAGAGCTTTATTTATAGCCATACTGAGCTCTTCACCTGTTCTTGAAGGGCCGGAAATATGATTGGCATCATTGCTCACCGATCCGCCCATTACAAGAATCCTGTCTTTCCTGTCCTCATTGATATTAGCTGAAAGCACTATTGTTCCACAGCCTTCGCCCAGTGACAGGCCGGTACGGTGAAGATCAAATGGTTTACAGGGTTCGGGGCTTAATGCCTGGAAAGACTGAAAGCCGGAGATCACAAATTCGCTGGCAATATCTCCGCCTGTGACAACCGCAGTTTCATATTTGCCGTAACGCAATAATCGGCTGGCCGTTATCAGAGCCATTACCCCCGAAATACATGCATTGCTTATGATCAGCGGAGTGTTTGCAAATCCAAAGAAATCCCGGAGAACCGAAGCCACCGCCCAGAGATAGATACGTTTATGATCGAATTTTGCCATAAACCGGTCTTCAAGCAAGTCGATATTTCCTTTGGTTGTTGAAAGGACCAGTATGACTTTATCATTCTCCGGTTTTACCGGAATTCCCGCCAAGGTATCCGCTAATGAAAGGATCAGCAGTTTCTCCAGCCTGGTGTAATAGCCCGGTTTCTGGTCTTTTTTATAACTCTCAAGGATGGCTTCAAATTTCTGTTCAAGCCTGGCCGTATCAACCAGGGAAAGGGGGACAGGCTGGGGAGAAAGGTTTCCGTCTTGATTTATCCTGATCCCTGTAGTTCCTGCAAGCAGAGATTCAGCATTTTCCAGGGCTGTAAACCCCAGTGAAGAGATGATGTTTTCGGAAATGGCGTAAACGGTTTTCATTATTCAATAATTATTCAACGCTCCACTTCCTTTTCCATCCTGTATAAAATTCAGGAGATGTTAATAGCAGATCGCCTTCAGGGGTCAGAAACACCTGGGTTGAACTGCCTGTTGCTACTACTTCGCCATCTTTCTTTCTTGAGATTTTATACTCGAATACAATCTTGGCCGCTTCAGTAGGGATATATTTTGTCTCGATGATTAGATCATCACCGTAAACCAGAGGTTTTTTATAATCGCAGTTCACTTTAACGATAGGGATAATCACATTGTGCCTGTATACATCAAGGTAACCAAGGCTGTATCTGAGACCAAACGATTCACGCCCGTCCTCGAAATATTTCAGATAATTTCCGTGCCAGACGATTTTCATGGAATCGACCTCACTGAATCTGACTGTAATCTCTTTGCTGTCGGTTAGTGTCATGTTAGCTATTTAATGGAGAATTTATCCGGCGGTAAAATAAGGCAATTGAGATCATGACAACAAAAAAGGCAAGAAGTTTGGCTAATGGCGGCAGTATATCCACTAAGGTAGCCTGCCTCAGGAAAAGGTCAATAAAGCCTACGTGTGCCCAGTTCAATGGGGACCATGTTGCAATAGTTCGCATGACTTCAGGCATTAAGTACACCGGGACCCATAATCCGCCCAGAGCAGTAAATACCACCACTGAAACAACACCAAAGGCAGCAGCCTGCTGATGTGTTCGGGCAATAGTGCCGACTGCAATTGCGAAACCCAGGGCTGCAAGGCTTGAGGCAATCATCATGAGCAGGATACCAAAATAATTTGAACCTATGGTCAGGGGAGGAATTTTTGCGAGTGGAAGCACAAACCTGCCGGCAAGCACCATCAGTATGAACTGTATGATACAAACCATGGTGTATACGCTTACCTTGGCCATAAAAATTGTAAGATATGATACAGGCATTGTGTATATCCTGACCATACTGCCTTCTTCACGTTCCTTGATCATACTGCCTGTCATCGGGATCACAATAAAAAACATAGCAAACAGAGCCCAGGCCGGAACATTATGCTGGGTGGTTGAAGGCACTGCATTCTCATCCTTGCCTGCAGGAAAAATCTCCGAGAAATAAACTGTTTCCCTGTAATCCGATTTTGGAGGCTGATACTGAGGGAACATTTTCTTCAGCTCGGAATTAAAGGAATCGAATATCATTGAAGATTCGATAAACATGCTGTATTCCTTCATTGATGCCATAAAAGCATATTTAAATGTCCCCTTGATCCCCGGGTCGAAATAAACAGCAATATTTATCGAGTCGTTAGACTGAATGTCGAGAAAGGGATTATCGACCGGCATCATGATTCCCGAAACGATCTGGGTCACCATCACCTGTACTTTATGCCGTATTATCTTTGTGGACCCTTTTGGTATAATAACAGCGATATTATAGGCTCCTTTCGCAATTTCCTCTTTCGCCACCTCACGGGTCAGGTTTATCCCGTCAAGGCTGGTATATACTTTGAAAATATTGGAACTCCTGAGGCCTTCCTGTATTTTGGCACCAAGCGTATCATGGTCCTCATCCACAAGCAAAACAGGTATGGATGGGTCCTTTGTAAGGGAGCTCCAGCCCTGTTCCTGGACAAGAGCCAGGATAACGACCATGATCATGGGCATAACGAAGAGGATGATCAGTCCCGCCATATCCCTGATCAGGATCAATGATTCTTTTCTGCAAGCGGAAAAAAATTTGAACATTGCGCCTTTCTTATCCCTATTAATCTCTTAGGTCCTTACCTGTAAGATGCAGGAAAATGTTTTCAAGGTCCTTGAACTCCGGATGTTCTGCGACAAGTTCGTGTGGATTTCCCATGGAAATGACTCTGCCCCGGTCAATTATAGCAACGCGTGTGCAGAGTCTCTCTGCTTCCTCCATATAATGCGAGGTATAGATTACAGTAGTACCCTTCTGGTTTAGTTCTTTAAGATATTCCAGGATAACAACCCTTGACTGAACATCTATACCGACGGTGGGCTCATCCAGAAAAATCACTTTGGGGTCATGCAACAGGCCTGCGATCAGGTTGATCCTGCGTTTAATTCCACCCGAACAGTTTGCTATTTTTTTATCTGCATGTTTTTCCAGTCCAAAAACAGCCATCCCTTCAGCAATTTTCTGCTTCAGGCTTGCGCCTTTGAGGCCGTACATATTGCCGAAGAAAGTGAGATTCTCCCAGGCTGTCAGGGTAGGATAGAGGGCGACATCCTGAGGTACCACTCCGATGATTTTCTTTATTTCATTGAGGTTTGAATGAATATCCATACCGTCAATCCTTGCACTTCCCTTGGTGGCCCGAAAGAGGCCGCATAAAATAGAAATAGTGGTTGTTTTGCCGGCACCATTCGGACCAAGCAATCCGAAGATCTCCCCCTGAAAAATATCAAGAGAGATCCCTTTGATAGCGGGTTCTTCTGATCCTTTATAAACTTTAACCAGTTCCCTTATTTCTATAATGACCTTATCTGACATCAGATTTTAACTTTTCCAATTTGCTTGAATACCTGCTCCTCCATCCCTGCGATTTCCATCATCATATCTCCCAATGTTCCATAATCCTCAACAGGCTGTGATGACCTGTTCTTGCAATTTCTGGCACCAAGGTAAGTAAATTCCCTCCATTTATTGGCTGTACGGCCCATAAGATCGGCAGCATCAAGAATCTCCTTATTGTTAAATGTCTCTCCACTTTCCTTGAGAAACGAACCAAAGATATATCGGAAACCTGCGCCGCCGGTACCAAAATCCTCAGCCATCCTCAGTATCTGCCCAAGGTAAAATGCTGCTTTCTGGTTGCCATGTTTTTTAGGCCACTTTTTGATATCCCTGGCCATCACACGCATTCCTTTAATCCCGATGAGCCAGAATGGAACCTTAGTCATTTCATATACGCTTTTTTTGATCCCCAACTGCACACCGGTCCGGATATCCAGTTCTTTTGGCACATTGTTAATCCAGTACATTTTCCCCTTTGGAGCGAAAGGCCCTTTGGCCCAGCGAACTCTTACAAGATCATCATATGTGATCGTCTGCGGATGTTCCATTACCGTATCGCTGACATGATAATGGTTTCCTTCTTTCCCAAAGACCACCATGTTATGCATATTGTAATGCATGCGGTATTCAGGGGGAAAGAATGTAAGGTTGAACACACCGACCTGAAGGCCCGTGGGAATCCCTTTTTCAAGGTTCCTGTCAAGGGCTTCCATAGATTCCTTCACATTGCTGAATTTTTTGATCACTGTTGCATCAACCCCCAGGTACTTCATAGAACGATGAAACACCGTATTGGGCAGGTTGCGGAACGACATCATCGGCGCAAACTGCAGTTTGAGGAATGGGAGGTAACTGAAATAGATCCCGGTCCCAATGCCAAATGCCATGGGTTCCGACATCTTCTGGCCATAAAAATTAAACAGATTTGAGGTTGCACCGCTTTCGCAATGGCCTGCCTGGCGATGCGTATAATTGATCATTATTTGTTTACTGTCCACTTCCGTGTTTTTAATTATTCAACTTTTTTAAGCTGGTCAATTGTGATATTAAAGGCTTCCGCATATTTCGCCATCGTTTTATCACTAAGCCTTTTAAAGAAAACCGGCCTGCAATGCAATTTGATTTTTAACAGCGATACTCCTGCCATCATAGATAAACTCATAGGATCAGCAAGTATTTTCTCCATATAATAAACGATGGGGCTTGCTTTTCCTGCCAGAACTTTCTGACGGGCTTCTTCAATACGCTCTGAAAACAGATCCCAGGCTTGCTGAAGGACCACTCTGTCGGATTCTCCATGATAGCCTACAGATTTTTGGAAATTTCCTTTTTCGTCATAAGTGAATAATAACTCCCGGTATTGTCCATAATTTTTATCTTTATAGACGGGGTTCGTGTTTTCTGTTGAGTTTTCCATCCGCTTTAATTTTGTAAAATAATGTCGCGAATTTATTAAAAAATACTTTTCGGCAAGTATTATCTTATTTAGTCACCTGCTCTCAAGGAATATCCTGAGTTCGCAATAAGCAATCTGTTCCCCTTTGAGGCTTATCTTCCCGTCTACAACCCTCGCATTCAGGATCTCATGAGTGACCGTTACCGAGGTAATGATCTCATCACCTGATTTGGGAAGTCTGCTGATCTTCAGCTCCCTGATCGCACCTATAAATCCAAGCTTCGGTTCTTCGCCGGCATCGGCAGGATTTGCAGCAATTCCGGCTGCTGCACTTTGTGCAATATTTTCAATCAGGCCGGGCTCCCTCAACAGGCCATCCTCACAAAATATATTATCATCCTTTACCAGAAATGCAGTAATGGTAGTTTTGTCGATTACCTCAACGATCCGGTCTACCATCACCATCGGTGGCTTCTGGGGCAGGTTTATTTCTTTAAATGATGCCATAATGATCCTTTACGGTTTCTGCTTCGCATCCGGTTCATTGCCGTGGCAACGTCTTCATCGGCGAAAACCCAGCGGCGTCCCGATTTTTCGGCTCTTACTTTCAGAGTTTCATAATTCACTGCTTTCGAAATATAATATACGGGTTCAATGATGGAATCGCCGGCAGCGAGGATCCCCTCGGCAATACTTAGATCATGAAGTATTGTTCCGGGGTAGATACGCATTCCTACATAGGGAAAGAAAACGGTATCTTCAATCCTCTTCGAATTCTCAAAACTCTCATCCACTGTTTGGTCCGTTTCTCCATATCCACCGATGATCATGAAATGGCAGAAATAAATATTTGTTTCATTGCAGTATTGTGAGATTCTAACAACCTCATCTACATCGAAGTGCTTGCCATAGGCCTTCAGAGTAGTATCAGAAAGCGATTCAGTGCCGAATTCAATATGAGTGAGGCCTGCCCTTGCAAACAGTCCAAGTAATTCTTTCGACAGTTTGTAAGGCGAAAAATACGCGCCCCATTTAAGCTTCATATTTGACTTGATGATCTTTTCGGCAAGCTCAATATTGAAATTATTGCTGATGTTAAAAACAGAATCAGTAAAAAAATAATAATCGATATTATGATGATAATAAAGATCTCTCAGCGTATGAAGTATCCGGTCGGGGTCAAGCGTTCTTACAGTATGGCCCTCAATAAGGGGATAAGTGCAGTAAATGCAATTGAACGGACAACCTCTTTTTGTCTGAATGTTGATCATCCCGCTTTTCTGCCAGTAGAACTTCACCATTCCAGGGTCAAATGAGAGGTCAGGTGTCTTGATGAATTGTTCCCTTGAATTAAGCCTTACCTCTCCGTCTTTCCTGTAAATCAGACCCTGGATATCCAGGTCGGGAAGGCCTGTTTCAAGGCTTTTTAGAAGCCTGTGAAGACTTTCTTCGCCCTCGCCTGTAATGCCGAAATCGGGTTGCAGAAGCTTAAACAATTCTCTCGGGTAAATCGAAAAAGCGGATCCTCCGACTATAAATTTTGTACCAAGTCCGTTTTGCCTGATAGTATCGGCAATGGCCTTGTAACCGCCAATGAAGCTTTCCTTTGTATAAAAGTTAACATCATCGATATTCCTGAGAGAAAGCCCGGTATAATCCGGCTGGTACGAAAGCAGAAGGCTTTTGAGTTCTTCACTGTTGTTAAGGTTAAAATCAAATGACCGGATGTCCAGATCGGGCATCCGGTCTGAGAGGTATGAATACAGGTAAGAAATACCGAGAGGATAAACAGGATAGGGATTCGCATACCGGTTGGCAGAAATCAGGAGAAGCTTCCTGCTTCCTTTTTTAGATGTTTCCCGATTGCTTGTAAGGTTTTCAAAGGCGGATGACGAAGTTTCCCGGTTTTGATGCTGTATTTGCTGATGAACCGTATCGGGAAGCTTCCAGAAATTATAATAATTAAACCATTGCAAGGGATATTTGTAAACAACAGTTTCAAATGCATCCACGAATTTTCTCACGGCCCCGGCCAGTATTGCATCCCTCTTCTTCAGATTATTTGAAAATTCTATATTTTGAAGGGGGGTGGAATAAAAATGATAATGAGAATTGGTTTCCTTGACAGCGAAAACATATGCGGCAGGTACATTAAACCGGGCAGCAAGGTTCACCGGGCCAAGGGGGAAAGCTGCTGGTGATCCAAGGAATTCAGTCACGACGGTTTTATTCCCTTCTATAAAACGGTCCCCATGCATGGCAATGATCTCGCCTCTCGAGAATGCTTCCTTGATTTCCTGAAGATGTGCGTAATCTTCCCTGATAACTATAAAGTTCACATTACGCCTGAGTATTTCGGCCAGGTATCCCTTTATTTTCTGATGTTCGGCATCGTACATCAGGATATTGATCTTTTTATCAAGCCTTACCAGAAGTTGACCGGCAATTTCCCAGTTCCCCACATGGCCGCTGATCAGAAGGCCTCCGTTTTCCATCTGACGGAGGTACTCCTCACCCTCAAAATCAAATGTGAATTTATGCTGAAAGCCTGCAAGCAACGCAAGTTTGTCGACCAGGATTTGCCCGAAAACATAGTAATTGCGATAAATGCTGATCAATGATTTCAGCCTTCCGTAGTTCATCCTTTCACGAAAATACCGATAAATTGCACTGAAGGCTTTGCCGGATGCGAGCATGAAATAGGAGACAACCAAAATGAGCAGGAAATAAGCGAAAGAAATTCCAAGGTTCCTGAGCGTCCAAACAAAGATTTTATAGCCAAGGACTCCTCCGCGGGTTTTACCTTCCCAGGACTCCATTTTTGCTAATTTGAATGGACACGTTTGATGATATAGTCGTAAAAATCTTGTAGATTTTTAATATCTGCCATTTCTTCAGCCTTCATTTTTACTCCGAAATTGCGTTCGATGATTACAAATAAATCAACAAAATCAAGGCTGTCTATCTCAAGATCCTTTTTAAGATCAGCGGCGGGGCTTATCTTTTCCTCCTCAATTTCTATCTCATCCACCAGCAACTGGTTTATCTTACTGATAATCTCGTCGTTTTGCATTCTAAGATCTTCTTATAGATTGCAAAAGTAAAAAAAAATAATGAGAATTTCAGAATGATGCTTTCTTTACTACCAGGGATGAATTTGTCCCCCCGAAACCAAAGGAATTGGAGAGGAAGGCATTTATCTCGCGAGGAGTCGTCACTGTTGCCAGGTTCAGGCATGAAGTGGCCTCATCGGGATGTTCAAAATTTATATTCGGGGCAATGAAATTATTATTCATCATCAGGGTTGAATAGACCACTTCGCTGGCGCCTCCCATCCACATTTCATGACCTGTCATGGATTTTGTGCTGCTCACCAATGGCATTTCCTTCCCAAAGATCTGGAAAATAGCTTTGGCTTCATTACCGTCACCAGCAGGTGTGGAGGTGGCGTGGGCATTGATATAGTCAATGTCTTTCGCCGACATTCCTGCAGCCTTAAGCGACATAAGCATGGCTCTGGCCGGGCCTTCAACATTAGGGAGGGAAATATGTTCCCCGTTTGATGAAAAACCATATCCAACAAGCTCCGCAAGTATGGTAGCTCCACGTTTTTTGGCCGATTCATAACTCTCCAGGATTACCGTGGCTGCCCCTCCGCTGGGGACCAGACCATCGCGGTCGCGGTCGAAAGGCCTTGAAGCCTTTGTGGGTTCCGACTCACGTACCGAAAATGCATTCAATGCATCAAAACTGGCAGTTGATTCAGGATTGATCTCCTGAGCACCTCCGCAGATGATCATATCCTGCAGCCCCTGTTTTATCATTAAAAAACCGATACCAATGGCATGTGAGCCACTGGCACAAGCACCGCTGACTGTAAAATTTATTCCTTTAAGCTTAAAGATCACACTCAGGTTCATTGAAACGGTTGAGTTCATCGACTGAAAAATATATCCCGAACCAATGAGCATAGTGTCTTTTTCTTTCCTGAGAATATCAACGGATTCAACGACCGGAACTGCGGAACTATCATTTCCGTATAAAATGCCCACTTCATGCCCGTCAAGAAATTGCTGGTCAATGCCACCATTCTTCAAGGCTTCCAGTGTTGCCATATAGGCATATTCTCCCTGCACAGGCATTCCTACACGCATCCGGCGGTCAAGGACACCTTTGAGAACAGGGCGTTCGACCATCCCCGTGAGGGCCGAGCGGAATCCCATTTCTTTTCTTTTCGGGTCAAAGATGATCCCCGACTTCCCGTAATACAAGGAATCCTTAACGTCGGCAAGATTCTTGCCTATGACAGAGTAAATGCCCATTCCGGTGATGACCACCCGTGTCATGTATATAATCCTCCATTTATGTTGATGACGGAGCCGGTGATATATGAGGCGTCGTCAGAGGCAAGGAACCTTACAACTGAAGCGACTTCTTCGGGCCTGCCAAAACGACCCATCGGGATCATCATTTTAAGCTGGGCTTCATCAAGGTCTTTGGTCATATCGGTTTTGATGAACCCGGGAGCTACCGCATTTACGGTGACATTCTTTTTTGCTATCTCCTGCGCCAGGGCTTTGGTTGCAGCAATAACCCCTCCTTTTGCGGCAGAATAGTTGACCTGACCGGGAAGGCCTTTGATCCCGCTAAGGGAGACCACATTAATGATTCTGCCAAACTTGTTAACCAGCATATCCTTTAACAGGAACCTGGTGATATACAGAAAACTGTTCAGATTCGTATTCAGAACATCGTTCCATTCTTCATTCTTCATCCACATTACCAGGGCATCCTTCCTGATACCGGCATTATTGACAAGTATGTGGATATATTTTCCTTCATTCCTGGCCTGCCAGTCCCCAAGCGCCTTTTCAACTGCTTCCTGGCTGGATACATCAAACTGCATGATCTCACCGCTGCCTCCGTTTACACGGACCATTGCAAGCGTTGATTCCGCTTCGGTACTGCTTGAATTATAATTAATGAGGATGTAGAAACCGTCTTTTGCCAGGCTTGCACAGATAGCCCGTCCGATTCCCCGGGATCCGCCTGTCACTAATGCATATCTCATTCAGGAGTTCTTATTCAGATTCGTAACTTATTCTTCAATAGAAAACTGAGGCTTGTTCTCCATGATGTATTGCTCAATATTCCATATATCTTTATACTTGCTTGTATCCTCAGTGAACACCGGTACGATCTTCCGCAGGTCCTCATATTTGCTTCTGGAATATGTAGAAAGTTTATCCTTAATATTCAGATAATCAATGGCTTGTAGAATTGAAATCATTTCAATAGCTATAACCTGGTAGGTATTGTCAATTACCTTTTTGGTCATAAGGGCTGCATTTGTTCCCATGCTGACAATGTCCTGGTTGTCGTTATTGTTTGTGATGCTGTGCAGCGACATCGGGAAGGAGAGAGTTTGATTCTCGGCAACAGTGGAAACCGCTGTAAACTGGGCACCCTGCATGCCAAGGTTAAGCCCGAGTTTTCCAAGATTGACAAAGGGAGGGAGCTTTTCATTGAGCTTAGGGTTCAACAAGTAATTTAACTGTCGCTCGGCCAGCATCGACAATTTGGTGATTGCGATCTTGAGTTTATCCATTTCCAGGGCAACATAATCCCCATGGAAATTTCCACCGTGGTAAACATTATGGTGTTCTCCATCAATGATCGGATTATCGCTAGTGGAATTCACTTCATTCATCAGGATATGTGAAGCATAAAGAATCGTATCCTGAACCGGGCCAACAACCTGGGGAACGCATCGAAGGGAATAATATTCCTGAACCTTATGCTTGAATACATCAACCTCTACCGCCTTGTCGTTATTGTATAAATGGTCGGCACGCCGGCGGATAAGCTGACTGTCTTTAAGGATGAATTTCATTGTACGGGCAACAACCCTTTGGCCATGATGAGATTTTGCCCTGTTGAGGCCATCAGAAAAATGATCATCATACGATTCCACTATCTCCGTGATTATGGATGAGGCAAGGATAGCCCAGTCGACAAGGTTCCGGGCATGTATGACATTGATCATCCCGATGCCGGTCATTGCCGATGTGCCGTTGATCAGACCCAAGCCTTCTCGAATATGCATGATAATAGGAGTGAGGCCTTCCGTTTTAAAAACATCAGCAGCAGGAACTGTCTGGCCCTTATACAGGACTTCGCCTTCACCGATCAGGTTTAAGGCAAGGTGGGCAAGCTGTACGAGATCTCCACTGGCACCAACGCCTCCATGCTCAGGAATATATGGATTGATATCACGGTTGATAAGCTCCTTTAAAAGGTCGACAACCTCAACATGAATTCCTGATTTAGCCTGGATCAAGGAGCTCAACCTTGCAAGCATTGTTGCTTTGGCATATAGAGACGGAAGAGGTGAACCGCATCCTGCAGCATGGGATCGAATAAGGTTATACTGAAGTTCAAGCTCTTTGTTGTTATTAATCTTGAACTGGGCCATAGGACCCAGGCCCGTATTAATTCCGTATATAACCTTTCCCTGTGCAAATTCTTTCAGAAACTCATAATCTTCTTCTACTTTCCGGCGAGCTTCAATATCAATATCGATCCTCTCACCCTCAAAAAGGACTTTGAAGAAATCGTTGACTGTAAGTTTCCTGCTTCCGACAATAATCATGTTCTATCCTTCGATGTTAACCGCTCTCTCTGGAATATCCGTAAAAAATTACTATATTCATGTGCAAAGTTAATTTTTTTTTTAGATTAGCTTAATATCATTTTCTTACTTTTGGCACAACTATTGTCTTAATTAAATGAATATTAGCATTATCGGGGCGGGAGTATCAGGTTTGGCTGCAGGTTGCTATCTGCAAATGAGCGGATTTCAGTCTAAAATTTTCGAACGTCATACCAGTTATGGTGGACTATGCACAAGCTGGAAGAAAGGCGAATATACCTTTGAAAGCGGGTTCCAATGGCTTTTAGGTTCGGGGCCGGCGAATCCGTTTTACCAATTGTGGTCTGAATTACTTGATATGAAAGCCATCCCGTTTATCACCCATGAAAGCCGGATGGATATTGAAGTCAGGCACACTCAAAGCCTTAAGGGAGAAAAGGTCTTTCGTCTTTATACGAATATTAATAAGCTCAGGGACTATCTTATCGAAACTTCACCAGAAGACCAACTTGTTATAGAGAAGTTGATTCGCTCATTGCGGCAAATGCAATCCTATGAGATACCACCGATGATCAAAAAAGTTCCAAAGCTTTTACCTCTTAAGGAAAAAATCAAATATATCCGCTTCCTTCCTTTGCTATGCTTCCTCAATAGAGTAAAAAAAGAGACCAATTACACTTTTGCAAGGAAACTTAAAAGCCCATTCCTCAGGGAAGCTTTTGAATTACTGTTCGACGGGGATGAACTGCCTTTGATGATTGTAACCATGCCTCTTGCCTATAACGATCTTCAGGCGGCAGGATACCCAATTGGCGGGGCCAGTTTGTTCGTAAGCAGGTTAAAGGATAAATATCTTTCACTGGGAGGGCAGATCCGATATAATTCCACCGTTAGAAAGGTTTTGCTCAAAAACGATAGAGCAACAGGCATTCAGCTTGAAAATGGAGAGGAGATACAATCTGACATTGTGATTTCAGCAGCCGACTGGCATTTTACAGTGTTTCAAGCTCTGAACGGCCTGTATGTAAATAAAACCATACGGGATTTAGGAAGCCAGGAGAGATTAAAAGTATATTATTCACTGTTTATTGTTTCCCTGGGGATACGGAGGACTTTTGAAGGAGAATCTCATTTTCTGAGGTTCCCCCTCGACCAGGATCTGGTTTCCCCCGATAGCACATCGTATTCACGTCTAGAAGCCCATGTTTACAATTATGATCCTACCTTGGCACCTCAAGGAAAAACAGTCGTTTCGGTGAGTTTTTATACCCGGAATGCGGATTTCTGGATCACCCTCAGGGAAACCGACAGGGTTCGGTACAATAAAATTAAGAATGAGTTTGCAGAAGAAATAATTGACATCATGGAAAAGAAGTTCGGAAGGATAAAGGAATTCATTGATGAGGCAGATGTTGCAACTCCGGCTACTTTATACAGTTATACTAATAACTGGAAAGGATCGGCCCAGGGCTGGCTTCCTGGGAAAAACCTGATAGCAAGGTCACCGGTTGAATATACTCTTCCGGGACTTAAAAACTTTTATTATACCGGGCACTGGTGCATCCCGGGTGGAGGTTTGCCTGTTGCCATTAAATCGGCAAGGGACGTTGTACAGATCATTTGCTATGATACAAAGCAGGGGTTTGGGATTGATCAATAGGCTTAAAAATCTCATTGTCATTATAGCTGAAATTTATACCTTTGCACCGAATTTGGCCCCGTGGCTCAACTGAATAGAGCATCTGACTACGGATCAGAAGGTTACAGGTTTGAATCCTGTCGGGGTCACAAGAAGATCAACCGCTTTCTGAAAGTCTATTTCCAGAAATTGTAATAATTGTACCATTGCAAGGGATATTTTCGCGTAATACTTTCAAATTCAGAAACATATTCTTTAATGGAATCCATAATCAACTCCGAGCGCTGCATCGGATTTCGAACATATGGTATTATTTTTAATGGAGTTGCAAAGAACCTGTATTGTTTGCGTGATTCCTTAACAGCAAACACATAAGAAACGGGAACATTGAAATATGATGCTATTTGCCAGGGGCCTAACGGAAAAAGTGCGGGTTCACCCAAAAAATCAATTCTAACAGTTTGATTTCCATCTAAAAACCTGTCACCGAGAAACGATACAAATTCCTTATTCTCCAAGGCTTGTTTTATTTTAAATAAATGTGAAAAGTCATTCCCGATTTTGATAAAATGAACGTTCCGATCGGTTAGAATATCAGATATATAGTTCTTGATTGCTTGCTCTTCACCATCTAAAATAACCAAATTGATTTTTTTACCGAAAAGGTCAAGTGCTTTACCTCCGACTTCCCAATTTCCAATGTGACCGCTGATAATTATGCCTCCATCACGCATTTCCATTAAATTCTCTTTGCCTTCATGAATGAAGTTGAATTTATCCTTTAATCCGGAAAGGACAGCAGTTTTATCAATTAATCCCTGTCCCATGAGATAATAATTTCTGAATATGCTGATTATTGAATTAACCCGGTTTTGTTTCAGCCGAATATGGAAGTAGTAAAACATTGATCCGAAAGCCTTTTTAGAGGCAAAAACAAAATAAGCAGAAACAAAGACTAAAAGGAAATAGGCAAAATTAAGTCCAAGATTCTTTATGCTCCAGACAAAAATCCTGTATCCAATGACACTTCCTCTGCTTTTTCCTTCCCAGGTGGCCATAATTATTTATCTGGAATTATATTAATAAAGCTAAATTGAATGTCATCCCAATAAAGTTAAGGGTTAAAAGATTTTAAATTGGATTTCCCTTTTCTACCGTTGAACCTTGGAATCCAAGGTGGGACTTTCTCACAATATTCTTTCCAGCTTTCACCAAAACGACGTTCAAGTTGTGGCTCTTCATAATTAGCCACAATTAAATATATTATCCTGGACAATGCTATCAGCCAGACCAGGAGGATAAAATGACCAAAAAGGAGGATTTCCCCAAATACAATAATAAACAACGCCCACATCATCGGGTGCCTGACATAACCATAAATGTTGCGGGTCATTATTTTTTTTGGCGCTGAAGTAACGAGAAAGGTTCCTTGTCCAAATAAAAATATCAAAACTGCACACCAAATGGCTAATGCAGTCCCCAACCACATTATAATTATTCCGGTTGTCTTAATACAGGAAATCCCAAAGCCCTCTTCGGTTTTTAGTTTAACTAACCTCATTAAAAATTGAGGTATGATATAAAGGATACAAAAGGGGCCGATAAATCCATACAAGGCACCATCAATTAATTGGATAATAAATCTAAAACTCTGTTTGAACATTTGTAATGTTTTTAAATTCAGGGAATATTTTTGCAATCGTCTTTAACAGGTATGTGGATGACAATGAAATTATCAGAGATTAATCTCTTTTTTTCAATCAGTTCAAATGTAAATCCATGTTCGCAGGCAATGTCCCTTAGTTTTTTAAGTGTCTCCTTCTCCGCCTTTCCTTCCCGGATCAGAATCGTTCCCCCTGGTCTAAGGTTTCTCATGCATTCCTGAAGGAGAAATTTTTGCTTGTCATAAGCTAAATATCGGAAACTATCGCCAAGCAGGAACCCATCCTGCATCGTGACCGGATATTCCGAAATATCAGCTTCGATAAAAGAAATATTATCGTTTTTAAGGTATCCATGATTGGCGATATTGATCCTGGTGCTATCTGAATCAACTCCGGTGATTCTTCTTTCGTTGGAATTTAGCATAAGCATATAGGAAATATATCCATAACCACAGCCCAAATCAAGAATGTCTCCTTTTCCTGGTAAAAGATTGCAATAGCAGTCGAAGTTGTTTTCAAGTATCATTTTAGTCCGGAGAGACCATTCAAGGCTCGGCCCCTTAAAAAGGTAATTAAGCCTGAGATTCAATACATTATAAGCAGGGGTATTGTGTTTGGTTCTGAATTTCAGATATTCTTCTTGGTAATACCGCCTGACTTGTTTTGTCCTTTCTGAATAATTAGTTCCAAACCTCTGACTCTCCGGTAGTATTCTTGGCAGTATTTGAGTGAAAAGCCGGTTAGGTTTTCCCCAGAAAATTCCCTTAGGCAGGAATCCTCCACTTCCAAAAATCATAACAGGAAGAATATCAAGATTGAGTTTTTCGGCAATATAAAACGCTCCGTGGTGAAACCGCTGTATATGACCATCTTTTGAACGATGTCCTTCAGGAAAGATCAATACAGAATAACCCTCAACAATCCGTTGTTTTATTAAGGACAGGGAATTGTCGATATTATCATTAACAGAGATAAATCCAGCTACTCTGGCAACCGGTCCGAAAATCCAGTTACGGAATACCCATTCGTTTGCAAGTATTACAATCTTAGGGTATAACCGCAGCAGAGCAGGTGTTTCTATAAGAGACTGGTGGTTACAAATGATGATGGCGGGCTTTTGAAATGTTTCATTAGTAACATTTTCAATTGAGTGATGTCGTGGAAAATTCAGGTTGATATAAAGACGGCTCAGAGCATTAAAAAATTCGTGAAACTCATTCTGTTTCCGTTCCTTTTTAAGCGGGAGGAGAGGGCTTATAAGGCGGCTGTAAATGACTAACAGAAAGGCAATGAGCGAAATGGGGATCCATGAAATAAATATGGCATGCAAAATATTGCGGGCGGTCATCGGGTAACTTCTCTTTTCCTGCGGATTCAATAAAAACCACCGGGCCAGCATTGACTGGTATGAAAGAGAAATGATCACGACACTTATTATTCCAAACATTGAGATCAGTGCTATGGAATTCAAAGCCGGATGCCTTGCAAAGAAAAGGGCTCCCACCCCAAAAAGCGTTGTAGTCGAAGAAAGAAGAATTGAGACCCTGTAGGTTTTCATGTCGTCAACCCCGGATCTATATTTACTAATAAGGCCTCGCATCATCAGTATGCTGTAATCTACGCCTAATCCAAAGATAAAAGAAGAGATAATAATATTGAAAATGTTAAATCTGATACCGGTGATGCCCATAAATCCAAGGGTGATCAACCAGCTGAAAAACATTGGTAAAGAGGAAATAATGGCAAGTTCAATCCGTCCGAAAGAGATTAATAGCAGAAGTGTGACAAAGACCATCGACAGCGTAACCAAAAGTTCAAAATCATGTTTGACGTTCACTACAAACCGTGTTGTGAGATTTTGCCTGTCGAAAACAACCAGGTTGGGTTCTTTTGAAAATTCTCTATAGACGAATTGTTTTTCGGAATCTGTTACTTTGGCAATTCCGGAAATCATGATCATTTCAGGGGTTACGTTGATCCAATCAGAGAAGAGAGCCAGGCGCAACGCTTTGCTTTGTTCGCATTGCAAGGGGGAATAAGTAATGTTTATCATGGATTTGATTCCTGAAAATGCTTTGCCATTAAACCCAATACGTTTTCCCGATTTTTCCAATCGGCTGAGGAGCAGGGATTTTCGGTCCTTTGTCCAGAATCCATTCCATTTATTTAATCGTTCCTGCTGGATCGAATCTGAAGGAAACATTGAACCAACTCCTGAGAAAGATTGAATTTTCCCTTGTCCTTTCAGTGTTTCAAGTTTTTTTTGTGTGATCTCGTTCCATCTGGAAGCATCATTGATATCCTTTCCTGTGGATACAATATAAACACTTTTCAGGTTGTTGCCGGAAATCTGATCGAGATGCTGTTCAGCATTTTTAAGTTTTTCCGACATGTAATTCAATGAATTCATGTCCTTTTCAAACTTAACTCTATTGGAGACAAATATACTGGCCACACCTGCAAAAGCAAGGCCGGTAACCAGCCATCTTTTCTTCCCAAAATCTATGGCAGCAATTCTATCGATAAAAGTAGTTCTTATGATTTCCTTATCAGCAGGCAACATCTGTTTCCCAAGAAACTGAGGCAGGATGACCAACGAACATACCGATGCCCCGAATACGCTGATGGCCGTGAACCAACCGAGGTCATGAAGTACTTCTGAATTGAGAAAAGTCAGACAAAGGAATACGCCGATGGTTGTAAGGCCGCAGATCATAATTGTCTGGGACATATCTGTTATAACCTGTTCCACAGACTGTTTTTTTCTATAATGGTTGACAATATACAGAGTATAGTCGATGATCAATCCCAGAATTACAGACCCTATACCAAGCGCAATAAATGAGACGCAACCTTTGAACAGAAATAAGATTGCCATTGCAAGACCGCCACCAAAGATTGCCGGGACAAACCCAAGCAAAGGAATCAGGAAATTCCTGAAATACCATCCGATGAAAAAAAAGATGAGCATTATAGCAATACCGAGGGAAAGAATTATATCCCATTTGATTTGACTGGCGTTGCAGACCGCCGTTGCTGCATAACCATAATATTCAATATTGACCGGGATTGCATGGTTTGCATTTTGTAAAGCAATAAATTTCTCAAGATTAGCGATCAGTGTTGAATTCTTTTTGGTCTCACTGGATAAATTAGCTGGTGTTATAAACATCAGCAAATGCTTTTTATCCGGCGAAAAAATGCTGCCATTGTATATAGTATATTGATTTTCAGGTTGAAGTGAATTCAGCTTTTGAAATGCTAATCCGGATATTCCAAGAGGATCTTTTACAATTCTTTGTTTGAGCAGTATGCCGGCTGGCATGACCATTAATCTGAAGTTATTCCTAAGCAAAGAATCAATGTGTTCCGGCTGCATCAGACTTTCAATCGTTTTATAATCGGTATCGGTCAGAAACAATGGAAGGTGTTGATCAATTATACCCGAAGCAATCTGAAAAAGGGAGTCGTTGAATTGCAAGAAAACCTGCCTGATATAAGCAGTATCAAGCTTTGATAAAAGACTGTCGCGTAGTGCTTCTCCGATAGAAAAAAGGTACTCAGGATTGGCTTCTGCATTGGTGTCTTTCAGTGAAAGGTGAACGATCAGTTTGTCGGCAAATTTGAAATTCCTGATCACATATTCATATCGGTTCAGGGAATCCTTTCCGGAAGTTAACCTGGTGATATTTTCCTCCAACCTGATCTTCGAAGCGAACAAAAGGATAAATCCCGATAATAATGCGAGAAACAGATAGAAAAAACACTTGTGGAGGTGAAAGAAACGGTAAATATGAATTAAAAAAAATGTCATTTAGTGATTTAATTGTTGTTTCAGATGTATTTATCTTGATGATCAACCAGATTCCATCCGAAACTATATATCAAAATTTTAAAAAACTAATCTTTGCTATCGTCCTATGGAGGTTACCTACTGAAAATGTATTTTAGAACAAGACTCTTACTTGATTTCGACCAGCGCTTTACAGATCGGGGCATCTACGACATAATGGTCATTGCCTTCGTACAGGGTCTGGTAGCCGATCGTGTGGACAATGTACAACTGCCATCCGGGTTGTGCGTCGAAAAGCCAGTTGTAGCAAATCATCGAAAGGTGAGTCTTCTCATCTGACCAGGTTGCGCCTGAGGTCTTCCAGGCCGAGACATCCATCTCATCGAGCGGGGAGAAGCATAATTCCTTCGGGGAGGTCATGTATGACAACTCGGACAGCATTTCTTCATTGGTTGGCGGAAAGTGTTCAAACAGTTTATTTCCCTGCCGATCGTGGGAAGCAAAAATACGCCAGATCACTTTGTCGGACCGGTTGTCTCTTGCATGAGGCTTCCTGCGGATAAAGTCGTTGACCAGGTCGGTATAGGTCTTCCCCTCGGGAAGAATGGCCCTCAGATCGAACTGGGTTTTTGCACTGATGAAGAATTTCCCGTCATGAAAATCAAACTGAGCGGGGTCATAGGTCGCGAATTGGGGATATCCGTTTTGGGACACACAGATTGACCCATAACCGAAAGCTTTGATATAGCCGTGATCAAGGTCGGCCACCTTAAAGCTCATGAATGTGAAAAGCCCAACCAAGCTTACCAGAAAAACAGATACGATTTTTTTCATTTTGTTGTCTCCTTTCATGTTTTTATCTCAATACTCCTGAAATCTAGTAAAGAAACAGATTCCGCCAAAATGCAGTCAAAACCAAGGTATTTCCACAATGCACCTAAGTCTTTTTTAGATATTTCATTCCATCCCTTAGAATATAGACAATAATTATCCAGTTCAAGAAAATAAAACTTAGACTTGGAATAGCTATTATAGCAATCAGATTACCTATTTGCAATGATACCGGAATGAAAAACATTGTTAAGATGGTTATCAAAGACACTACAATTCCCAGGAAGTAATATGACGGCATAACAAAAATACGACCCAAAGGAAGAAAATGCAACGCGACAATAAGAATGTCAACGGGAACAATATATTGAAAAAAATGTAACTTCAATAGGGTAACCGTTGCAATATTTAAGCCCGCAATTTCAAGAATGAATATAATTAAAAACCACTTTTTGATATATCGATTTCTTTTAGTTCCCTCATCAGATTTTTCATCAGGTAGTTTTTTTGCCAGAAATAACATATTGATACTCCAGGTAAGTAAAACAACTGTTATCAGAAGGATCAAGGTTCCTAAACTGAAAGCGAGCAGTGCGGATAGTTTAGCAAAAAAAAGATCAAGTAAAGCAAAAAAGAAAGATATTGTAATTAGCCATATCATTCCACCTGCTCTCCCAATTTGTGCTGTACGTCTTAGGTGTATTGTAATTGTTTTCATTTATAGTCTGAATAATAGAAAGTCTGCTCAACAAAGAAAAGATCAATACTATTTCATGATTGCCATATTCTCATCATCGACCTCGAGGTAAATAAAATTGCCCACGGACTTTAAATACTCTTTTATTTTTTCAGCGCCCGAGTGCTTTGATTCCATCACGATCAGAAAATGCGGGTGATTCCTGATAAATTCTTTTCCGCCTTCCAGAATGTCGATTTCCATTCCTTCGGCATCGATCTTCAGTAAAATCTTATCGTCTTTAGTATAATTAATAGTTGAAATGACCAAATCAAGCGTCTTGATATCAGCTTTTACCCTTGTACCAACCTCTCCCTTTGTTTCAACATAAGAAGTATGGATGGAAGCCAGGTGTGAAGCGCCGGTATTTTTGGATTCAAAAATAAAGTCTTCTTCAGAATTCTTTGAACCAAGGCCGTACTGATGTGCTGTGATCATTTTTTCCAAACCATTCCTGACAATGTTCCGAAATATTGACTCACAGTTTTCCTTCATAGGTTCAAATGCATGGCAGACTTTTCCTTTCCGGGCCAGCAGGAAACTGTATGTACCCACATTTGCCCCGATATCAAGAAACAAATTATAATCCTTGTAATATTGTAAAACGAACCTTTTAACATTCCATTCATAAGCATAATTCAGGAACTGGAAATCGAGAGTCCCCTTACGGGTTTCAAAAATCCCAAGGCTGCTTTTATAAATACGTACAGGAGGGTTGACTTTCTTTGTTATAACGTATTGTATTGAGGTCCACAAAAAGTAGAACTCACCAAACTTAAGATAATCAGTAACATATCTTAAAAACGTCCGGATCTTCTGCATGATTCAGGGGATTGATTAGAGATTGATTGAGCTCTTTCGTTTTGCAAAGTTAGAATCCTATCCGTAACAATAAAATTTCGAGACACATATTTGCATTTCATAGAATTTCAAATTCACTACAATCCACTTTTTTCATAAAGTGTTTATAAATTTTTATCACACAACCGATTTTCATATTTGTTTTTTTACATATCTTTGCGCCTGTGAAATAATTATCAATTGATGTCAAGTAGCCAGCGAAATATTAAAATTCTTTCCATCCTGTTCCACAGCCTGGCTATTGCTGTTATTGTTTTCGGGTCTATTATCAACTTCCACCAGTATAAGATCTGGGGGAAACCTTTGATTCCCCAGTTCGTCGGTATCAAACGCGATGTTGAAAAAGCAACCAAGATCCTTCCAAACGGAAACCTGGTCCTGAAAAACAATCTTACTCAGAAATTCTCAACCCAATCACCAGCTATCTTGCCGGTGGAAATTATGCGCCATAGCAGTGGACCTGCCGGCCTGATCACCATTGACCTTTGTTATAAAGGCCCGGGGTTTGAGCACCTTGCGGCTACCGGCCTGAGGGCGCCTCCTCTTTCTTAATCCTGTTTCACCTGCAACATACTGCTCGTCCGACATTCTAATGTCGGAGCTGTGAGTGTTAAATCGTGAACAGTTTTCTGTCAACGGAGTAATCTCCTCCGCCAACAACAGCATTAAGATTTAAATTCATATTGTTAAGCTTTATACAATTATAACAATGAAAAAGAGTATTTACTTTTTTACAGTACTGATAATTATTTCAACAGCTTTTCTTGCAAACAATTCAGCCGATGCCCAGGGATCATCAGGTTCCGACACGGTAATTATGGGCGCTTCCTATGCCAATGAGGTATATTACAGCATGGCTAATGGAAAAATATTGGCTTCTCCTCGCAATTCCTGGGATATTGCTTTCAGAACAAAGAAATTCAGTTCAAGCATATTGATTAATGACGGATTTGGTGTAGTACTTTACACTTACCCTAAATCGGATACAAGCGGCTGGGCCAGTGTCGATACATCAGGATTTGCCGGCTGGACACCTATGTACAATGATCCCAATGACTGGGAAAACGGTGCCTTTTCACGCAATGCCAAAGGCCATCCCGATTACGGCTGGGCTATTTATAATGATGTTACCCATGACCTCGTTTCAGATTCTTTATTTATAATTAAACTCAGGGATGGCAGCCTGCGCAAATTATGGATCGAGAACAAACGTTCTGTCCAGGATATTTACCATTTCCGTTTTGCCAATATTGACGGAACAGCTGCATATACCGATACCCTGGATCTTGCAAACGACCTGGGTACAGACTTTGTAGGATTTTCACTTTTGTCAAACCAAAGGGTTGATTTTCAGCCACATATTGCACTTTGGGATATCCTCTTCACAAAATATATGTCAATTCAGCCTAACGGGACCCCTTACCCGGTGATGGGAGTTCTGAATAATCCTGAAATTAAAAGTAAGAAATTTCATCCAGTGCCTCTCTCATACACTAATTGGGAGGTAAATCCATGGGATTCCCTGATATCGTCAATTGGATATGACTGGAAGGTACTCAACAACCAGACCTATACTTATACTCTTGAGGATTCCCTGGTATTTATTATCCAGCCGGTCAACAAGGATGTTTACAAGCTGTATTTTACCAGTTTTGCCGGTGGCAGTACCGGTGTTTTAAGTTTTACGAAAGAGAAGGTATTGTCTTTCGGAATCAATGAAGTTAGCCAGTCCGGGTTATCGATAAAAGTATATCCCAACCCGGTCAGGGCAAACATGAATCTTCTCGTTTCCGGCAAAACCGGTGACGAAATCCATATTGTTCTTTCAGATCTGTCGGGCAGACAACTTGGTGCAGATCAACCGGGCAGGCTTGCAGAGGGCCTTAATCTGTTTACGTTTGATGTTGCAGGGGTCAACCCTGGATTGTATTTCATGACTGCTTCTACCACAGCAACGAAAGCGGTTACGAAAGTGATCATCGTCCGTTAACATGAAAAAAGGCCCTTTCAGCCTCCTAATTGGATTAATAATTAGTTTTCTGGCCATAGCATCAGCTAATGGCCAGAAGGCTATTATTAAAGTCGTTGATAAGAAAAATTCAGAACCTGTTGCTTACGCTCATGTGTGTTTTGAAGGACTTAAAACAAGGAAACCCATATACACACATACATCCATTGACGGAACTGTTTCAAACGAAGTTCGGGAGCCGTCCAGGATTGTTATCAGTTTTATGGGCTATAATACTTATAAAGATACTATCCGCCCCGGGCAATTTCTCGAGATCCACCTTGATCCCTCGATACTGGACATGAATGAAGTGGTGGTCACGGCCCAGTATACCCCCGAAAAGGCCGATAAATCGATCTATCGTGTTGAAGTTATCAATGCAAGGCAGATCGAACAAAAGGCCGCTACGAATATGGCAGATCTGCTTAAAGACCAGTCGAGCATGCAGGTCACACAAGATGGTGTGCTTGGGACCAGTCTCAGGATACAGGGGCTCTCGGGCCAGAATGTAAAATTCCTGCAGGACGGGGTTCCGATGATTGGCAGGATGAATGGGAATTTCGACATGAACCAGATCAACCTGAACAATGTTGACCATGTGGAGCTGATTGAAGGCCCCATGTCGGTAATCTACGGCAGCAATGCCCTTGCAGGCGTGATCAACGTTATTACAAAAGAAAATAAAACCTCCTTGTTGAATACTACTGCCAACACTTATTATGAAAGTGTAGGAGTTTTCAATTTCGACGCTTCTGTATCCGCCTGCTTTAAAAAACATGGTTTTATGATCGATGGCGGAAGGAATTTCTCACCTGGCTATTCATCAACAGACACCAGCCGTTCCAAGACCTTTAAGCCCAGACGACAGTATTTTTTCGACGGATATTATACTTATACCACCGGTACCTTGAAACTTAAAATGGGAGGCGATTATTTCAACGAATTACTGATCGACAAGGGAGCATTGCAACCTGTTTATTATATCAATGCACTTGACAACTACTTTACTACAATAAGGTATTCCGGAAGGCTTGAAGCCTCATTTAAACTGCCGCACAGCAAGTTCGTAAGCCTGCTCGGGTCCTATTCATTTTATGAGAGGCAGAAGCAGAAATATGATATGGAACTGACAACCCTCGAAAAAATTCCTATTACCAATTCCGATGGGCGGGATACAACGGCCATCACCTCATGGACAGGCCGGGGAACTTTCTCTTCAAATAACCCGGGTCGTAAGCTGAATTACCAAACGGGTATTGATATTGATGTTGAAACCGGATCAGGGAAAAGGATTCTAGGCCAGACCCGGCAGATTGGCGACTATGCCGCTTTTTTCAGCCTCAAATATGATCCCTTCAAATCTTTGTCGATTCAACCCGGCATCCGGTTAATCTACAATACAAAGTATGATGCACCTATAGTGTATGCCCTCAGCGCCAAATGGGATATGGCTGCGAACTGGAGCCTGAGGTTCTCCTATGCCAGGGGATTCCGTTCTCCCGATTTAAAAGAGCTGTACCTGAATTTCAAGGATGTGAACCATGATGTTATCGGCAACCCCGATCTGAGAGCAGAACAGTCGAATAACTTCAATCTGGGTATAAACTGTACTACCGAAAAGAAAAAGACTGCATTGAATGTTGAAGTAAGTGGATTTTATAACATGATAAATAACGTCATACTTCTCGCGCCCACCGCGCTTACTCCAAATCAGTACACCTACGTTAACCTCAGCAGATACAAGACTACCGGTGGCACAGCAGGTATAGGGTTCAGCCTTTACCCTGCACTCAAGATTCAACTATCGGTTTCTGAAACAGGGGTTACCGGCAGCCTTGATGAAGAATCAAAACCAGGTTCCCTGCATTGGCTCACAGAAGTATGTTTAACAGCAAATTATACCCTGGCGAAACCGGAACTTACATTTTCACTGTATTACAAGTATACAGGGAAAGCCCCTCAGATTGTGTTCAATGATAAAAGCCTGGACTGGGGATATGTCGACCCGTACAATTTAATGGATATCACCGCTACCAAAGGGTTCCTGGAAAACCATTTCAGGCTTTCCGCAGGGGTAAAAAACCTGTTCAATGTCACAACGGTGCCGGCCACCGGTATGATTGGGACGCATGGTTCAGGAGGGGATGCAATGAATATTGGCTGGGGAAGGACATTATTTGTCAGATTCAGTTTCACCTTTAATAAATACAAATGAAAAGACTGCCTTTTCCGGTATTGATCCTGCTACTTGCATTTAGCCTGAATTCGTGTTTTAAAAAGGATTCAATGGTTCCTGTTCCCGAACGGGGCAATGTGCTGGTTGACACCATTACGATGACGGCATCCTATAAGTACCAGGTTTATTTCAGACTGGATTCCGGTGTGGTCACTGCCACCAACGAAAGAACCAAAAGCGATCTGGGTTTTGACTGCAGTCCAAACGGGTATCATATCATTCTTAACACGGCTGATTTCATGCGGATTTCCGATATGGGGGTGAGAACTTTCGGAGGTACCATTGATACGGCAGGTGCAAAGTGGAAATTTGATAAGTCGGACGGAAACCTTGATTCCATTGCCACAGGACAATGGTTTACTGTTGTTAACGGGGATACAATTTCGAACGGACATGTTTGGGCGCTTGACCTTGGCAGGGACACAGCCGGGCTTTACTTCGGACTTAAGCAGATCATCTTTGATAGCCTTAGACATGGTATTTATTACTTCAGGTTCAGCGGGATCAAAGGGGGCAGTATCACTTATGCTTCAGTGCAAAAAGATGCTTCGGTTAATTACCTGTTTTACGGTATCAGGGCGGGAGGTATTGTCCTTCCTCTTGAACCGCTTAAAACCCAATATGATCTGTTATTCACACAATATACGACACTTCTGTATACTGATGAAGGCGCTGCATATCCTTACCTGGTTACAGGTGTTCTTTCCAACACCAACAGAGTCAGGGTTGCGGCAGACACAATCCATGCTTTTTCAACAATTGACTATTCAATTGCGAGGAACATGAATTATACCAATGCCTCTGATGCAATCGGCTACGACTGGAAGGTGTATAATTTCACAGCCGACTCCTATACCGTGAGGACGGATCTGGCTTATATCATTACAAATTCCCAGGGGTACTATTATAAACTCAGGTTTATCAGCTTTTACAGGGCAGGGGTGAAGGGTTATCCCATCATCGAGACCCAACGTCTTTAAATTCTTTTTTCGAAAGGCGTTCGTATTCCCGTTCAAGTGTTTTCCTCGAAATAGTCCAGTGATGCATGGGCAAAAACAGTTCGCATCCTGTATCCAGAATTTTTTTCCAGCTTCTCACGAGGCTAATGGGATCATCAGCCCAGGGGGGAAATGCCCTGCGCGGAATGGGCGAAACACAGGTATCTCCGCTGACTGCGAGCTGATCGTCGATGACAAGGCTGCAGGAACCTATGCTGTGACCAGGTGTGTGAATAAGCCTTGCATTGAGCCCAAAGGAAGATAACTCCATAAAATCATCCACCAATATATCAGGAATAACACCCCTGACTTTAAACCAGTGTTCAACCCTGGGAGCTCCAAGATTATAAATGAATTTTGTTGCCAGTATGCTCCCATGAGGGAGAGGGCTAATGCCGGATTCGAGGAAACCTGATTCGGAACGATGAACGATAACCGGCATTTTGAATTTTTCTTTCAGTACTGCAACACTGCCGGTATGGTCAAAATGCGTGTGGGTTAAAACCAGCGCATCCAGTTGTTTAAGTCCGATTGCATCAAGCCTTTTGAGCAGTAGCCCCGACAATGCCGCCGGGCCGGTATCAACCATTATATCATGCCCGTCGAATGAAACCAGGTATACATTTGACCAGCCCCAAAGAAGCCGTTCAACAAGGGTTCCGTTTCGTGTTTGCCAGTAGCGCATCTTTCCTCGGCTTCATTGCACTTTTAACGGAGCAGTTTGAGAAGATCGTCGCCGATACCAATCCGGTAACCTTGGGAAACATAGGTTATCTCTCCCTTTGAATTAATTAACGTAACCACAGGGAGAGAAGAGCCAAGGCTTTGGGCTGTTGTGCCGGAAATCAGTTTTAAGAGCTCGCCGGAAGGGACCAGGCAGGAAGAGCCTGAAGGCATTTCCCTTGATACAGCTGAGATAAAGCCGGTTTCATCTTTCTCATTTCTGAAGAGAAAAAATATTCTGCAGTTCTTCTTTTCCAACTCCTTTCTCTTTTCTTTCAGATCTGCAATAAAGTGTTTGGTGGGCTCTTTATCGGGCTCCATCCAGGCTAAAACCAGGTTACCGGATGTAAATGGGCCGGCTTGAGGCAAATTGGATACCAGGGTTTTTGGATCCAGCTTTCCTAGTATGGAAGGGGCTGATTCTTTGCGCAGACTGATTTGTTGATTTACTTCTTTACCCTGATTAAGGTTGAAGAAGGAGAGGTTCGACAACACCGTACCATCCTTCATACGGTTCCCTGTTACCATGAGGTAATAACCCGGTGCGAGATCAAGTTCGCAGGGGAATGATCCCAGGCGGGAATCAGTTTCATAATCGAGGGACCTGAAAAACCCGTCATCAAATTTCTCCAATGTAAAATGGATATAATATTCAGGTTTCCGGTCATTCCTTGGATCTGAATTCAGGGTGAGTTTAACTCTTTCACCGGACGAGGGCTTTTTAGGGTCAAACAGTACATCATGCCAGACATTATTGAAATAATACTGTGGAAGCCGGGTTCCCGGTTCAAGGCGGGCGGCGATACCAAGGCTCCTGCTGACTGCCACAAAGAAAATATCCCTTGAGTGAGGATCTGCAACTTTCAATTCATAAACGCCGATGGGGGTAAGGGGAGCCCTGCCGTAATTCGTCTTGCTATCGATGAGAACATTTGTTTTGACCCATTCGGCCACCACTCCAGGATCAGCCAAAGCCTTAGCCCTGAAACTGCTGTCAAAGCTTTTCTGAAAATACGATTTACAGGGCCTTAACCATTCGTTGTCAACCCGGGGGTTTAGGAGATATTTAAAGAATATCTCCCGGTCCTTGCCAGCACTGCCGGGGCAAACCGTATTTGTAATATTATCCATCAGCACTTCAAAAGTTACATCCCTGAGATCTTTTGAAGAAATTACTGAAAGCAAGGGAAACAGCCAGCGTTTCTCCGATCGGTTTACTGAGCCTGCAAAATCGATAACTGCCCTGAAATTTCCCCGGCTTTCTTTCAGAAAATGCCAAAGGGTATCGGTATTCAGCTTTAATGTGGCCGCAAGCCTGCATGACTTTGCGCTGTCGATGAATGTTTTTTCGTAGGCCGACCTGAGTTTATCTTCAAAATCAAGTCTTTTCGAATTAGCTTCTTTAAGTGAATCGGGGACACCTGCAGCGCCGGGTTGTTCGACGGGAGGTTTAAGATCTTCCTGCAAACTGTATTCGAGGCCCGGCTTCAACGACAATTCAAGGGCAACCGTATCAACTGCTTTGACACTTATTTTTCTGAAAGTATATTTTCCGTTTTTTGATGCCCACACGATCAGGTCACCATAACCTGTCTGGAAGCTGCAAAGGCCCTGTATATCAGTACAAATCCTCAACAGAGGATAGAATTCCGCGTAATTATAGAGCTGGAATTCAACAGCCACACTATCGGCAGGCTTTCCCGATGAATCCCTGACAAGAACATAAATCCTTTTCGTTTCCGCATAGTTTGACAGGATGTTTATCCTGGTATAGCGTTCATCTTTCAGTAAAATATCCTCAGGACCTTCATAATCACCGAAAACATTTGTATTGACAAGCATGGCCCGCTTGGCCGGAGCAGTAAACCAGGCTGCATCAAGAACCAGTTCAGGTTCGCAAGCGCCTATGTAATGCCATTTCCCATCAACCCACACCTCGACCCATGCATGATTGTCGTCGGAGTGAGCCCAGCGGGGTGTATAACACTGCCTGGCGGGAATACAAACAGAACGAAGAGCTGCAACAGTAAAGGTCGATTCCTCCCCGCAACGGCCATATGCTGTCCTTACAGTGGCAAGGGGAGAAGAAGTCCTTTCATCAGTACCCCGGTAAGTTACTTTTTCATGGCACCAATGGTTGACTTCAATGACAGCATCCTTCATACTCATCTTCTTTATCCTATCCTTCAATTCCCCGAAAAAGACGATGCGCGAAGTGTCAAGATTTTCATTGTTAACTCTTATCGGAAGTACGAAATGACGGAATAATTCATCCGGCAAGGTTTTCCCCCATGAGAAAGCATCCCGGGCTGCAAAAGAAGACCTGATGTTCTTGAGAAAAAAATCGCCTTCATAATCCGCAATATCATTAAGTGAAGAGTATGCCAGGATAAACTTCAGAGCTTCCCTTTCTTTCAGCAACATTGCCTGGTCGGCAAGTTTGAAAACCTGCTCCCAACGATTTTTTCCAAGCTGCCTTTGCTTTTCAAACTGAGCCTCTACCTTTTCCCGGTATGTTTTATTGTTAAGAAAATGCTCACCTCTCTGGCATGACAAAAAAGCCAGGAGCATGATAAATAACGGGATTATTCTCAGGTTTTTCATATCAAATTATTACATTCTTTTTAGTCATCCTACCGCTATAATCCTCTCCTTCTAACAAGCATGATCGCTATCCATGTAATATAAAACATACAGAAAACAGGAACCGTAAAACTCATGGCAATTGAAACTGAATCTGCCACAGCCCACATAAGGGAAGGAAACAGTGCTCCGATGGGTATTGTACCGATCATCAATCCAATCAGCACTGTCCTTTCCTCCTTTAACCGGTTTAGAGACATTGAGAGCATAATAGGGAAAATGTTGGAGGAACCAAGCCCTATCATCACTGAGGCGGCAAGCGACAGGTATTTCTGCCCGATAAAAATGGTAAATAAACCAAGAATGCACAGAACGCTGCTCATTAGAAAGACTATCTCGGGCTTGTTCTTACCAAGTATAAAAATACCTGCCAGCCTTCCGATAACAAAAGAAAACATGAATAATCCGACACCCGGGATGAGTGTTTGCATTATTTTTATCCCGAATGTTTCTGAAAAATACAGAGGGATCAGATCCACGAGACAGTATTCAGCTCCTGAATATACTATAAGCCCTCCCAGCACCATTAGAACAGATTTGTCTGATATTAAATGTCTTACACTGAATTTCATCTGTTTTTCCGATGTAGTACCCGCATTGGCAGGGAATGGGAACAGGAGAAGGAAAGCCAGCGAGAACAGAAGAAAGAAAATAGAAACGTACAACAGCAGGCTGCTTCCCTCCATTTTGGTTCCTGAGAGAATTCCAGGGATACTCATCCCCGTGATCAGCCCTGCAGATTTAAAAAGATATAACAAAGCAATTCTCACGGAATTCTTACCTTTCTCATATGGTGAGAAAATAAACTGAAGACCGGCAACCTGGACAAAAAGACTGCCTGAGAACAAAAACATGTCACTGAGTAAAACGAGGTTCACCGATTTTATGCTTATAAAAGGAATAAGAAGTCCCGGCATGGTCACCAGAAGAGCAATGATCAGGTTGTGTCGGCCGTCTTTCCCTGGCTTCATCAGGCTGAATAAAACGGATAAGAATGCAAGTATTAATAACCCGATAAAAGTCAGGACACGCAAGTAATGCTCATCCAGGAAAATAAAATTTATCTGCCAGTTTAGTCTTGGGAACAAGGTTTCAACCAGCCCAATGGTAAAGTAAGCTGCAAGAAAAGCTACAGGATTTTTTTTTCTGCTATTGGTGTCTGGGATCATGGATTACTCAAAATGTATGCTTAATTCACTTGAATTAAAAAGCAGGATAACTGATTGATTGGAAGGATCACTTTTTTGAAGATTTAATTCATGACCATTTACCTTCAACGTCTTTAAACCCGGAAAACCATGCAATATCAACTGCATCTTGGTGAATCTGGATGTAAAACTGCCCTCAGCCTTTCCGATAAAAATTGTTTTTCCTGCAGGGTCAAACCGGATCAGGCGCTTGCAGAAAGCACCTTTCTCGTAATTATATGTTTGACCGTCATCCTCATAAAACACATAAGAATTTGCGTTCTTGCCTGCATAAATATGCAGATCCAGAGTATCGGAAGGCTTTTCGGATGTATTCTGGATCACTGACTGCATAGGTAAAATACCGGAGGCCCTTACAAATACAGGCAGGTCGTCAAGGGGAGCTTCGACATTCAACTCCTGCTTTCCCTGGAAAAATTCTCCTGATGACAGGCGGTACCAGCCCCCTTCGGGAAGGTATACCCTGGCAAAATTCTGGGTGCACGAAACAGGCGCTACAAGCAGGTTATCACCAAAAAGATATTCTTCCTGGTATTTCCACCACCAGATCTTCTCATCGTTCGTGTAATTGATTGCAAGGCTCCTGGCAACTGGAAGTCCGCTTTGTGTTGAGGTATAGAAAGCCGAATATATATAGGGCAGCAGGCGGTAACGTTGGGAGATAAGCTTCACTGAAGACTCCTCAACTCCTTCTCCCAGTGACCAGGGTTCTTTCCTGTTTGTACCCTTTGCTGCATGGTTCCTGAAAAACGGAGTATAAACCCCCAACGAAAGCCAGCGAACAAATAATTCTTTGGACGGGGTTCCCATGAATCCTCCCATATCGGGGCCCACAAAGCTCAGCCCCGACAGCCCCATGCTGTTTACCATCCTGGCCGAAAGCAACATGTGTTCATCCGAGGCCACGTTGTCGCCGGTCCATATTGCAGAATACCGCTGAATCCCTGCATATCCTGCACGGGTAAGAACGAAAGGACGTTTCCCCTTCAGGAGCTTTCTTGTTCCTTCATAGGTCGCCCTCGACATATTCAGCCCGTAAACATTGTGAGCCTGCTTCATACTGGCTCCATGCCCGTCAAAGTCAAATTGAACAATATCAGGTATATTCTGTCCCCAGGCCGATGGTTCATTCATATCGTTCCAGAATCCTTCCACACCAGGATCAACAAGGTATTTAAATGAAACTCCCCACCATTGCCTTACTGCATCCCTGGTAAAATCAGGGAAATGGCATCTGCCGGGCCAAACACTGCCAATATATTTTACGCCATCGGGATACTTTACAAAATAATCGTTTTTAAGCCCGACATCATAAGCAAAATATCCGGGTTCAACTTTAATACCCGGGTCAACGATAGTGGCAACATGAAATCCCAAGCCGTTGAGTTCAGAAATCAGGGCCCTGGGATTTGCAAAGCCTTTGGGATTCCAGGTAAAGATCTTATATGAATCCATGTAATCGATATCCAGATAGATCATATCACATGGGATCTTTTTGGCCCTGAATTGTTTTGCCACAGAAAGGACCTCCGTATCGGGATAATAGCTCCACCTGCATTGTTGAAAACCAAGGCTCCAGTATGGAGGGAGCGGAGTGCGGCCGGTAAGCCAGGTATAGTCATTCAGGATACCCGCAATTGTTGAGGCACCGAAAAAATAATAATTAAGCTCTCCTTCAGCGACCGAAAAACGGCTGAAAAGATTGTCGGCGGAAGCTGCAAAATCAAACTTTGTACGGGAGGAATTATCCAGGAATATCCCGTAAGTCAGACTGTCGTGTATTCCCATGAAAAACGGGATGCTTACATAAAGAGGATCTGCAATGGCAGCATAAGCAGGCACGTCGGAGTTCCACATTTCGTATGCGTTGTCCCTTCTGTTCAGGTTTCCGGTTTTTTCACCAAGACCTATAAATTTTTCATCCGGAAAAAGTTTGCGGTAACAGCTGATTTCAGACCCTTGCCACCCTGTACCAAAAGGCGGATATTCTTCTGAGAGCACCCTTTCTTTATTGTTTTTAATGTGTATGCGGATAGGATTCTTCCTGATCTCAATCCTGAGTGAATCTGTTAATAATACAATCTTTTCACCGTTTTCCCGGAGTTTGAATTCACCTGCCTCAGGCCTTGCAACCACGGCATATGAAAAATCAGGGGCAATAATGTCCTTGTCAATCCTGATCCTGATTATAGTCGGGGAATAATACCGGATCTGAAGAGATGCATTCTCCGCTTTTATCAGAATTTCCTGACCTGATTTTTTTATGGATTTAAAATTTCCCATGAACATTGCCTGCCCCTGGAGTGTGGTTTGTGACAGCAATAAAAACTGACCTAATAATAAAAGGGCCAATATAATGCGTGTTCTTTTGCTCATGATTATTTGCATTGACGGCAGAAGCCGGATTGGTTTAAACTCCTTGGTGTTCAGTCCTCCTGATGATTTCATTTTGAAGATCTTCTCCAAGATCATTAAAATAATCACTGTACCCGGCAACACGGACGATGAGATCCCGGTGCTTCTCCGGATGTTTCTGTGCATCTATGAGGGCGGCAGCTGTAACCACGTTGAATTGTATATGGTGCCCGTCCATCCTGAAATATGCCCGGATAAGACCGGCTAGTTTATTGATCGCTTCATCCCCATCGAAGAATGAAGGGGCGAACTTCTGATTAAGAAGCGTGCCACCGGTAAGAAGATGATCTATTTTGCTTGCTGACTTTAACACTGCTGTAGGGCCTTTGTGATCTGCCCCCTGGAAAGGGGAAATCCCTTCGGAAAGCGGCTGATGAGCCTTCCTGCCGTCAGGTAAAGCTCCTATAACACTGCCGAAATAAACATGAGAAGTGGTTGGAAGCATATTTATCCGGTGTTTCCCCCCAATTGACGTTGGCTTGTTATCGACGGCCTCAAAAAACATCCGGAATACGAGACGGGCCTGGTCATCAGCATAATCGTCATCATTCCCGTATTTGGGAGTATGGTAAACCAGTTCCTTTCTGAACTCTTCATAATCTTTAAAATCGCCTGACAAAGCCTCAAGAAGGCCTTTCATCGAAATGGTCTGTTTTTCAAAAACATGATATTTAATTGCAGTCAGTGAATCAGTGATGCTACCCAGGCCTACTCCTTGAATGTAGGTTGTATTGTATCTGGCTCCGCCTGCATTGTAATCAATGGCCTTGCCGATGCAGTCATCTATCAGCAGGCTGAGGAAGGGCACCGGCATATAATCTGCAAAGATCCTGTGGATTATATTATTGCCCCGCATCTTTATGGCAGTGAAATACTCCAGTTGTTTCTGAAAAGCATTCATTAACTCGCCGAAGGAAGCGAACTCTTCCGGATTACCGCTGATAACTCCAACCTGCTTCCGGGTATGGGAATCGAATCCGTTGTTCAGGGCAAGTTCAAGAATCTTTGCAAGATTGAAATAGCCCGAAAGGATATAAGCTTCTGTACCGAATGCACCTGCCTCGACGCAGCCGCTTGCCCCTCCGTTCCTTGCATCTTCAAGGGTTTTTCCTTGCCTTACCAATTCCTGGGTGATGGCATCGGTATTGAAGTAGGAGGGCTGGCCAAAACCCGTTTTGGTAATCTGTAAGGTACGCTGGATAAAATTGTTAGGGTTTTTCTTACTGATTTGTACCATGGAACTGGGCTGCAGCAACCTCATTTCCTCAATAACATCAAGAAGAATGAACGTAAGCTCGTTAACTGCATCCGATCCGTCGGATTTTACGCCTCCAAGGTTGATCAGGCAGAAATCGGTATACGTATTGCTTTCCAGGGCAGTTACACCCACCTTGGGAGGAGCAGGGTGATTATTGAATTTTATCCAAAAACTTTGCAGGATTTCAATAGCCTTTTCTTTCGTCAGTGACCCGTCTTCTATGCCTTTTCTGTAAAATGGTAGAAGATGCTGATCCAGGCGGCCGGGGTTGAAAGAATCCCAGGGGTTCAATTCAGTGATCACACCCAGGTGAACAAACCAGTAATACTGAAGTGCTTCATGCAAGGTGCGTGGAGCATGGGCAGGCACATGCCGGCATATCTCAGCCAGCTTCAGTAATTCGGATTTTCTGGACGGTTCGTTTTCCCCTTTCGCGAGGTTTTCAAGTTTCACAGCATACCGTCCTGCAAATTTGATCATTGCATTAGCCGCAATTTCCATTGCTTTCAGCTCTTCCCGCTTTTCATAGGCCATGGGATCCTGAATGAAATCAAGTCTGCTGATCTCTTCTCCAATCTGCTTCAACAGGTCTGTCATTCCCTGGCGGTAAATCTTGCTTCCCAATACAGTATGACCTGGTGCCCGTTGTTCCTGGAATTCGGTAAAAACTCCTGCTTTATATGCATCAAGCCAGTCAGGGGGGAGGGAATTCATAATACGCTCGCGGTTGCTGCGGCCTTTCCAGAAAGGAATGATCTTTTCAGTATAAATCCTCCGTACTTCATCATCAACCTTGAATGAAACTTTTTTACGTGAATCAAGGATTTCAAGGTCATCAAGGCTATGAAGACATATTTCAGGATAGGTAGGACAAGCCTTCGGAGCAGGTCCGCGCTCACCAACAATTAGCTCTCCCTGGTTGATGCAGATCAATTTATTTCTCAGAATATGGTCAAAAGCCATTGCCCTGCTTACAGGCACTGACACCTGTCTGTCGATACCGGTTTCGTAAAATTCTGTAACAAGGACTGCACGCTCCGCATTGATTAGGTTAACAGCGTTCAGGCTTTGCTGTCGTAGTTTGTTAATTCTGTCAGTCATATTTTTGTCTTGTGCCTTCGCTACATCCAAGGCCGCTTTTTCATTTCTTCGCTGTTTTGTAAATTCATCATTTCACAATTTAATACTATCCCCCGATCTTTACAATATATCCCAATGCTTCGAGTTCCATCTTTCGCTCCAACAAGGCTTCTTTCGGGAGGCTTTTTATATTCTTCATAAGATTTTCCTTCCCAAATCTTTTATATTTATTCTCTGCCGCCGTATGAAATGGCAGGAGGTGTATCTCATTTACTCCGGGCCGTAAGGGCTCAAGATACGATTGCAGGGCCGTGAAATCCTCATCGGCATCATTAATGCCCGGAATCACAGGTATCCTCACAACGATCCATTTTCCTGAATCTGCCAGTTTCTTAAGATTCTCAAGAATCAGCTTGTTCGAAACTCCTGTATATTTTTGGTGAATGCCATCATCAAGAATCTTCAGGTCATAAAGATACAAATCTACATAATCCATTGTGACTGCCAGGTTCTTCCATTCGGTATATCCGCAGGTGTCCAGCGCAATGTTAATCCCCCGGGCTTTCATCTCCCTAAGCAAAGCAAGTAGAAATTCCGGTTGAAAGGCAGGTTCCCCTCCTGAGATTGTCACGCCTCCTCCTGATTCTTCATAAAAAATCCAGTCTTTCTCAACTTCTTCAAGTATCTCATCAATATTCATCCATTTTCCTGAAATTTCCTCTTCCCTGAAGATCCTGCCGTCAAATGAAATTGATTTGGTGCTTGTTTCAGGTAAGCCAGTCTGGCTTTCCGGGTTATGGCACCAGCAGCAGGAGAGGGGACAACCTTTTAAAAATATTGTACATCGGATTCCCGGGCCATCGTTCACCGTAAACTTCCTTATGTCAAAAACCAGTCCTCGCATCATCTTAAGACCTGTTGATTTTCCCGGATTAAATTATTTTTCTATTTGTCGCTTTTATCTGTGCCTGAATAATACCTGATCATCTGTATAATTGCCTTCTGGCAAACGGGACAAAACCCTTTGGCTTCGTTCGATTTCATCCTGCAGTCCATAAACGGGCTATACACTCCATTCCTCACATATCCTCCACCTTCAAACATGCCAATTACATCCTGATACCTGGAGTCCCGGGGCGTAGGTACCGGAACATCAGCAGGGATCATAGACTGCCATTTTGAAGCAAAATCATTATTCGTCGTTATATTCTGTTCCCAGGGCTCAACTTTTGGATTATAGAAACCGGTATAAGTGACTTCGGCATTGAAGTATTCATCTGCAAGCCCTGCAAAGGAATGTCCGAATTCATGAACTGCAACCACTTTTGAATACTGATTGTCAACCGTTCCCTCACAGTAATGGTTATAAAAGCCACCTCCACCATAACGTTTTGAATTGACAAGCACAAAAATTGCATCATAGGGGACATTGGCTGCAATGTCATAGATAGCTTTGGTATCGAAACTGGTCAGGTAACGATCCATGCCAAACGTATAAAAACTGCTGTGAATATTGGTGTTTACATATAGTTCCTTGCCCGGTATGGTTACTCCTGATTCATCTGAAGGCGATCTTACCGCATAAAAATTGAATTTGTCACGAAAATTACTGTAGGGCTCAACCGATAACAAATAATCAACCATCGAACGGGCATCTGCTATGAATTTAGGCATATCCGTCTCAGTATATCCTTCGGCAAGGAATGCCACATCCACATGATCAGAAGGGTCTCCCGAATAAAGCAGATTCTCCACTTTCAGCCGGTGAATGCTGTCTTTCAAAATATAATAGTCATCAGGCCTGATTCTCATCTCGAATAGTTTTTCGAAAGCCCCGGTTTCATAAGACCTTTTTTCAATTATAAATTGGGCAGTCTTTATCGGGAAAGGCATGACAGCAACCATAGGAAAAGCCCTGCGGATTTCTTTGGCTTCAGGAGTTCCCTGCCATTCCTGGAAGAGGCTGCAGAACCCTTTTGAGAACATCAGTTCCCCCGATGCCGAATCAATGAGAATGTAACGGTATGTCCCGGTATTCTTCAAAGCAAGCAGGTCATGGTGAGGGCCTCCATAACTGGGTTCTTCCCTCATTTCCCTGAAAAAAACATGTTCCCCGGATTGGTCCCCGGACAGGAAATAATCTATGCGCAGGGTTTTGTTAAGAAAAAAATCATCGAACCGGAACGGGTCGCTAATGGTTACTGCAGCCATGGCAGCATTATCCTGGGCTTCAGTCTCACATGGAACAGTCAGTGTTAATGCAATGAAGGAGATAATAGAAAGACACTTCATACTATTCATTTTTAATCTTTATATAAATGTCAGTGGATTTTCCTTTTACCTGGACCAATGCTGTTCCCCCAAGCATCAGCAGACAGCCGCCCAGCATCCGCATACTCATCGTTTCCCCAAGCAACATCATCCCCCCAATTACGGCAAACACAGCCTCCAGCCCAAGGATAATGCTAACATAGGCAGGATGTGCCGTTTTCTGGGCAATGATCTGAAGGGTGTATGCCACACCTACTGAAAGTATTCCGCCGTAAGAGATTGGCAGCCATGCCTCAATTACCTTGGCAAGGCTGACGGTTTCGATCGAGAAAGCCACAAAGAGATTAAGTACCGCTGTGATTGAAAATTGTATAACTGCCAGAAGAATGGAATCCATTCGGGGAGAAAGCCAGCCGATGAACAGAACATGAAAAGTGAACACAAAGGAACACATCAGTACAAGCGAGTCGCCCGACCCAAGGGAAAATCCTTTGGTAATGCAAAGGAAGTAAAGGCCCACCATGGAAAGCAAAACCCCGGCCCATATATACCAGTTGCTTCTCTGTCCAAAAAATAATCCTATAAAAGGAACAAACACCACATAGAGTTCTGTCAAAAACCCGGCTTTCCCTGCGGTTGTTTTCTGAAGCCCCAGCTGCTGAAGGGCAACTCCTCCAAAAAGGATCAGACCTGTAAACAGGCTGCCCATAAGGATTTTACGACGGTCAAGCGGAGAAATGCAAAACACAAGTTGTTTTCCCTTATGCAGCCTGTTGTATAGCAATGGTAGCAATACCAGCACTCCAAGCGAAAACCTTACTCCGTTATAAGTAAAAGGTCCCACATAATCCATCCCAACACGCTGGGCAACAAAGGCAAAACCCCAGATAGCCGCCGCAAGCAAAAGTATCAGATCGGCTTTTAACTTCCCGCTAATCATTTTATTATGATTTCATCAACAAAGACCCAGGCTTTTTTACCGGTTCCGGGATGCCAGACGGGACAATTCCCGCGGTTGACTGCAAGGACTTTGACATATCTGGCAGATACGCCATGAGGCTTAACTGTATAATCTCTAATCACTGCCCCGCTTAACTTTTCATCAACTGTATTTTTGACAGAAGGGAGGGTTTTGAAATTTATATTATCTGTGGAAACAGCAAATCCCACTTCCAACGGCATAAAGATCCATGCTTCCTGATCCTGCAAACAACCAAGCGAAAGTTCATGTAGAGGCTGAACAGAACCAAGGTCAACCACAACACATACATCGGTACCTTCATAACCCTGCCAGGCACCTGTTTTAAAGCTGTCGCCTCCCCTGATAAAATCGATAAGGGCAAGGTCGCCACCGGCTGAATACTGACCGGCATACTTTGTAAACAATGTGATCTTCCTGTTCTTTGGTATTTTCATGAAGGATGCTTCAATAGTAAAGCTTTTTTCCAAACCCGGTGCAAGCGCAAATGCTTTTAATTTCGTTGTTTTAGTGATGTACAAAGGCCTTGAATAAATGGCTGATTTTTCATCCGGGTCTTTACCATTCAGGGTATAATAAATTTTCGCGCCTGTCAGGGGGCAGGACAGCAGCAGGATTGTAGAATCGATAAAGGTCCTCCCGGCCTGTTCCACAGCAGGTATTGGTGTAATAAGCCCGCCGGCAACAATAGAGACGGGAAAATCTCCATCACTGCTTCCCCAGGCAGTATCAGGCTTTGCCGACATCGTAAACGTCAAGGTCCCGCCCTTTAAGATATCGGTATGCGAAATAAAACACTTGTTATAAACCTGGCCGTTTAGTGTGGCGGAGCTTATGAAATATTGTTTCTTGCTGATACCTTTTGCCTCAATTATAAATTTTTTCCCGTTCTCAAGGAGAATCGAGACCTTAGGGAATAATGGTGTGCCGATAGCGTATACACCAGAGCCCGGGACAACAGGGTAGAAGCCCATGGCGCTAAGCACATACCAGGCACTCATCTGCCCGCAATCCTCGTTGCCGCATAATCCATCAGGATCATTCCTGTATAACTGATTGCATATCATGTGGATGAGTTCCTGTGTTTTCCAGGGTTTTCCAGCATAATCATACAGGTAGGCCATATGATGGCTGGGTTCATTTCCATGCGCATACTGGCCTATCATACCCGAGATATCCGCCTGTTCACGTCCGGAAGTAACGGATGGTGCTTTTAACATTGCATCCAGTTTCTCAGCGAACTTCTCCCGGCCTCCCATAAGATTCATTAAACCGCTGATGTCCTGAGGTACAGAAAAGCTGTACTGCCAGGCATTGGCTTCAGTGTAATTGAAGTTCACCTCTGAAGGATCGAAAGGGGAGAACCACCCTGCATTGGTTTTAGCTCTCATGAAACCGGTGGATTTATCATACAGGTTTTTATAATACTGGGCGCGGCGGATGTAAACATTGTAATCATCGGCTTGGCCGAGGGCTTTAGCCATTTGAGCAATGCACCAGTCGTCATAGGCATATTCCAGTGTCTTTGAAACGGACTCACCTTCCTGGTCAGAGGGAATATACCCCATGCTTTTATAGTACCTCAGCCCCAGATCATCCTGTTGCGCACTGTTCTTCATGGCCTGGAGTGCCAGACGGGCATCGAAATCTGTAATGCCTTTTAAATAAGCATCGACGATTACCGGCACTGAATGGTATCCGATCATGCAGCCTGTTTCATTGGAAGAAAGCTCCCATACCGGCAGTTTTCCGCCTTCCTGGTATTGCATGAGAAAGGTATTTATGAAGTCGTTTGTACGCTTCTGATCTATCAAGGTGAGCAGAGGATGTTCAGCTCTGTAAGTATCCCACAACGAAAAAACCGTATAGTAATCAAAGCTCTGTGCAATATGGGGCTTCATATCCCTTCCGAGATATTGTTTGTCGACATCCATATACATATTAGGATTCAGCATTGCATGGTATAGTGCAGTATAAAAGATCGTCTTCTGATCGTTGCTCCCGCCTTCAACAATAATCTTTCCTAATTCTTTATTCCATGCATCTGTGGCCGATTTTTCAATTGCCTCAAAATTCCAGCCTGGATTTTCTTTCTCGAGATTCCTTCTCGCTCCCTCTGTGCTGATGGCTGAGATCCCGATTTTCAACAGCAGTGGTTCTCCTTTGCTAAGCCGGAAACTGAATTCAGCCTTGATATCAGAACCATTTATTTCTTTAATGCCTGAAGTGAACTTGCCTCCCGACTGTATTCTGTATTCTGTGATGGGTTTTGAGAATTTGATAACAAAAAACAGATTCTGCTTTAAAGCCCATGCTTGTGAAGTGCGCATCCCCTCTATTTCGTCAGTCCCGTTTATCTTCAGCCTGGAATCCAATACAAGATCCCTGTGTTTAAGGTCTAATACAAGGCCTGCGCCTGCAGGGTCTTTAAAATTATACCTGTGTATACCGGTCCTTAGAGTGGAAGTCAGTTCAGCCCTGACACCCGGTCCGTCAAGCTCAACCGAATAATACCCTGGCCGGGCTTTTTCCCTGGACTTCATGAACCCTGAACGGAATCCGTAATTATCCAGCCCGGCATGTCCCTTTACCGGCATGATCAAGATATCACCGTAATCGGAACAACCTGTACCGCTGAGATGAGTATGGCTGAATCCATATATAACGGAATCACTCTGATGATAAGCGGAACAACCATCCCAGCCATCAAGTCTGGTGTCGGGGCTAACCTGGATCATCCCGAATGGAAGACTGGCTCCCGGGTATGTATGACCATGCCCGCCCGTGCCGATAAAGGGATTCACAAAATCAGCAGGCAGTCTTGTTTGATCTTTACAGGAATACAGGAATAATGAAAAGATCAGAATTCCCGGGATTGAGAGGTTCCTCATGGTGATGTTTAATAGGTATCCTGGATTGAACGGATTTTGATTTTGTTCAGCAAATCCTCTTGATGGTATGATGTAACAAAGAATATTTCCAAGGGTTCACCGGGCATGATATCTGTATAATTGCCTGAGAACCTTCCCTTGACGTTCGCAGAAAGCCAGACATTTTTGGCAAGTTTATCACTCCTGAGAGTGATTTTATAACCACCCGGGATCTTATTCAGTTCCCGGGTAATAACCACTTTCTCAAGAGATAAATCCTTGACAGGAACAAAATAATAGGTGTTTATATACTGATCATGGTTATTATCTGCAGTTGTAAAAGTGGCAGTCAACACAACTTTTCCCGGATCGATGCCTTTCATCAAAGCAGCAGAGTCTGCATCGAAATAACAGGAGGAAGTAAGCCTGGGAACAGAAATCTGATACTTGGTATCTCTGAGCACTTTTCCCGTAAAACCGGTGATCTTCACATTCAGATGGCCTTTCATTGCAGAATTACGATCTGAAACAATATAAACCCTAAGCCTGCCTTTTTCCAAAACAGGGGAAACAAGCACATCCTTATATTCGTTCTGCAAATAATAATGCATTGCCTTGGGAGTACCATAATAATCCCTGGCCGACCAGGAAACCACGGGCCAGCAGTCGTTATACTGCCAGAAAAGTGTCCCCATACATGTTGGCATGGCCCTGCGGTGGGCTTCAATAGCGGTTTTAATTCCTTCCGCCTGGAGGATCTGGCTTACATAAGCATAGGATTCAAAATCCCCGGGGCGTTTAAACTCACGCATCATATATTCATCGATGAGTTCGTAACCTGTAGGATGTTTCTGGTGGGCTTTCATTACAACTGATCCGAGTTTCATATCCCCGGGTTCTGCAAATTCCTTAAAGCTGTCAATATCGGGGAAGGCCTGGAATCCATACTCCGACATAAAACGGCCCGTGTTTTCCTTAAAACAGCAGAAAGGATACTTTCCCCACCATACCCCCCAGTAATGCATGTCGCCGCTGTGCTTACTTTCCGGCTTCCCCCATCCGAACAGGGGGGAAGTGGAAATATACGGCCTGAGGGTGTCGAACTTGTTGACATTGTTGCTGAGAATCCCATTGAAGAGATCCTTATAACCCTCGTATACATTCGCCGAGTCTTCTGGTTTGTAATTATATTGCTTTACCCAACCCCAGTTTTTCCAACCTTCGTCGATCTCATTGTTCCCGCACCAGATGGCAATGCATGGATGCCATCGCAGGCGAATAATATTCTGAGCGGATTCTGCATCCACATTTTGCAAAAAGTCTTTATCCCCGGGATAAATCGCGCAAGCAAACATGAAATCCTGCCAAACCATAATCCCAAGTTCATCGCAGAGATCATAGAAAACATCCTTTTCATAGATACCGCCGCCCCAGACCCGGAGCATATTCATATTTAAACCTTTTACATCTCCGAGAAGGGCCCTGTATGCCGAATCGGAAACCCTGGAGGGAAAATTGTCCTGAGGAATGTAATTTGCCCCTTTTACGAAAACAGGGACATTATTAATAAGGAAAAGAAAGCTTTCGCCAATACTGTCTTTCTGTTGCTTAAGTTCAATGGTCCTCAACCCGATCTTCTGAAGGCCTTTGCCGACCAGCTCATCACCAAGAAACACATAATAATTAAGAGGATACAGGGTTGGTGGCCCCAAGCCATTGGGCCACCAGAATTTCGGATCTTTAATTATAAAATCAAGACGGAAAACATTTATACCCTTTTGGATCGAAATGGGATGGTCCACAAAAGGGGCTGAGTCATTATCGATCCTGATTGTTGCGGTACCGGAGAGGTTTGAGGACAATGTAAAGACACCCGACATGCTTGCTTCAGTGTCGGTGAGTTTTCTCTGTATAAATCGGACCTCCAGCAAATCAATACGGTTATGTAACTTCAGGTAAACTGGTTTCCATATCCCCATGGTAATAAGTTTGGGGCCGATGTCCCATCCAAAATTATAGGCAGCCTTACGGCAAACCACTTTTTCATCACCCGGGAGTTTGTTTTTCAGTTTATTATATAGTTCTTCATTTTGCCTGATCACAGAGGGGAACTGTATACGAAGTTCATTTTTTCCTGGGAGCAGCCAGTGTTTTATATTTTCGCAATGCCATTCCCTGAACATATTATTGGCAATCAGTATAAGGGAATCATTCAGATAAACACTGGCATAAGTATCAAGCCCTTCAAACACCAGGTCAACTTGCCGGGATGCCAGGATGGCGGGATCTGTAATAAAAAACTTTCGGTATTCCCAATCCTTCGTGGCCACCCATTGAACACTATCTTCATTTGTCCTGTAAAATGGGTCTTGAATAATCTTGTTACTTAACAGGTCGAGTTGAACACATCCGGGCACCGAAGCAGGATGCCAGTTGATTGTCCCTGCCTGCCGGAATTCCCATTGGTTGTTTAGATCTAATCTCTGAGGTAACTGAGCAGTAACAGGAAGGAGCTGTTCGCAACACAAAAGGAGGAAGAGCAGTTTCTGCATCATCAGAATAAAAATTATGGAACAAAACTACCAAATTATTGCGAAATAGTGGTATTTTCGGTGACTCCAAACACTCACAACTATGAACATTCACGAACTCGAACGGCTGTTTTTTGATTTATACGGGAACCATGACCAGGCCCCAAGAATTTATTTTGCACCAGGAAGGGTTAACCTCATTGGAGAACATACTGATTATAACGGGGGTTTTGTTCTTCCCTGCGCACTTCAGTACGGTACCTATTTTCTGATCAGGGAAAGACCTGATAGCCTTCTTAAGCTTGCTTCTACTAATTTTAAAGACAAAGCAGAATACGATCCCTCAAAAGGCTATATAAAACAGGAGGGGCGCTGGATTAATTACCCTCTGGGGATTTTTAAACAGTTCGCAGGGATGAATATAACGATCCCCGGTTTCGACATGCTTTACTCTGGCGATATTCCTAACAGCGCCGGGCTGTCTTCTTCGGCTTCCATTGAAATGGTGACTGCTTTTGCCCTGGCTTCTGTTCTAAATGTAACCTCGCTCGAGATGACCGATCTGGTAAATCTTTCCAAACGTTCAGAAAATGAATTCATTGGAGTTAACTGCGGTATCATGGACATGTTTGCCGTGGGAATGGGATCTGCCGATCATGCCATTTTCCTGAATTGCCATACCCTTGAATACAAGCGGATACCATTCATATTGAATGGATATAAGCTGATCATTGCCAATACAAATAAACAAAGAGGGCTGGCCGACTCAAAATATAATGAAAGAGTGAAGGAGTGCAAGGAGGCTGTTGACGCCATTGCACCACATATCCCTGTTAATTATCTGGGGGAGCTCGGGTTCATGCAGTTTTTCAAGATACAGGATGTCATTGCGGATGACAGGATAAGGAGGCGGGCCCGGCATGTAATCTCAGAGAACCAGAGGGTTTTAAATGCAGTGACAGCGCTTTACAAAAATGACATCCTGCAGTTCGGAGCACTGATGAATGCCTCGCATGAGTCCTTGCGTGATAACTACGAGGTAACAGGTATTGAACTGGATACGCTGGTGGAAGAATCGCAAAAGATCAACGGTGTTATTGGTTCAAGGATGACCGGGGCCGGATTCGGGGGATGCACTGTAAGTATAGTAAAAGATGATATAGTGGATAAATTTATTCGTGAGGTAGGGGATAATTATAAACAAAAAACCGGGCTGACTGCGTCATTTTATATTGCAGAGGTATCGGACGGTCCGAAGGAAATAATTCCTGAAACCCTTTAAAAGCAGACAATATGGGACATAAAAGCTCTAAGCAAAAGGATGAAGAAGAGCAGGATGAGGCTAAAAAATTCAAAAAGCATAAAGTTGAAAAGGCAGAATCCCTGAATATCCTGAAAAAGGAAGAAGAGATCAACAGTAAGCTGAAGAAGAAATTCTACGAAGAAGAACTTGCCAAACTTCAGATCGAGCTCGTAAAGCTTCAGGAATGGATCAAGTACAACGGCCTGAGGGCTATGGTTCTTTTCGAAGGAAGGGACGCGGCAGGGAAAGGCGGCACCATTAAACGGATAACCGAAACTCTAAATCCACGTGTTGTCAGGGTTGTAGCCCTTGGTGTTCCTACTGAAAAGGAGAAAAGTCAATGGTATTTCCAGCGTTATGTAGCTCATTTGCCTGCAGCAGGAGAAATGGTACTTTTTGACCGGAGCTGGTATAACCGGGCGGGGGTTGAAAGGGTGATGGGCTTCTGTACAGAAACAGAATACTGGGACTTCCTGAGATCTTGCCCTAACTTTGAGAACATGCTTATCAGGTCGGGCATAATACTGATTAAATACTGGTTTTCGGTAAGCGATAAGGAACAGGAAAGAAGATTTATCCAGAGGATCAACGACCCTACCAGGAGATGGAAGATCAGCCCGATGGACGTGGATTCACGTTCAAAGTGGGTGGATTATTCCAAGGCCAAGGATGACATGTTTGCTTATACCGACACCAAACAATCTCCATGGTTTGTGGTGGAAGCTGATGACAAACGCAGGGCAAGGTTAAACTGCATCACACATCTGCTGGGCCTCATAAAATATAAGGATGTACCAAGGGAGAAGATCAAGCTGCCTCCGCTTGAAAAGGAAAAATCATACGTCAGACCCCCGATGTCGGAGCAGACATTTGTACCAAACAAATTCTGATTTTAATACACTTTATGAAGGATCAATGAACTGCTGATCTGTCGTCTTCATTCGATTACCGAAAACCTTATAGTGGTCCTCTCAAGGTATTTCATCCCCGGGTTCAGGATTGTGGAGGGAAACAGAGGCTGGTTCGGTGAATCGGGGAAATGCTGTGTTTCCAGGCAAAGTCCGTAATGTTTTCTATAAACTTTTCCTTCAGTCCCTTTGATACTGCCGTCGAGGAAATTCCCGCTATAAAACTGCACTCCCGGCTGGGTTGTTTCAATTGTTACTTCCCGGCCTGATCCCGGATCAAATAAGACGGCGGCAACTGACATCTCTGCGGTTTTCTTCCTTAGCACGTAATTGTGGTCATAACCCCCATTTACCTTATCTATTCCTGCACCTACCTGAGTTGGCTTATTAAAATCCATTGGCGTCCCTTTTACCTCTCGTAGTCTGCCCGTCGGAATAAGCTGATCATTCACTTCTGTATACTGATCCGCAGGTATGGTGAGAATATGATTGAGGATATCTGAATTTGCCCCGTTCAGGTTGAAATAAGAATGATTGCAGATGTTCACAATTGTGGCTTTATCTGAAGCGGCTTCAATCATGATCAATAACTCATCATTATTATTAAGTGTATAATTGACTTCAACTTTTAAGTTGCCGGGATAACCTTCCTCCCCATCAGGGCTTGTGTATGTAAGGTTAAGACTTGAAACCGCAGTGTCGCTGTTTTCCCGTGCATCCCACACTACCTTATCAAACCCTTTGATCCCTCCGTGCAGGGCATTATTCACGTTATTCCTGGCAAGTTTATATTTTACACCATTCAGGGTGAACTCACCGTTGGCGATACGGTTCGCATAACGCCCGACTATGGCACCAAAATAGGGGCTGTTTGCGACATAAGCAGGAAGATTGTCATATCCGAGGACTATATTTCCGTTCTTCCCGTCTTTTCCGGGCATCAGAATTTCCGTTATAATACCACCGTAGTTTGTGATCTTAACGGTTATACCATGCTTGTTTGTCAGTGTATAGAGAAACACATCCCTGTCACCGATTTTACCGAAATTACTTTTCATAGCTGAAACGTTTGTCACATCCTTAAAAATTTTTTCTTTTCTGCTTTCAGATGGGCTGCAGCCGATTAAATACAGGCCGATAGCAAGTAGCAAAACACAACTTAAAATTTGTCGCATAGTTTTTCTATTTTTGAAACCCCAAACAAACGTACTCAAATTTTCTTTTCCATAGATGGATCTCCGGGATAAAGTAGTGATCATTACAGGTGCTTCAGCCGGCATAGGCCGCGCAACGGCCTTGGCATTCAATCGTTCAGGTGCAAAAATTGTGCTTGTGGCAAGAAGGGCGGAGATCCTCCGGGAGATTGCTTCAACCATGCATGACCCTCTTGTATTGCATGCAGATCTTTCGAAAGAAGAGGATTGCAGGATGGTCATAATGCAGACTATATCCCGTTTCGGGCGTATCGATATCCTAATCAATAATGCTGCCAGCATCATCGTTTCACCTTCTGAAAAGGTGAACAGGGATGACCTTATTCAGGCATTTACGACCAACCTTCTCGGACCAGTGACTGCAACCCAGGCAGTTATCCCGCATATGATCAGCCAGGGGGGCGGGCATATCATTAATGTGGGATCTCCTGGATTTATGATGGGGATACCTTATTATTCACCCTATGTTTGCTCCAAAGCGGCGTTCTCGGCCTGGACCAGGACCATTCAGGCAGAGTGGGAGGGTAGCTGCATCCGGGTCAGCGAATACTTCCCGGGTTATATAAAAACCAACTCAAAACCGGAGTCCAGGCTGGGGGATGTGGAGCAGGATTTCCTTATGAACAGCAAGCAAAATCTCATGACCCGGTTGTTTGCAAAACCCAAAGATCCGGATGATGTTGCACAACAGCTTGTAGCGCTGGCAATAAAGCCTAAAACCCTGGCTTATTCCGATTTTTCAACAAGGATCGGGGCATTCATTTCCAACATAAGCCCATTCAGGCTTGCAATCGCATCACAGATGGCACGCACGGCCAGGAACAAGAAAAATCTTCAGATGTTCAACCAATAAAACCAAGATCAATGAGAAATGAAATTCCCTTAAAAGAAAGACCCGTCGATTATATCTACATCGGTTTCTTCCTTATAAATATTCTATTTATAACTTATATTGTCGACCTGGAACAGCTGGTTATTGCCGACCCGGCTAATTTCGATTATCCAATCTGGCCCCTGCCTTTCCTGGTTGATATGACCCATTGGTGGGGAGCCAGTTTTGATCCATTGCAGTGGCTCAGGCCAACCTGGTGGAAAGCTACAATCTGGCTGGACGTTATTCTTTTCGGCCCCTATTATGTGGCTGCTGTGTATGCCTTTGTAAAAGGCAAAGAATGGATCCGCATCCCGACCTTTATCATCATGTCGATCCTATTTACCAATGTGTTTATCATTTGCAGCGAAGAGATCTGTGGCCCGACCCCTGCTAAAAACCTGCCTTTGGTGTTATTCGCCAATGCACCCTGGTTCCTGTTTCCTGTTTTTCTTATTTGGAAAATGTGGAAAAAGGAGCATCCGTTTACAAAGGATTGATTGAATAATTTATTGAATGTATGAATGAGCTGAAAAGTTTTCCGCAATTATTCTCAGGCTTTACCTTAAAAGGGTTCAGAGTGAAGAACAGGATTGTTTTCCCACCAATGGTATGTTTCGGATATACCGGCGATGATGGCATTGTTGGCCCAAAGAATCTGGAACATTACCGTTTAAGGGCCGACAGCGGGGCGGGGATCATCATCACCGAAGCTACAGCCGTTAAAAAGGACGGGAGGGCGGCACCTTCCCAGCTTGGTATATGGTCAGATGAAAATATTCCAGGCCTTAGTGAAATCACTGCAATTGTCAGAGGACATGGCGCAGTTTCAATTCTCCAGCTTCATCATGCAGGGCTTTTGACACCACCAACGGTGTTTCCCGTTCAGTTTGGCCCATCGGCAGAAACAGATAAGCCCTCCAGCCGAGAATTGACTCCCGATGAGGTTCGTGAGCTTACCAAAGCTTACATTCAGGGAGCAATCCGGGCCCGTGAAGCCGGGTTCGACGGAGTGGAACTTCATGGCGCTCACGGATACCTCCTCAACCAGTTTGCTAACCCCTTATGGAACCACAGGACTGATGAATACGGGGGCAGTTTTGAAAACAGAATGCACTTTGCCACGGATATCATACTCGGGATCAGGGAAATCTGTGGTAATGAATTCATCCTTGGATACAGGATGGGAGCGAATACTCCAAAGCTTGAGGATGGCATTGACATCGCAAAATACATTGAATCTCTTGGTGTCGACTACATCCATGTTTCTCATGGGGGTAACCTTCAGAACCTTCCAAGGCCTCCGAAGGGCTTTGATTTTAACTGGATAGTGTATTCCGGGGTAAAAGTGAGGGAATATATAAAAATCCCTGTAATTGTTGTGAACGAGGTCAAAACCGCTGAAAGGGCCGACTTCCTGATTGAAAACGGCCAGGCGGATTTTGTCTCTATTGGCCGGCCTCAGCTTGCCGATCCTTACTGGGTCAGGCATGTACAGAAAGGTGAAGACATCAATGCATGCCTTTCATGCAAACCCAGATGCAGATGGTATGAAAGCAGCGAACTTTGCCCTGCACGGAAGAAACTTAAGCAACAATCAAGCTAAAGCTTTATTTTATCCAACTGGGGTTTCCAGCGGGCCATCAAGGCCTTATATTGGGGCATGGAAGAAGCAGGCACGGGCTCACAGGGAGGGGATTCCAGGTGCAGTGGATCAACAGGTGAACCGTTTTTATATACCCTGAAATCAAGATGCGGACCGGTAGCCAGGCCACTACTGCCAACAAAACCTATCACCTGCCCCTGATTTACATGTGATCCGGGCCTGATATTTTTTGCATATCCCGACAGATGGGCATAGGAAGAGGAATATACCGAATTGTGTCGAATGGCGATAAACCTTCCATAACCGCCTTTCCATCCTGCTTCTGTTACCCTTCCTTCTCCCAGAGCTTCAACCGGGGTTCCGTGCGGTGCGGCATAATCCACTCCGAAATGCGGACGGGCAATCCTGAGTATAGGATGCATCCTTGATCTCGAGAAACGTGAGCTTATCCTTGAAAACCTGAGAGGGGCTTTGAGGAATGAACGCTGAAGACTCTGCCCGTTCTCATCGAAATACGCCTTTTTCCCCTTATCCTCCAGTAAGAAAGCATAATACTCCCGGCCACCAGTCCGAAAACTTGCCGAAAGCACCCTGTCTATTCCTATCATCCTGCCATCCACATACATTTCTTCAAAAATTACTTTAAACGCATCTTCGTTCTGCAAACCATAGAAATCAACAGTCCAGGCAAAAATTTCGGAAAGATCGAGGGCAAGATTGATATCCAGGTCAAGCTTTTCAAAGGTATTCCAGAGCGAACCGGAAATACTGCCACTCGCAGTTTTTAACGCAACGCGCACATTCTTTTTATCAAGGTACACCCTTAGGGAATCGCGGAAATCATAGACCACAAAATCAATACTGTTTATCTCATAAATAAAATACAATGTACGATGGGTCGAATCCTTCGCTGTGAGCCTGGCAAAAGTATTTCCTGAGTGCATCTTCCTTACATCAAATACATCCCCGGTTTCTTTGGCGATTTTATCTATCATACTTGCCTCGATATAAGGCGAAAGGATGTCGGAAAGGTTTTGGTTATTCCCCACTTTGCTGTAACTGATCTCAAGGCTGTCAAGCTTAATATTGTATGCAACGTTCCTATGGGGAACCAGGGCTGGTTTTGCCTTTTCTTCCAATCTCAGCCGGTACAGCGAAATTCCAAGAATGATCAAACTAATTAAAACTGCTGCAAGGGCAGGCAGAACTACCCACAATTGAAGCTTAAGCTGAAATTTATTCATTGTTGAATGTAAGGTGAATGATCAATACTTCGGGACGGTTGCCAAGCCTCACCGGAGGCCCCCAGGTTCCAAAACCGCTTGAAACATAAACATGCGTATCCCGGATTTTTTTATAACCCCAGCTAAGCTCATAAATGGCTTTTGTAATATAGTTGAACGGCCAGATCTGCCCGTGATGAGTATGGCCGGAAAGCTGAAGATCCACACCATTATCTGCAGCTTTAGTGAGGTTAAAGGGCTGGTGGTCCATGAGGATGATGGGATATGAGCCATCGACATCTTTCATGATCTCTGCAAGTTCTTTGCGTGCTTTACCTGTAAAACGAGGTTTATCACGGTCCTCCCGGCCTACAAGGTAAAACTGCCCGTTTACTAATATGGCGGTATCCCTGAGCATTTTGATGCAATGTTTTTCCAGGTATTCCACAGCAGGGCCTGCACCCCCTATATATTCATGGTTGCCGGTTATTGCATAGACCCCGATCTTTGCATTCAATTCACATAATGCCTCACCAATGTTATCTTTTATAACAGGAGCGAGGTCTTCATCCACCACATCGCCTGCCAGCAGGATCAGTTCCGGTTTGGGAGCATTCAGCAAACGTACCAGTTCCTTTGCTTTTGCTTTACGGATGATAGTTCCGAGATGGATATCGGAAGCCATGGCAATCGTGAGTTTTTTCAAACCATGTCCCGGTTTTGCAATGTTTAGGTTAAGTTCTTTAACCCTTGGATTCCTGGCATTGATATACCCTACGGTGACCATGATAGTAGTACAGGCAACAGATGCGATCAATAGTATCTGTTTGGTCTTTAAATAATCAGCATAAATAAATACAGGCAGAAAATGGAGAAAATGGTTGACCAGCCTTGTAATGTCAAGCAGTATCACGATCATGGTGAAGAAAAGCATAAAGGCAAGCCAGAAACTGCCTATCCATGTCAGGCATTCGGTAAAATGGCAGGGGTTTGTCCTTTCCAGTATGCGCGCTGCCACAAAAGAAGCTGCAATGAGCCAGAAGGCGAAAATGAACCATACCCTGAGGGCAGATCCGGAAGGGAAGGCTTGCAGCGCCCTGATAAAAATAATATAGTTGACCAGGGTGTAAATTGTAACCACTATGGTCACAAATAAAATCATCGCAGTTGTTCTCAAGGAATTTTTAACTTTGAAAGGTCATTCGGGTGGTAAAGATATTTCAATTTCTTATGTGCCTTAATACACTGAAGTATTCTTAACGGAAAATATACAGTTCTTAGTATTAATTAACAGTAACTCTAAACGATGAATTCAGGATTCGCATTGTCATGGATTGACTATTCTGTCATGCTCATTTATTTTGCCTTTGTCTTAGGGATCGGCTGGGCTCTTAAACGTTATATGAAAGATGCCAATGCCTTTCTGGAAGCTGGCCGCTCAATGCCGGCCTGGGTTGCCGGCCTGGCTTTTATTTCCACTAATCTTGGGGCACTTGAAGTCATGGGCATGACCGGTTCGGGTGTTAAGTACGGAATGCTTACAACCCATTTTTACTGGGTCGGGGCAATCCCCGCCATGGTATTCCTGGCTCTTTTTATGATGCCATTTTATTATGGTTCCAAAGCCAGGTCTGTTCCGGAGTATCTGAAGCTGCGCTACGATGAAAAAACACGCGGGCTGAATGCCATATTGTTTGCCGTCATGACGATACTCGCCTCGGGCATTTCAATGTATGCCCTGGCTATTCTTATGGAAAAAGTCCTGGGATGGAACTTTCATCTCAGTCTCATCCTTTCTGCTGCAATCGTACTTGCATACACCTACCTTGGAGGGCTTTCATCGGCCATTTATAATGAAGTCCTGCAGTTCTTTATCATCGTTGTAGGCCTGCTTCCGATAGTTATTTTAAGTCTAAAAGATGTAGGCGGATGGCATGGCCTTCAGCAAAGCCTTGCCCCAATTGTGAGTTCCAAAGGCTTTGCACCCGACACCTGGACAACTACCTGGAAATATACCGGGGCGGCAAAATCCAATCCACTGGGCGTTGAGTGGTATGGTATATTTGCCGGCCTTGGTTTCGTATTGTCATTCGGTTACTGGTGCACCAACTTCCTCATCGTTCAAAGGGCCATGTCGGCGAAATCCACGACCGCAGCTCGTAACACTCCGCTTATCGGCGCCATTCCTAAAATGTTCATTCCTTTTCTTATTATCGTTCCCGGTATTGTAGCCCTGGTCCTTATGAATACACCCGGAAAAGGCTTCTCACTTCCCCTGAATGCAGCAGGGCAGCCGATTTACGACTATACCATTATCATGCTGCTCAGGCAATATCTCCCTGCAGGTGTACTCGGCCTCGGCATTACCGCACTCCTGGCTTCCTTCATGTCGGGAATGGCTGGGAATGTCTCGGCTTTTAATACTGTATGGACTTACGATATCTACCAGAGTTACATCCGGCCCACCACGAAAGACAAGGCATCCGATGATAAACATTACCTGTTCGTCGGAAGGATGGCTACAATATTCGGAGTGCTGGTCAGTATCGCGGCAGCTTACCTGGCAAGCTTGTTCGGTAACATCATGGATTTCCTGCAAACTATTTTCTCCATGATCAACGCACCCTTATTTGCAGTAATCTTCCTTGGGATGTTCTGGAAACGTGCCACAGGCCATGCAGCATTTACAGGACTGCTTGCCGGCTTTTTCATAGCCCTGCTGCATCACGGATTAACATTTCCCGAAGGAGCCAACACAATGGTTAAAGGCGGATGGATAGCACATCTGCATGCCTACCCGGTAGAAATGGCGCAGAATTTCTGGACCGCCATCTTTGCCTGCTCAACAAGCGCTGTGGTTACTATTGTCCTTTCATTCATGACTGCACAAAAGAAGTCGGACAATGAACTAAAAGGCCTGGTATATTCGCTGACCCCAAAGTTCAACGAAGAAGCAGTTCCCTGGTATAGCAGATCAACCACACTTGCAATTATCGTACTAACACTTGTAAGCATCTTAACAATTTTATTCTGGTAAAACAATGACATTATGGGTATAGATATTAAAATTCCTATCGGGCTGATGTTCACCATCTTTGGTTTACTTCTTACGGTATATGGATTTTTTACACGGCTTGATGCTACACTTTACAAACCCTCTCTTGGCATTAATGTCAACCTGTGGTCCGGGCTGGGGATGCTGGTTCTCGGTGTTGTAATGCTGGCTCTTGCACTTAAATCAAGGAAATCAAAACCCTCATAATATGAAATCATTACCGCGGGCTTTTATTAAAACAGCCATTGGTTTTATTGAAATCACCGGTTCCGAAAAAGGTGTAAGGAGTCTTTATTTCCTCGACTTTAAAGTGAGAGTCCCAAGGGTCCCTCATGAATTAAAAGACGCCGTTGACCAGCTTCATGAATATTTCATTGGTGAAAGGAAAGAATTTACTGTCGACCTTGACCTGGAAGGATCTGCTTTTCAATTGAAAGTCTGGAGCGAACTTATCAGAATACCATACGGTACAACCATTTCTTATCATGAACTGGCCCGGAGGATAGGGAATGCAAGCGCCTTCAGGGCAGTAGGGGGAGCAAATGCGTCGAACCCTGTCTCCGTCATCATTCCCTGTCACAGGGTTCTTGGCACAAACGGCCGCCTTGTTGGTTATGCCGGAGGATTAAAAAGGAAGAAATGGCTTCTTGAACACGAGCATGCATTTGCCCAGAGGGACCTGTTTTACCGCTGATCAGATTTCTTCTTCCTTAAGGCGATGGCTGAGTTCCTTCACCGAGGAATAACTTTCCATCAGACCAGGCAAGTATTCCGCCGATGAAATAAAGGTCCACAAATAGGCCACAATGGAATAAATATTACCTGTAGAGAAGTTGTCAACATCCACGCAGATAAATAATACCACGATGAAGATCCCCATCAGGATAAGTTTGATGACCAGGTAATTAAAGGAATTCCATCGGGCAATCCTGAATTGGGGGCCAACCATGTTGCGGTAAAACTCATGGATCGAAACGGTACTTTTGTTTTCAACAACCTTATAGAGATCCTCCTGGGTGTCGCGGATGTTCCTTTGCAGAGCCAGTACATTCTTCCTGTAAAAACGCGAAAAAACATATAACGGGAATACCACTAAAAGACAAACCGCTGCAATCCGCCAGTCATAAAAGAACATGGCAATGATCGCTCCGAAGGTAGCGCAGAATTGCCAGGAGACCTCAGGCAGCCTTTCCTTGAAGAAAATAACGAACTCTTTTGTAAGTTCTGCCCTTATAAGGGTCCTGGAAACCGGATCCTTCTTTTTTCTGGATAAGATTATCACTTTCTCGGCAACATCCGCAAACATCCTGGAATAAATGCGCCCACTCAGATATCGGCTCATTGTTCCTCCGACAACATTCAGGAGATAAATAAAGATCCAGACAAAGAGAGGATATAAGTAATTGACTTTCTCATGGTCATAAAAATAGTCAATCAGCCTGTCAAGCAGTTTTCCGAAATACCCCGGTTCAATGATCCAGGCTACATTCTCAAGAAGGACAAAAATAAGAACAAGCCCAATCTTTAACCGGTATTCATATGCGAGTTTCTGTATAGTCATTTCAGCAAGAGGAAGGAAATGCAAAAGTACTAAATACAACTGAATATTGCTATTTTTGGGGATTATATTCTGATCTTATGAAAACAAGGCATATATTGGGATTATGTTTGCTTCTTTTGATCGTTTCGTGTGAGAACAACAAGACAGTCAGGGGAATATACCGCAGTTACTGGGGTGAAAAAGGGGGTTATGCAATCTGGATAGTCGATGGGTACAAAGTCCGCCAGGAGATATACAAGGAATTCCTTTACGGTGGGAACGAACAACGTTACCTGTTCAACCCCAAAGGCGAGATCTGGATCGACCATGCCGTTTCCTGCGAGGAATTTGAACTTACCCTGGCACATGAATTGAATGAACGTTCCCTGATGGCTAAATTTGGCTGGACATATGAGAAATCCCATGATTCCTCCCTTATGCTGGAGCTGAAAATGAGAAAAAAATATGATACCTTATGCAGGGCTCATGAGGGTTCCCTGCATAAGGTATGCCCCGAAGATGCCACGAAAATCAAGGAAATCCCGGGAATTGCCGACAGCATTGTGATCAGTGGGATCTACCGCATGCCACTGGGTGTCAGGGATGGGATCAGCATCTGGATTGTTGACGGTTACAAGGTAAGGGCAGGTATTTTTCCTGACTTCGGTCTCAGCGGAAATGATATGGCTTATCATTACATCCCCCCAAAGGAAATATGGCTCGACGGCCAGATCTCTTCAGAAGAGACTGAATTCTCAATTAAAACAGAACTTCTTGAGCGTAAACTGATGGCGGATGGCGTATCTTACGGAAAAGCCTATGATTCAGCAATCAATACAAATGTAAGAATGAGACATGAGATGCAGAAACTCATTGATGCACATCCGCCGCTGATCATTCCACCGGTATTGGTAAGGGATACGGGAGTAAAGGAATGAATATCGAATCCTCAAGTTCATTACTATAATTGCCGTTCATGAAAAAGTTCATCTTAATAATGTGTCTGTTGATTGCATTTTGCCAAACCAGCAGGCTTAACGCCCAGATCTCTTCAGTAATGTTCGACCGTCGGGCTGCAGTTACTTTAAACGGCTTCACCCTGACCCAAATTGAAGTTAAGACACCCTATGGTATTCCTTTGTTCTCTGTGCTTATTGACAGTGCTTTTTATAATTCCTTTTGCGCCAGGACTGAATTCAGAAATGACACTATCGTTTTTAATCTGGCTGATTCAATCGGATGTATGGTGAGTCCCGACAAAACTTGCAAGCAGGGGTTAAAGTTTATAATCCGGTTTACCAATCAGGGAAAGGGCAATCATAAAATAGAAAACCTTGTTCCTTTGGGTGAAGGGCCCGAAAAAGTGTATATCACGGCCGGGGGGACCAAGGAATGGCCTCAATACCTCTGCCGTTCCCTGTTATTCCGTCCCGGTTATGGCCCTGTCGGAGTAATACTTCCCGATAATGCGTGGCATATGGGCTTCTCCGATCTTGTGCTCAATGATACCATTTCAATAACTGCAATGGCAAGAAGATCCAACCGTGATAAAGAAAAGACCAATGTTGACCGATGGGCCGTGACACTGAAATCTTCAGGCTGGGTTGAATACAACCTGTACATTGATACCCATAAAGGCAATTGGCAGGAGGGGCTGAGGCTCATGTTTCAGAAGCGTTTTCTGTATGACCTGACTGCTTTTAACAACAGTATGTTTGAAAGGAAGGATCTGCAGTGGATGAGGAACAAATACATCATGCTTCTGCAGTTTGCCTGGGATGACAAATATTATGATTACCGCCAGAAGAAATTCACTTTTTACTCCTCTCTTAGCGAATATGATGACCTTACAGGCGGATATGACATTTTCACTTTATGGCCAACCTGGCCCCGTCTCGGCCTCGACCAAAGGAACCAGTGGGATATGTATCGCGACCTGCCAGGAGGCCTGAAGGAACTGAAGAAGCAGTCAGCCCTTACCCATAGTAAAGGAAAGAAGTATTTCATTTCCTATAATCCATGGGATGAAGGTACAAGAAAGGAAGATCAAATGAATGGCATGGAAGTGTTGCTTCGTGACACCGATGCCGATGGTGTTGTGCTTGACACCAAAGGGGAGTCAAGCTTGGAACTGCAGGCGGTTGCCGACCGGGTAAGGCAAGGTATTATAATGTACAGTGAAGGCATGGCTGTTCCAAAAGACATGCCTGGAATCGTTTCGGGCCGTGTCCATGATGCCCTGATCATGCCGCCCCCATTGAATCTCAACAAATTCATCAAACCCGATTTTGCAATATTCAGGGTTCTGCAGTTAGCCGACGACAGGCTTCACCGTGAACTTGCCTGCGCATTCTTCAATGGCTACGGGGTTGAGATCAATACCATGAGGCCGGGAAGACCTTCATGGATAAAGGAAGAGTATGCATATATGGGCAGGACCACAAGGATACTTCGCGAAAACAATTCTGTTTTCCATAATTATCAATGGCTTCCGTTTATCCCCACACTAACCGATTCAATCTATGTTAACCGCTGGCAGGCAGGCGATAAAACGCTGTACACAATATACAGCCTGAAGCCTGCAGGCTGGGATGCTTCGTTATTCAAGGTCCCTGAATCAGATAATGAATATCACTATTTCGACCTCTGGAACCATCAGGAAGTAAAAACTATGCCTGTGCATGGGAACAATTCTGTAAGGGTTCAGATTGAACCTTTCGACAAGAACTTTCTGAACACCAGGCGGGAAGGGAATGTAGGCTGTATTGCCCTTCTGCCTCAGCTTATCGAATGCAGAGATATGGGTGATACACTGATGTTCAATGCCGGGAAGGGGGATAAACTGAAGGTATTCGGTGAGAATCCAAGCTATCATAGCAAAGGATATGAATTCCCTGCCAAGAGAGGAAAAATCCCTTACCGGGAGATCTTTGGCGAGGCCTGCCCTAAAATTGTAGTACAGCTTTTTGAAAAGGAAGAGTTGCTTGATGAAACTGTGGTCTATCCCAAGGCAACTATACCACGCCTGGTTTCCTGTATAAAACCCTCAACTCCTGCCAAAGCAATTACTGAAGGTATGGTTGAGATCCCCTCTGGAAAATTCAGATTTTATACCCAGAGGGATCCACAGTCCCAGGATGCATTTATTGCATTTCATGATTATAACGATACAGTGGTTAAAACGATGAAAAAGTTTTTCATGGACAGATACCCTGTGACCAATCGTGACTTTCTCCGTTTTATCCGGGCAGCACATTATCAGCCAAAAGATACTTCATCATACCTGAAATTTTGGAAAGACAGGCATTCACCCGAACAGGCAGATGAAAATAAACCTGTTGTTTATATCAGCCCGGACGATGCTGCTGCATACTGCAGGCAGCTGGGGAAAAGGTTGCCATCGGAGCAAGAATGGCAGTATGCAGCCCAGGGAACGGATATGAGAAAATTTCCCTGGGGTAACAAAGCCGATTCCACCCTTTGCAATTTTAACCTTAACCATGAAACAGAGGTAAGCGCTTTTCCTGGGGGAGCAAGTCCTTTTGGGGTTGAAGATATGATTGGCAATGTTTGGCAGTTGACGAATGATGTATATTATAACGGAGCCTATTATTATACCATTATTAAGGGAGGGAGTTATTATCATCCGACCCAAAGCATATGGTATGTCACAGGAGGGCCAATGCCTGCTTATCATCCGGAAATGCTGCTGCTGATTTCGCCCGGACTTGACAGAAATTCAACGGTAGGCTTCCGTTGCGTAAAAGATGCTGATTAATTTTTAAGAAGCCAGGCGTCTTTGTAATGTGTTTTGATTTCCTTAAGTTTTATCATTGCCGCGGTTTTATCGGATGTCTCGAAAACGGCAATCCTGGCCTTACCTGCCTTTTCAAGGCTTTTTGCAGAAGGGAATCCCTTTTCAGAATAGAATTTTACAAATTTGGGGGCGTCTTTCAGAGGTACGTTGCTTCTGACTATGATATAATAGGTTACCGGGCCTGCAGTCTTATGATTTAAAGGGGGAGCAATGGCATCTTCGTTAAGTATCGGTTGTTTATCCTTGACAACAGCACTGGCAGATTCCGTTTTTTTACCGGTATCCGCTGTTTCATTGTTTACCGGCACTTCTCCTCGTATAAGAGGCGGGCCATAAGGATCAGGAACCTGACCAAACCAGGCACACGCATAATTTTCATAGATCCCGATACCAATGGCTTCCCACTTATTGCCTTGCCACTTGCCGGTGTTCATTAGGAAACTGTTGAAATAATCAATTGATCTCCAGAAATTTATAACACTGTCGATATCCACCTGGTTATTCTCCCAGTAAACGATTTCATACCCTTTATCTTTATATGGCGTCAATTCCTTTGGCTTGTCCCATACCGAATTCTTCTTGTTCTCATCCCTGGGATAACAAAAAGCTTTCCACGGACCCTTATCCGACCATGAATGGAAATTACACGGTTCCTGGTCAGGATGATGGAAAAACAGATCCTTTACATGGGCTGAGGCCACATAACAAAGCGATACAGATAGCGGAATGGGAGGGAGGTCATACCTTTTGCGGTAATCATTGATCATCCTGTAGAGCCTCATTTCTTCCTCTGTGATCCTGAAATTGCCGGGTATGTTATTCACCTGTTTCTGCAATGACTGGGCATTGCCTGCCATAGCAAACAGCAAAAAGATCAGCATGAGAATATTCGTGGTATTCCTGATCATCTTTAAAAGGATATCAACAATTTATACGGAAACTCATGGAAATAGTTACCTGTCAAATATTCCCGCCTTCACATTTATTTAACCTGATATTCTTCGATAAGCATTCGGGCAATAATTGAATCCCAAATATAGTTAGGCGGGGAATTAAGCACCTCATTATCAGGGCTGAACGATTCCCAATAATTATGATTTTTCTTCAGTTGGACGACCGCTGCGTTCAGCATCTTACCGGCAAGCTGGTGAGCCAGGTCTGTGTAGCCGTTTTCTCTCAGCCCTTCATAAACCATGTAATCCCAAAGTAACCACACAGGTCCGTTCCATTTGCAGCAGTAATCAACATAAGGACTGTACCATGGGTCCTGTGCCGATAAAGTCGGGACTCCGTACCTTCTCCAGAATTTTGTTGTATCAGTAAGGGCTTTAATAAGTTTTTCCGCACGGTCTTTTGGCGCCGCACCTGCCCAAAGTGCAAGGAAAGCTATGATTTCCTGCCTTCGGAGGTCCCTGGTCATGAAATACCAGCTATGATTCTTTTTATTGACCGAATAGTAGAAGCCGGTACTATCGTCCCACATTCTTTTGTTGACAAGCCTGATAACGGCATCAGCCTTTTCTTTCCACATATGGGACTCTTCCTTTTTCCCAAGGGCTTCGGCCATCAGTGAAAGTGATTTTTCTTCCTTGACAACCATCAGGGTCAGGTCGAGACATTCCAGTTCATCGGAAATATCTTCCTTATCCACGTCCAGGTATCGCTCGGCAGAAACCTGGAACACAGCATTATACCAGTCTCTTACATTTTCGATAATACCGTAGGGCCCCCACTCAAAGGTGCTGTCATGGTCGGTATCCCTGTTTCTGATCAGCCAATCCACATACCTGCTGCCGGATATATATGCGTCTTCAAGAAAACGCCTGTCTTTGCTCACTTTAAAAACTTCCCAGTTGATCCAGTTAAAGAATGGGGCGGAGGTAGTTGGCATATTCTTGTGGGGATAATCCTGTAAGCCCCTTGGCCCATGCCTGTAAGCAATAAATCCGTCATCCCTCTGCTGTTCCATGTATACCCGCTGTGAACCCTGGGCCGATGCGGGATCCATATAAACATAGGCAAGCATGCTTAAGGATTCATGCAGCACCTGGTGGCCATGCCCCCAACCCCATAATGGGTTGCGGGAGAATGCATAAGAATTGAAATTTGTTTTTCCCGAAGGTGGATACATACAGCCCCTGACCAGGTTGAATGCCCCCAGGTAGGCAATCTTTTCATCCCTTGTCCTGAAATTTATCCTCGGGATTTTTGAAAATAAAATAAGGTCATCCTCATAAAAAGTTTTCAACAAGGAGGTTTTCATTGTTTCCACATCTTTCATCAGGGCCTCCCGGTCCTCATTCTGCCCCTGGAAACCCCGGAGTACCCTGAATGAAACCTTCTGGCCCGGGGCCAGCCTCTTTTTGAAATTCAGTGCTATGAACCGGCAAAACCCCTGCTTCCTCTGGTTTAGGGTATCGCTGCGTTTATCAGAATAGAAATCAGTCTTAATGGTATTATAAAAGGAAGAAATATCACCAAAATAAGCTCCATAAGTATATGGGGCCGGGCTAACTGTAAAGATGTCACGTACCTTTGTGGGATAACCGTATTCCATTTTAAGGCTGCTGATAAGACGGTAAGGGCTTTCATAACGGTGAACAACATAAGCTTTATTCACAGAATCAAAACGAATTACCTCCATTGAATCATTTTCTGCTTCCAGAATGGGGTATACCGAAATCTCGTGGCTGATTTTATCGGTACTGCTCACCTCAAGGTCAACAATGGCCAGGGTCGAACTATAGACCAGGAATGTTTCCTTCACATGAATGCCCCTGAAAGGCTCATACTCCATAATTGCCATATCGGGGAAGGAGAAATTCACTACAGGTTTCCTGAAATATTCCGCCATCTTTCCCACCACAACCTGATCAATTTTCCACAGGCAATAAAGCCGGCCGGCATGATCGCTTGAATAATTTACCGGCATACAGCATGAGTAATAATCCATCTTATAGGCTTTGTCACCGTATAACCTCGACCTGGCTATGGCCGCCGCATAGGTAGTAAACAAGGGATCATCGGAACGGGCATCGATCCGCACATAATCCTCAACCGGTTTGAAATTCTGGCCAAAACCAGGCAAAACCAGAAGGAAAAGCGTGATTAACAAAGAAGTTCTTTTCATTTCACTGAATATTCATCGATTAGCATTCTGGCAGCAATACCGGCCCAGATATAAGTCTTGTTCCATCCTGCCTGGTGTTCGTCGGCACTGTAAAACTCCCAGAAAACATGATCCTGCTTAAGGTGCCAGATCATATTATCAAGGACCCGGTTTACAAGTTCCGAAGCATCCTGATTATAGCCGTAATCCCTCAGACCCCGGTAAATCAGGTATTCCCATTGCACCCATACAGGTCCATTCCAGTAGCCGATCGGATTATAATAATCTGATCTCGCTGTCAGGGTCGGTATTCCATAGAGCCTGTGGAATTCCTTGGGGTCCCTCAAAGACCTCATCAACTGACCGGCATTTTTCGTATTGCATACTCCCGCCCAGAGTGGGAGGAATCCAATTATTTCTTTAATCTTCAGATCGTTAGCATTGCGAAAAGTGAACCCCTGGTCCAGCTTGTTTATGTTATAATAAAAACCGGTGGTGGTATCCCACATAAAATGGTTTATCAGGGCCGACCGCTGCTTTGCCAGATCTTCCCACTGCCGGGCATCAGCTGCCAACCCCAGGGTTTTAGCCATCTCCGACAGCGACCTGGCTTCCATCACCAGCATGGAGTTTACATCCGGGCCTTCAAAGCTCATGGGCCTGCCCACCTTATCCCATACGGCAACCCTGGCATCACGAACAGACTCAAGTTCTCCTTCAGCTCCCCATTCGCAAAGCCCGTTCAGATTAGAATCCCTGTTTTTAACAAAGAATGTGTAAAATTTCTTTCCGGAAATATAGGCTTCCTGAAGAAACTTCCTGTCCTTGCTGATCTTATACACTTCCCAGTTTATATAATTGAACCAGGGAGCGGATGTCGTTAGCTGGTTTGCATAGGGTATGGTTTCGTCAAGGTAAGGCCCGGTGCGGTAATTGATATAACCATCAGGCTGCTGCCTATGGATGAATACCCTCTGTGAATTCATGGCACTTACGGGATCCATATATACATAAGCCAGCATGCTCAGGCTCTCATGGAATACCTGTCCGCCATACCCCCATCCCCATTTTGGCTCCCTTGAGAATACATAGTAATTTGTCCTGCATTTTCCTTCAGACGGCATCATGCACTGCCTCATCAGTGAGAAACAGCTCCAGTAAAGCATTTCATTATCACGGCCTGGAAGTTTTACCTGTAGTATCTTACTGTATACTTTTTCATCTTCCCTGACGATGTTCGCCGGGTCAACATCCATCAGGGGCTTTAACTTGCGGAATGCGTCCTGCATTCTTACGTTCACATCTTCCAGGCCAAAAACTATCCGGAACCTGGTTGATTCACCCGGTTCAAGGCGGATAGTCCTCATCCCAAACACGGCCATGGTCCCGGGCGATGACATTTTTTTTAACTGAATGCTTCGCCGTATGTCATCCAGGGGTCCGGCCGGTCTAGGGGTTTTGGTTCCTGCATTAAAACTTAAAACAATCATGGAATCGAGCTTCAGACCTGGTAAGAGGTATGCCCGCAATGAAGTGATTATGGGTATCTGATGCTCTTTCATCCAGGAATCAGGCTTTTTATACAAGGGGTAATAATAGCCGTCAGATAAATTATCATGCTGAAGATTGACAATACTGTCGGCAGATGGATAATAATGATAAGGGATAAGTGTGATCTGGCTAACAAATTTTCCTGAGTTGCAGACAACATAATCAATGAAGGCTGAGCCGGAAGAAAATACATCAAAAGATACATCGACCCTGATGTCCTTAAAGGCATAATAATAATACTTTAATATATCACTATATGAAGTAGTTATAACAGGTTCCATGAATAATTCCTTCAACCTGAACCTGGTCTCATTTCCAATGCTTGAAGCAAGCCCGAAATTGGGCCCGTCGGAGGAGATCATCTCGACCCCGCTTTCAGCATCATTGAATAAAAACTGGTAGCCCTGGTCAAGTTTGTAAGTTGAACGGGCAAGGGGAGCTGCATAGGTTGTAAACAAGGCATCGGACCTGGTAGCATGGAGGTTCGAAAGAAATTGCCCTGAACCCCGGTAACATGTTATCAGCAGGAATAAAAATAAAAATTTTCTCATTTCAGATAGATCTTTAAGGGAACCTGGGTGAACATTTTTCCCTGATCGGGGAAAAGAATCCGGATTGTATAAATATTCCCGCTTTTCGTCAGCAGGACCGCGTTGTCAATATGGTCAATGTCCTGGTCGTTCACCCTCAACATGATTTCTCCTGAAGTGCCAGCCTTATTTTCAGCAAGGATTGAATAAACATTTCCGCTCAGGCCGCTGTCTATAATCCTCAGTCCCTCAGCGCTATTTCCTGGTTTTGGATCAGTAACGACCGGCAGCACATTTATTCCATTTCTGAATTCAATTTCGACCAGATCAATGCCGTCGGGCTTAAATTCAAGTTTGGCACGTATGCCTTTGGATGTATTTTCTATTGAGAACGGGACATCCCTATGGTTGAGCTTACATGACAGAAGTTGTGTTCCAGTGGGCAATAATGGAGCAAATTCAACAGTAATTGCTTCTCTGTATTCCGATGTAAACCTGTAGGAGAATGTATTTCCGTTTCTTTTAAACTTCATGCTGATGATCTTGGTGCCGATCCTGATGTTCCTGACTTCGAGCGAGTCCCATCCGGCAGGAAGGGCAGGGGCCAGTTTGAGTAAGCGTTTTCCTGCATCTACATACAGGCCCAGAAGGCCTTCAAGGGCAGGCTGTATTACCATGGTCTCCGACCAGCATTGGTTTGCACATACCCCGGAAGGCTTGTAAACAGCACCGTTCAACACTTCCTCAACAGTTCCCAAAGCCCAGGACTTATATACATTTAGATTATTCATCATATGCGAAAAACCCTGAACAGAATTGCCATAACGGTATTCGGCCATTGAAGCCCAGCCTGTGAATAACGGCCATACACTCCCGTAATGATAACCTGTAGGTTTAAACAGACGGCTGTCGTCCCTTATTATTCTTACTCCCCAGTTGGTTGTAAATAAGTTGGAGGCGTACTGCCTTAACACAGAAGCTGCCTTGTCCGGGTCGGCCAGCCCGAATCCCAGGGGAACTGCGGGCAATACCGTGGGCTCTGCACGGAAACTGCCATCCACATTTTTTCCATAATTAAAAAAGGATGTACCCGGATTCCAGAAATCTTTATTGATGATCTGGTTTATTACCTCCGCTTCATCCCTGTACCTGTCTTTGTCCTGCTCCTTCATGAATGCTGCCATATTGGAAGCCTCCTTCAAAGCTTCACTCCAGCATCCTGTCATGTAAAAGGTTGCATGCGAGCCATATAACTCGCCTCCTTCGACCCAGCCATGTCCTACATTGGTGTTTTCGATCAGATGGTCTTTATCTGTATCCGTGGAAAAACAGAAATCGATGGCCTTGAGGATATGCGGCCAGCTTTGACGCAAAAAAGCCGTATCGTTTGAGAACCTGAAATATCGTCCGGCAAGTATTATATATAATGGGGTTGCATCGGAAGCATCATAATGAACTATCCCCGAAGTGCTTGCTTCATGAAAGATTTTCCCGTTCAGGTCCTGGTATTTCTGGTAAAACTCAAGTTCCGACTTCACCTTCTCATAATCGCCGGCGTCGAGCAAAGCAAAGCCGCTCCATTGCCCGTCCCTGCCGAAATACCATGCATAGCCCGGCCTTCCGCTCACTTTCTGTGCCCCGTCCCAGCCATACCTGGTGGTCGCATAACCGGCAACCATAGATTTCCCCATACCGGGAGTATTCACGAAGAATTTATCGGTCGACACAACTGCCCATAAATAACCTTTGTTGAAATTGGCATCCGGGGATGAGATCATCAACCTGCTTTTATAGAGTTCAGTGGTATGCTGAATTGCATGCTGAAAAATCTCTTCAGGTGATGCTGAATACTTTTCATAACATTGCCTGATTGTCTTGCTGTCTTCTCTTCCTGCGGCATAAACTACATCAAGCTGGTCATTCATTTCAAGCCTGTATTGAAGGAATCCTGCTGCCTGGAATTTATCCGTGTGAACACCCACGGCTTTGTAGTTTTTATCAATTGAAAAGTCCGAAAACTGTCCGGAGATTTGTTGAACTGCCGGTTTGTTGGCGCCAAGGAAAACATTCAGCAAGCCCGATTTATCAGTAAATCTTAAGGCCTGGATGTCATCAAGCCAGGCATGGCATATACTCCCGCTTACTTTCTCAGAATAAGGCCACATCCATCTTAAATTAGATTTAAGGAGGATGAAAAGTTCGGCTCCGTAGACCCCCTTATATTCATAATGCAGCACCCCGGCGGGGTCCAGGGGATCATTCACAATGATCTCCTTCAGATAAGCCCTTGGAAATTTATACTGACGGCAGAAGTAAGAGGGATGGGCAATTACCTCAGGACGCTGATCCTTAAGCCAGTAAATGGTATCCTTATAATCGAATTTGATCCCCACCTCATAATCTCTGAAAGCCATGAAAGGATGCGCCCAAAGCTCCTCAATGCCCCCGTTCCCGGTTCCCATGGTCAACAACCGCTCACCTGCTACATCCCAGGAGTCATTGGAAGAGAATCTGCTTTCCATTGCAACCGGGTCTGCCGGCTCATCCCAGCGATAGCCAGGTTTTACCAACTTTGCCTGACCCGGTAGGGAATCCCTGCCACATTCCAAAACAGTGTTGGGTGAGTAGTCCCAGTAATGAACATCTTGTGACTGTATAGTTCCGGCGAGATACTCAAGACAGTTCCGGGTGAATTTTTCCAGGTGCAAACGGTTAAGATTGGGCTGAGAAAAGTCCATATACCCCCCAATAGCCAAAACTTTCCCTTTCCCGCAATTATATTCCAAAACTATTTTCGATTCTTCGCGAAGGAATATGTAATCCCAATCAACTGCGATGACTTTGCCGGCTGCCGGCAGCTTTTCCCCGAAATATCCGCAAAGGCCTACGCTCTGGTCAGTTAAAGGCCGCAAAATATAAGCGCCGCCGTTCATTCCCCTGAAAACAGGATGGTCTATGAAAGCATGGAAGCCCAGTTTCCTGCCGTAACCATCATCAATACAAGGTTTCAGGCTGTCGGCTGGCTGAATGTTCTCAAGCCCCAGCATGTTCAGATAATGCAGGGCAAAACCATAAAGCAACAGGCTGCCCCCTTCATACAGGTATTCCTTAAAAGCTGACAAGGTTTTTGCTTCCCTCAGTTCTGCCGGAATAGGCCCGCTTTTATTCCTATGGTAGACGACAATTTTATATTTACTTAGGGAGGATAGGTGTTTTACCAGTTCCGAAGCTGTAATGAAATCACAGTCGGATTGTAGTTGCGCTTTAAGAAAAGCAAAGAATGCCCGGGTTATGGTATCGGAAGATCCATAAGGCAAATCAGACAGGAAAGCAATCCCCGGCCCCGATTCCGTGTTTCCTTTGCCGGCCTTTTTACTGAGTTTTATGGTATGTGTTTGAATGCTTTTCCCTTTGATGGTTTGCCCTGATGCGGGCATACCTGCGAAAAAGAATGATAAAAGAAAAACAACGGCAATCCTGGTTATCATAGGCTTGTAATTAATTCATTCAGGCTTCCGATCAGGGGAAAACTGCAGGCTCTGAGCCTTTCCTCACTATGGTGTCCGTTGGGAATAAGTATACAATCAATGCCGATCCCGCATGCAACTTCTGCATCATGACGTGTATCACCAATGAACAGCAGGGAAGAAGCAGGAAGGCCTAAATCCGAGATCAGCCGTAAGCCCACCTCGGTCTTGCCATGGGCATAATGGTCATCAAGACCGTAAATTTTATCAAAATAATGATTGACCCCCAGGTCAATAGTCTCCGCAAGTAATTCATTTTGTTCGCGGGCCGAAAGGATGGATTGCCCAAAGCCACGTTGTTTGAAGGTTTCAAGTACGTTAACAACCTCGGGATGTAATCTGCATTCCTTCTGACGCTGGTTGTAAAGTACCATGAATGCCATGCCGACTTCCTCAAAGGATTCCATTGTAAAATCGTAACCCAGTTTTTCATAATAATCCCTCACCGGAAAAGTGAACACCGACCGGTAAAAATCCAGGCTGACCTTCGGAAGCTCTCGTTTTTCAAGCATTCCATTCATGACTTCGACACACAGCCAGGCGTCGTCGAGCAGGGTACCATTCCAGTCCCAGATAATGTGTTTATAATCAAGAAATTTATGAAGCATCAAACATGTATTTACCGTGCTGCAAAACCTCCGGAAGCACTGTGTTGAATTAATTGACGAAATTTGTGGAATCAAAGTTATAAAAAAGAACGGGCCGGGATGATTTCCGAAGAACTGCTCAAACCACTTGAAGAACTTAAGGACTGTGCTATTTGTCCACGGGAATGTCATATAAACCGTTGGGTATCTTCAAAGGGTAAATGCCGCAGTGATGCGTCGTTCAACATTGCCTCCATCTGTATTCATAAAGGAGAGGAACCTGTTATTTCAGGGCCAAAGGGTATCTGCAATATCTTTTTTACCAATTGCAACCTGCAATGTATCTATTGCCAGAATCACCAGATCAGCGACACAGGGATCTCCAGAACTTCGTTTCGAATGGATCTCAATGATATTGTGCAGGAAGTGACGGCTATACTGAACCAGGGGATCAACATGGTAGGGTTTGTTTCACCTTCTCATTTTATTCCCCAGATGAAGATCATCATTCAGGCAATAAAAGCAACTGGCTACTCACCACGATGGGTATACAACACCAATGCCTATGATAAAGCCATCACCTTAAGATCCCTGGAAGGCTTGATCGACGTGTACCTTCCCGACTTTAAATACATGGATCGCATGCTGGCAAGATCTCTTTCAAAGGCCGAAGACTACCCCAGGGTGGCTGCTGACGCGATAAAGGAAATGTACAGACAGAAAGGCTCTGCTTTGCACCTTACAGATGAGAACACAGCCAATTCCGGAATTGTTATACGGCATTTGGTGTTGCCCCGGCAAGTTCAAAACAGCCTGCATGTCCTGAGGTATATTGCTGAGGAAATATCCCCAAAACTTCACATATCCCTTATGTCGCAGTACTACCCGACAGCCAGGGTCATGGACCACCCGTTTCTTTACCGTGAGTTGTACAATGAAGAATACCTCAGAGTTGTCGATGAAATGGAAAAGCTGGGGCTGGAGAATGGATGGGTACAGGGTATTGAAAGCAAAGGTCATTATCGTCCAGACTTCGATCTGGAACATCCGTTCGAATAAAGCAAGGCTTTATGTAAGATTCCAGGGAAAACATAATTTCGGCGGCGGCGGTGCCACCCATGATGTAACCTATATGCTGAAGCATTGTAATGCACCTCACAGGTATTGCCAAAGACCAGAATGATAACAAATATTATATCATCAAGAATTTCTGGTGACTGGAGGATCATAAATTTAAAGGGTATTTTTACGCATCTGAACCTTAGGTAATGCTGAAAACAATGGATATTATGGTTCACAAAAATGCAATCCCTCAGGAGATCAGGAAAAAGCTCGGTCTATAAGACCCAGCAACCTTCATGAGTCGGAAAGCCGGCCGCAGTTTTCAGGCGTTCCAGGTATTCCGCCCTCGGAACAGGTCTTGCACCAAGGCTTCTTAAAAGATCAGTCTCAACCTGGCAGTCGATAAAATGAAACTGCCAGGTTTTTATTTTCTCCACCATATAAAAAAATGCCACCTTGGAAGCGTCGGTCACCTTGTGAAACATGCTTTCGCCGAAAAAGGCCCGGCCGATTGACACACCATATAACCCGCCTGAAAGTTCACCATCGAGGAAGGCTTCAAATGAATGGGCAAAACCAAGCCTGTGAAGGTCAGTATAGGCTTTGATAAAGTCAGGATCTATCCAGCTTCCATCCTGTCCAACCCGTGGTGCTTCGGCACAGGCTGTAATAACTTTTTCAAATGAACTATCAGTGCGAACTTTGAATTTCCCGCTTCTGATTACACGTTTCAGTGAAGCTGAAATTTTCAGTTCATCCGGAAGTAAAATCATCCTTGGATCGGGGGAAAACCAAAAAACATCTTCTTCATCCCGAAACCATGGGAAAATGCCTTCAGTATAAGCTTTAAGCAACCTCCCGGGAGAAAGGTCACCTCCAATAGCTATCAATCCGTCCGGTTCAGCTTCGGAAGGAAGCGGAAATATTGGCTCCTCGGGAAGTAGATAAACAGGCATCCGGTTTATGCTTATTTCCCAACGACCAGAATCTGGAAACTGCCGGGAGCAACCTTTCTGCGGTTATTTTCCATTGTCACATCAGCCGATGACATGTAAATTTTCTTTTCGGCTTTACTGTATGTTATAGTCCTGGCACTCCGGCGTGTCGGTAATGTTTGAATAACTGTGTATTCAGAAGGGCTTACCTGGTGAACAACAGTCAGTACACCATCACCACATGAAGCCAGGGCATTCTGGTCTTCCTTTATAAATACAATTCCATCGCAACCTTCGCCCATTGGCAGTGAAGCAATGAGCTTTCCGCTGAGTGCATCCATGACTAAAACGGTTTTGGATTCACCGCAGGCGGAAAATAAGCGGTTTGTCTTCAGATCAATAGCCAGTCCCGATGGCTCCTTACCAGGATCCAACGGCCATTCAGCTTCAATTTTCAGTGTCTTTGCATCAAATTTCGTAATATTGGATTTGTCTTCAATATTTACGAAGATCTTACCCTTTCCGTCGGAAACTGCGGCTTCAGGTTTACCGGAGACCGGTAGCGTCCCTAAAACTTTATTGGTTTTTGCATCAATCGCAGTTACTGAACTACCCCGGCCGTTGAACGTAAAGATCCTTTTGCTGAAAGTATCATATAATATGGCATCGGGGTTCTTGTCAGTTTTTATTTTCGCTGTTGGCTTAAGAGTTTTAAGATCAAAAACAACAACGGAATCGAGCCGGCCAGCAGTGATAAATCCTTTGCCAAACTCTTTCACGATGGCTATCCCGTGAACTCCTGGTGTCCCGGGAATCGTACCTATAAGTTTCTCAGTTTTAATATCCAGCACCTGCACCATTATGCCATGGGAAACGTAAAGTCTTTGGGTGGCATCATCCGCTAACAGATAATCCCAACCACCATCTCCTTCCAGGGGGATGTTTTTCAATACTTTGTACTCAGATTTCTGTGCCTGTGCCAGATGGAGAGTACAGAATGCAGTGATGATCAGCAAAAATTTTAATGTTTTCATAATTCGGGGTCAATGTTGGGTTAATAAGTACTGCGTTTCATTCCTGTTTAATTAAATGACAATAAACAAAAGTAATAAAGTAAGTCGTTAAAATAATGAATTGGATCAATTCGGAATAAATACTTTATACAACCGGCAGCATGGTTATATTTTTTCTAATTTCACATCATGAAAATAAAATATATCTGTAAAAGAGTATTATTGTTAATGATACTTTTTACACCATTCTACTCCTTTTCGCAGCGGGGGACCGATACTGAGGGATCAAAGGTCCGTTTCCACCACGAAGTGCCAGATCAGCCTTATATGCCTCCCCCTGCTGGTCCCGGCAGCATTGCCACCAGAATTAAAAGTGCCGGATTTACCATGGTGCAGGTCAATGTGGATGCGAGCAGACAGAACATCGTCGGGGATGCAGCCAATGAACCTTCCATGACCATAGATCCCCTGGATCCCAATCATATTGTCATCGGTTGGCGTCAGTTCGATAATGTTTACAGCAATTTCAGGCAGGCGGGTTTCGGTTATTCAACGGATGGCGGACAAACATGGACTTTCCCTGGTGCCATTAACCCGGGAGTCTTCAGGAGCGACCCGGTACTTGATTGTGACTCATCAGGAAACTTCTATTATAACAGTCTTACCCTGGATGCAGGAAATTACTTCTGCAAAGTTTTCAAAAGCGATAATGGAGGAGCTGCCTGGAATACAGGCACCGATGCACATGGCGGCGATAAGCAATGGATGACCATCGATCGTAGCGGTGGAGCCGGGACTGGCAATATATATTCTGACTGGAATTCAATTTTCAGTTCCTGTCAGCCCGGATCCTTTACACGTTCCACAGATGACGGAGGCACTTTTGGGGATTGTACCGAACTTCCGGGAAACCCTTACTGGGGCACGATGGCGGTTGGCAATAGCGGAGAGGTTTATTTGACCGGCTGGAGCGACATTTTCGGGTTAATCGTCTTAAAATCTACCTGCGCCCAATATGCTGATTCCATTCCCGTGTGGGATTTGTCGATGGCCAACCTGGACGGGCAGGTAATTTATGGACAGCTTGTTAATCCATTAGGTTTGTCGGGACAGATCAGCATCTCGGTCGACCGTTCAACCGGTCCCGCACATGACAACGTATACCTCCTTTCATCCGTTCAGAGATTCTCCGTCAATGATTCGGCAGATGTGATGTTCACACGCAGCATTGATGGAGGCTTGACCTGGAGCGTTCCTGTAAGAGTCAACGATGATGCGGGAACTGGCAGTTACCAGTGGTTCGGGACAATGTCGGTCGCACCGAACGGAAGGATAGATGCAACCTGGCTTGACACACGCGACTCACCTCCGGATTCTCTGTTTTCAGCACTTTATTATTCCTACTCACTGAACCAGGGAATAAGCTGGTCAGCAAACCGGAAACTGTCACCTTTGTTCAGCTCCCGTATCGGATGGCCGCAGCAGGCTAAAATGGGGGATTATGTTTCAATGACCTCCGACAACGACAAGGCATACCTTGCATGGACCAATACGCTCAACGGGGAGCAGGACGTTTACTTCAGCGCTATAACACCTTCCACAACGGGCATTACAGCCAAACAAGCGGATGGTTCCGGAATCCATATCTCAGCATACCCGTGCCCGTTTAGTGATCATACAACTATCGATTATTATTTGCCTGAAGGCGATTTTATAACCTTATCACTTATAGATATCTGCGGAAGAAAAGTAAAAACAATCGTTTCGGGTTACCAGGATATGGGAACCCATCAGGTAAGTCTTTCCTGTGCAGGCATCCCCCGGGGATACTATTTCTTCCGGATCGAATCACGATCTCAGAGCAGTAATGTTGGTGCAGTGAAGATCGATTAACCGGTAACACTTCAGTCCTTCAGACTGCGGAAAGATCATTTTGTTGTAAATCAGAATAAATTCCGAAAAACCATTAGCAATCTGTCCATACCTTCCAGTATCTCAACCTCGGTGATGGTCAGAGGGGGTGCAATCCTGAAAGTCGCAGGATTAAAAAGGTAGTAATCGGTAAGCACACCATATTTTATTGCAGCATCCAGAAATGTTTTCCGCATTGATGGATCCGCAAGATCAATGCCAAGCGCCAGGCCTCTGCGGCGAATACCCGAAATAAACCCTTTCTGCAGGGCATCGGCCAGCATGTCTTCGATCAGTTTACCTTTCTTTTCTGCTGTCTGCGGATAATGTCCTTCCAGCAGGACGTCTATCCCCGCTATGGCGGCTGCACAGCTGACGGGATGCCCTCCGAAGGTAGTGATATGACCCAGTTCCGGCTGAAAGGCGAGTGTTTCCATAATATTTTTCGAAGCAATAAAAGCTCCTAGGGGCATACCAGCTCCAAGAGCCTTTGCCAGTACCAGAATGTCGGGAACTATTCCATAAGGTTCGAAACTGAAAAAACTCCCGGTCCGTCCAAAACCCATCTGAACATCATCGATGATAAGCAGCGCCCCGGTTTCATTACAGCGTTTGCGTAACTGAAACATAAATCCTTCAGCCGACGGTATAAGACCGGCTTCCGCCTGAATTGTTTCGGCTACAACACAGGCAGTGTGTGAATCGATTTTTTCAAGATCACAGAAATTGTTGAATTCAAGAAAATTTACATCCGGCAACAAAGGACGAAAAGCCTGTTTCATAGCTTCGTTCCCCAGGATGCTCAGGGAGCCGTGGGTTGATCCATGGTAAGCGTTTTTAAACGCAATGATGCCGCTCCGGCCTGTATAACGCTTCACCAGTTTTAAAGCCCCTTCAATTGCTTCCGACCCTGAATTTACAAAATATACCGAATCGAGTGAAGAGGGGAGAAGCCCGATTAGTTTTTCGGCCAGTTTTACCTGGGGAGAATGAATAAACTCACCGTACACATTCACATATAAATAGGCATCCAGCTGGTTTTTAATTGCTTCTAATATCTGCGGATGACGGTGTCCCACGTTGCTGACCGAGATCCCTGAAACCATATCAATATAATCCTTGCCGGAGCGATCATATATAAAGACCCCGCTTGCTTTGACGATATCAAGAGCCATTGGACTAAAAGAAGGTAATCCCAGGTAACGGTAAAATAGTTCTCTCTCGGTCATGCTCGGAAATTTATACGAAAGTACATTTTTTCTCTGTTTACGGATGTGGGATGGCAGATGCGGGATACAGGATTATGAAGTCGTACATCGTCCATCGTACATAAAATCGTAAATCGGGCCTCGTAAATCGTAAATCCATTCCCTACCTTTGCTGCAAACTTGGAGTTATGAACAATAAGGTAACAGTCATTACCGGCGCTTCCTCCGGCATAGGCAAGGCATTGGCTATAGAGGCACACAAACGGGGTGCAAAGGTCGTTCTTTCGGCCCGCAGAAAGGAAATACTGGACGAATTCACTTCTTCATGGAGTACTGCGGATTACATATCAGTTCAGGCCGACGTGACCCGAGAGAATGATTGCTGCCGGCTCATCGAGGCTGCGGTGGATAAATTCGGCCGCATCGACGTACTGATAAATAATGCCGGAATTTCCATGAGGGCTTTGTTTGAAGATGTTGATCTGGACGTGATCCGCCGTCTCATGGAAACGAATTTCTGGGGAACGGTCTATTGCTCGAAATTTGCACTTCCTCAACTTCTTAAAACAAAAGGCTCCCTGGTGGGAGTTTCATCCGTTGCCGGTTATAAAGGGTTGCCGGGCCGCACAGGATATTCAGCCTCTAAATTCGCCATGCATGGACTTCTCGAGGTCATCCGCATAGAGAACATAAAAAAGGGACTTCATGTCCTTATCGCCTGCCCGGGCTTCACATCAAGCAATATCCGCAATGTGGCATTATCGAAAGACGGCTCATCCCAGGGCGAAACTCCCCTGGATGAAAGCAAACTCATGCCGGCCGAAACCGTGGCCGCACATATTTGTACTGCAATAGAAAACAGAAAGAATACCCTTGTCCTTACAACCATGGGCAAACTAACCGTCCTCCTGAATAAGTTCTTCCCGAAATTCATGGATGGCATGGTATACAACCATATGGCGAAAGAGCCGGACTCACCGTTTAAATGATTTATGAGTTATTTTCTGCCCACACAGTTGAAGATAATCCTGGTGGAATGCGCGGATAAATTCAATACCAGTCGAAGAAGGCAATATAGTCAGGGGCATCAAGTACCGGCGGACCTACAGTAAAACTTATGGCTTTCGATCCGTCTGCATTAATGACGGTAAAACTCCGGTCCCCGCTTATATAAGCGATTCTAGATCCGTCCCTTGACCAGGAGGATGGGCTGTCAGAAAAATTCCGGGATACCAGGACAGGCGCACTTCCATCCATTTTCATCACATACAGGTCTTTATACCTGAAATAACATATCCTGCTTCTGTCGGGAGCCCAGCTGAAGAAATATGTACTGTCGTGAAAATCAGCCAGTTTGACAATTGATCGGTCCGATAAGGTCAAACTCCAGATTGTATTGGCATTATGGAATAATAACTGCGAGCCGTCATGAGACCACACAGGATAACTTCCTTTTGCAAGCAAATGGAAACCGCCCTCATTGATATACCCGACGGAATCGGCTACTATATTGGAATGGTCGGGTAATTCTTTCATGGTACTTATAGCAATATTTGCTCCGTCGGGCGACCATTCCGGAAGATAAGGATACCGCCCAATCGGAATGAAATTAAGGTAAACAAAACCGGAACCGTTTGCGTTCATGAAGCAAAGTGAATCGCCTAAAGTTCCGTCCTTGCCATAGATTTCATGCAGAAATGCAATCTTCCTGCTGTCGGGTGAGAAAACAGGGGCAGAACCTTCGAACTCCCTTTTATCAGGCCCCCATCCGTTCATGAGATAAAACCAATCTCCTCAATCGTACAGTATTTTTGTGCCGTCGGGTGACCATTTGCCGGCACCGATGCCGGGCTGGTCTGCAACCTTCGTTATCCCGGTTGAATTCATAATATAAACCTTGCTTGCATTATCGTGATGACTTCGGGTCAGGAATACGAAGGTACCGCCCAGTTCCCCGGGCCAGTAATTGGTTTCTTTTTTCTTACAAGCACTGTCCGAAACAAAAAGAATAATGACCAGGATCGGTGATAATAATTGTTTCACTTTTGTTTTCATATCATGGTTATTAAAAATAATTTTCGCCATTTCGCTACTTACTCCTGGGATGAAACTGAATTATTGTGCTTCGAAGGTATTCCCTGTCAAGATGGGTATATATTTCCGTTGTGGTAATGGATTCGTGGCCCAGCATCTCCTGCACGGCCCTCAGGTCGGCCCCGCCCTCAACAAGGTGAGTGGCAAAGGAATGCCGGAAAGTGTGCGGACTAATAGTTTTTTTTAAACCTGCTTTCCGTGCCAGGTTTTTAATTATCGTGAAGATCATCACCCTGCTTAGCTTTGAGCCTCTGCGGTTCAGAAAAAGGATATCGTCGTTACCTGCCCTTAAAGGAATGCCCGGCCTCACCTCCCTCAGGTAATGAACAATCTCATTCATCGCCATTGCCCCAAGAGGGACCAGTCTTTCCTTATTCCCTTTACCTACCACTTTTATAAATCCTTCATTGAAGTACAGGTTGGTTATCCTAAGACCGACCAATTCGGAAACCCGCAGCCCACATCCATACATGACTTCCAGGATAGCTTTGTTTCGTTTTCCCTCAGGTGTGCTAAGGTCAATGGCTTCTGTCAAGGCATTGATCTCGGGAACTGTGAGGAACACAGGAAGTTTGCGTCCCGTTTTGGGGGATTCCAGCAATTCGGTCGGATCTTTCCGGATAATGTTCTCAAGTAAGAGATATTTATAAAAACCCTTCAACCCGGAAACGATCCTTGCCTGGGAAGTGGCTGTCATCCCCAGACCGTTGATCCACTTTAAGAAATCCTGGAAATCCTTTAATGTGACCTGATCAGGACCAGCCTTAATACCGGTTTGATCAAGGTATTGTGTCAGTTTTTCAACGTCATGGAGATACGCTTCTATAGAATTCTGCGATAAGGATTTTTCAAGACGGAGAAAAGACTGATACCCGTGAATATAGGATTTCCAGCTCATCTGAAAGGGATATAATGGGTCCGGATTATTTGATCGCCTAAAAGTATTAAAATATTTTTGTTTATTCCGGGAAAGTTTGTACTTTTGCAGTCCCTAAATTTATAAGTACATTTTTTCATGGCAAAGAAGAGCAAAGACCAGAGAATTCAAGTGATTCTGGAATGCACGGAGCAGAAAACCAGCGGTGTGCCCGGGATGTCGCGTTACGTCACCAAGAAAAACAAAAAGAACACTCCTGAAAGGCTGGAGTTGAAAAAATACAACTCATACCTTAAGAAAGTGACAGTTCATAAAGAAATTAAATAAGTGAGTTATGGCAAAGAAAGTAGTTGCTTCATTTAAAGGTTCTTCCACAGGTAAGGATTACACCAAAGTGATCCGTATGGTTCGATCAAAGAAAACCGGAGCTTACATCTTCAAGGAAGCTATGGTTCCCAACGATCAGGTAAAAGACTTCCTGGCAGGAAAGGATAACTAAACGAATTCATTCCAATTATAGAAAGCTTTTTTCGGAGGAAAAAAGCTTTTTTTATATAAAACCGGACCATGGGCCTGTTCAGTTTCCTGAGCAAAGAAAAAAAAGAAGATCTTGATAAGGGGCTGGAAAAAACAAAATCCAGCATCTTCTTAAGGATATCCAAATCAGTTATCGGCAAATCAAAGGTTGATGACGAAGTGCTGGATAACCTTGAGGAAATTTTGGTCACTTCGGATGTGGGAGTGGAGACTACTGTCAGGATCGTGGAACGCATACAGAACAGGGTAGCCAGGGATAAATATGTTGGCACCAGCGAGCTGACTACTATATTGAAGGAGGAGATAGCCGGGCTTCTGCTTGAAAATTCCATTGAGGACCAAAAAGGTTTTGATTTCCCCTTTCCTTCGAAACCATATGTGATAATGGTTGTCGGCGTGAATGGTGTTGGCAAAACCACTACTATTGGGAAACTCGCTTATCATTTCAAGAAGGCAGGGAAGTCGGTATTGCTTGGCGCAGCAGATACCTTCAGGGCCGCAGCAGTTGAGCAGCTAAAGATCTGGGCCGACAGGGTGGATGTACCGATCATCAACCAGGGTATGGGTGCCGACCCTGCGTCAGTTGCATATGATACAGTGAAATCGGGCATCTCCAGAAACGCCGATGTCGTGATCATCGACACGGCAGGCCGCCTGCATAATAAAATTAACCTGATGAACGAGCTTTCCAAGATCAGGAAAGTCGTCCAGAAACTTATTCCCGACGCACCCCACGAGGTACTACTTGTCCTTGATGCCTCCACCGGTCAGAACGCATTTGAACAGGCGAAGCAATTCACTGCAGCCACTGAGGTAAATGCCCTTTGCCTTACCAAACTCGATGGGACCGCGAAGGGAGGTGTTGTCATCGGAATTTCCGAACAGTTCAAAATTCCTGTAAAGTATATTGGTATCGGAGAGCGGCTCGAACATCTCCAGATATTTAACAAGGTCGAATTCGTAGATAGTCTTTTTAAATAAACCTTTCCGGTTGAAAACCAGATCCCGGTCCCGTACAATTGGTCTTGTTTCTCTTGGCTGTGCCAAGAACCTCATTGATTCTGAACTCCTTCAGAAACAACTTGATGCCAGCAATTTGAAGATTTCATTCGACCCTTCATCCATAAAGGACCTCGACACCATAGTCATCAATACCTGTGGATTTATCGGGGATGCCAAACAGGAATCAGTCGAAACCATCCTTCAATATGTTCATGCCAAGAGTGAAGGCAAACTAAAACATGTTTTCGTCATGGGCTGCCTTTCTGAAAGGTACAGGGACCAGCTTAAAAAAGACATTCCCGAAGTGGACGCTTTTTATGGTGTCAACGAACTCAAAACAATAGTTAAGGACCTTGGGGGTCATTATAATAAGCGTCTGCTGGGCGAAAGGATGATATCTACGCCTTCTCATTATGCTTATCTGAAAATCGCTGAAGGCTGTGACCGGAAATGTTCGTTCTGCGCTATTCCCGGGATACGTGGGGGGCATATATCAAGGTCATCAGCAGACATATTAAAGGAAGCGAAAGGCCTTGTTGCCAATGGTGTAAAAGAGATCATCGTAATCTCCCAGGATACAACTTTTTACGGGTTTGACCTGTACAAAAGGAGGCAAATTGCAGATCTGCTTGAACAGTTGGCGGGAGTCGACGAAAACGTTTGGATCCGTCTGCATTATGCATATCCTCATGGTTTTCCCATGGATATTTTTCCTGTAATCCGTGATCACGCTAACATCTGCAAGTATATCGACATCCCTCTGCAGCATATTAATAATCGTATACTTAAGTCCATGAAACGCGGGCTTTCATCTGCAAAAACCCGTAAATTGATTGAAACTATAAGAAAGGAAATTCCGGGTGTTATCCTGAGAAGCAGCTTCATAGCAGGGTATCCCGGGGAAACGGATACAGAATTCAGTGAACTGCTTGATTTTGTCAGGGATGCCGGGTTCGATCGGCTTGGGGTGTTTGCTTATTCCCATGAAGAAGGCACTTCGGCTTATAAACTCCGTGATGACATCAGCCAGAAAATAAAACATGAAAGGGTAAGTGAGATCATGGCTTTACAGGAGCAAATCTCGCTGAAAAAGAATATTGCCATGGTTGGAAAGCAGATTAAAATACTGATTGACCGCAAAGAAGGAGATTATTACATTGCCCGTTCTGAAGGTGATTCACCTGAGATTGACAATGAAGTTCTTATCCCTCTTACCGGCAATAAATTAAAACCCGGAACGTTTTCAGAAGTAAAGGTAATATCGGCCGAAAGCTTTGATCTTTATGCGGAACCATTGGGGATGCTTGGAATAAGCAGGAAATAAACCTAAATTTGCGGACCGGTATGTACAATCATCCGAAGGAAGAACCAAATAAAATTATTTATATGAAAAAGTATGTCCTTATCACAATTGCATTCCTGTTCCTGATCCCTTTCACAGTGAAATCCGAGGTAAACCCGGGGGTTAAACTTTCGGATACTATTAACAAGACCGATGCATCAGGTTTAAAAACAGGCTATTGGGAAGAAAAATCCGGAGAGATTCTGAGCAAAGGATTCTATATTCAGAATAAAAAAGATGGCAGCTGGGTCGGCTTTTATCCCAGCAATGTTCTTGCCAAGCTTGAAAATTATAAGAATGGTCAGAAGGAAGGACCTTCGGTTCAGCTGGATCGCAGAGGAAAAGTTAATTTATTCGAAACATACCGCCTTGGAGCACTTAGCGGACAACAGGTTGTTTATTCCCAGGTAGGTGATTTTCCTGTCTCTGAAACAAATTATCTGAAGGGCTTAAAAAACGGGCTCTATCGACTGTATTATGATAATGGAAAAATACAGGAAGAATCCAATTATATTGATAACCAGAAGGATGGTGCTTCGCGCTGGTTTAATAAAAACGGCAGGCTTATGGCTGAATACAGTTATCAAGCCGGAAACTTCGAGGGTATCCAGAAGACCTTTTATGATAATGATACAGTTCAGGTCAGGTCAAATTATGCAAAGAATGAGCTTACGGGAGAGTACAAAGAGTATTACAGAAACGGTAAACCAAAACTCACGGGTAAATACGTAAATGGTCTGAAAGAAGGCCCCTGGACTGAGTATGATGAGACCGGCAAAGCTGTAAAAGTTACCAAGTATAAAGCTGGAAACCCACCCAAATAATTCCTGATGCGGGAACTCCGTAATCCTTTTGTTTCGTTGGAAGGGTACAATTGTTTTGGTTGTTCCCCCGGAAATTCCATTGGCCTTCAGATGAAATTTGTTGAAGAAAGCGAGGAAATTGTTTCATACTGGGAACCAAAAAAGCATTTCCAGGGCTATCATACCGTACTTCACGGAGGCATACAGGCGACACTGATGGATGAGATAGCAAGCTGGTTCGTATATGTCAAATTAAAATCGGCCGGAGTCACTTCAAAAGCTGAAATCAGGTATATCAAACCTCTTTATGTTGACAGGGGTGTTTTAACGATACGGGCATCCCTGCTTCAGATGAGGCGAAATCTAGCTGATATTTCAGTGAAAATATTTGATCAGGATAATGTCTTATGCGCTGAATCCCTTATGGTATACTTTACTGTATCACCCGAAAAATCGAAGGGAAACTTATATTACCCTGGCTATGAGAACTTCTATGGTCCCGGGGAGAAGAAATAAAAGGGCACAAACCTACCTTCCGTTTTTGATCAGATAATTTTTCGGAACTGGTTTTGACTTTGGACTGTACAACAGATTGTAATTACTTTTATTCTTCTTGATCTTGTTGTAGTTTCTTGCACGGTTCGCGTCACATGAGTATTTATTTTTAAAACAGCCGGCCAGTAAAAATATCAGGCACAATCCGATTATCATTTGAAATGAGTGCCTTTTGATGTAGGATGGTGTAAAATACATAGAGATAAATTGGCGTCGTAAAGGTAAGAATTATAAGGATTCATTGGATTCTTGCACTCTTGTATAAGGAATTTGTATCTTCGCAGGCATGATTCACAAATTGAAATTCCTTTGCGTAGTAATCTTTCTGATCCTGATCACTGATTTTTCATTTGGCCAGTATCCGCCGCCTCCTGGTTTTACAGGGACCACGGCAATCAGCAAAGACAGTTCAGTCTTTTATGCCTGGGCTAAAACCTGCACAGTGATCAGAGGTTTTGTAAATATTGCGGATACAAATTTCTTTTATAACAACTCAAACCGGGCATCCTATGGGAATGTATATATGGCCACCGGAATTCCCGACGGCCTGGTACTAAGCCTGGGTGACGGAGGTATCGCAACACTTACCTTCGACACCGTGATTTCTGACCATATCGGCTGGGATTTTGCCGTATTTGAAAATTCTTTCAGTGATGGCTTCCTGGAACTGGCTTATGTTGAGGTAAGCTCCGATGGGGTGAATTTTGTCCGTTTTCCATCAGTCTCACTTACTCAGACCCAGGTGCAGGTTGGCACATTTGACACAATGGATACCCGAAAGATCAATAATCTTGCAGGTAAGTACAGATTGCTTTACGGAACACCATTTGACCTGATTCAGCTTAAAGACAGCGCTCTTCTTGACATTAACCATATAACCCAAATCAGGATCATTGATGTTGTGGGATGTATCCAGGATGAATACGCTCGTTATGATTCACAGAACCATAAAATAAATGATCCATGGCCAACCCCGTTTGATACCGGGGGATTTGACCTTGATGGCGTCGGCCTTGTACATAATGCCCCAGCCGTCGTTAATGGTAATATAAGTATGCCGGAAGTCAGTATAATCCCAAATCCCTGCTTATCCCAGGCAAAATTTTTTGCCGGGACCTCAACGCCACTTCATTATGAGATCACCGACCAGACGGGAAGAATATTGATACAGTCTTCATTCTCTGTTTGTACCCATGTTGATATCTCAGCCCTCCCTGCAGGAATTTACTTTGTAAATTTTACTTCTTCCGGACCCTCATTCCGCTTAACGAAAAAGCTGCTGAAATATTAATACCTTAATTAAATACATCCTTTTCGGAGGGATTCCCTTTTTCTTTCTTCTTCAGAATCCATGCAATCTGAATGCACAGTTTTTCAAAGACACACTGCAGTTGAAAGAAATGGAGGTCAGGGCAAATCTCGTTCCCGACAACAGCGGGTATAAGAAGGTGAAGTTTGACTCACTCATCCTGCTACCATACCGTGACGCCGACCTGTCAACCGTTCTATCACAGATCTCCACAATATTTATCAAATCATACAGTCCGGGAAGCCTTGCTACGACATCATTCAGAGGGACACCTGCAAATCATACCCAGGTTGAATGGAACGGCTTAAGCCTGAGTAATCCTATGCTGGGGCAATCGGATCTTTCGCAGATCCCGGTCTCTGCCTTTGACGAGATTGAAGTACTTTATGGTGCATCGGGATTAACCAAGACCAGCGGTGCTTTCGGAGGAGTGGTGAACCTGGTGACAAACCCCGACTGGAACAACAGGATACATGCATCAATCGCCCAGACTTTTGCCAGTTTCGATAATTATACTACAGAGGCGGGGTTTATTGGAGGTACATCTTCTTTTCAATCACATACGCGCCTGAATTTTACTTCAGCCGTAAATGATTTTTCTTATTATGATGATTTCACTATGGAAAAAGTGACCCAGCATGATGCCGAAGTCCTCCAATACGGGATAACAGAAGAAGCGTTTTGGAAATTAAAGGACAAACATCTTTTCACGGCCCGTGTCTGGTACAGTTACGATGACCGGGATATTCCTCCTGTGGTCGAAGGAAGTGCGACGTATTACCCCCAAAAAATGCTGAATAAAACCCTGAGGTCAATTATAGAGTACAAGCTGGTAGAGAGATCATGGAATTTTTCTTTAAAGACATCACTTGTTAACCAGTTCATGAATTACAGGAATGACAGTATGTTCATAAATAACGATCACAACTGTTACACATCGTTCACATCTGCAAGGTTCTCCTGGACCGGTGTGAAAAACCTTACCATTAAACCGGGACTGGATTATACTTACGACTATGTTAAGTCGGATGCCTATTCGGGGGTAAAGACCAGAAACACCCTGGGATTTTATCTTGAAGCCGGTTACAGGTTCAACGACCACATCAAATCCCAGCTGATCCTGCGCGAAGACTATCTTGACGGGGCATTTATGCCCTTTATCCCGACCCTTGGCCTGGAATACAAGCCATTCAATAAGATAAACCTCTACCTGAACGCGAATGCCTCCAGGAACTACAGGTACCCAACACTCAATGACCTCTACTGGGAACTTTGGGGGAACCCTGACCTGAAACCGGAATATGATAACGGGCTTGAAGGTGGTATAACATATAATTATCCATCTCCCAGCGGGAAATTTTTTATTGAAACAGCCCTTTCCGGCTATTATTCCTGGATGCATGACATGATCGTGTGGAGCCCTGTCCCGGTGAACCCTTCAGTATGGAAACCCCAGAATGTAAGCGAGGTGAATGCCAGGGGTATTGAAGCCAGCCTGAACCTGAAATGGAAGGTCAGTAAACTTCAGATCACATCCTCAAATAACTACACTTTCTGCAGGTCAACGTATCAGAAAACAACTTCTCCCGAAGACCAGTCACTGGGGAAACAACTTATATATATTCCAGAAGATACATATAATGGAACACTGAACCTCAGCTGCTGGAATTTCATCCTTGGGTATAACCTTACTTTTGTTAATAAAAGATACACAAGTCCTGACAATCAATCATATATGCCATGGTATTCATTGTCGAATATTATTTTTGGTAAATCAATCAATTTGCATAATTTTGTCATATCTTTACAGGTGAAAGTCAATAACCTGTTTGATGTTGACTACCAAAGTGTAACGAACTGGCCAATGCCAGGAAGGAATTATTCATTAACTGTGAGATTTGAATTTAAAAGATAAGATTATAAGAAGGAATAAAGTACATACCGGAGAATCAGGCTTTAGATTACTTATATTTATTAGCCTGTTAATGTATTTCTTTTCAGGTTGTTCAAAAGAGCCCATTCGTGAAGTCCCACCTCCGAAACCACCAGCCCCTGATACATCAAAAGTCACTTACGAAAACGGAATTTTTGTTGTGAACGAAGGCAATTACAGCAGGGCCAATGCCTCTGTAACTTACATTGATAATAAAAGCGATTCCGTCTACCAGGATATTTTCAGATCGGCCAACAGCCGGGGGCTTGGAGATGTAGCCCAATCAATGAAGGTTTCCGGTAATAAAGGATTTATCATTGTCAACAATAATGACAGGATTGAAGTAGTTTCACTTACCGATTTCAAGACAATCACTTCTATAAGTGGGTTCAATTCTCCCAGGTATATTGAGTTTGTTGACTCAACAAAGGCGTACGTTACAAACATGAGAAAAAACATCTCGGTTGTTGACCTCAGAAGCCTTACAATTAAAAAAACCATTTCAACGCCTTACTGGACAGAAGGCCTGCTTCATTTCGGACAATATATGTTCGTCACCTGTATCGGCAGTTTCAATGAACCCAGCGCAGACCGCAAGGCACAGGTTTATATCATTGACACTCAAACTGACATGATAACAGACAGTATTCTTATGGGTAAAGAACCTGTCAGCATCACAGTGGACCGTAAAAATAAAATTTGGGTCATTTGTACTGGTGGATATGATAATTATGAAGCGCCTACTTTAAAACGAATTGATCCTTCACTGATGATCGTTGACAAATCATTTACGTTCCCCGTTCAGCAAGGCGTTCCGAGCCGACTCTGTATAAATCCCACCGGTGATACACTGTATTATTTAAATAATGGTGTTTTCCAGATGTCAGCCAACGCCACCGAACTCCCAACTACAGCATTAATCCCAGCGAACGGGCGTCTTTTTTACGGCCTTGGCATCCATCCTCAGACCGGCCAGGTATTTGTCAGTGACGCAATTGACTACGTACAGTCTGGCAAAGTCTTCAAATGCAGCCAGGCCAGCGGACAAGTCCTTAATACTTATACGGCTGGAAGCATTCCTGGTTCCTTCTGTTTTACATCTTCTTCCAAAAAGTAAATCAGCCAAACTCTTTTAATATTACCCTAAACTCGCTCAATATCATGGCGGTGGCTCCCCATATGATATTCCTGTCAATATAATAGCAGGGAAAACTTGCCGCCAATCCCATAAAAAGTTTGATGCGTTTGGTTTGCACATGCTGATCATTCAGAAAATCGGTAAGGCCGAGTTCTATGATCTCGTCAACTTCCCTTGGGTCCTTTGTAAATTCGGGCCTTTGACCCGACCAGGCAACAACAGGTGTTACGATATAATTACTGGGAGGGATGTATAATGGGGTTAATGTACCTATAATATTGATTGCGGATGGCTCTATCCCGACCTCTTCCTTTGCCTCCCTTATCGCAGTCTCAATGAGGTCCCTGTCGGTTTTTTCAAACTTCCCGCCGGGAAGGCTTATCTGGCCGGAATGAACCCCTGTATAGTCGGGACGCCGTATCAGAACGAAATAAATATCTCCTTTGAACGGATACAGGAGTATAAGCACACCGCTGGGCCTGGCAGACGATATAATACTTGTCCTGAAGGGAAATTTGATCCTTTTCCTGCTTGCCATAATAAGTTGTGATTCAAGGCCGGGAAGTGGCAGGTGCAATCGTTCTGCGAGTCTTGTAGTAAAAGAATACAGGTTTTTCATACTGTTTGCAAAAGTAAATGATGCATCCTTTGGTTTAATTATTTATTAGTAATATTGTAAAGGAATTTCTTCGCAATGACAAAAGAAAAAATAGATCCGTCAAATCGTACCCGAGACCAGCAGGAAAATATCCTGGATCTTATTTTGTATAATGACGATGTGAACACCTTCGACTTCGTCATTGAAACGCTTATTGATGTCTGCAAACATAATTCCGAACAGGCTGAACAATGCGCCATGATCGCTCATATGAAAGGCCGCTGCCCTGTTAAAAACGGAGCCACCGATATCCTTACACCCCTGAAATCGGAGATGACAAACCGCGGGCTTATCGTTACAATTGAGTAATCAACAGCTTTTCAACAACTTATTAACAGCCCGTTTTTTAATCAATCGTAGATGTCTCATCATTAACGCATTACAAATGCTGAATTATTAACAAAATGTTAATAATCCTTGTTGATTTCCTGTTAGCATAAAACTTCCTTAATAATTGATATCAGCTCAAAACTGATTTTATATTTGTCTCACGGGTGAACGATAAAAGGTCTGCCGCAAGCAGGTCATAATAACCGCAACCTGGCGTTCCCGGTAGCTACGGTTTCCGGAAAACGTGAAGCGGAATCCATCGGCCAGACGGGTTCCGCTTCGGTTTTTATATAGTCTGAAATTGAAAAATTTAAAGCAGGTAGGGGAGGACAGCTTTACGTTCGGCAGGATAATCAGGAAAAGTAGCCTGGTACCAGCGATGGTGGTGCAAAGCCCTGGGCAAAAGGTTTACAAGTGTCCACACAGCAAAAGCGAGACCCGGCGAACTCCAGGTCATTAACGCATATCCGAACCATTCGATAATTTCCCCAAAGTGGTTTGGGCATGAAATAAATCTGAAAAAGCCTGCCCGTGGAATAACGTATCCGGTTTCACCCGGCTTCCTTAAATGTATCAGGATATTATCGGCCTGCATATTGATAAACATGCCGGTAAAGAAAACTAAAATCCCTCCGATAAACCTTGGATCCTGAAGCCAGGATAAGGTATATTGGTCAGCCAGGTTGCCGAGATAGTATCCATTGATGAACCCGTTTACCAGATTGAAAAAGATGGCCATGAACACGATGGCCAGCGGCATTTTCTTTCCTTTGGTCCTGAGCCTGAAAGGAAAAACAATCGTGCGGTTAATATAATGCAGGGCATACAGGCTGAAAAAGATCCAGGTCGCCAGATTGTGTTTTAACCCGCCAAACAGGAAGAATCCGGCAAACACAAGAAGGGCAGGTGACTCCATGATGATCCAGCCCCAGCGGTTGCTGATCATGGCTCCCCATTTGGAGGTAGTATGACGACCATAGGGTGCCACTGTTTTTATAACGAAAGGGAAGCTTATAAGTGCAATTGCTATCCAGAGATAGACAAGGAAATAAAAAACGGAAGCTGGGATCATCGGTTATTTGCTTAAATAATTATTGTCTTTGAACCATGTATAAAGATCACAGATAGTCTCATCGAGAGGACGTGGATCAAGCCCGAGTTCCGTCCTTGACTTTGTATTGTCGATAAGCCTGCTTCCCTTGGCTACTATTTCAAGCGATTCACTTGTATATAAAGGCTCTGAGCCTGTAAGTTTGCTGAACATGGTAATAAAAGGAAGGCCAACTTTGGCCGACCAGAACGGGAGTACGGTCTGAATGGTTTTAATACCTGAATGTTTACCAACAAATCCCGAAAGTTCCTTCAGGCTATGCCATTTGCCCGAAACAAGATATTTCTGCCCCTGCCTGGCTTTTTCAATTGCAGAGATCGCTGTGTTCACAACATCTCTTACATCTATCCAATTGTATCCACCCGGGACAAGAGCGGGAATTTTATGATTTAGCAGCTGCAGGACTGCTTTTCCTGTAAGTCCTGGCTCAGGATCGGCGGGTCCTATAATGGCTGTAGGACTTAGCACAATGGCATCCAGTCCGTTGCGGGCTGCTTCCATGACGAAGCGTTCCCCTTCGGCCTTACTGCGGTCATATGCGAAGGCTTCCGAGCCAACAAGCGGCCGGTTTTCATCCAGGGCCTTTTCCTGCGGATCCTGACAAAAAGCATGGATAGAACTGAAATGGATAAACCGTTTAATATTGCGGTCTTTGGCTGCTGACAGCATATTCCTTGTGCCTTCAGCATTAATCCTGTATACCGAACCCGAAGGATCCCCGGTTATGGATATCTGGGCAGCAAGATGAAAGACCACATCAACGCCATCCATCAGTTCCAGCAGTGACGTTTTATCCAGTAAATCGCCTTTAACAAGAGTCAGGTCGAGTTTACTGATAGATTCAGTATGTTTATGGGTGAGGGCTTTGACCTGAAATCCCTTGTCCAGCAGCGACTTACAGAGATTATATCCGACATGCCCGTTGGCCCCGGTAACAGCAATTTTCATCAGCAGGGTTTAAGTTTGCGTGCAAAAATAGTAATTTAAATCTGGCATTGATTGTTTTAGACTTTTTTAGATTAATTTTACATAATAAACAATGTTTAAATCAAAAGCCTATGAAAACATTTAAAAAAATCGTTATCTGGATTCTGGCAATCATTCTTGTATTGATCCTGGTTTCCTATGTTTTACCGAAAACCTACAAGGTTGAACGTTCGGTTTATATTAAAAGTAAACCTGAACTTATTTATGATATAACGAGTAATTTCAATAAATGGAAATTATGGGTTCCCTGGACCAAAGCTCTCGATTCAACAGCTGTTTTTGAACTGACTGGAAAGGAAGGACAGGTTGGAACAATCTGGAAATGGAATGGTAAAGTACTCGGGAACGGCCAGATGACCGCAACCGAATTTATACCAGGCCAGCTGCTTGCTTACGATCTCTCGTTTGACAAGGGGAAATATCAGTCCAAAGGAAAAATTACAATTGAAAAGGCCGGCGACTCTTGCAAAGTTTCATGGATCGACGAAGGTGACCTGGGTTACAACCCGATTTCCAGGTATTTTGGCCTCCTTATGGATAAAATGATGGGCCCTGATTTTATTAAAGGTCTGAATAAGCTTAAAAATGTTTGTGAAGCAAGGGCTTTCTGGCCGAGGATTGAAGAAACAACCATGCCGGAACAGATTGCTTTGGTTATCAGAGATTCGGCAGGTCCAAAGACCTACGAAAAGGTCATGGGAAAAGGATTTGGTGAACTGATGGGATTTGTGAAAGCCAATAAGCTGAAATGTAAAGGCCATCCGTTTGCTATCTATGTCAAATATGACACCTTAACGATGAACGGAGTCATGGATATTGGAATTGCCGTGGAAAAAGCCGATCATGGCAAAGGCAGGGTAAAAGTTGTAAAACTGCCGGCTCAGAATTGCGTCATTGCTTATTATATAGGACCTTATGACAAGTCAGGGGATACCTACAGGTTTTTGCACCAGTATATCAGGGAAGCAGAACTGCAAATTGCCGGAGGGCCATGGGAGATTTATGTTAATGACCCTATGACCGAAAAGGATCCTTCAAAACTTGAAACCAATATCTTATTCCCGGTGAAATGATGATCGTGATGGCGTGATGATCCCGATGATTATAACTCAGAGAGTGGATCAAGTCAGGTCGATAGCAAAAGGAGGCTGTGCATATCGCACAGCCTTTTTTATTGAATTTAAGTTGCTCAAAGACTGTAAAATACCACATTTTATTTTCTTATAATAATTATTATGTTAAATATAATATTCGTTATCCCTCTCCGTAACAGAGATAAAAAAAAAGCCGCCCTTTACAGACGGCCTTTCAATATTTATAAATCCCCTACTTCTTTTGTACTGCATTGATTTTTTCATTAACAGCCTTTATTTTATCATTCTTCTGCTGCCTGATGTAGATCTGCTTTAGAGAATTCAGGGTTGAAACATCGGTAGGCTGCAGTTCGGTAGCTTTCTCTAAGTACGGTATCGCCGCTTCGAGATATTTATCAGCCTCAGCCTTTAGTGTTTTATACTCTGCCTCGGCATCCAGCGGAAGGTTCTTAGCCTTGTCATCATAATATACTGCTTTGTTAACATACAGAGCGCCAATGTTAAAGATCGGGTCAAAGTAGTCAGGCTTTAATTGTATAGCTTTTTTATAGGCATCTGATGCATTTGTAAACATCTGCTCCCTGAAATCAGCTTTCTTCGAAGTATCATCCACCAGTTTATTATATATGGTGCCAAGTGCATAGTAAATGCTCGGATTGGCACTATCCTTTTTCGCGGCTAATCTAAGATTGCTTAGCGCTTTGTCAGTATTGTTGAACGTTAGATAGATATTGGTTTCTGCGAGAAATAATGGCATATTTCCAGGATAAATTTTCTGACCTTCACGTATAACTGCAAGTGAAGTACTGGAATCTTTCTCCTGACGATATAACTCAGATAGAGAGACATATATATTAACTGATTTAGCCTTAAGCTTTAACAAGTCAATGAAATATGTTTTAGCCTGGATCCTTTCATTCGCCATTGTTGCACAGGTGGCAGCATAGAACAAGGATAAGGTATCAGGAATATTGATTGCTCCAAGGGCAGAATAGCTATGGTCAAATGACATCATTGCACTTTTATAATCCTTTTTTCCATAATAATCGACAGCCTGGTTGAAATAAGTATTTCTCTGCCAGTTCACTTTCTGGAAAATATCTTCTGCAAATTCCCTCTTCTCATCATACTGGGTGGCCTTTTTGTATGATTCAAGGGCTTTTGTTAATGGTTCAGGTTCAAGTGATTTGAACTTTTCATCCTTTGTGACTGCAATTTCTGAATAAATATTGCCACGGATAAACCATGCTTTGGGGTCCTGGGCGGTGCTGGGATCCTGGATACACTGGTTGATGGTTTCTAGTGCCTTATCCAACTTGCCCTCTTTCAGGTAGTTAGATGCTGTCTGGCGGACAGCTTTTTGACCAAATGCGAGTGAAATGGAGATGACCATTAACACCAATAATACTATCCTTTTCATGTGTGGAGAATTAAATTTCAGATTTGAAGCGGCAAATTTATGAAAAGCCCCCTGATAAATAAAGATAACTCAGGAAATTAATTTTCGTCTTTTCCCGCAGGATTTTCGGTATCGGGTGAGCCTGATTCGTCCCCTGCCTGCTGATCAATATCATCCACGACGGTTTCATCAGTTTCCGCTCCCTCTTCGACTTCCACTTTGGCAACGGCAGCAATAGCATCTCCATCGTTGATTTTAATCAACCTCACTCCCTGTGTGGCACGTCCGACTATCCTTAAATCAGCAATGGCCATGCGGATAATGATTCCCGATTTGTTAATGATCATCAGATCATCGCTATCGGTGACGTCACGGACTGCAATAAGCGGGCCTGTTTTATCTGTTATATTTATGGTTTTCACGCCTTTACCACCTCTGTTGGTTACCCTGTAACCATCAATGTTGGATCTTTTTCCATACCCGTTTTCAGAAACCACCAGTACCTCTCGTTGTTGATCTTTGGGAAGGCAGATCATTCCTACAACCTCATCTTCTTTTCCTCCCAGGGTAATACCCCGAACACCGGAAGCATTTCGGCCCATGGGCCTTACCTTGATCTCGTTGAAGCGGATAGCTCTGCCTGAGCGCAGGGCCATCAGAACCTCATCCTCTCCATGGGTCAGCTTTGCTTCAAGCAAGCGGTCTCCTTCATTGATATTGATTGCAATGATGCCATTCTGGCGGGGCCTTGAATAAGCCTCCAGTGAGGTCTTTTTAATAGTCCCCCGCTTGGTACATAAAATTATGTAATTGGAAGCACAGTATTCCTCGTCCTTGAGGTCCTTTACATTGATAAAGGCTCTCACTTTATCATCAGGCTCTATATTTATCAGGTTCTGTATTGCCCTTCCCTTAGAGATCTTTGTACCTTCAGGAATTTCAAATACCCTGAGCCAGAAGCATTTGCCTTTTTCCGTAAAGAACAAAAGGTAATTATGGTTGGTGGCAACGAACAGATGTTCAAGGAAGTCCTCGTCACGTATGTCGGATCCCCTGAACCCTTTCCCTCCCCTATTCTGCCTGCGGTATTCCGATAGGGGAGTCCGCTTGATATATCCCATATGTGAGATGGTAATCACTACGTTTTCATCTGCAATAACATCTTCCATCCTGAAATCAATTGCAGTATAAACAATCTGGCTGCGTGATTCGTCCCCGTATTTCTCTTTGATCTCCCTCATCTCCTCCTTGATGATATCCATCCTCATATATTCATTTGCAAGGATGGATTTCAGATGTTCGATGAGCTTGATAAGTTCCTCGTATTCAGCCTTGATTTTATCACGTTCAAGTCCGGTAAGCCGCTGTAGCCTCATTTCAAGAATCGCCTTTGCCTGGATCTCACTCAGTGTGAAACTCTCCATCAGGCCGTTACGTGCATCGTCAGGTGTTCTTGACTCACGGATCAGCTTGATAACCGCATCAAGATTGTCCAGCGCTATCAAAAGTCCTTCAAGTATATGAGCACGCTTCTCTGCTTCAGACAGTTCAAACTTTGTTCTCCTGGTGATAACATCATGCCGGTGGTTGACAAAATGTACAATAAGATCCTTCAGATTCAGGGTCATGGGCCGGCCATGGACAAGTGCTATATTATTGATATTAAAGGATGTTTGCAAAGGAGTCATCTGGTATAACTTATTAAGGACGACATTTGTAATGGCCTCCTTCTTCAGTTCATATACGATACGGACACCGGAGCGATCGGATTCATCGCGGATATCTGTGATCCCTTCTATCTTTTTATCATTTACGAGTTCGGCTGTCTTTTTGATCATTTCAGCCTTGTTCACCTGGTAAGGAACTGATGTAACAATTATCTTCTCCCGGCCGTTATCATCCTGCTCTATTTTGATCTCACCGCGCATCATGACCCTACCCCTGCCGGTATGATAGGCTTCCTTCACTCCTTCGTAACCATAGATCACTCCACCGGTTGGAAAATCCGGCGCTTTAATGAACTTCATCAGTTCATCGATTGTGATCTCCCTGTTATCTATATAAGCAATAATGCCATCAATAACCTCACTGAGGTTATGCGGTGCCATGTTTGTGGCCATACCTACTGCAATCCCGGAGGCCCCATTGATAAGGAGATTGGGTATTCTGCAGGGCATTACTGTAGGCTCCTGCAGGGAATCGTCAAAATTCAGCTTGAAATCAACCGTATCCTTTTCAATATCGGCAACAACTTCCTCGGCAATTTTACGCATCCGGGCCTCGGTATACCTCATGGCTGCGGGATTATCCCCATCCATGGAACCGAAGTTACCCTGACCATCAACCAGCGGATACCTCAGGCTCCATTCCTGGGCCATGCGCACCATGGCATCATATACCGATGTATCTCCGTGAGGATGATACTTTCCAAGCACCTCCCCCACTATTCTGGCAGACTTTTTATATGAACGGTTCGAAAGCACTCCGAGTTCATACATTCCATAAAGCACCCTGCGGTGAACAGGCTTCAATCCATCCCTTACATCAGGTAATGCCCGGGCCACAATTACCGACATTGAATAGTCGATATAAGCAGTCTTCATCTGGTTCTCAATGTTTACCTGAACAATCTTCTCTCCGGATTCCATTTTTTCCATTTTCAATCTATTGGTTTTCAAGAGAATAATAATTCATTCTCCAGAGTACGAAGGTAGCAAAAATCCCCTTTATTACCAATGAAAAAAGCATTAATATTTTATCCTCTTATGAACACGGAAATGTTAATAATTAAAGGCCTTTCATTATGATTATCGCAATTTCGATTGTATTTTTGGTCCGTTGCCATTTTTACCGATAAAAGAAGATTGGCTTGATTATTGTAAACAATAAGTTGCAGGTACAATTTAAATCGTATAATTACATTTTTTTTGGGACCTGCAACGTTATTAATGAGAAAGGATTATTGAATGGAAGCTAAGTTTTCACAACGTGTCAAAGACGTTCTAATATACAGCAGAGAAGAAGCACAACGCCTTGGGAATGATTATATCGGCCTTGAGCACCTCGTCCTTGGGATAATCAGGGAGGGCGAAGGCCTTGCCATAAAGATTCTGAGAAACCTGGGCGCCGACCTGAAAGAGATACGGACCAAAATCGAGCAGGCAGTCGCCAGCCACAAAGAGCGTCCTGCCGGTGCCGAAAATATTCCCCTTATAAAGCAGGCCGAAAGAGCACTCAAGATTACATATCTGGAAGCCAAGGTATTCAACAGTGAACTAATTGGAACCGAACACCTTCTCCTTGCTATTCTGAAAGACGAAAACAATCTTGTAACCAAAACATTCGGTAATTTTGGCATAAGCTATGACAGCTTTAAGGAGGAATTAAGGGCTATCATGAGTTCAGGCCTTGAAGACAAACCCTTGCCCCCTCAGAATATCCTTCCGAAGGATGAAGAAGATGAAGAGCAGGAAGAAGGCGGCAAATCATTTATTTCAACTCCTAAACGATCCGGCGAAGCTAAATCCAAGACTCCTGTCCTTGATAATTTTGGCAGGGATATTACAAGGGCCGCCGAAGAAGGCCGCCTTGACCCTATTGTCGGAAGGGAGAAAGAACTTCAGCGCATTGCCCAGATCCTTAGCCGCCGTAAAAAAAATAACCCAATCCTTATAGGTGAGCCAGGCGTTGGGAAATCTGCCATTGCCGAAGGGCTTGCCCTCAGGATAGTACAGAGAAAAGTTTCCAGAGCTTTATTCAACAAACGCCTTGTCTCTCTTGACCTTGCCTCCCTGGTAGCAGGCACCAAATATCGCGGTCAGTTTGAGGAAAGGATGAAAGCTGTCCTCAATGAACTGGAAAAAAATCCGAATATCATACTGTTCATCGACGAGATCCACACGATAGTGGGAGCAGGAAACGCTTCAGGTTCACTGGATGCATCGAATATGTTTAAGCCTGCCCTTGCCAGAGGTGAGTTGCAGTGTATAGGCGCTACAACCCTGGATGAATACAGGCAATACATTGAGAAAGATGGTGCCCTGGAAAGGCGATTCGAGAAAGTCCTTGTTGACCCGACCGACCCGGATGAAACTATTGAGATCCTTCAGAATATAAAGGAAAAATACGAAGATCATCACCTGGTAAAATATACCGATGAAGCTATCAAAGCATGTGTATCCCTCACAAACCGTTACCTGAGTGACCGCTACCTCCCCGATAAGGCTATTGACGCCCTGGATGAGGCAGGTGCAAGGGTCCATATCACACATATCAATGTTCCGCAGGAAATCATAAACATAGAGAACCAGATCGAAGAAGCCAGGAAGAAAAAGATGGAGGCTATAAACAGCCAGAAGTTTGAAGAGGCTGCCGACCTTCGCGACACTGAAAGAAAACTTCAGGACAACCTGGAAAAGGAAAAGAAAAGGTGGGAGGAACAGGCTAAAATCAACCGCGAGATCGTAAACGAAGAGAACGTGGCCGAAGTTGTAGCCATGATGACCGGAATCCCGGTCCAGCGTATCGCTAAAAACGAAAGCGAAAAGCTTATCAATATGGAAGGCGAACTGGCAAATTCGGTGATCGGCCAGAGTGAGGCCATTAAGAAGGTCGTTAAAGCTATCCGCCGGAACCGTGCAGGATTAAAAGACCCCAATAAACCCATAGGTACATTTATTTTTCTTGGTCCTACCGGTGTCGGAAAAACCCACCTGGCCAAGATCCTTGCCAAATATCTCTTTGATACTGAAGATGCACTCGTAAGGATAGATATGAGCGAGTACATGGAAAAATTTGCGGTATCAAGACTTATCGGTGCACCTCCGGGATATGTAGGTTATGAAGAAGGCGGACAACTTACTGAAAAGATCCGCCGCCGCCCCTACTCCATTATTCTTCTTGATGAAATTGAAAAAGCGCACCCGGATGTCTTCCACCTTTTATTGCAGGTACTTGACGACGGACAGTTGACCGATAGTTTCGGCCGCAGGGTTGATTTCAAAAATGCTATCGTGATCATGACTTCCAATATAGGTTCCCGCCAGCTTAAAGATTTCGGCCAGGGAGTCGGTTTCATGACGAAAGCTAAAATGGAATCCAGTTCCGAGCATGCAAGAGGTGTAATCGAAAATGCCCTGAAGAAGACTTTTGCACCTGAATTCCTGAATCGTATTGATGATGTCATCATCTTTAACTCTCTGGAAAGGGGGGACATCCATAAGATCATTGATATTGAACTCGCTCAGCTCTTCAAGCGTATCAAAACTATCGGCTACCAGGTAGTTATATCGACTGAGGCCAAGGACTTTATCGCGGAAAAAGGCTGGGATTCCCAGTTTGGTGCAAGACCACTTAAACGTGCAATACAAAAATACATCGAAGACGTCCTGGCCGAAGAGGTCATTAAATCAAAGCTTACATCCAATGATGTTCTAACCTTGGATATTGATAAGGAAAAAACGGATGTATTTGTAACGGTCAGCAGGATTGAACCTATCCTTCCGGCTCAGGAAGCAGGCAATTAAAATCGGTTCAGCAGCTCTTCATGTTTCATGGTACGTATAAGGGTTTCCCCGTTATCGTTCACATTGCCAAACACTGAATCAAGAATCTGGTTTATGTTATTGTCTCCGCGGAAGAAATACCTTACCGTGATCGAAAACCCATTGTTTTCATAATTGATCTTATCACCCAGGGGATCAGTAATATAAAAATTATCGGTTTGGACAGATTCTCCTTTCAGGTATTTCACAGCCAGAGGAGCAAGGATATCAGCAGTCTTTATTTTATTGATGTCGATGAAATGATACTCTCCCATCACAAACTGTTCTTCCATGAAGTAGAAAAAGGATTTCATCTTCATGTTCTGAAGCTCCTCATTATACCCGACAAGCTTGACCCTGGTGGTATTGAATCTGGATACATTGATGCATTCAGGTTCTCCTTTTATTTTAGTAAGTTTCTTGTAAAAGGTTAAAAAAGGAATATCTCCGAACTCTATCTTGGTCTCAGTTTGAAAAAACAAGGCGCTTTTCTTCGGCTTGTAGAATGTAAAAAAATGCATTGAGATCTCGTCCTTGATACAGTTGTTATGCGGGTTCCTGAGGTTATTTTCCTTGAAAAATTCGAGAAATTCATAACTGAAGCGGCCGTATAAAATGCGGATATATCCGAGTTTTAGCAGGGGATAAAGTCTTGCCCTCGTGAAAACCAGTAAAAGTACCAGTAGAAAAATTCCCACCAGGGCCAGGATAAGGTACAGCATACTCGGGTCAAACGACGTACTGTCTTTCGCGGTCCTTGCAAGCAGAATAAAGTTGAGAAGCGGGCTGTTCATAAGATAGTAATAATTCAGCACCAGATGATTGACGTTCAAAATTTGGCAATGCAAAAGTAATCTAAATTATGATTGCGTCTTCAATACAGTACCATTAAAATTTATACTGGTTTTCCTCGATAAGCTTTGCGGCAATCCTCCTGCGTGCTTCCTTCATATTAAAGCCGGCAACCGTATTGAGAGATTGCATTGCCCCTGCCAGAACAGTGGCCTCCTCGCCAGTTGTAAAGCAATACACCGCATCACATCCTGCTTTACGGATCTTGTCGGCGGCATCGTAAATAAGGATGTCCAGAATATCCTTATATAAAGTCATAGTTTCGGCACCTTTTAAACCTTCAAGCTTGCTTATCCTGAGGGCGGTTGATTCGGCTATATAAAGCTCTATGATCATGTCGGAGATATTATTGAGGACTTCCTGCTCCATCCCAAGTTTCTTTTCAAAAGTCTTTGATGCACCGTAGATTGTAAGCAGAATGGCCTTCTTAAAGTTCCTTATGTAACGCATCTTCTCTTCATAATACCCTTCGGATGAGGACGCGGATTCGGCAACATGGCCCAGGCTTGCTGTCAGTTTCTCGGCGGCACCCATGAGGTCGAAGTCGCCCTTCATAGCACGTTTCATTGCAGTATCCACAACAAGCAAGCGGTTGATTTCGTTGGTTCCTTCAAATATCCTGTTGATCCTGGAATCACGGTATCCCCTCTCTACTGCCATTTCAGCAGAATATCCCATTCCTCCGTGGATCTGGACAGCTTCGTCAATTACAAAATCGAGGGCCTCAGAACCGTAAACTTTCAGGATGGCCGCCTCAACGGCATAATGGCTGATACCTTCAATGCTGGCCCTTCCCTTATCCATTCCTTCAGCTTTATTTTTCTGTATCTGGATGTCAACGTCACTACTCACCCTGTAGATGGCTGATTCAAGCGCAAATGTCCGGATTACCTGTTCGGCAAGTTTATGTTTTATGGATCCGAACGTTGAGATCAGAACACCGAATTGTTTACGCTCATTTGCATATTTTACCGAATCGTTAATTGCTTTTTTACCGGCACCAAGAACGTTGGCACCCAGTTTGATACGGCCCATATGGAGGATGCTGAGAGCGATACGGAAACCCTCTCCCCTGGCACCGAGCAGATTTTCAACAGGTACCTTGACATCATTATAGAAGATCTGAGCAGTGGACGATCCCTTGATCCCCATCTTGTGCTCATCAGGGTTCACGATAATACCTGTAAAAGTACGTTCAACGATGAATGCCGATAATACCCTGTCCCGGTCGATTTTTGCAAACACCACTTGTGAATCGGCGAAACCCGCATTGGTGATCCACATCTTCTGCCCGTTCAGGATATAATGTTTCCCGTCTTCCGAAAGTACCGCCTGGGTTTTACCGGAATTTGCATCACTGCCGGCTCCGGGTTCTGTAAGGCAATATGCACCTATCATCTCTCCCGATGCAAGCCTGGTAACATAACGCTGACGCTGGTCTTCATTCCCGTAATACATTATCGGTAAAGTCCCGATGCCGGTATGGGCCATAAAGGCAACAGAAAATGAATAGCCCGCACCGATGGTTTCGGCTGCCAGCATCTGGGTCACAAAAGACTGTCCGAACCCTCCGTATTCTTCCGGCAGAGCAATACCCATAAGGCCCAGTTCCCCTGCTTTTTTAAGGGTGGCTTTCATGAGATCCGTATCAGGGGTATCAAGCTTATCCACTATCGGATATAATTCCGTCTGAAGAAAATCCCGACATGTTTGTGCGATCATTAACTGCTCTTCGTTAAATTCCTCAGGGATGAATATATCCGCGGGAGTGATCTCGCGAACGAGAAATTCACCGCTTTTCAATACTTGCTGGTTTTCCATTTGATTTGATTTGGTTTGATGATTAATGCTTACAGGTTTAATGAAACAGCGATCAGTTCTGCGATATCCATATTTCTGACCTCGGTTTCCTTGTTTTTATATTTTATTCCGTCGGTTATCATATTCATGCAAAAGGGACAAGCGGTTGCAACAACCTGAGCACCCGTTTGAAGCACATCTTCGGTACGTTCCATATATACCTCTTTGGACCCGGGCTCTGCCTCCTTGAACATCTGTGCGCCTCCTCCTCCGCAGCAAAGAGCTGAACTGCGGTTCCTCCTCATTTCAGTAAAAAGGGGACTCAGCTTCTTCAGGATATTCCTTGGTTCCTCATAGATCTCATTTGCACGGCCGAGATAACATGGGTCATGATATGTAATCTTTGTCGCTCCAAAGGATGCTTTATTGACCTTAAGTGTCCCATTGGATATCATCTCATCAAGAAAATGTACATAGGTGACCACTTCATAGTGGCCTCCCAGGTCGGGGTACTCGTTTTTGAAAATATTGTAACAATGTGGGCAGATTGTCAGTATCTTTTGAATTCCGTATGATTTAAAGAGTTCAATATTGTGCAGGGCCTGCATTTGGTAAAGCATCTCGTTACCCGCTCTCCTTGCAGGATCACCTGTACAGGTTTCTTCGGTCCCGAGAACTGCATAGCTTACCTTTAATGAGGTCAGTATTTTCGCGAACGCCCTTGCAACTTTACGGTAACGGTCATCAAAGGCACCCGAACATCCAACCCAAAATAAAAATTCAGGCTTCTCCCCTCTGGCAAAGAGATCAGCTATTACAGGCAGTTGTATAGATATCATCTCACTCATCTTACACTAGCCTTAACTGGTTTTTTTATTCCAAGGCCTTTTGCCCACAAAAGGCGGTCTCCCTGTGAAAACTGCCAGGGGGCCCCGTTGTTTTCAATGTAGTTGAACATGGTTTTAATCTGACCCGGAGCCCTGGCTTCTTCCATTACAAGGTATCTTCGCATATCCACAATGAGCGATGGATGATTTATATTGATGGGGCATTCCCTTGAACAGGCATTACAGGTAGTACAGGCCCAGAGTTCTTCTTCAGAGATATAATCCCTTACCAGCGACCTCATGTCAGAATATTCCTTGCCGTTTTTAATCATCTTTGGCCCTTTCTCTTTCATCCTGGCCCTGAGGTCCATCATGATCTTACGCGGTGAAAGCTTTTTCCCTGTTATGTTTGCAGGGCACACCGAGGTGCAGCGACCGCATTCGGTGCAAGCCAGAGAATCGAAATAAGTTTTCCAGCAAACATCCTCGGCATCTTTAACACCGAAACGCTCTGAGAGGGCATCCGGAACCGGAGCAGAAAATGCGGCATCCGGGTAGAGCATGAGTTTCACCTCCCGTGTAATATTGTCCATATTCGTAAGCTTGCCCAGGGGCTCAAGCCTGGAGAGAAATACGTTTGGCACCGACATGAACACGTGAAAATGTTTGGAATACGGGAGAATATTTGCAAAAAGAAAAATCAGCAGAATATGGCTCCACCAGAAGGTTTCATAAAGAAAATTTACCGAACTGACATCCCAGCCTGCAAGCAAACATGTTAACATGCTACTCAGGGGATAAACTCCGAGCACAGCCTTGTTTAACATGTTCTGTTCTTGAACATAGGCAATGTTCATCCCCTGTAAGGAGATCATAAGTAAAAAGATCAGGCTCAGGGCAATATTGGCATCAATATGGGAAATGTACTTCATCTCAATGCCATCAAACCGTTTTACATGCAGAAAAACCCTCCTGATAAGGAAAACAAGGATTGAAAAGGCAATGACCAGGGCGAATACATCCCCGCTGCCCGTTATAATGTTATAAAAGGTGCCCAGGAAACTCAATGCTTTTTCGTTGCCGAAAAGGCCGTCGATGAGTATTTCGAAGCTTCCGAACAATATCACACAAAAGCCCCAGAAGACAAGCGCATGCATAAATCCGACAAAGGGGAACCTGAAGATTTTGGTCTGGCCAATAGCTACTTTAACCATGATACCAAATCTCCTTCCAAAGTCTTTAACAGGAAAGCCGGTCTTTGTGAGTCTGAAAAATTTTATGTAACGAAGTGTTGAATAAGCGAATACTCCGAGAGTGGCCAGAAGCGTAAAGGAAAAAACTAGTTGCTTTAACATGATCAGCTTATTTCCCTTTGACCTCTCTAAAAGCCTCAACAAGTTTGGGTAAGACCTTTAAGGCATCACCAATGATCCCGTACTGGGCTGCTTCAAAAATAGGTGCGTCCTTATCGGTATTGATGGCAACGATATATTTGGAACCGCTTACACCTGCAAGATGCTGGGTGGCACCAGAAATACCGATGGCAAAATACAGATTAGGCGCAATGATCTTCCCGGTTTGGCCGGTATGTTCCTCGTGGCCGCGCCATCCTTCGTCAGAAACAGGCCTTGAACAGGCTGTGGCAGCACCAAGGATCCCGGCAAGCTCAACAAGTGCGCCCCAATTGTCGGGGGACTTCATGCCGCGTCCTCCTGATACAACGATTTCGGCATCGGTAAGCAATATCTTCCCGGCTTGTTTCTGGGTGTCTTTTACTACTGTTTTATTGACTGCTGGTTCGATTGCGGCCTTCTCGATGACGACAGGCATCTTTTTTTCTATAAGTTCGAACGAATTCTGGGCAAGGGTTAACACCTTGACGTCGGATTTTATTGCAAGGTTTGCAAATGCGTTACCTGAAAACACTTTCTTGTAAACTACGAAAGGTTCTACTGAAACAGGAAGACGGCTCACACCGGCACCAAGCCCGGCCTTGAGCCTGACCGCGATCCTCGGGGCAAGAGCTTTACCCAGGTTATTGTTTGAAAGGACCACTACTTTGGCGTCGAGTTTCAATGCAACATCTGCAATTGCTGATGTATAATTCTGGTTGTCAAGGACATTAAAATGATCACCTTCTACACTTATGATCTTTGAAGCCCCATACGAGGCAAGCTTGGACAATTCTGAATCGTCGACCTTTCCTATGGACACAGCGGCCACAACGGAACCCAGCATTTCAGCTACTTTAGTTGCATATGAAACAAGCTCGAAAGAGAGTTTCTTGAACCTGCCATCCCAATTTTCTACGAACACTAATACTGACATGATATTGATTTATGCAGTTGGATTAACACTAATTAAATTACTTTGGCTTCATTCTGAAGAAGTTCGACCAGCTGTTTTGGATTTTCAGGATCGATATATTTACATGCAGCGCGTGGCTTAGGTTTCTCGTAACTAAGCCATTCAGTCATCGGACCGCTGCCTGATTGTTCGAAAACTTTTATGAGTTTAGTCCTGGCCATCATGATCCCCCTCATGGCAGCTATCCTGGGTTCCTTGGAGATACCCTTCTGTACGATAACAACAACCGGAACCGGAGCACTGATCACTTCCTTCCCCCCGTCAATTTCCCTGGTGAGAACCACCTGCCCGTTTTCAATATTTATTCCTGAAACAGACGAGACGGAAGGAATACCGAGAAATTCTGCAAGCATCCCTCCTACCATGGAACCATTATAGTCACTCGATTCAATGCCGCAAAGAATAATGTCATAGGCTTCCTTTTTCAGGACCTCGGCAAGTTGTGCGGCAACAAAAATACCGTCAGTTGGATCCGCATTTACACGGATTGCATCATCTGCCCCTATCGCAAGTGCTTTACGGATGGTCGGCTCGGAACCTGCAAGTCCAACATGGGCCACACTCACTTTCTGTATCCCCTTCGATGGATCATCTTTTAGTTCGAGCGAACGGGTAAGCGACAATTCATCCCAGGGATTGATAATCCATTGAATTCCTGTCGTATCGAGTTTTTTGAAATCATCGATAAATTTCACTTTCGTGGTCGTGTCAGGAACATTGCTGATACAAACAAGTATATTCATTGTTCTTTTTTTCGAATGCAAATTTAATATAAAAAAATAAGGGGAAACGGAAATTATCACTCGTCCTCCAGGCACTTTTTGTATTGCGTCATCGCCTTGAGGCTCATACCCATACCTGAAAATCCCCCATCGTGGAAAATGTTCTGCATGGTTACTTTCCTGGAAAGGTCAGAGAACAGCACAATACAAAAATCGGCACATTCCCCGGCTGTAGCGTTTCCAAGCGGCGACATCCTTTCGGTAAAATCTATAAGGGCGTCAATTCCTTTAACACCGCTTCCGGCAGTTGTCCTTGTCGGAGACTGGGATATTGTGTTGATTCTCACATTCTTCTCCCGTCCATAGATGTAGCCGAAACTCCTGGCAATGGATTCCAGCATGGCTTTGGCGTCAGCCATATCATTATAGCGGTAAAGTGTCCTTTGCGCTGCGATGTACGAGAGCCCGACTATCGAGCCCCATTCGTTGACCGCATCCAGCTTCTTGGCCACCTGAATTATTTTATGGAACGACATGGCAGAGATATCGATAGTCTTATGGTAATAGTCATAGTCCAGGTCGTCATATTCCCTGCTTTTTCTTACATTCATCGACATCCCGATGGAATGAAGGATAAAATCCAGCTTTCCTCCGAGGACTTCCATTGAACGCCTGAAAACATCTTCGAGCTCGTTTATATGGGTTGCATCAGCAGGTATGATCTCCGATCCGCACTTTTCCGACAACTCTTTAAGGTTGCCGAACCTTATTGCAAGCGGGGTATTCGAAAGAGTAAAAACGGCACCTTCCTCATGGGCCTTTAAAGCCACATTCCAGGCAATGGATTTTTCATCAAGGGCGCCGAAAATAATTCCTTTCTTTCCTTTCAGCAAATTATATGACATGATATTTTTTTCTTAGTTAACAATAGGTTAGTAGATTTATTTAAACCATAAGTTTAATCTACGATCACAACAGCACATCCTTCAATTTGACAGTAACTCCCTGGCAGTTTTCATTGCAGCTGCAGTAATATTTTCATTGCTCATCATTCTGGCGATCTCCTCAACCCTTTCATTATTCTTTAACTTTCTTATAAGGGTCATTGTGATATCCTTGCCTTCCGATTTATATACATTATAATGATGTTCTCCCTTGCCTGCGATCTGTGGTAAATGGGTTATGACAATCACCTGCATTTCAGCCGACATAGTCTTGAGGATATTTCCAACCTTACCGGCAATATCCCCTGATACTCCATTGTCAATCTCATCAAATATGATAGTCGGTAAAAGATTCTTACGGCTTACCATCGACTTAACTGTCAGCATTAAGCGGGAAAGTTCTCCCCCTGAAGCAACTTTTGAAACCTCATTTGCCGGAACACCTTTATTAGCTGAGAACATGAACTTAATGTCATCAAGTCCCCCAGTGGAAATTTCATTGTTCAGGCTGATGTCGACCATGAATCTTGATGCCGGCATTCCTAGTTGGGCAAGTCTGCTTTCCACCTCCTTCTCAAACTTTGGTTTAACGTTGTTTCTGGCTGTAGAGATTAACTTTGCTTCTTGCAGGAGGTTCTTATAAACCAGAGCAAGCTCACTTTCAATTGACTTAATCTTTAACTCCAGATTATCATCTTCATTCAGCTTATTTTCAATATTTTTGATAAGTCCAACGAGTTCACTCACGGTTTGAACAGAGTGTTTTTTTTCAAGCCTGTAGATCAGGTCAAGCCGCTGGGTCAGACGCTGTATTTCTTCCGGGTCAAACTGAACTTCCTCTTCCAGTTTTTCAACTTCCTTCAGGATATCTTTAATATCGATCTGGTCATTTCTAAGCCTTGAAGTCAGTTCCTCTATTGCCGGATGATACCTCGATGCTGAATTTAATCCTGTGATCACTTCATTCAGCAGAGAAAGAATATTTATTTCAGCCCGGCCGGTTTTTTCTGATGCTGCGAAAAGACTGCCTTTAATCTCTTCGGTATGTGAAAGAATATCGAGCCTTTGTTCTGATTCTTCCTGTTCCCCTGCTTTCAGGCCTGCTTTGACCAGCTCATCCAGAAGAAAACGATAATAATCAAGTTCTCCTTTGGATCTGGCTTCAATATTTTTATAATCCTCCAATTCCCTTTTCATTTGTGAATAGTGCCTGAAACCTTGCTGATATACCTTGAATGCTTCAGTTTGGCCCGCATAGCTATCGAGGATAGCCATTTGAAAATCAGCATCATTCAGGGTTATAACAGAATTCTGTGAATGGATATTCACCAGTTTATCACCAAGTTCTTTCAGATGGGTCAGATTGACAGGAGTATCATTGATGAAGGCTCTTGATTTTCCATTCTTGTTGATCTCTCTGCGGAGGACTGCAGTATCGTCATAATCAAGATCATGGGCAGTAAAAAAAGATTCCAGCTCATATCCTTTAATCAGGAAACTGCCTTCAACTATACATTTACCGGTTTTATCAAGTAGTGAAGAAGTATCGGCCCTTTGCCCCAGGATCAGGTTCAATGCACCGAGTAAAATTGATTTTCCTGATCCGGTTTCCCCGGTAACTACGGATAATCCTGGGAAAAAATCTATTTCCAGGTCACGGATAAGGATATAGTTATCAATCGACAGCTTCCTGAGCATTGCCGCAATTAAGACGTTGAATTTATTTGCTTTCCAGAATTGCCTGGTACTTTGATCCGTTTGCGGGATCAATCTCTTTAAAAATGTTCACTACAGTTGCTTTTTCAGAAGGCGGGACTCTTGAGTCGGAATAGACGTTAACGAATTCATCGCGTTTGGCATCTGTCAGAAGCTGAATTGCAAACAGGTCAGGCTTAGTGTTAAACAGTGTTTTAATCCCGTCAAGGCTTTGGGTGCAGTTATCCCTCCCGGCATCTACCTTTTCATACATCTGGTCAAGTCCAAGCCGGTGGAATTTATAATAAAAGTCCCTGAGTGCGGAGTTGCTTGGGTTCAGGAAGTTTTCAACCATCCAATAACGGTTTCGTGTTCCGTCAAATGCTTTCCAGCCGGGTTCATTGGCATTTTGTGCAGCAGTAACGACTTCCTGGGCCTTGACAAGGAAAGCCTGTCCGCCGTTCTGTGAAAATGAATCGAAATACAATCCGAGGTACATATAAGTGTAAAAGGCCAGGACTGATGTAAGGTTTGAGCTGAAAGTCCCGTCGGAATAATCCAGGGGCTGGAACTCAGCATATCTGAATTGAAATCCCTTATCTATATAGTTCAATAATACCGTGTTATAGGCTGAATTAAGCACGGGGCGCCTCAATACCAGGTTAATGTTTCCCTGGAATTCATCGCTACCAAGGCGGTTATTGATTGTTATAAGAATGGTACATTCAATCCTCTCTTCAACCCGGATATTGTAGTTGCTCCATTTACGGTTATTCATGAATTCATAAACGGCATTCTGCATGGTTTCGAAAACACGCTTGTCGGTACCTTCAATCTGGGGAGCAGAAACACTGACAATGCAATTCAGCTCCTGGGCAAATGAATGCATGCCTGAAAAGAGAACACATAGTATGATCAGAAATCGCTTCATTTTTTGGAAATAATATCCCAGATATCCTTTGCAACTTCTTCTTTGGGTTTAATAGTTCCACGATGAATCACCCCGCCAGGGTTGAGAATGCTTATTTTATTGGTAGGAGTCCCGAAACCGGCACCTTTTTCCTTGAGGGAATTCAGAACGATGAAGTCCAGGTTCTTGCTTTTCAGTTTCTTTTCTGCATTGGCGACTTCATTCTCAGTTTCAAGCGCGAATCCTACAAGGATCTGGGCCGGTTTTTTGGCCTGGCCCATTTTTTTCAGGATATCAGTTGTAGAATGAAGGTCAACAGAAAGATTGTCATTTGACTTTTTAATCTTCTCCGGAGCGGTCCTTACCGGAGTATAGTCCGCGACAGCAGCAGCCATGATAACATACTCCGATTGAGAAAAATATTTCATGCATGCCTTATACATTTCCTCGGCTGATTCCACTTTGATTTCCTTAATCCCTCCGGCTACGGTAAGCGGGTGGCTTGGTCCGGAAATAAGAGTAACCTCAGCTCCCCTTGACTGCGCTTCATTGGCCAGTGCAACCCCCATTAAGCCGGATGAAAAATTACTGATGTACCTCACGGGATCAATACGTTCTACGGTTGGGCCTGCTGTGATCAGAACTTTTTTACCAATCAGCTGGTTTTGCCTTGCAAAGAATGTTTTAAAAATGGCGAGAATTTTATCCGGTTCTTCCATTCTGCCGGGGCCTGAAAGCCCGCTGGCAAGTTCCCCGGTCTGGGGTTCAATAATAAAATTGCCGTATAGCCTGAGAATATCAATATTCTTCCTGGTCGATGGATGGTTAAACATATCCAGGTCCATTGCAGGTGCAATAAACACAGGGCATTTTGCCGAAAGGTAAGCAGTGATCACAAAATTGTCGGCAATCCCATTGACCATTTTCCCAAGTGTGTTGGCTGTAACCGGTGCAAAGATCATCGCATCAGCCCATATACCCAGTTCAACATGATTGCTCCATTCCCCGCTGGCGGCACGGAAAGGTTCAACGATCACCGCATTTCTTGAAAGGGTTGCAAGCGTCAAAGGTGTTACGAAATCCCTCGACACGGGTGTCATTATTACTCTGACTTCGCATCCTTCTTTTACAAGCAAACGAACCAGAAGAGGCGTTTTATAGGCAGCAATACTACCTGTAACACCAACAACGATCTTTTTACCTTTAAGCATGTTCCGATTTTAACAATTAGAACTCATCCGGCCTTTCTTTGTGCGGGTTCCTGAAATAAATCTCATCGTTCAGGTATTCATGAACGGCAATAAGTGTTGGTTTGGGCAGATGTTCATAATACTTTGCTATTTCAATCTGCTCACGATTTTCGAATACCTCTTCAAGGTTGTCGGTCGTACTTGCAAATTCAGAAATTTTCTGGTTCAATTCCTCCTTCATTTCCAGCCCGACCTGGTTCGCACGTTTTGAAAGAATAGAAACAGTTTCGTACACGTTAGCTGTACCATGCGTAAAATCCTCGATATTACGGGTGACAGCGTTAACATCCGTCTTGATCTTTTTGTAATCCATTCTAATGTGTTGCTTTAATTGGTTCTTGATTTAAATGATTCAATTTCTTCTGCTCCCTGGTATAAAGTGACTCAAGCTCCTTCTGACTTCTTCCATGAAGATCTTTTGCCTCAGTCAGGAATTCACTCTCGGGATGTTGTGTTATAAATTCATTATAGGCCTGGACTGTTTTTGTATAACGATCCTTCTTCTTATCCTCTATACTTTCCTTGGCGTATTTATAATAGGTTTTTATGATCATGAAAAGGATCTCTTCCTTGTCTTTAGTCTCAGGATACTCCTTAAGGATGTTGTTAAAACACTGGACAGCAGCGGCGTAATCTTCCATTCTGTAATACATCCTTGCAATACGCATGTCTTTAGCGGCAAGTTTTTCACGCAACTTATCGATGAGTTCATTGCATTCAGGTACTCTTTTGCTGGTGGGATAAGTGTTCGTGAAAAGCTGAAGTTCTTTCAAAGCTTCATAAGTATTTGTCTGGTCAAGGGTATAGATGGGAGAGTTCATAAAGAGACAGTAGGCGCTCATATAAAAACATTCCTCTGCTTCAGGGGTGTTGGGGTAGTTGTTTGTGTAACGTTTAAAATAATAGGCTGCCAGGGTATAATCCTTCTGGTTGTAATAACAATAGGAATAATAGTAATAAATGCGCTGGGATTTATCGGTAGCCCTTACCACATTGATCAGCTGGTCGAAAAGCTGAAGGGCATGTGAATAATCTTTTTCATGATAAAGCTTTATTGCTTCATCATATTTCTCATCCGTGGATCCACTCTTCAGGATCTTCTGAAAGGAGCATGAACCGAGGGTTAGGAGTAGGATTAGCAGTAGCGGAAGGGATATCCGGTATTTCATGCGGCAAAGGTACGTTTTTTTAGCGAAATAATACTAATTTTGCGGGTTCAAATTAGATAACGCTTTATAAACTAAAAACGTATTTCCGTGGATATTTTTGATAAAGTAGCGAATAATATGGGTGCTCTAGGCCAGTTTGCTGATATTGGCTATGGCTATTATTTCTTCCCGAAACTCGAAGGCGAAATCTCTAACCGAATGAAATTCAGAGGACAGGACGTTCTCGTTTGGAGCCTGAACAATTATCTGGGACTTGCAAATCATCCCGAAGTAAGACAGGCTGATGCCGAAGCAGCTGCAAAATATGGATTGGGCTACCCTATGGGTGCCAGAATGATGTCGGGGCAAACTATTTACCATGAACAGCTTGAGCAGGAACTTGCAGCATTTGAACATAAAGAAGCCGCCTACCTTCTGAACTTTGGATATATGGGAATGGTCTCTATTATCGATTCTCTTATCGACCGCCATGATGTAGTTGTTTATGATTCAGAATCTCATGCCTGTATTCTGGACGGCTTAAGAATGCATCTTGGAAAGAGATTTGTATACCCACATAACAACATGGAAAAATTTGAGCAGCAGATGAAACGGGCCAAAAAATTAGCTGATCAAACCGGCGGCGGCATTCTTGTCATCACTGAAGGAGTATACGGTATGGCCGGGGATTGCGGGAATCTGAAAGGAATTTTGCAATTCAAGGAGAAGTATGGATTCCGACTGCTTATCGACGATGCACATGGATTCGGGACCATGGGGCATACTGGTGCCGGAACCAGTGAAGAACAAGAAGTGATGGATCAGGTGGATGTGTATTTCGGAACTTTTGCCAAATCAATGGCAGGCATCGGAGCCTTTGTAGCTTCGGACAAAAGGATTATAAAATCCCTGACTTTCAACATGCGCTCACAGATTTATGCAAAATCTCTTCCAATGCCAATGGTCATAGGATCTTTGAAAAGATTGGAACTGATAAGGAACCATCCTGAGATCAGGGATAAATTGTGGACCATTGTGCATGCCCTGCAGAGCGGATTAAGAGAAAAAGGTTTCGACCTTGGCAGGACCCAGTCGCCCGTTACTCCTGTATTTCTTAAAGGAGATGGCATAGAAGGCACACAGATCGTTGCAGACCTGAGAGAAAATTACGGTATTTTCTGTTCTATAGTTATATACCCTGTTGTTCCAAAGAACGTTATAATGCTGCGCCTTATTCCTACTGCTGTTCACACACTTGAAGATGTAACATACACTATCAACGCTTTTGCAGAGGTGCGGCGGAATCTCGACAACGGAAAATACAATTCAGGGATCGTCCCTCCTGTTGCCGATAAGTATTAAACTTTCCTGGGTGAAATAATTATCGGTGCCTTACAATAATCTGCTTACGGTAAATTCCGTTTTCGTTCGAGAGTCTTACGAAATATATCCCGTCGGGGTATAAAGCGACATCCAGATTATGAACCAGTTTACCGGAATTGACGATTTCCGAGGAATACATGCTGACACCCAGGGGGCTCAGTACATCCAGTCTCCATCTTTTTGAGTCGGTTTCAGGAAATACAATACGTACATCTTTCGAGGCAGGCACAGGATAAATGGTAAGTTCTCCCTGGTTCAGGTCTCCCGTTCCATAATAAATAGACTTTAGCTGAACATCAAGATGTACTCCGTTGAAATGAGTCACCGTCACATTGTTAATCGTCTTGGAATAATATCCTGGTTTAGAAAAAGTCAGATTCCAGGTACCCTGATCAATCACCCTGTCGTAAAA
>JAPLDK010000045.1 GCA_026391775.1 Bacteroidota bacterium
CCATATCGGCGAAATTGGTCATGGCGACCATCACGTTCACGCCGATAATGCCTTTGGTTCTTTCGCGCGCAATCCGCAGTTCCTCCTTTAAACCAAGGATACTGGCTTCAAGGAAATCCCTCGAAAGATTACGGTAGAGCAGACCAAGCCCCGCGCTTGAAATCACGCCGACTCCGCCTTCGTTCGCTACGGCGACAGCAAGTCCCGAAAGTGACACCCCTACTCCCATTCCCCCCTGAATTATCGGGATCTGAATGGTCAGGTTACCTATTTGTAATGATTTCATTGTTTTCCTCTCAGCTTTATCCGTGACTCGCGATTCGTTATCCGTGATCCGGATCACGGTTCCCGATTCACGGTTCACTTAGAAATGGTATATCACGCCCACACCTCCGTTTATAGTAGAAACGGTTCTTTTGATCTCATATTTTGTCGGAGCCGAATAGATCGGGATATTATAGATGGTTCCTGTAATGGTATCCCTTCTCTGTTCCCAGCCGATAAGTTCCTGCCCGTAAGTCTTTGTGGCCTTTGGAGAACCTCCGAGATAGCTGAACCTTACATTCAGCCCCCAGTGATGGTTAAACCGGTACCCCACGCCAACATTCACCGAATAACCAAAACCCGTTGCGTTCACCGAAACATTCGACTGGTCAATGGGATTCTGCACATTGAAATTCGTCGATTGGGCTACGATCAACCCGAACAGCGCTTTCACATTCAATTCCCATTTCCCGAAATCTGTAATAAACACAGGCCCCGCAAGCAGGTAATTATTGGTCCAGCCCGAAGTCCCCAGGGGATATTTTGTACCGTACGGATTAATATTCGCAGCTGTATCCTTATACCCGTTACGCTGAAGATCATACTGGAAACCCAGGCCCCATCCCCTCTTCCCAAGCCAGTTCAGCCCAAGTTGTGCAACCCAGCCATTTTTAGCGTATCCCGATTGGTTCGTGGTTTTATCCACCTGTCCGTACTTCCCCAGCACCATCGAATAATTCATTGTAAACTCCAGGGAAATCAGATCCTTTTCTCTTGGCTTTTTTTCCTTTTTCTTTTCCTGGGAATACAGGTGGATGGGCAACACCAGTAGCATTACCAATGACATTAGCAAGCCAAAAAGCCGACCTGATGTAATTTGTTTTATTCTATGCATAAAGTGCAAAGATAAGCATATTTGAGGTACTTTGATCCAGGCCTTGCCAGTTTGTTGGGAATGTGTAATTTTGCCGGAAGCAATATCGTGATTAACGTGATGTTTTGCAGTGAGCATTTTGCATAAGCGGCATCAGGTGCAGCGGAGCGGAACCGTAGCCGTGATGCAAAGATGCGAATGGATACACGTTAATCACGATCATCATATACATCACAAAAAACAACACATATGCGCAAAACACTGATTTTAACTACCCTGGTAATGCTGATTGCATTCCAGGCACACCCATGTACCAACTTCATCATCACCAAAGGAGCATCCACAGATGGATCGGTGATGATTTCGTATTCGGCTGATTCTCATCAGCTTTATGGAGAATTATATTTCTGGCCCGCCAAAGACTGGCCCGCCGGAGCTATGTTGAACATCATCGAATGGGATACCCAGAAGCCTCTTGGCAAAATACCCCAGATCAGGCATACCTACCAGGTGATCGGCAATATGAACGAGCACCAGGTCGCTGTGGGTGAAACTACCTTTGGCGGAAGGGAAGAGCTTCAGCATCAGAAAGATGCTGTTGTCGATTACGGCTCTCTAATGTATATAAGCATGCAGCGTTCGAAGACCGCCCGCGAAGCTATTAAGGTATTCGGCGATCTCACCGCTGCTTACGGCTATGCATCCGAAGGCGAATCCTTCAGCATTTCCGACGCCAATGAAGCCTGGATCCTCGAGATGATAGGCAAGGGCGACGGCGAGAAAGGCGCTGTTTGGGTTGCCGTGCGCATCCCCGACGGCTACATCTGCGGCCACGCCAACCAGGCACGTATCACCCAGTTCCCTTTGAACGATCCTCAGAATTGTTTGTACTCTGCGGATGTGATCTCGTTTGCAAGACAAAAAAAGTATTTCGACGGCAAGGATGAAGAGTTCAGCTTTTCCGATACTTATGCACCCGTGACCTTCGGCGGCGCCCGTTTTTGCGAAGCCCGTGTATGGTCCATGTTCAACCGCTGCAGCAAGGATATGGGAAAATATGAAGATTATGCCATGGGCAAATTGCAAACCGGCAAATGGGGCTATACCACAAACCGTATGCCCCTGTATATCAAGCCCGACCGCAAGATCTCGGCCCAGGATATGCAGAACCTCATGCGCGACCATTATGAAGGCACCAAAATGGATATGAACAATGATATCGGCGGAGGCCCCTTTGCATGCCCCATCCGCTGGAGGCCCATGACCTGGAAAGTCGACTCTGTGAATTACGTTCACGAACGCGCCACCTCAACCATGCAAACCGGCTTCGTATTCGTGGCCCAGAGCCGCTCCTGGCTGCCCGATCCCATCGGAGGCATCTTCTGGTTTGGCGTTGACGATACGTATTGCACTGTTTTCAATCCGGTTTACTGCGGAAGTAATAAGGTACCGAAGTCCTTCGCAGTAGGCAATGGCGATATGCTGCATTGGTCAAACACTTCAGGTTTCTGGACCTTCAACTTTGTGGCCAACTGGGTTTACACCCGCTGGAGCTATATGATCAAGGACCTCCAGAAAGTCCAGAGTGAACTGGAAACGAAGTTTGCCAGGGAAACCCCCGGGATCGATACCGAAGCAACAAAACTGTATAAAACCGATAAAGCAAAGGGTATTGCCTGTATAACGAATTATAGTGTGAAGACTGCGGATAACACGGTGGCCCGCTGGAAAGACCTTGGCGAATATCTCTTCGTCAAGTACAAGGACGGAAACATCATGAAGGAAAAAGATGGCAAGTTCCAGAACAACGGTTACGGCGTCCCCGTAATGCCATCCCAACCGGGTTACCCCGAGTGGTGGCTGAAGGAAATTGTGAGAGAACACGGAGATGTTATTAAAGCTCCTGGTACAGGCGGACATTAAATAAGTAGCGAAATAGCGAATCGCTCGCATCTTTGCAACGCGGCTACGGTTTACTTCGTGCACCTGATGCCGCTTATGCAAAATGCATCGCTTATAATAATTTCGCTATCTCGGTATTTATTATTTGTAAATTTGAAACACGAACCAACATCCTTGGACCATGGAAGAACAAACCACCGGCGGTTCCCGCAAATTTAAGATGTATCTCGCCATCCTCGGGATACTGATCCTTGTACTGGCATTCTGGTTGTTTATCCAGCGATCGCAGCTGCTGAAGCTGGTTCACGAGAAGGAGACCGAGAGGAACGAACTCCAGCACGAACTCGATTCGGTGGTCGTTCAGCACAACAAGATCAAGGTCGAATACGGTGCTCTCAGCGACAGCCTGAAGTCCAAGGACAGCCTCATCCAGGCCAATGCCCTCGAGATCAAAAAGCTGCTCGACACCCAGTGGGAATACAACAAGGTGCGTAAAAAACTGGCGATGCTTCAAACCGTGGCCCAGGGATATATCCGTCAGATGGACTCCCTCTATACTGTTAATCGTGAGTTAACAGCCGAAAATGAGAAAGTACGGGCCGAAGTCCGCACCGAAAAAAACCGCAACCAATCCCTCATCAAGGATAAAGAAGACCTGAAAGAAAAGATGAACCAGGCCGCCTTTATCAAAGCTTATGACGTGACTGCAGCGGCGTACAAAGTCAAAGGTGGAAACAAGGAAACCGTTACCGACAAAGCCTCCCGCACCGAACGGCTCAAAGTAAGCTTTACATTGGGTGAAAACCCCCTGGTCCCCGCCGGCAAACGCTCTATTTATGTTAGGATTCAGCGTCCCGACAATGTCGTCGTCCAGAAAACAAAATACGATGTATTCACTTACAACGGGCAATCACTCTCCTACTCAGTTCGTGAGGACGTGAACTATACCGGCAAAGCCCAGAACCTCACCGTAATCTGGAATAAGAAAGATAACGACGTCCCCGCAATGAAAGGCAAGTATATCATCTCTGTATTTGCTGATGATAAGGAGATCGGAGAGGGGAGTTTTGAACTGAAATGATCGTATGAAAATAGGTGTACTTACTGCAGGTGGAGATTGTCCTGGCATAAATGCTGCCATCAGGGGTGTGGGTAAAACCGCCATCCTCGAATACGGCATGGAAGTCATCGGGATATCGGCTGGTTTCCTCGGCTTGATAAACCAGGAATATACCGTGCTCGACGAGAACCAGCTTTCGGGTATCCTCACCGTGGGCGGCACGATCCTGGGAACCTCACGCGAGAACCCGTTCAAGAAGTCAGCCAGTTTCAACACCATCGACAAGCCCAAACTCATCCGCAAACATTATAATGAATTAGGACTTGATGCACTCGTATGCATTGGCGGGAACGGCACCCAGCGCACCGCCGCTTTGCTCGCCGAAGAAGGGCTTAACGTAATAGGCATTCCGAAAACCATTGATAATGATGTGTTTGGGACGGATGTCACGTTCGGGTTTGACTCAGCCGTATGGATCGCTACCGAGGCTATCGACAGGCTGCACAGCACCGCAAACAGCCATAAACGCATCATGGTTATTGAAGTTATGGGGCATCATGCCGGATGGCTTGCATTATACTCAGGCATTGCAGGCGGGGGAGATGTCATCCTCATACCCGAAATAGAATATAAAATAGAGACCGTGGCCAAATGCCTGAAGAAGCGCGCCATCAACAAAAAACCATATTCGATTGTAGTCGTAGCCGAAGGCATTCCCAGGCCAAAGGATCAATCTGCAGCACAATACATTGGTAATGGAATCCAGGAACTCACCGGCCTCGAGACCCGCGAAACCATACTCGGATACGTTCAGCGGGGAGGCACCCCCTCGCCCATGGACCGCGTTTTGGCCACCCGCTATGGAGCCTTTGCCGTAGAACTTATCGCCGCCAAGAAATTCGGCCGCATGGTCAGTCTCAAAGGCGCCGAAATAACATCAGTCCCTCTCAAAGACGTAGGCGGTAAACTCCGCCTCGTGCCCAACAACGATCCCCTCGTCGAAAAAGCCCGCAAAATGGATATCTGCTTCGGGAGCGGGGGATGATGAACCGGGAAGCGGGATCCGGGATCCGGGAATCGTGACAGCAGTCACTAGTCACTGTTCACTTCCAAAGTCACAAGTCACATCGCGAAGCGAATGTCCTTCACATTCAGTTGCAGCGACACCTGCCCGTTCCATTCGTTTTCTTCAAGATGGTAGCAGATATCAAAGGGAATGCCCTTATCGATGAGGCCGAAGTGATCGCCTTGCTGGAAGGCGATAGCGGAGCATGGGCCCCCGGAGATCTCGGGGTGCACCACGGTCATGCGGATATGATTTTTGCCAACAAGGCGTGAGCCCCCGGCATTCACAACCCCATCGGTTTCGAACAGGGGGGGCATATTCCCCGGGCCGAAAGGTGCAAATTGTTTCAAAATATTGTAAAACCGGGAATTCACTGCGCTTAGGGGCAGCACCACATCCACTTCCAGTTCAGGCTGCAGATCCAGGTCCTTCATTTTCTCCCTTACGATCTCTTCGAATTTATCCTGGAAAGCCAGCAGGTTTTCAGGTTTCAGCGAGAGGCCGGCCGCGTATTTATGTCCGCCGAAATGTTCCAGCAACCCGCTGCATGCATCCACCGCCTCATAAATATCAAAATCCTTCACGCTCCGGGCCGATCCGGTGATCAGTCCGTTAGAAGAAGTAAGCACAATCGTAGGCCTGTAAAACGTTTCGGTGAGCCTCGAAGCCACGATGCCGATAACGCCTTTATGCCAATCGGGATGATAGATCACCGTTGATTTGGCTTGCCGGAGCTTTTCATCCCGGTTAATCATAGCAACCGCTTCGTGTGTAGCCAGGGCATCCAGGTTCTTTCGCTCGGTATTGTAATTATTGATCTGTTCAGCCACCGCCCGCGCATCATCCATGCTTGCCGAAATCAGCAGTTTCACCGAATTATTTCCGCTTTCGATCCTCCCCGCCGCATTAATACGGGGCCCGATGGTAAAGACGAGATCCGTAACCGTCAACTCCTTGTCGTAACAATTTCCATAACCCTTCCCCCCTTTCATCACATTCCTGCGCTCATCATGACCATCACGCTCATCACGTTCATCACGCTCATCACGAATCCTCTTATGCACCCCCGCATAATGCAACAAAGCTTCCACCCCCGGCCGTGGCTTGCTGTTGATCAGCTTCAGCCCAAAATAAGCCAGGACCCTGTTTTCCCCTGTAATATCAACAATATCGCTGGCAATACTGATCACCACCAGGTCGAGGTAGGTATGCAGGTCTTCGAAAGGAATATTTTTTTTAAGGGCTATCGCCTGGATGAGCTTAAACCCGATGCCACAGCCCGAAAGCTCTTTATAAGGGTAATTGCAATCCGCCCTCTTGGGGTCTAAAACAGCAGAGGCAGGGGGCAGTTCAGCTCCCGGACGGTGGTGGTCGCAGATAATGAAATCGATCCCCTTTTCCAGGGCATATTTCACCTTCTCCACCGCTTTGATCCCGCAATCGAGCGCAATGATCAGTTTAAAATTATTTTCAGCAGCATAATCGATCCCCTTGAACGAAATGCCATACCCTTCAGTGTAGCGATCCGGGATATAGTAATCCACCCCCTCATGAAAACGCTTTAAAAAACTGAACACCAGCGCAACCGCCGTTGTGCCATCCACATCGTAATCACCATACACCATCACCTTTTCACTCCTTGCGATCGCCTCTTCAATACGGCTGATCGCCCGGTCCATATCCTTCATCAGGAAAGGGTCGTGGAGCTGGTTCAGGCCGGGCCTGAAAAATGCCTTTGCATCTTCGAAATTCGTAATTCCACGCTGTACCAGCAAACCCGAAAGGTAGTGGTCAATCCCCAGCAATTCCCCCATCTTCCTGATACTGTCGATATCCCCATCCGGCTTTATGACCCAGCGTTTCTGCATAATGCAAATGTAATGAAAAAAAGCAAACATCGTGATGAACGTGATTCCTCACCAGCTCCCGCTATGAGCAAGCAGTCATCACGGGCGGCGCGTTCGTCACGCAGAAACGACCCTCGTCACCCCCTTCCACAAAGCCATCTCCAGCTCCTCCCGGCTGAAGGGCTTCATCAACCACCCATCGACCCCCAATCCGCCGTTTTGTTTCAACACCCAGTCAATCGGATAAGCCGTCATACCGATAAGAGGAATAAAAGCATTTACTTTACGGATGGCACTTGAAATTCCAATCCCCCGGCAATCCGGATCACCGATCACGACTCCTGGATCACGGTTCCCGGGACCCGCCAAACTCACATCCGCAAGAACCAGATCAAAACCAGTATTAAATAGCAGCATATCCAGCGCTGCCTCTCCGCTCATCGCGAAAAACAACCAAAAATCACCCGAATTCAGAAAACTCCTGATCAGGTCCCGGTCCGCTTCCGTGAGAATGGCCACCAACAACTTTAAACGTCTCATGAGCAACATCATTTACCCTTAATCCATCAAAACGCAAAAAGTGATAGGGATACATTGAAAAACCGTGACACGATTCACGGCCCGAGGTTCATGCCGGGCTTCCGGTTCTCAGGTATTCATTTTTGCAGCCGGGAGTTATTGCATAATTTATGCAATAATGGGTCTAATTGCATTTTTTATGCAATTGATAGCACTTTTTCACTTTTCGTGCAATAAATGGTGTTATTGCATAAAATATGCAATAACACCCGGATCGTGCAAAACTGTAATAATAACTTGCGGATGATATTCTCCCTCGATCATTACGTACCTCATCACGAGCTCGCGATATGAGCATCCCGCATCCTGAATCATCTGGATACTACCACCTTCTTTCTAACCACTTCCTTATCGCTCAAACATTCCACGATATAAACTCCCGCTTCGATCCCGCTTACATCCAGCGGCAGCTTCATATGCCCGGATTGAACATTGCATCGCGATTCCTTCACGACCCGGCCATCCGCAGTTATAATTCGTATCAAGAGCCCTGAACCCGGGGTAAAACCAAAACCAAAACCCGACGTCAAACCAGAACCAGAATTCACATCAAATTCAATGGTCCCATGTCCATGCATAGGATTGGGATATATGGTGAATGCGGATGAGGTGAGGGGTTTGATCCCGAGGTTGGACCCAACAAAAATATTCCTCAGGTACAGGTCGTTGCCGTAGTTGCTGATGGCGCGGAACTTGATCAGCAGCTTACCGGAACCTATAAAACTGCTCAGTTCCACTGTATGCCTGGCCCATGTGTTTGTATCGGGAAGCCATCCGGTCCATTCAAACTGGTCCATGGTATGCGTGAAGATCTCCGATCCCTGGCCCGAAAACACGGTATTCCATGTTTGTCCGCAGTCGGAGCTCACCAGCACCTTCAGGGTATCGTGCGACAGATCCCCGAAACTCGCGTATACCATATCGAACGTCAGCATCAGGGAGCTCTTAGCGCTTACATTCATGGCCGGGAGGTACAATTCGTTTACAGTTCCCCCGGTCATGATGAACCATCGCAGCTGCAATGCCCCCAGCAGGAAGCTGGTTGTATCCATGGGGAAATTCACCCATTTCCAGGTAGTGCCGCTTTTCGACTGGTTATACACCGCCCATCCGGGGAAAGGAAATCCCGGGTTAAGGAAATACTCATGAAGAGGAGGCAGTATGGCGGTTTGCTGTACCGAAAGTGAATTCACATATGCCGTCATGCGGGAAGGGAACAGGAATTGGTACCCCGGATAATCAGCCCGGAGATGAATGCTGTGCATCCCGTTTCCAATATACGTTGTGGGAATGGTGATCTCCGTCGTCACTCCCGGACCCAGGTACCCGGTCCAGGTTTTCGTATTATAGGGTCCGGTATCAACGGCATAGCCCAGCCGGCAGGAAGTCAGGGGCTGGGTCCCGGTATTGGTGAAATAAAATTCAGCAAATTTCAGGGAGTCAAAACATTGCACCGGGGCCAGCTGCAGGCTGTTCAGGCGGTCGATGAGAACGTAATAAGGAAGTTTATGCGCTATGCTGAGGGCACATTGCAAAATGTCTTTGGTGTCGTCACGCTGTACCCAGGCATTAATGCTGAGGTTATTGAAATCATAGACCGTGCCCGGCATGGGCGCCGAAACGATCACCGAATCAAGCTGTCCCTGCAACCAATGATCCCTCAGCACAGTACCCGCAGCATCAGGAAGCATCTTTTTAAGCACCTTGTAAAAGGTCTTTTCCTCGTTCGAGCCGGGAGGAGCAAAAAACCAGATGCTGTCCTCGCTCATGGCCATCCTCGCATGCAGCATCCCGGCAGGGAAATCCAGCGCAACATCCGCCCTGATCATCAATTTTACAAAAACCGAATCATAGTCCGCAGTAAACCAATGGCTTAATGTAAGAGTGAACGAACTGCTGATGGCATAGATCGAATCGATCTGGGCCTGTGTGATATCCGTGGGATAGATCCTGTGCCCATTCATCAAGCCATCGGGGAAACTGCTGGGATGGTAATAGTTCGCGAGCCGGTTCACATCCGCCGAATCATCCAGGTACATCGGATCGTAACCCGGTGGCATGCTCTGGTATTTTATCGCCTGCACTTTCTGCGGATAAGCCGCTACGAGGCTGTCCACATGTGCGTTAGCCGCAGGACAGTACTTGCACGAGGCCCCCGTAAACACTTCAATCAGCACCTTTTTTGGATTCTGGGCCCAGGCTTGTACCATGCACAGGATAAGCAGGCCGGTAAGGAATATATTTTTTTTCATACCTCAGGAACTTCAATGAACACTCAAAGGTAAGGAAAAGCAGGGGGGAAAGCAAGGGGATGCAGGATGCCGAATAGCTGGATGCTGGATAGCCTCGCTGATGCGGGTCCCGGCCCTGATCAGGTAATCATTTTGGTCGCCGGGAAGTGCTTGATCTATTTCAGGTTTTTCAGGATAGAATTATCTTTTAAATACAAACCGGTTTCGGGGAAAGACAGTTTCCATACAAAGGAGAGGTCCATAGCCTCGATTACATGCGGAAACGCAAAGTAATTATCAATTACAACAATTAAAACGCCACGTTTTAAATAATAATTTTCAAATAAATTATCTCCGGGTTCAGATAGTTTAAATGCATTTTCATACGTCTCCTTATCCCCGAAAGCATCAATCCATTCCTGTACCTTATACTTTTTACGATGCTCATCCAGTTCTTTCAGGATCAATGTTTTCAGTTTGTTTTTTAAGGCGGATAATCTGCCCGGATCAATTTCATTCAGCAAGGAAATTTCCTTATTGTTTGACAGGTCAAACGTATGATAAACCGTTCCGGTCGACAAATAAGGACCCATGTACTCCCATTCAAACGAGGTGCTCAGGATGTTTTTTTCGGCAAAGAGGTAAACCAGTTTCGGTTTTTTACTGCCTTCATTTGTATATTCCTTCAGCTCATCATTCAGTGACCTGCCGCCTGATAACATAAGCTTCCCGGCATCGGGTATTTTAGCATAGGTTTTAAAGAAAACATCTGTTTTATATAATCTTACGGATGACATTTTCGTGTTGTCAGGCTTGTTCCAGGTCCCTGTTATACTGTCAGTGAAATTTACACAGGTAAAAATGCCCGTACAGGCCCCGTCTTTGTTCATTTCATTAAGTATGATCTGCTTACCCTTAACCGAACCCGTTAACGGAATGCTGCCTCCGTCTTTCTTATAGAAGTAGGTACCTGAAACTGATCCGTCAGTTGGAGGGATGTTCAAATCGGCCCAAACAGGCAGATTCCCAGCGATATAGCCCTCATAGGATTGCGCTAAAGATGCCCGCATACAGCCCAGGGTGATAACACAGCCCAGGAACAATATTTTCTTATTCATATACCAACATTCATGTAAAGTTAAGGAATATTTTGAATGGACCACCGGATCAAGTTCGGCGAAGCCGAAAGGAGCACGCAATTGAAATAAATATTTGGTACAAGCTGTCACTTGTCCCTTGACACCACAACCTGAAGCCTCCCCCTTCCACGGTTACTGGTTCACGGATCACGGATACACAGTCAACCGTGTTGACGGATGGACCATCTCGTAGCCAAACGGTGCCGACATTGCACCGGAATCGCTTTATGAACTGGCAGATGCAGCAGCAAAATGGTGAATGAAGAATCTAAAGACAAGAACATCAAATAACTAACCAGGATCTTTTTCACTACTCATCACCGACTCCGTCCTACGGGTTGGCTCATGTAACACGCATTACATTCAACTTCCGAGTTTTTCCCGGCAGTTCAGCGTGAGCTTAAAAGGCATGTAAAATGGAGCCTGGCTGGTTACAATCATCAGGCTTTGTAATATTGGTTAAAGTTTCCAGTTTTTCCAGGCATCTGAACTTTTAGCACCGGTATTATAGGTTGGAGTCTGTTCTTTCTGGTTTATCTTCAAAGACTCAATTCCAACGGTCCTGTATAGATAATCATACAGTTCCCCATATGTAATATCTCCTTTTTTGTCTTTGATCTTATGTAATAAAAAATATGTAAACAGACCGTGTCCTTTCTGATTGTAAGCCAACGCAGTTTCATCCCCCGAACAGGATGAAATAACAAGAACATTGCCCTCAATATTTCCTATGATCGGTTTTATTTTAACACTTCTTGAGGAAATTAAATCCGCTTCCCGGCCTCCGCCCGAAAAACAAGCATCGAGCAGCACGATTACTTTACCTGCTCCGCTTTCCACCAATTTGTCACATACATCAGATAATTTTATTGCATTTGAAACATTTCGCGGATTAACATCAACAGGGATCAAATAAGGTTCTTTGGTCTTTTCATCAGGCAATCCATGACCCGCATAATAAAAAAGGATCTCGGCCTCCCCTCCCGATTTTTTAATGATCTTTGAAAGTATATCCAGTTTTTCATTCATCATACTGCCTGTTGCATTCAAAGCCAGGAAAATGTTGGATTCGTCAACCCCCATGAGATTCCGGGCATAGTTCTTGAAAGCAATGGCATCACATTGTGCAAATGGCACATTTGAGGAGATTTGTGTAGTTTTCTCAAATGACTTATAATCCTCATTGCCAATAATTAAAGTATATCTGTTGATATTTGTTTTCTCTATCTTAGGAATGTTTTCATCCAAATCACTTGAAACCGTACAAAGTTGTTTCAGAGTGTCATCTTTGCATAGCTGCACTCTAATGATATTAGAATTATGAACTTGATTAAGATAATTAGGAATTTTTGCATTGTTGAAAAGAACAAGTTTGGAAACTATTCGTGTCGATTTACCATTTCGATAAAACTCAATATTTTCAAATAAAATGTAACTCACACTGACTGGGAGGGGAATGATAATATCCTTTTCGTTATATGCTTCTAAATCCGCTTGATAATCTACAGATTGTGTTTTATTTGGATCAACAATTATTCTTGGGATAAAAACTTGACACCAATCGTTTCCAGCTTTAATTGAAAAATAATATGTAATTGATTCGTTTTTGACAATGTATTTCGTAAAAAAGAATTTAGCACCTTTTCCTTCCGCGATCGGAATATTCATATACACTTCCTTTTGTCCAAAAAGTTGACTCATAGCAACAAGAATCAGAACAGCGGTCAATAGTATAACCTTTCTCATAATAATTCAGATTACTCCATATAAACGGAAACACATTAAACAAAGTTAAATAAATATTAATGAATTTGAATATTTCTTAAAAAGTTAACTAAATCACTTTCTCAATCCCGGCGGGTAAAGCAGTAAGAACCATATCGTATTTTTAGTGATCCCTGCACTTGCAAAAACCTGGACTACCGACCCATTTTTCCCATAAAAAAAGATCCGGCAGAAGTACAAACCCACTTTCCCGGATCTTATTTCACGAGTCACCAGTCACGGTTTTCGGTTTCCGGGTAGAGCGGATAGTTACCTCCCCGTTCCCCCACAGACCCGGACGAGCGTATTTCCCGCATCCGGTTCCTCAGGTTAAGGTTTCGCTGCATAGACCGAGTGATAGATTTCACGATTATTTCGTATCTTTGATGGGCCTACCGGCTGGATATTGATCGTCATGAGCACAGAGCAGATTATAAAAGAGCTTACAATTCAATTAGATAAGCCAGGGATTGATAAAGTAATCCTTTTTGGATCACAGGCAAAAGGTCTGGCTGCAGAAGGCAGTGATATTGATTTAATTGTTGTCACGACTGATGATGAAATACCTGATTCATTCAGGAAGAAGATGGAGATTCATCACAGAGTCAACTCGTACATTGAGTCTCTCAGACCTAAAGCTCCCATCGACCTTATTGTTTATACAAAGGGTATGTTCATTAAAATGCTGGCATTAAATGGTCTTTTTGCTAAGGAATTAAATCAAAACAGCATCGTTTTATATGAGAGATCTGACAAGACATTTGCTTAATGCAGCGGAGGATGATTTAAAGGTCATTGGTTTAATTATCGATCGTTCAGATCTTACACATCTTTCAGCATTTCATTCACAACAGGCAATTGAAAAATGTTTTAAATCCGTTATTGAGGAATTTCATATTAAATTGAGCAGAACGCATAATCTTGAATTTCTTTATTCGAATATTAAAAAGCTGGTTTCGATTAACATTGATATTAAAATTCTCTCTGAACTTGACGCATTGTATATCGACTCAAGATACCCAGGTGCTTTAGGTTTATTACCCTCTGGGAAACCTTCCCTGCAGGATGCGAAATCGTTTTACCTGACTGCAAAAGAAATTCAATCAACCATCACCAATTTCATTGAGAAATAGCGCAGTACCAAAACCTACGGTTCACGGATTCCGGGTAGAGCGGATCGTTGCCTCCCCGCTCCCCCACAGACCCGGACAAGCGGATTTCCCGCATCCGGTTCCTCGGGTTAAGGTTTCGCTGCATAGACCGAGTGATAGATTTTAGGTCTGATTAAAACAAAGGCTCCTTTGGTAAGCTGATTGAAACGAACCCATGTAAAACCATGGTTGGAACGTCTGGACAGCCATTTAAACCAGAGACGGGTAACAGCCAGGTGGAATAAATCCAGACTGCGGCTGTTGCCGGTAATCCCATAGTACCTTTGTCCCATGACCCCACCCAAAGCCGTATTCTGCTGGAGCGGAGGCAAGGATTCCGCTTACTGCCTGCACAAAGTGCTTACAGAAAAATCATTTGATGTTAAGTACTTGCTCACCACAGTGAACGATAAGTACAAACGCATCTCCATGCACGGAATCCGCGAAGAACTACTCGACTTCCAGGCCGCCGCCATCGGTATCCCCTTGGTCAAAGTAAGAGTCAGTGACGGCACCAACGCCGAGTACGAATTTCTAATGGAAGACGCAATGTTAAAATTTAAATCCGAAGGAATCACCGACATGATCTTCGGCGACATCTTCCTCGAAGACCTGCGAATTTACCGCGAAAACAAGCTGGCCAAAGTTGGGATGAAAGCCTGCTTCCCCTTGTGGAAAACGGACACCGCCTCACTCATCCGCGATTTCACAAAGGCAATAAGGCTGCTTCGATGAGAAAATTTTTAATGCTTTCTTCATCCGGCGATTCAACCAGGTAAACGACTTCTTCCTCATAATCTATATCGCGAAAAAAACTAAGTTGTTCGCGGAAGAGTTTCTCATTAAATGAAGTAGAGAATACGGTGATGGCGGTATCACAAACTTCTCGCAGAGAAAAATGTTCTCTCAGAAGAAAATATAAATCCACATAATCCTTCCACTTTGCCCTGCCTCCAAGGGCAAAGGCTTTCATTGCCGAAAGTGTTTTCAGTTCAGGCATCGTGATTACCGCATTAAATTTCACCGGATGTGGGACCGGGTAAGGAAATGAAAAGAATGTCATTTTTACACCATTGACAATCAGATGTAATTGAGTTGAATCCTCCCAGATTAAACGGTCAATACGAAACCCTGCCTTAGTAATTTTGTTCCTGATGCCGATTCTGGAGATCGGCTTTGCGGTAAACAAATCGAAATCAATTGATTGCCTGTGCCCGATATGCAAAGCGAGAGCCGTACCTCCAACTAAACAGAAATCCTTCGAAAAAGTCCGGATCAGCGGGAGCAAAGCTGATTGTTCGGGGGATAATATCTCGTTATGCATACCGATGAAAGAATAATGAGAAATAATGCGCAGTCCGGGCCGGATAATTATTACGTTTTGAATTGACCTGTTTAAAAAAAATCTCTGCCGCCTTCTTGACCCCGATTAGAGCAAACAATTCCTTAACATCCGGCACATCACCATATATCAGAATAGTTTCAACCAAAAACATCATCGGAATATCCTGCTTTTTTCCCTTTCTGATATACCAGAAAAGCTCACTCCGCTTCTGAATAAATTGCTTTATTTCAGGTGTATTCATTTCAAGAGATTAATCAGATGATAAAGATAAGAAAAAACTGAAATTGTAAAGACTTTTCTGCGGATGACTTTCTGCGGATGACCAACGAGGTGATAATTTACCTCAACCGGTTTGGACTGAAGGCCGAAGCCCCGATACTGTACTCTGCTCCATGAAGATCTCCGCACTCGCCGAAATGCTCTCCCGCACCGATCTCAAAAAAAAGGCCCGGGATTTCGAACACCTCCTCTTCCAGAAAACCAATAACTTACGCATCCTTAATTTTCCAACGGCACTCGGAACGATTGAATAACAACACTTTCTGACAAACGACTCCAGCCTCACAACGGGGCATCACTCAAATACACCGGCATTTTCTCCGTGGGACCGATGATCAGCAACTTGCCGAAGTCGTCGCTCCATTCGCCGGATTCGGCATGTTTCCAGCTTGCTTTTCCAAGTACCGAAATCACCTCGCCCTCTTCCAAAATCCCTTCCTTATACCGCAACGACTTGTTGAAACCTATAAAATCCTCGCTTTTCTTATCGTGGGAGTTCAGATAATTTTCAAGGACTTCGGAAGGATCATTGAAGATCCCCGACGAGTATTTCGCATCGTCGACGATATAGCTTTCAACCTGCCGGCTGTCGATACGTTTCAGAACAGCCTTCCGCAGATGCCGCTTCACAATGGCCTTCTTACTGAAATAATTGGTCAGGAACACAATGGTCCCCACCGCCAGCAGCCCGATACCAATAAAAATGATCGTTTTTTCCATGATCTGATCCTTTTGAAATTCTCATCTTTTAATGTATACGAATTTAAGAAATTTATTTTCACCGGCTCACGACTCACGGTACATGTATCACTTTTTCATTTTCGGCTGATTAACAAAGAAATTGATTTCCTGTGTAAAAAAGGCCATCAAAACGAATACCTCATTCAGGTCTGTTACGACACCTCAAAACCAGCGACACTAAAACGCGAGATCAGCGCACTTACCGAAGCATCCCTGGAACTGAACCCGGAAAATTCCCTGCTCCTGACCTGGAACGACATTCCCCGGCTCGCCGATACAAGCATCATTGCTCTGCCAGTATGGAAATGGTTACTGGCTTAATTCTCAAAATAAAGTACCGACTCATGATTTTTCCCTGACTGTGGATAGCATTTCTCCCTTAAGACAAATTCAGGGGGAGTCCCGGCCAGGAATTATATTCGAATTTACCGGTGAGCGAAAATCACATTTTTTTCGTACCTTTATATCATGAAACAAAGGCTATACATTGACACATCTGTTTTTGGTGGTTTTTACGATGAAGAATTTGCGGAATTCACGAAACCACTCTTTGAGAGACTTCAAAAAGGAGAATTTACGTTACTATTTTCAAAGGTAACCCAGGAAGAGTTAGCTCTTGCTCCCGATAATGTTAAACAACTTGTTGAAAACATTAAAATTGAAAACACTGAATTCATTGAAGCAAATGAAGAAACTGTAGAATTAGCCACCCAGTACATTCTGGAAAAAGTTGTAGGACAAACAAGTCTTCCTGATTGTTTACACATAGCCCTTGCCACCATAAATCGGGCTGATTTTTTGATTAGCTGGAATTTTAAACACATCGTAAATGTTCAGAGAATTCGCGGCTATAATGCAATTAACATTAAAAATGGCTATAAGCAAATAGAAATCCGTTCGCCAAGAGATTTTATGACATATGGAGACAACGATTAAAAAAACGTTTGACGCTGTTGAATTTATGCGTGAACAAAGAAAATTACTGAGTGAGAAATTGTCAAAGATGACAAAGGAGGAAATAATTGATTACTTCCGGAAGAAAAAATTCGAAAACTCAGTGAAACCCTGTGCATAACATAATCGACTCACACCTTAACTCGTTTTAGGCTAAACGTTCGTGATCCGCAAACCGTGACTCGTGATCCGGGTCACGAGTCACGATTCACGAGTCACGACCCTTTACAGCACCAGCTCACTCTCGGCTGTATGGCCGGGGAGGTCGCGGACGGCAACGATGATCTTGGTCCCGGTGATGGGCAGCTGATCGGTGGTTGCGGTATAGACCCATTCGGTGCCGTTGGAATCGATGACGGCGCCGCCGCTTTCGAGTTCGAGGCCGGATGCATCGTTGATCATCACGGTGACCGCAGTGACCTTGACGTTATCGGCGGGAACCACGCGGATCTTGTCGCCTGTATGACCGGAGTACCCTGTGGCGTTGATCTGGTCGATCCAGGGCAGCTTCAGGTAATCACCCACGGCGATCATGAAAATGGTGCGCCCGTTCACGGCGCGGGGTTCGTACACGGCTCTCAGAACAGGATCGTTCATCACCGAGCGTGCATAATTGACCGCACCGGTAAACCTGCGGCGGTGGTCGGTCTGGGCCTGGGTAGGACCATTGACCGGTTTTCTTGGGCGCTTGGCGAGAATCGTCTTGCCAAAACGCTGACGGAGCACGATCTGGTTCGCAAGTTTTCCATGCGTCACAGCCGTGATCACGTTTTCAGTTGATGTTGACATAATGTTGAAATTTTAGGTTAGTTAATAATTGATTACTGGGTTACTAGGTTACTGGGCAACTGGATACTGTCACCTGTCCCTTGTCACTTGATCGCTGGGTTACTGGATATTGTCACTGCTCACGACTCACGATTTACCCGCACACCGATGTGTTCTTTACTATATTCGTATCACTTTTTTCAATTTCCCGGATTAAGGATGTCGGGTGCATAATTTTTAACATTTTATAATTACATTTGCTAATAAATCCAGCGCGAATGAAGCGTAAGGAGTTTGAAGTTATCATAGATAAATCCGGTAATGACAAACTGAGGGTAAGGATATCAACAATAAAAGGTGATTTGATTGACGTGATGTTTCAATATGAATCATTGATCAACAATAAATGGGTACCTATTGTACGTTATGATTGCAATCATGGATTTTTTCACAGAGACGTTTTACAGCCAAATGGAGGCAAAGAAAAAACTGAGATAGCTATTGATAGTTTAAAAACTGCCTCAAATTATGCTGAACAAGATCTCAAAGATCGCTGGGAATGGTATAAAGAACGATACATTAAAAAATTAAAGACCAAAAAACCAAATGACTAATAAAGAAACCATTGAGAGGAATATAGGATTGACTTTTGATTTGGTTAATCATATAATCGACTCACCTGATAATCTTGATAAAATTCTGGATAATACGACAATTCAATTTGTTGAAAAAGATTTCCCCATACTGGAATCCAAGGCATTAGGCAAAAAGAAACCTGGTAAGCGCAAGCAGGTCAGGGTTCGAAATTCCTTCGAATTAATTCCATAGTTACACCTCCTGATAATCATTTGCCCGCTGGTTCAGGATGTGCTTCGCGCAAATACAAGATGCAGGATGATGGCACTTCGTGCCGATGCAGGATGTAGGATACAAGATATCTTGCATCTTGCATCCTGAATCTTGCATCACCTTTTCCCGAATTTTTGCACGAGGAATACCGCCAGAACTACAACAGCTATCAGCGCCGCGACCAGTCAGGGTATCTTCCGGACGAATTCCATGGTGGTGGAGGGTTTGATGAGTTGTATCCTGTTAATTGGTATGTTACGGCGGATGACTACCGTGTCGGGTTTACACTTTCCGCGGATGTACAAGGTATCGCGGACTTTCCGCACAACGACCTCCAGCCTCCCCTTCTCCACGATTACCGGTTCACGGATCACGGATAACAGAACCGAAGTATCGGCCATGATACCGGGGATCGTTATAGTATCCCGTAGACGAATGGTGTCGGTGGAGGTGAGTTCGGGATGATGCTCAACCAGCCTGGCCAGTCTACGCTGAGGCGAACAGGACAGGCAGAGCGAGGCTGCCAGTAAGATTAGAAGTATTGGTTTCATGGGTTTGGGTGTTGGGTACTGGGTACTGGGTTGGGGCCTGGGTGCTGGGTTGGGGCCTGGGTGCTGGGTTCTGGGTGCTGGGCAATAACCCTAGAACCTAGAACCCAGAGCCTAGAACACCCAGCGCCTGGAGCCCAGTTGTGCCTAAACAAGCAGGTTAACGCGTCGGACCCACCCCTTCTCAAACCTTTTCTGGGTTGGGTCTCTGCGGATGAGGTCGCGGAGGAAGGCGAGGCGGGTGTTGTATAAGCGCATGAGGAAGCGGCCGGGATCTTCCTGGTTCAGTGACCAAATGGTGTGCTGACCCACTATGCCGTCTTCGGTAACGCGAAGTAAACGGTGCGGGATCACGATGCCCCAACGGCCGCTGCTCCAGAGCCAGTCGACAAGCATTTCGGCCACTGCCTGATCCCTGATCTCATCCGCCCTCCATCGGTTCCAGTACTGGTACCTGAGAAGATGGTGAAGGTCGTCGAGACTGAGTTTGCGGATATCATCGCAGTCGATGTCACCGTCCCCGTCTTTATCGTACCCCACCTTCTTCCAAGTGGATAATGTAATGCCCATGTTCGTTGCACCACCATGATCACGGGGATCGTTGACGAAGCCGCCTTCGAGGGCGAGGAGTTTGGGAAGATATAGATTAATAGATGCCATAGGAGATTGAGTTTTAAAGAGGGACATGTGACAGCGGACAAGGGACAAGCAGCTGTCACCTGTCCCTTGTCACTTGTCACTTTATCAGAGAAGAGTCTTTTACATACAGCAGCCCAAGAATCGTCGGCAGAAATGCCGTGAACTCGCTGAATGCGATAAGCCTGGTAAACATGAGGACTACGGATATGATAAACAGTATCACACCCAGGATCGATGTTCTCCAACTTAGTATTAGTCTTGCTTTCATTGTGTTTGATTTCCAAAATTGTTTTAATTGTGTTGTGGCGAAGCATTTTTCAAATTCCGCATGTTTTGAGTGAAGCAGTTCACACAAGCTGCCTTGGCTACAAGGAGCCTGGAAAAAAGATTAGACCCTAATCAGGTAGATGCGACGCAGTAGGCGCAGCAGCGGTGTGAAGCTGCAAGCGAAAGCGGAATTTGAAAAGATGCGAGCGCCATCATGAATAAAACGCCACCTCCACCATTTCGACAAATGCCACCCATCGCACCACTGTGAACGGCGAGCCGTGAGCAGTGATTCGCAGAGAACCGTTTTCAGTATCAGGCGAGAGGGTGACATTCCAGGATGGATTGGAGGAAGCGATGAGCGTTTTAAGAGGGGTTCCAATGAAGGATGTAGAGGATGGGGAATCATGTTTCAGGATAAGGCCTTTGAGTTCC
>JAPLDK010000073.1 GCA_026391775.1 Bacteroidota bacterium
AAAGAAAAGACTGCAAGAAATATCTGTTACCGGGCTGAGGACATTAAGAATGGACAGAAAGTCCTGGACATTGGAACCCGCATTGAGCCCGCCCATCTTGCAGTCCTGGCATCTGTTGGGAATACCAAAATATGGGTGGCAAGGCAACCTCATATTGGTATTATTTCCACAGGGAATGAGCTGGTTGAACCGGATCAAAAACCTGATGGATCGCAGATCAGGAATTCCAATGCCTGGCAGCTTTTAGCCCAGGCCAGGCAGATACCTGTGCGCTGCTCCTACTTCGGAATAGCCGATGATTCGCCCGAAGAACTGAAGGATAAACTCTCCATGGGCCTGTATGAAACGGATATAGTCATACTTACAGGAGGCGTTTCAATGGGTGATTTCGATTATGTACCGGCAGCCATGGAAAGCCTGGGAGCTTCAATCCTGTTTAAAAGCATTGCAATACAACCGGGGCGGCCAACTGTATTCGCCCGCTATAATGATCAGTTCATTTTTGGCCTGCCTGGGAACCCGGTCTCTTCCTTTGTACTTTTTGAATTGATGGTCAAGCCCTTTGTGCTGAAAATGATGGGCTGCCATGCAGAACCCCTGGTTCTATCACTGCCCATGGGAGTTGATTTTTCGAGGAAAAAGTCATCCCGGAAATCGGTTATCCCTGTAATGATTGAAAAAGGCGTTGTTTATCCACTGGAATACCATGGGTCGGCCCACATCAATGCATACACCAATGCGAATGGCATGATGATTATGGATATAGGGCAGACTGAGATAAAAAAAGGAGAACCTGCAGATGTTCGACCGCTTTAACCGCCGCATCAATTACCTCAGAGTTTCCGTTACAGACCGCTGCAACCTGAGGTGCACCTATTGTATGCCGGCCGGGGGAATACGAATGCTGTCACATAAGGATATCCTTACATACGAAGAGATCCTTGAGGTTATCAGGCTTGCAGTTGCGATGGGGATTGATAAGGTAAGGATAACGGGGGGCGAGCCCCTGGTGAGAAAGGGCATCGTATCTTTTATAGGCCAGGTTGCCGGGATCCCCGGGATAAAGGATTTTGGGCTTACAACAAACGGGATCCTCCTTGGTGAATTTGCCCAACCCCTGGCCAAAGCCGGTCTTCACAGGATCAATATCAGCCTTGACACAATGGATCCCGGGCGGTTCAGGGAGATCACGAGAGGTGGAGATCTTTCCCAGGTTTTGCTGGGGATTGAAGCTGCACACAAGGCAGGTCTTGACCCAATAAAGATCAATTGTGTTATTCAGAATTCCTCGGATGAACCTGATGCAAATGCTGTCCGTGATTTTTGCCAGGCGACCGGGCTGGATGTAAGGTTCATTCACCAGATGAACCTTGGCGAAGGATGCTTTACCATTGTGGAGAACGGTCATGGCGGTGACTGCATGCGTTGCAACAGGCTGCGTTTAACCGCAAATGGCAGGATCAGACCCTGCCTTTTCAGCGACCTGGAATTCGATATCCGCAGAATGGGAATAAAGGCTGCAATTGAAGCAGCAACTGGTCTTAAACCTGAGAGGGGAACAACCAACAGCTCGGATTTTTTTCATAATATTGGCGGATGATGTTAAAGGTATGAGCAAACTAACACATATTGACAAGGCGGGAAAAGCCAACATGGTGGATGTATCTGTAAAGCCCGACCAGGTGAGGACTGCGGAGGCGACCGGACATATAACAATGGCAAAAACCACTATTGGAATGATCGGCCGGAACAAATTCAAAAAGGGCGATGTGCTTACCGTGGCTGAGATTGCCGGGATACAGGGCGGGAAGAAAACTTCTGAGCTTATCCCTTTATGCCATCCGCTATGCATTACTAAAATAGAAGTCAGGGCGATTCTTGATAAAACCGGTGTGCGCATCAACAGCCTGGCCCGATGTACCGGTAAAACAGGGATCGAGATGGAAGCGTTGACTGCTGTATCTATTGCCCTGCTTACAATTTACGATATGTGCAAGGCGGCCGACAAGGCAATGAAAATTGATGAGATCCGGCTGATAAGTAAAACCAGGGAAGACATCTGATAGTACACGAAATTCAGAAGTATGGAGCAGTTAAAGGTAGTTTCTGTAAATATTTCAGAGAAGAAAGGCACAGTAAAAACACCGGCTGACGGGATAATTCTGACGCATCAGGGTGTGGAAGGAGATGCTCATTCCGGTCCCTGGAACCGCCAGTTGAGCCTGCTTGGAATAGATAGCATCAGGAAGTTTGAACAGAAGGCCGGCCGGAACATTCGTCCGGGAGAGTTTGCCGAAAATATTACCCTGGAAAGTCTTGATTACCTTAAGGTACATCCCCTCGACAGGCTAACCTGCGGGGAGGTGAAAATTGAGATAACCCAGATCGGCAAGGACTGCCATGGAACATCCTGTTCAATATTCAGGGAAGTGGGTGACTGTGTAATGCCCAAAGAAGGGATTTTTGCCCGGGTGCTGCATCCCGGCATAATACGAGGGGGTGATATCATGGAATTTCATCCCAGGATGTACAGGGCTTTTGTGGTTACTCTCAGCGACAGGGCCAGTTCGGGGGAATATGAAGACAGGTCCGGGGCAAGGCTGCAGGAGATTCTGCGTGAGTTTTTCAAAGAAATGGGGTTAAAGCTCTTCATCCATTATACTCTGATCCCGGACGACCGGCACAAACTTGAGGATCTCGTGCACCAGGCCAAAGACGAGCTTGTCGATTTTGTATTCACAACCGGTGGGACAGGAATCGGCCCAAGGGATTTTACGGTGGATATCATCAAACCTATGCTCGACAAGGAGATCCCAGGGATCATGGAGATGATAAGGATGAAATACGGCGCATTAAAAACCCAGGCCCTGATCAGCCGTTCGGTGGCAGGTGTGATGGGCAAGACCCTGGTGTTTACCCTTCCAGGCAGCGTGAAGGCCGTAAACGAGTACATGGAGGAGATCCGGAAATCATTGCTGCACCTGGTGTTCATGATGCATGGGTTGGAGATACATTAATTCGCTGCAAAAGTAAACTCTATTCAAGAGATCTGTTACAAAATTGTCTTTATCCTGCGTCAACTAACTGACATTGCTGATGTGAATTTAAATTCTATTTTTGGAATCAGAATATGAAATAAAGTGATCTACCTTTTCATAATCGAAGATCATCCAATAGTCATTGATGGATTTATCAATTGGTTTAAAGATCCACTTTGTGACATCAAGATATCAGGCATTACCGATAGTGTTAATGAAACTATCGCTAATTTAATTCCAGAAAAGGTAGAAATTATCGTACTTGATCTATATTTGGTAGACCCTGACATAGACCCAGTAAAAAATATTCAGTTTCTTAAGCAAACTTTTCCACAAAAGAAAATTATCATTTATACCGGTGATAGAACTGATTTTTGGGTAAAGGTGGCATTCGAAAATGGAGTATCTGCCTATCTTCAAAAAGGAAAGATTCATGAACATGAATTTAAAGAAATTATTCATCGAGTGGCTTGTGGCGAAATTATAAGACCTATTAATTTAATTGAAAAACCATTAACTCATGAAAAAATCCAATTTAAAACAGAATTACTACCCTCTATTGAGAGAAAAATCATAACAATGGTTTCAAAAGGGAAGACAAATAAACAAATTGCTGAAGAATTGAAAATGTCCAAAACATCGATTGATAAACGACTATCAAGGCTTAGAGCAAGATTTCATGTCACAAATAATGTTAATCTTATAATACATTTGCTTAGTGATCCTTTTTAATTACAGATGAATACAATACATACAGTTTGAAATAATTACAATAATATGAACAAATTATCTGTTTTAACCGGTTTTTTAGTGATAATATTATCTTTAGCACTAAAAGCACAGCAACCACAAGGAATTCCAGATATAAACACCGCAACCATTCCATCACCAGATGCAGTTACTTTTGATAAATTGATTACCCAACAGGTTGATCTCTACACTGGGAAACCAAATGTTGAAATTCCATTATTTATCGCTAAAAGTAGGAAACTGACTTTACCTATCAAGCTGGTTTATAATAATTCCGGCCTTGTTGTTACTGATCATTCAAGTTGGGCTGGTTATGGATGGTCTTTAATTGCAGGAGGACAAGTAAGTAGGCAGGTACGCGGCTTAAAGGATGAAACACCCGATATTGGTTATTTTGCTTTGGCTCATTATTTACCCTCTGATCCTTTACAGTTAAATAAAAACCCAAACTATTTTACTGCTGGTCAACAAAGGAGAATTGCGAATCAAACATGGGACCTTGAGCCGGATATTTATAATTATTCTTTTCAAGGATATTCGGGTCAATTTATCATTTATGTCGACTCACTTGGAAATAAAACAATTTATCCTGATCAATTCATTAAAAGTAATACAATTTTGTTAAATGCCTGATTTCACTAACTTTACGTCTCATTTCAATTAGCACCCGATGGATGCAGACTTTGACATCAGGTATACCGATCGTCCGATCACGCCATTTGGAGGTCTTACAACCGTTAAGAACTTCTATCAGAACAGTGGTCTACAAGATATGATCTCTTCTCTGCCATTACCTCAGCCAGGCTCTAACAGGGGGTATGATCCAGTGGATATCATTGAGGGTTTTCTGGTTAGTGTTATCCTGGGAGCTCGCCGATTGGCCCATGCAGGACTCCTCAGACACGATAAGGTCGTGAGTGAGATGTTCGGTTGGTCCAAAGGCATGGCAAGTGAAAGCACGTTTAGCCGGTTTTTTAAGAAGTTTGATGTTGATTTAAACGATGATGTTTTTATTGAACTTAACCGCTGGTGGTTTACAAAGCTCAAGGTAAAACACCATACAGTTGACATTGATTCTACTGTCATTACCCGTTACGGCCGTCAGGACGGCGTTGAAGTGGGTTATAATCCAAGAAAACCGGGTCGTGGTTCCCATCATCCCCTGATCGCTTTTGCAGCCGAAGCCAAAATGGTTATACAGTCCTGGATGCGTACAGGTGACAGTGTGAGCAGTACTGATATCAAAGATTTCATCACGGTGTTATTGAAAACATTGGATAAATCAAACATCGGGTTGGTAAGAGCAGATAGTGGTTTCTTTAGTGAAACGACCTTGGGCATTCTTGAAAAAAACGAACTGAAATACATCGTTGCAGCAAAAATGTATGCCGGACTGGTCCAGGAGATATTTGAGGCTAACGACTGGGTTTCGTATTCCGATGGAATCGACATGTGCTCCATTGATTGCAAGTTAACCGGTTGGGATCATGCCCGTAGGATAGTGGTTGTGAGGAAGAGTAAAAGCAAGTACCAAAACAGCGGCGGCAAGTCTTTGTTTGAGGAATATGATGAATTTTCCAACTACCTCTATTCGGCATTCGTGACTAACCAGGAATTTGCTGATCCTCTGATATGGGTGATCCTCTGATATGGGTAAGCCTCCGGTCTGATGCATCTTGCTTCGCTTGAACTGGCGTCATATTTTTGCGAGTAAAAAGACTCCATGAAAAAGCATGACAGAAAACTCCGCCAGGAAGAAATGGCCTATCACATTCAAAGTTGGAAAGAAAGCGGGGTGAGCCAGCAACAATATTGCAGCTCAAACAATTTACGCTTCCATACTTTCTATTACTGGTTGAAAAAGAATCGCTCGAAAAACAGTCCGTTAACCGATGGCTTCATTCCGATCCAAGTCCAGAGTGAATCTTCTGACACCGCCACCAACGTGGAGATCCAATATCCGAACGGGGTTCGAATTTTCGTTCCATCCATGGATATCCAGTTTATCGGCCGGTTGGTTCGTTTAGTCTGATGCCATGTTTTCTTTAACCTCATCGCTAAACTATTTTCTGTATAATGGCCCAACCGATATGCGTAAATCCTTTGATGGTCTGTGCGGGATGGTCACTGATAAACTCTCCCGTAATCCCATGTCGGGCGAAGTGTTCATCTTTATCAATAAACGTCGGGACCGTATCAAACTGCTTCACTGGGAACCGGGAGGTTTTATGCTCTATTATAAACGTCTTGAATCGGGAACCATAGAACTTCCCCGTTGGAATCATATGGCCTCGGGTTACCAGATTTTATGGAGTGATCTAATGCTGATGATCGAAGGTATTTCACTAAAGAAGATTGAACGAAGAAAACGGTACATATTAACAAAACAATGTGCATAAAATATTGATAAAACATCAGTATTTATAAGGCTTTCAGCATGTTTTGCCGTATCTTTGTTTTGTGAACGAAGCCAGTCAGATACCCAATCAGCCAATCACTATCGAGCAGTATAATTTGCTGCTGAAAAAGTTTGAAGAGCAGTCCCAGCAAATTAAAGAGCTTCTACAGCGCAATGCTTACTTACAACACGAGTATGATACGTTAAAGCGAATGGTTTTTGGAGCAAAGAGTGAACGCTTCGTGCCCACTGATTCTTCCCAGTTGCCTTTATTTGGAATACCCGTAGCAGAAAAGCCGGAACCTGAAAAAGAGACCATCACCTACACTCGTAATAAATCTTCAAACTCAGAAAAGAATCAGCCGGTACGCCTTGCTCTTCCCGCAGATCTTCCCAGGGTAGAACAAGTAATTGAACCTGGTGAAGATCTTTCACAGGCAAAGAAAATCGGTGAAGTGATCACTGAATATCTGGAATACACACCGGGAAAGCTTCATGTTCAGAAAATCGTTCGTCCAAAATATATTCTTTCAGAGAGCCAGCGCATTGTTATCGGAGAACTTCCCTCACTGCCAATTCCCCGCAGCAATGTAGGCCCAGGATTGCTGGCACAGATCATGGTCGGTAAATTTGTTGACCATAATCCTTTTCACCGGCAAATCCAGCAGTTCAAGCGCCAGGGAGTTGACATTGCCGAGTCCACCATGAATGATTGGTTTACCGCAATGTGCCGTTTGCTTGAACCACTTTATAACCGGTTGAAAGTTCGGGTTCAGGGGGCCGATTACCTGATGGGAGATGAAACTCCGATCCCGGTCCTGACCAACGATAAACCTAATGCCACTCATAAAGGCTACCATTGGGTGTATCTGGCTCCACTTGAAAACCTGGTTTGCTTTGATTACCGCCAAGGGAGGGGGCGTGAAGGACCCGAAGAATTTTTGAAAGATGTTCACGGCGCCTTGCAAACTGATGGTTACGCTGCTTACAATAGTTTTGAAAAACCTGGTAAACTAAGACTTCTATCCTGTATGGCCCATGCCCGGCGAAAATTTGATCAGGCAAAGGACGGTGACCGCGAAAGAGCAGAACAGGCATTGAAATTGTTCCAGGCATTGTATGAAGTAGAACGCGAGGCCAGGCAGCAGAATCTTTCATATGACCAGCGGAAAACTCTGCGACAGAACAAATCTGTCGAGAAATTGCAGGAAATAGAAGCCTGGATGAAAGAAAACAGTATCCAGGTATTACCTAAAAGCGTTATCGGTGGGGCCATCGCATATACTCTCAATCTCTGGCCCCGGCTGATCCGGTATACAGAAGACGGACGATATGAAATTGATAATAATCTTGTAGAGAATAGCATCCGTCCTGTAGCTCTCGGCCGGAAAAACTATCTCTTCGCCGGATCCCACGAAGGCGCTAAGCGCGCTGCCATGATGTATTCATTCCTTGGAACCTGTAAAAGAAATAATGTGGAGCCCTTTGCCTGGCTTAAGGACGTACTCACCAGGATCCCCGATTGGTCGATCCAACGCCTGGATGAATTACTGCCGGTGAAATCCCTTTCATAAATCAGGGGCACAAATAATAAGCGATTTTAGCTAACTTTACAAGATGCATCAGACCGGAGGCTTACTGATATGGGAACTCTACCGCCACAGAGCAGAAGCTGAGACACAAATCAGGGAACTGAAAGAAAGTTATGGCCTGGATGGCTTTTGCTGTGAAGATTTTGGAGCCACCGAAGCTGCTTTTCGCTGGGTATGCGTCGCCTAT
>JAPLDK010000066.1 GCA_026391775.1 Bacteroidota bacterium
CATTTTTGGTAATTATATCGATAACAAAGGCAAGGGAGCCACTATGATGATCCTTGGTTCAGTGCTTCTGACCCTTGCTCACCTCACTTTTGCATTGGTACCACTGAATGTTGTCACCGCGATCATGGCCATCATTGTCCTAGGTATTGCCTTTTCCCTGATTCCTGCCTCGATGTGGCCCTCCGTTCCGAAGATCGTTGAAGAACGTTACCTTGGCTCGGCCTATGCACTTGTGTTCTGGATACAGAATATTGGCCTCTGGTTTTTCCCATGGCTGATCGGTATCATACTCCAGGCAGTCAATCCCGGTGTTGCCGATAAGATCCTGGCCGGAGATGCCAATGTGGTTTACAACTACAGGGTTCCTATGCTTCTTTTTGCAGGTCTTGGCGTTGCCGCAATTTTCCTGGCTATTCTCCTGAGACGCGAAGACAGGCTGAAACATTACGGGCTGGATACACCAAATAAGAAGAAGATACCCATCCCGGTTGAGGGTGAGGTTTAGGAAAAAGCGACCTCAATAATTGGAATTTATGAATGTCAGGGCTGTATTTGCCGCATTATTATTAATGATTGTCACCATGAGTACCACGGGTTACGCAAAACCCGTGGTCTCAGGCGACACCCTCAGGCTCAATTTTGAATCCATACCCGACTTCTCACTTTTACTTTCACTCTGGCAGAATGTTGACCTTGATCATCATTCGACTTATGGCATACAGAATCACAGTTTCCCTAACGACACGGTCTCAAAAGCATTTATGTGCTTTAATCCTTCGGCCGTTACTCCTCCTATGACTGACCAGGCCATACTACCTCATAGCGGGTCAAAATTCGGGGCCTGTTTCTCGGCCACTCCTGGACCTAACAACGACTGGCTGATCTCTCCAAAAGTGCACCTGGGCGACGAGGCAAAGTTTGACTTCTGGGTGAAATCCTATACTGCTGATTATGGCCTTGAGCAATACAGGGTGCTGATCTCTGTCACGGACTCAGCTCCTTCAAGCTTTACTTCACTCACAGGTACTGATACATTAACAGCATCAACCTCATGGACCTGGAAGCAATTCAACCTGTCTTCCTATAACAACCAAAATGTTTACCTCGCTATACTATGCGTTTCAAATGATCATTTTATCCTGATGGTGGATGACATTGAAATAATCCTGAACTCTGCCGGCGCTCTTAAAGCTGATTTCACTGCCAATCCAACTCATCCTGCCGTTGGGCAGGCAGTAAATTTTCAGGATGTTTCCACGGGATTTCCCACGACATGGCAATGGACGTTTACAGGTGGTAGCCCGTCCTCCTCCACGGTACAGAACCCCGGCGGAATCACATACAGCGCCCCCGGGGACTATGATGTTTCCCTTACAATAGGGAATGGCACATCAACCGATACAAAGACGGTGAGTGGTTTCATTCATGTGGAGGGATATCCGTCTTCCGCTTCCCTCGATTTTGAAGGCCTTGCCGATTTCACACTTAATTTTTCTCCCTGGACCACCGTCGACATGAAGGGAGGTGCTACATATACGATCAATGGCATCTCTTTCCCGCATAGCGGCCAGGCCATGGCATACATTTGCTTTAACCCTTCCAAAACAACTCCTGCGGAACAATTTATGAAACCTCATTCCGGGAGCAAGCTTGGCTGCTGCTTTTCGTCCATGTCTCCGAAAAATCCCAATGATAAATGGCTCATATCTCCCCGCCTTACTTTGGGAACAAAATCGGCCCTTGACTTCTGGGTGATGACCTACAATATAATTTATGGACTGGAGCGGTATAAAATTGCCGTTTCCACTACCGATAACGATCCCGGCAGTTTCACATTCCTCCAGGCAGATTATGAAACAGCACCTGCCGAATGGACACATCGCCTGTATGACCTCAGCAATTATAATAACCAGACAGTTTACGTTGCCATCCAATGTGTCTCAGATACCGCTTTTATTCTGATGCTTGATGATATCCGGATAACTTCACTGGCCGGGATCAATGATGAACAGAAAGCCATCAGCGTTTCGGTATTTCCGAATCCTGCCCATGAATTCATCAACTTCAGCTCGGCATTACCACCAGGAACCAGCATCAAAGCCGAACTTGTGAATTTGCTGGGCAAAAACCTCCGTTCTGCAGAATTTGAAAGCGGCCATGGAAATGCATCAATGGATGTTCATGATCTTGATCCCGGCTTTTATACAGTGATGATCTTTGCTAATGGCTGCAGGCTTGTTCAAAAAGTAATTATTCAATAAATACCGGCCTCATGAAAAGTTTTTCACTCTGCTTAAGGCTATTATTTGTATACTCGATCCTGCTTGTTGTTGATCCCCTGCATGTGTCCGCTCAGCATCAGGCTGGAGGAGTGCCTTTAAGTTTTGGCATGGCTCTGGCTCCCTCTAAGGTCATTACTTCTGAAATCCCCAAGCCGTCTTCAGTTCTTATAAACGAGATTGAAACTTCTTCCTCCCTTCCTTACCAGTTTGCCCTCAACCTTCCTGTGGATTTTTCAATTAAAAATTCAGGAAGTACTGAGATCCTTAAAGACGATAAGCGGGTATGGAGGCTTTCCATACGATCATCCGGGGCCAAAGCCCTTATCCTTTATTTTAACAGGTTCAGCATCCCAGAAGGAGGAAAATTTTTCGTATATAATCCTTCAAGGACCCAGTTGTTCGGTGCCTACACATCAGCAAATAAGAATCCATTCAACACTTTCGCATGCCCTCTTATTGCAGGGGAAGCCTTGGTACTGGAATATAACGCCCCTTCCGGACTTGCCTTGCCCGATATTCATATTTCCGAAGTTGCTTATGCTTTCAGGGGTTTTACTGACTATGAAGAAAACAACCCTATCCCTTCCTCAGGCGCTTGCGAAGTAAATATTAACTGCTCCGAGGGGGATAATTGGCAAAAGCAAAAAAAGGGAGTGGTTAAACTTATAATTAAAGACAGCCTTGGAGGCAGGATTTGTTCTGGCTCCATAATCAATAATACCAGCAACGACTGTACACCGTATCTTCTTACAGCCAATCATTGCGGCAGGTATTCACGCCCTGTGGACCTGAGCCAATGGCTGTTTTACTTCAATTATGAAATGCCCGGTTGCCCCAATACTACGCCCGGAACCCTCTCATCACTATTGGGTGCTGAATTTAAAGCCCATGGAGGAACCGAATTTACGGGCTCGGATTTTTACCTCGTCAGGTTAAGCGAATCCATACCCGATTCCCTGCATGTTTACTTCAACGGCTGGAGCCGTGAAGATATTGCCAGTCCTGACGGAACCGGAATTCACCACCCTGAGGGTGATGTAAAAAAGATTTCGACATATAATTCCCCGCTGCTGACAGCAAATTATCCCGGAAATCCAAACCCCTGCTTCTGGCAGGTTTTTTGGACCTACACCGTTCACGGGCATGGTGTAACTGAACGCGGCTCCTCCGGATCACCTATCTTTAATTCCGGGGGCCAGATCGTCGGCACCCTTACAGGGGGAGATTCGGCTTGTGATTCAGGTTCTCTTAACCTGCCCGATTATTACGGAAAATTCTCCTGGCATTGGGACAAAAACGGGACCGATTCAACAAGCATCCTGAAGTACTGGCTTGACCCCAGCAATACGGGCGCTACGAATATAGGAGGCAGATTCCTGGGAATATCACACCAGCAAGCACAAGCAGGGATTAAATTGTTTCCCAACCCGGCTCATGATAACACCAGAATCAGCCTGGAAGATGAAAGCCTGATCAGGGAGGGCGTAAGGTTTTCCGTTGCCGATATGCTTGGCAATCCTGTTCCGGCCTCGATCGTTAAGGAACTCTCACCCGGAAATTACAGCATTGATTCGCATTCCCTGCCTTCCGGTGTATATGTAATCATCGTCTCGGGCCGGAATTTTTATAAGAGTTTTAAACTGGTGAAAATATAATGCAATTGTCGGGACAAACAGATACCATTAAATTACTTCAAAAGTCGCTTTCACCCGGGCTCTCAGTAATTTCAGAAAAAGTTCTCGCCAACCAGTCATTGAGTCCCGCCGACGGACTTCTTTTATTTGAAAAAGCCGAACTTGGGTTTCTCGGAGTACTCGCCGATGTGGTAAGGAAAAGGAAGAACGGCGACAAGGCCTGGTTTATCAGAAACTTTCATGTGGAGCCAACCAATATCTGCGTCAACCGTTGCAGTTTCTGTTCATTTTCCCACCATTTCAGCCCTTCAAAATGGGAGCTTACGGTGGATGAGATCCTGGCAAAAGTTGACGAACAGGAAGAAACTGTGCGCGAGATCCATATTACGGGAGCAGTTCATCCTAAGAGGGATATAATTTATTACGGCGAACTGCTTAAAAAGATCAAAGCCCGGCGCCCTGACCTTCATGTTAAAGCCTACTCAGCTGTTGAGCTTGATTATATGATTAAAAAGGCCGGTATGGATTTTACCACGGGACTTAAGTACCTTAAAGACTGTGGACTTGATTCAGTGCCGGGGGGAGGGGCGGAGATCTTCGACGAAACTATCCGTGAAAAGATATGCGGGATGAAGACCAGTTCGTCAGACTGGCTTGGCATTCATCATGCCGCCCATGAACTGGGCCTGCCCTCAAATGCGACCATGCTCTACGGCCATGTGGAAACCTATGCACACCGTATCGATCATTTGGAGAGGCTGAGGCATCTTCAGAGCCTTACACTGGGCTTCAATGCCTTCATCCCTTTGAAATTTCACAGGTATAACAATGAAATGAAAGATATACCTGAAGTCTCAGTGAACGAGGATATGAAGATGTATGCAGTATCCCGTATTTACCTCGACAATTTCCCGCACATGAAAGCCTATTGGCCCGCACTTGGCCGGAAAATGGCCCAGGTCTCACTTTCATTTGGCGTGGATGATATGGATGGAACCATAAATGATTCAACCCGGATTTACTCCCTTGCAGGTGCTGAAGAGCAAAGCCCGGGAATGACGGTGTCGGGAATGAAACAACTCATAGAGGAAGCGGGCAGGATACCACTTGAAAGGGATTCATACTACAGACCGGTTCTCTGATTCTTTCATCATAATATTATAAACCATGAAGGTCACTTCCTTAGGGTCCATTCCCCGGAATGCCGTAAAAGGAATGGGGGGAAGTACTTTGGCCTGAATGTCATGGTTCTTGTTGACCAGGAACCCGCCTTTCCTGATTGCCATGGAAGTACCTTTTATGACAATGGGCAATATGGGTATTCCCGTTTCAAGTGCCAGGTGAAATGCACCGGTTTTAAATGTCTGCAGCCTGCCGTCCTTTGACCGGGTCCCTTCCGGAAATATCATCACCGAGCTCCCCGATTTCAGCGTCTTTGCTGCATCGGTCATCATTTTGAACATGCTGCTTTTTTTGCCCCTGTCAACTACTATATACCGGTTGAGCCACATATTCCAGCCGATAAACGGGAAGTTGTAAAGCGATCTTTTGGCAACCCATTTATAATTGTTCCATAGCAGGTATAGGACGATAATATCGGCTCCTGACTGGTGGTTGGAGACTATGACATAGGTCTCATGTTTGTCAATGTTCTCCCTCCCAATCACTCTGATCCTCCACATGAAATTGGCCTTCAGGACGATAAAAGACCAGATGCAGGTATATTGGTGAAGTATGACGAGCTTTTTATCAAAGAGAAAAGTGAGTAGAAAAATCAGAAAAGAAAACGGAAAAAGCAGAGCCGAAATGAAGAATAACTCAAACCAAAAATAACATGAGGCCAGGAATCGAAGTATATTGTTCATAATCCAAACCGTTTATTCATCAGGATTTTTATACTGGCTGTATGCTCTCCATTTTTCGATAACCGTAGCCAGGTCAGCTGGATATTCCGAGTCGAAATGCAGTGCCCGGCCATCGGTCGGGTGGATAAATCCCAATGATTTGGCGTGCAAGGCTTGTCGTGGCAGCAGTTTAAAACAATTCTGAACAAACTGTTTGTACTTGGTAAACGTCGTGCCTTTAAGTATCTCATTCCCTCCGTAGGTTTCATCATTGAACAAGGGGTGGCCTATATGTCTGAAATGAACCCTGATCTGATGTGTACGGCCCGTTTCAAGCCGGCATTCAGTAAGGCATACATAACCAAATCGTTCAAGCACTTTGTAATGGGTGATGGCTTCACGGCCCTTCTCCTCATCTGCATAAACCGACATGATCAGGCGGTTTCTCACATCCCTGCCGATGTTGCCGGTGATAGTCCCTTCATCTTCCTTCAGATTGCCCCAAACAAGGGCAACATAGGTGCGATCGACCGTATGATAAAAGAATTGTCGTGCCAGTTTGCTTTGTGCCAGCTCATTCTTGGCAACAAGCAAAATACCTGAGGTGTCTTTGTCGATGCGGTGAACAAGGAAAGGCCTGGTTTCGCCCGTAGGATCAGATTTCTGAAGATGGAAAAGAAGAGCGTTTTGCAGGGTGCCTGTAAAATTCCCGTGCCCTGGATGCACGACCATGCCGGCCTCCTTGTTCACAACAAGGATATCCTTGTCTTCATACACTATATTGACCGGGATATCCTCGGGGTAAATCTCGGTATCCTTTGGCGGATGCGCCAGTACGATAGTGATGACATCCAGGGGTTTTATCTTGTAACTGGGTTTGACCGCCAATCCGTTAACCAGGATATTTCCTGCATTGGCTGAATTCTGAACCCTGTTGCGGGAAACATTCTCCATTTTGGCAAAAAGGTACTTGTCGATCCTCAACTGCCCCTGTCCTTTATCCACAACAAACCGGAAATGTTCGTATAATTCATTCGGTTCTTCGTGAATATCCGGAATTTCGTTCATACAACAGGAGCTTGCAGGGATCAGGGAGTGATGATGATCTTCCTCATGGCATTCTTGTTGCCATTCCGGTCGGTTAAAAAAAGAATGTAGATTCCCTGATTCAAAGAGGTCAGGTTGAGACTTTCGGTATATTTCACATTCAGCATCGTCTGTCCCAGCAGATTTGTAAGAGTTAAACTATAGCCTTCGGCGGATGATGTGCCGCTGTTTTTCAACCTGAGATGAAGGATGCCGTCACGGCAGGGATTTGGATAAACCTGTAGTTCCGGAACATTTGTTCCTGTTTCTTCAATGCCCAAAGGGATCGGCTTGCCCACTATAGGCCTGATCATCAATGAACCGGAATATGCGCTCGGATACCATCTTCCCGAAGTATTATAAAAGATCTGGTCGGAATGATCATTATAAGTGTCAAATCCAAGGCTGAGGTTATCAGCTGTGGTCTGAATCCAGCCTATATAGATAGTCCCGCTTACTGGAAGGGCAGGAATATGGTAAGTGACGAATTTATTCAGCTGATCTGCATGTTTTGGCACCGTCAGCCTGCTGAAAATCGTATCACCGGGTGTCCCTGCATCATCAGTCCATACACATAAAAAGAAATAGGGGGGGCTCGTATTGTTCAGGACATGGTTAAAATACATCTGTATCGCGCGCAGAGTATCTGGTTTATTGAGATTAAAACGGTAGGCAAGCATCGCTCCGGCAGGAGTAAGGCCATAGGAAGCTTCCGGTGTGCCGTCGTCGTATGCAAAATAGTTGAACATATTCTGGTTTCGGCTGATAGTATCTCCGAATACGGAACCGCTTGCGTTATCCTTTATAATATGCCTCATCTGGAAAACAGCACTATCGGCCTGTGTGATTGGATAAAACCAGGACACTGCAGGATGTAGCATGACCGGGCCCGTGGAATATACCGGTGGCACATTAAAATTAGGGCTGGTATAGGTTTTTGTGAAGGAACCGCCTGAATTCGTCACTTTATAGGAATAATTGCAGTTATGAATGCTGATATCCCTGTTACTGAATATTACTGAGATTGAATCGGCCATCTCCTGTTCGGGTGCAGCAGTATAATGGGGGTAAGGCATGGATTCGTAATTCTTAAGCATGCTGGGCGCCCTGTCCATGAAACGGATTTCAGGACGAACCGTGTCAATCATGGTTCTCCCTATGTTCAAATATACATTGTCAATATTCCACTGGTCGCAGTTGCTTTGCCAGGAATATTCAGGGGGAGCAGCAAAATTGACATAATTGTAAAACTGGAACCGGAACGTCTTTTTGAAGAAAAGCAGGGTGTCCGTTATCGGGATCATTGCCTGTAAAAAATATTTTTCATTGTTATAGAAGCGGAATGTATCGAGCGACATTCCAATGCTCGACCAGATTTTCATCCAGACATCAGGAAAATGAACGGTATCGGTAAGCGAGATGCTGTCATGTGCCGGAGAAACCAGAAAACGGAGCATAAGGGAATCCTGCTTGAGGGGAAAATTCCTCGACCTGCCCTGTGGCTGATAAAAGAAACTCAGGTAGACCGAATCAGCGGCTGTTATCTTACGGGGGATGGGAGAAAATACTGAATCAAGCCGGATAAAACGCGAGGTCAGGTGATCGGCAATAAACGGTGTAGGCCCTGGTTGTGCATTTTCGTACATCAGGCCTCTTTCATCAATTGCATCAAGTGTGACAGCTCCAAGGTTGGGCGGATAAACCGGAATATCGGTATTGACAAATGTATAATTATCAATCCAGAGACGGCTGGTGGGATAAATGCTGTCATATGAAAAATCATCAAAAAAAGGCAGGCTTACAGGCGAGGTATCATTGACGACATTCAGTTGGCCCTGCATCTGCCTTTCCAGGTACTTCTGACGCACCTGGGGATTTGTTTGCATGCCTGTAAGTACCTCCTGAGCCCATCCGCAGACAGAAAAAAATAAAAAGAGTATTGGAAGAATTTTTTTCATCATTTATTCGCACCTATTGTTTAATTCATTTGCGTGCTCATTTTGGCTTCGCCAAACAGTTTTTCGTTACTTCGCTATTGCGCTACTTTGCTATTTAATTAATAAGCTGTCAAGCTGTGTCGTATCTTTCTTCATTTCACTGGCCTTTGCACCCATTCCGACCTGAAGGTCGATGACCGATCCTTTTTCGAGCCTGGTTCCAGGGGCAATCACCTTATTGCCGAAAAGCTGGTTCTGAACCGCGTCCTCATCAAACGATTTAATAAAAATCAGTTTCCCAAGCTTCAGCCCGGAACTCTCAAGCAATGACTGGGCCTGCCGCAAGGAAAGGTCCTTGAGGTCAGGCATAGCAGTATTTTCAGGGATAATAGATACAATAGTGAGATAAACCATACGGTTATGTTTCACTCTTGATCCGGGATAAGGATCCTGGGAAAGTATGGCACCCTTCGGCTTATCAGGATCGAAAATACTGTCGTTTATGGCGAACTTAAAATCACCGAATTTATCTACCTGTATGACGTCGGAAATGATTTGTCCCCTGAAATCAGGAACCACAATATAATCACTGTGTTTTGTGTACCATGAAAGAGAATAAAAAGTTACCCAAAGGAGAAAGGCTGTAATTCCAATGGAAATAAGAAAATGCTTCAGAAATCGTTTTGAAAATAAAAAACGGACAAATTCCATTCTTTCGTTTACCTTATTAACCTGAATTAGATGATTTTATTGTACCTGTAATGGCAGTACAAACTTACGAAAAAATGACTTTGTCACAAAACAGCTTGATTTTGTGCTAATTTTGCTTTTTTAAAGAAGTAATATGTACAATATTGCAATAGTTGCCGGGGGAAATTCCGGTGAATATGAAATTTCGATGAAAAGCGGAAAACAGGTTGAACTGAATATGGATCTGGCCAAATTTCACCCGTTTCTTATCGAAATCAGGGGAACAAAATGGAACTATAAACTTGAAACGAAATTCTTTCCCATCGATAAAAATGATTTCTCTCTAACCATCGGAAACAGAAAGATCAGATTTGACGCGGTATTCAATGCAATTCACGGGACGCCTGGAGAGGACGGCAAACTGCAGGGCTATTTAGATATGCTTGGAATACCCTACACTTCCTGCGGGGTTACAACTTCAGCCTTGTCATTTAACAAGAGTTTCTGCAAGGATGTGGTTTCCGGTTACGGAACAGATGTTGCCAGATCTGTTCATCTTTACAAAGGTGATCATGAAGCCGAGGCTTCTGTCACAAAGAATCTTAAATTGCCGGTTTTCGTAAAACCCAACTGTGGCGGGTCTAGTGTCGGAATGTCGAAAGTGAACCACAAGAAAGATCTGAAAGCTGCGCTGAAACTGGCCTTTAAGGAAGATAGGGAGATCCTTGTCGAAGAGTTCATCCAGGGCAGGGAACTCACCTGCGGGGTTATCAGATCGAATGGTAAGATCATTGCCTTCCCGGTCACAGAAATCATTTCCAAAAAGGAATTTTTCGACTACGAGGCAAAATACCAGCCAGGTATGGCCGATGAGGTAGTGCCGGCAGATGTCTCCGGGAAAGTCGCTGATAAATGCCGGAAAATTTCCCTGAACCTGTTCAGGAAACTCAACTGTAAAGGGATTGTGCGTTTTGATTATATATATACAGGAAAAAAGTTCTATTTCCTGGAAGTCAATACAGTTCCTGGAATAACCTCGGCAAGCATTGTTCCGAAAATGGCGAAAGCCTATGGTTGGACCTACACCGATCTGATCACTAATTTATTGAACGAAATAATCTGAATTTCAGTATTTTATTATGTTTTCACTTGTCTTTGCCACGAATAATCTGCATAAACTCCGGGAGATACGGGAAATAACCGGAAATACAATAAATGTCAGGAGTCTGACTGATATTGGCCTCGATGCTGACATACCTGAGACCCAGGATACCATTGAAGGCAATGCAAGGCAAAAAGCACGTTTCATTTATGAGAAAACAGGAATGGATTGTTTTGCTGATGACACAGGGCTTGAAATTGCAGCTCTTAACGGCGAACCGGGTGTCTATTCTGCCCGGTATGCAGGTGAGGGATGCAGTTTTGCGGATAATGTCAGAAAAGTCCTTGAGGAAATGCTGGGCATGGATGACCGTAGGGCATGTTTCCGTTGCGCAATCTGCCTGATCTATAAAGGAAATGAATTTGTTTTCGAAGGCCGGATTGATGGAGAGATCACATTTAGCCAGTCAGGTTCCGACGGGTTCGGATATGATCCGGTATTCAGGCCCGAAGGGCAACCTCAGACCTTTGCCGAAATGCCGCCTTATCTTAAAAACGGGCTGAGTCACAGGGGAAGGGCTGTTCATCAAATGTTGCAGTATCTTAATCAGTTTCAGTAAAAAAAATCCCGGTTGTTAGCCGGGATTTTTTTATGAGGTTTTTCTTTTTACGGGAAAACCACACCTTTATATTTAGTGACATCAACATAAGGGATTTTGCTTCCGAAATGCTGATTTATCGCTTCAATGAAGTAATTGGCTGAGAGAGCATTACCCCTGGGGGTGAGATGTATCCCGTCAAGAGAAAAAGCACCACCTGTCACGAATTTTGCATTCAGGTGAATTCCATCCCAAACAACTCCCGATTGTGAGTTCAGAATTTTCAGTTTGGAATTCATGTCAACAAGGCCAACATGATGATTGGCAGCCATGGTGTCGATGATATTATTGAATACATCGGTTGCAAATTTGATCTGGGCAACTTCAGCAGTAGTCAGTACAAACTGGTCCGGAATGGGATAAGGAGCATGGGTAACCACATTAATAATACCCATTCCTTTGCATTTCAGAGAATCCTGGGGTACGGTCATGAGAACATATTCACCAGGCTGCATCTGCCTTACCTTGAAATAAGGATGAGGTGAAGCGGGATCCCTGACCAGGAAAGGATTCGGTCCAACAACGTAATGAAATGGTAACTGGTATAGGCTCATGGCATAGTTCACTGAATCGGCGAGTGTCTGTCTTGTCAATACCAGCCCGTTGTACGGAATTGTTGTAAAGAATGGAATGCTTGTAATGTCTGGAATATTGGCCATTACGCCGGAGGCTCCTGTTGCGAGCAGGGATCCCAGTACAATCTTCATGGCATAGTAGAATGTTGCTGGCTGGGTAATGGAGTCATAAGAACCTCCGGCCAGTGCATAGGCAAGAACATCGTTATCGCCCAGCTGCATCGTAAAGAATGTAGGATGAACTTTCCCGAATTCCTCAACAACAGCACCAGTCATACTTGTAGCAAACCTTGTATAATAAGGGTTCATTTGGGCATAACCGGGAGTGATTAGATGGAATGACTTAGCACCCGGAATACCGAAATTGTTAACGGCATAACCAACATTGCCGAATATTTCCATATCCCCTACTGACCTCACAGGAGAAAGTCCGACAACACCCTGGCAGTCGGCTGTATAACCCAGAACCAATTTAGTTTGAACACCAGGATATACAGCAACACCATAATTACTGGTGACCATAGGCTGGATAAATGCCCCCCCACCGGCAAGCTGTAATTGGCCTGCAATGAGATTCGGACAGGAATACAATTGTCCGTCGTGGTAAAGTGCACCGTCGGCATATCCGGCAACAAGCGAATTCCCGATAGAAATATACGTGCTGAAGTTTGCTGTCCCTTTATCAGCAGCATATTCGCTGATCTTACGTTCACATGAAGTGAAAAGTGCAAGGGATAATATAATGAATAGTAGTTTTTTCATTTCGCTCTGTTTTTAAGGTTAGAAACTATATGATAAACCGATGGCCGGGATGTAGAAGGCCGAATAATAGGTGCCGGCAAAATTTTCCGGGCTGTATGTCCCATCGCGTTTCATACCCATCAGGTAAAGAAATGCAGCATCGATACTGAATCCCTTGAATGGAAATACTGATAAACCTGCAGTCAGCCCAATCTCGTTTGTGCTGGGCGTTTGAGGATTAAGGTAATCAGATGGTACGGGTGAAGGATCGTAATATCCTCCGAGTCTGACCGTAACAGTAGGATTGACTTTATATTGGAAACCGATTCTCGGGATAAGCCTGTTCTGGTATAATGCAGCAGTGGCTGTCCTTCCGAGCGATGCCGTTTTGGTTTTGAAGTTGAAAACCAGGGAATCATATTGTTTCCAGAAAACATAGCACAAGTTTATCCCGATCATGAATTTTTCATTGATTTCATAAGAAAGCCCGAAATCAAGATTTGCAGGAAGAGGAAGAGAAACTTCAACTTTACTGTCGGGGAACTGTGGGCGCACTGCAGCAGGAACAGTGAACGTAGCATTTGCATTCTGTACATCCATATTAATCTTAGAACGGTAATCGATACCGATGTTAAAGCCTTTAACAGGATGGATAAGCACGCCGGCATTAAAACCAAAACCAATGGTATTGCCTTTAATATTCAGCTGGCCTTCGCCGCCTGTATAGTCAAGAGGCAACGCTTTGTTAAGGTTGACGCTTCCGTATGCCCAGACCAGGCCGACTCCCACACCGATAATGTTTTTAAATTTGTAGGAAATGGTCGGCTGAACTGTAATAGCCTGGAATTTAAGATTCTGGATTAAAAAACGACCCTGCCAGTTGTCTCCCCATGAAAGTCCGTTTCCATAAGGTGTGTTGACTGCCAGCCCGATACTGAGATTGTCAGTTGCTTTATACGAAGCATAGACATAAAAAGGGGTGTTCAATTGATGTTCAAGGTGAGTCTGGTAATTTTCATCTTTTCCCTGAAAGGTTACCCTCGCCATGATCAGGCTGACACCGCCTGACAAACTCCATTTGTCCTTGATAAATGATACGCCGCCAGGATTGTAAAAAATACTGCTCGCATCATATGTAAGCGAAGTCCCGATCAAACCCATTCCGGTATTCCGCGTACTATGCAAACCAACCTGGTAGCCTCCTCCCATGGAGGTCAATGCTGCAAAACAAAATAGCAGCAAAAGGAAAGTAATTCTCCTCATGATACAGTTTTTTTTGGTTAATACTGGGCGCAAGTTACTTAAAAAAAAATAAATATGAAATAAAAGATATATGATGTCATTTTAAATTGTTAGGTCTTATTCTGTATCTTTGCAAAAGCAAACGTCAATATTCAGCACTATGAAAAAGATCTACACGTTTTTATTCATCCTAACAATTATCTCCTGCAGCATTTTTGCCCAATCGCTTCAGTTGCAAAACCTTTCGGGTCAGGTGATACCCAACGGTACAACCGTGGGCCTGAAGTGGACCTTGTATGATACAACAACAGATGTGCTGATTGAGCTGAAATTGAAAAATATTTCCACTGGGACTCAGAATTATAAGGTTATGAAGTTTATAAAAAACCTGGTTGACCCCCAAAAAGCATATTTTTGTTTCGCTGGAGGGTGCTTCGGTGACACAACAACCATCTCACCAACAACATTAACACTTACTGCCGGCCAGATCGATAATAATTTCAGTGCCCATATCACTCCCAATTTGAGTTCAGGTTCTTCCATAATCTATTATAGGTTCTATAATACGCGGGATGGGAACGACACGGTTTCGATCTTTGTCCAAACCGAATTATGGCATCTGGGGGTCAATGACCAGTCAAACGCTCAGGCAGAACTTAGCCCTGCATATCCCAACCCGGCTAATGAGAAATTCACGGTTGATTATATACTGAAAGGCACAGAAACAGCCCGCCTGGTTTTACAGAATGTTCTTGGCATAACGGTTCGCGAAGAACCCGTTTCCGGAGGAAATGGCAAGATCCAGATGAATCTTGCCGGCCTGCCCGAAGGAGTTTACCTCTATTCACTTACTATAGACGGTAAAAGTGTTTCTACCAGGAAATTACTCATCAGGCATTGAATTGATCTGTAATATCAAAACGAAAAAGCCCATCATACGGGCTTTTTTCGTTTATAGTTGATGTTATTTCTGATCCCATTTTTTATAAGGGTTTGATGCAAGGTAGGAATTATAGTACCTTGGGTCATCTGTGACTTCCCGGCCTATCCATGAAGGCGTAGTGAAACTTTCATCGGCCTGCCTGAGTTCAATCTCAGCTAAGATAAGGCCTTCATTCTCCCCGTCAAACACATCAACTTCCCAGATCTTTTGATTGAACAGTATGCGGTATCTTACTTTCTCAACCTTCCTCAGGGAAAAAAGTTCAAGAATCTCATATGTGTCACTGAGGGGGATCTCAAATTCAAACTCTTGCCTGACCGTCTTTAGAGGAGGTCCTTTTATAGTTAAGAATCCCTTGTCACCTGCTGCCCTCACCCGGATGGTTTTACCGGGCTCATCATTCAGATACCCCTGTCGGTATAATGTCCCAGAAGGTTTTGGAAGTTCTGCCCATTTGTTATGGTCAACAAGGAATTTTCGTTCGATCTCAAGAGCCATAGTACTACCTCAGTGGCAGGGAATCAAAAATAATGGGAAAACACACACTTTATTTAATCCCGAATTCTTTCTTAATTTTTGCGACATAATCCAGTTTTTCCCAGGCGAAGAAATCCACTTTCTTCAGGTAGACTTCTTTGCCATTACCCTGGATACTTTTCGGTTTAGCGCCTTTTACAGAATAGTAAACTTCCACTTCCCTGGAATAAGGGTCGCGTCCGAAATGGCCGTAAGAAGCAGTTGGGACAAAGACTGGGTTCTTGAGACCAAAGCGTTCAACAATTGCATAAGGCCTCATGTCAAATAGCTTGCTTATCTTCACGGCTATATCACCGTCATGAAGAACCTTGCCTTTCTTGTCGGTTGCCTTTGCAGTGCCGTAGGTGTTAACATAGAGTCCAACAGGCTGGGCAACACCAATCGCATATGCCACCTGGATGAGGACCTGGTCGGCAACTCCTGCGGCTACCATATTCTTGGCAATATGCCTTGCCGCATAGGCTGCAGATCGGTCGACTTTTGAGGGGTCTTTACCAGAAAAGGCACCACCGCCATGAGCACCGTGGCCGCCATAAGTATCTACGATGATCTTTCTTCCGGTAAGGCCGGTATCCCCGTGAGGACCACCGATCACAAATTTACCAGTCGGATTCACAAATAATTTGATGTCATCCCCAAAGAATTTTTTTACCCTGGCCGGAAGAGTCTTTTTAACCCGGGGAATCAGGATATTCAGGATATCCTTGCGGATCTTATCCTGCATCGCTTTTTCAGCAGATTTTTCGGCTCTGGCAGATTTGTCTTTTGGTTTTACAAAATCATCATGCTGCGTACTCACGACAATCGCATCTATACGCATAGGTTGTCCGTTGTCATCATATTCAATGGTAACCTGGGATTTGCTGTCGGGACGCAGGTACTTCATCTGTTTCCCTTCATGACGGATGGCAGCAAGTTCCTGTAAAAGGATATGTGACAGTTCGCTTGATAATGGCATGAAGTTATCCATTTCTCGGCAGGCATAACCAAACATCATACCCTGGTCACCTGCACCCTGGTCCTCTTTTTTCTCACGTACTACCCCCTGATTGATATCAGCCGACTGCTCATGAATAGTAGAAACTACTCCGCAGGAGTCACAGTCAAAACGGTATTCTGCTTTCGTATATCCAATATTACGGATTATTTTTCTGGCTGTTTCCTGGACATCTACCCAGCCGTTTGTTTTTACCTCACCTCCGCAGACTACAAGGCCTGTAGTGACAAAGGTTTCGCATGCCACCTTGGACTCCGGGTCCCAGCGCATGAACTCATCAAGCAATGCATCCGAAATCTGATCGGCAACTTTATCCGGATGTCCTTCCGATACGGACTCCGATGTAAATAAATATCCCATATTTTGAGTTTTAATTGTTCAACTTATGATTGGGCGATTTGAAGATTGAGGAGAGAAGCTATTGCTTTAGCATTTTTTCCAGTGGTTGCAATCAATCAAATCTTTCCACTCCAGTCTGCAAATTTATAAATTTTTTATTCTCCACTATTAATTTTTAGTGAGTTCCTGGAAAACTTCCTCGAGCTTCTGTTCTTCCTTTTGCATGGAAAGTACCGTCAATCCTTTTTCAACCGCGAATTTAAATATGTCGGCACGGATATCCATACCAGTTTCGGATTCAAGTAGCCATAAGGCCGATACAGGGTTCTTGCCTTTCCCGGGAACTTCCTCTTCCTTGCCGGGTATCAGCATCCCCTTAACTCCGGGAATGGAAATTATAACATTTCTTTCTACCTGGGAAGAAAACTCCACCCTGATCAAAGTTTTTGAAACCGTGATCTTGTGAAGGTTTTTCGTTGAATCATCTGCAACGATCTTACCTTTATGTATTATGATGGCTCTGCCGCAGATCGCTTCCACTTCCTGCATGATATGGGTGGATAACATTACGGTTTTTTCTTTTCCTATCTCCCTGATAAGATGCCTGATCTCTGTAAGCTGGTTTGGATCAAGCCCCGATGTAGGTTCGTCAAGAATCAGTACTTCCGGGTCATGTATCAAAGCCTGGGCTAGTCCGACCCTCTGCCGGTACCCTTTTGAAAGAGCGCCTATCTTCTTATGCTGTTCAAGCTGAAGCCCTGTAAGGGCTATCATCTCATCCACCTTCAATCGCACCGATCCTTGCAAATGGTGGGTGCCGGCCACAAAAGCCAGGAATTCCTTGACATAGAGATCGAGGTAAAGGGGGTTGTTCTCAGGAAGATAACCAACTTTTCTTCTGACATCAATCGATTGTTCTAGGACGTCAAAACCACAAACTGAAGCTTCACCTGAAGTGGGAGGGATGAAGCAGGAAAGGATTTTCATGAGTGTGCTTTTCCCGGCTCCGTTCGGTCCAAGAAGGCCAACAATCTCACCGGGGTGAATGCTGATTGAAACCGAATCCAGGGCCTTCTGGGTTCCGTAGATCTTCGTTATATTACTAACAGATATAGACATATATATGACTCATAAATAGTGACTGGTGACTGGTGACTGGTAACTGGAGAATTGGCACTGTTCACCATTCACTGTCAAGGATGCAAAAGTACAAAAAACCCGGAATCCGGTTACGGCCGCTATGATACCCCGGGCTTTTTGATAAAGAAGAGTATCACCAGCGTTTTTAATAACCGGGAGTTCATTGTTGAAGAAATGGAAGCAGGGTAGATTATTCGGTTTTGTATAATTTCCAGACAGCGAGCAGGATAGAAAGAGAAGCAACGGCAAATAAAAGACGCAGGATAAGCTCAGGGATAGCCAGGTTCCATAATCTGGATGCATCATAAACCATATACAGCAGAAAGGTTATAAAAATAAATGCACCATATGATTTTTTCTTCTGGAGCCAGATAAGCAGTCCGAGTATGGCCACCGCCAGTTCGAGAAGTATTGATACGTTCTGAAGTGCGTTCATTGAATGAATTTTGGATAAAAATAATAAAAAAATCAACTCAGCTGTTCACATATCTTATAAATCCCTTCAGGTGTTCGGGAATCCGGCATGCCAGAAAATAGGGCAATGATAAAAGGTAATAAGGTTTGCCTTTAATGGTCTCCGATTTGCGGATATTGACATTACCGGCATACAACCGGATGGCGTATGAATGTGGAGCTTCATCAATAAACTGGTGAAGGGATCTGAGCCTGCCGGGCTCACCCGATTTAACAACTACGGGGATTACAAGGTCTTCAAACCGGATCACATAATCCACTTCGGCCGATGACTGTGCGCCCCTGACCCAATAATCCAGCTTGGCGGGTTCTTCGGTTTTGCTGCTTAATAGTTCCTGCCCGACAACATGCCGCAATACCTGGCCCTCGAATAAAGCATTAAGGTCCAGGGCCAGGATCATCTGTTTCTGGATGCCTGAGAAATAGGTCACCAGGCCTGTGTCCAGCATCTGCAACCTGGGGAATTTATTATTGTCAGACACAAGTGGAGGCACCGTTGTGACTGAGGGATAATTCAGGCTGAGCAGCATTGAATTTTCCAGGTAGCGGAATATATTTGCCATTTCCCTGCTACCATATGGAACGTTCCCGAAAGCATTGAATTTAATCCTTGTACCGGCATACATGAATGCATTCTGCAGGGTTATTGTTAACAGGTCTTTTTTATTTTGTTTGAATGATGTATCTTCGATATCGCTGAAATTTTTTTTAAGGATCCCTTCATAAACAGGCTTCAGTGAGGACATGCTCCTTGACTGAACAAATTTTTTCACTACAGCCGGCATTCCCCCAACCAGGCTGTATTGGTGAAAAAGCCCAAGCAGTTTATGGAAACCACCAACAGGGAAAGGAACTTCACTGAATGACACTATGGCTTCCGAGCTGCCATAAGCCCTCAGGAATTCATTAAATGAAAAAGGATTGAGATAAAGAGTCCTGAACCCCCTGGGGACCTGGTGCAGCTGTATTGCACAGGATATAATGACTTTCAGCCATGGTTGCCTGCTAATGATATCCTCGGCGAGATTAACCACTTGAGGGTCACGGCATGTGCAATCAAAAAATAGCAGTGTATTTTTTCGGTTGGGATCCTTCCCTTTCAAAAGAAAGAGTGTGTCCATGAAATTCCCGCTGGAACCTGATTTACGAAAAATCTTAAGATCTCCGGGATCCTTCAGGTCAAGACGGATAAACTGCCTGAACTTTTGTGAGAATTTCTCAACCAGAGAGGTTTTTCCCGTTTGTCTGGCCCCGTATAGAATAAGCCCCGGTGTGGAAGCATCGGTTATCCATTGATCCAGTTGGGCTGTTATAGCTCTTTCAAAAAAGATATCTGTCATAAAATAGGACATAAAATTACAAATAAATGTCACAAAATATGGGATAAAGCCATTTTCTTTAAAATTAATTATTGGATTGTTTGCCGGGTCAGCAGAATAACAATACCTTTGCACCCCTTTTTGAAAAGAAATCAAATAAGAATATGGATACTTTAAGTTACAAAACGATCAGCGCGAACAAGGAAACCGTTTCCAAGGAATGGGTGCTGATTGATGCTGAGGGCCAGATACTTGGCCGTTTGGCTGCTAAAGTCGCAAAACTGATCCGGGGCAAGATGAAAACCAACTATACCCCTCATGTCGATTGTGGCGACAATGTGATTATCATCAACGCTGAAAAAGTGTTGTTAACCGGAAAAAAACTGGATGACAAGAATTATGTTCGTCATACCGGTTATCCCGGAGGACAGAGAATCAGGAACCCGCGTGAACTCTTCGCGAAAAAGCCTACCGAAGTTGTAGAAAAAGCCGTAAAAGGCATGCTCCCGAAGAACCGGCTTGGTGCCGCTCTCTTCCGTAACCTATACGTATATGCGGGTACGGAGCATCCTCATCAGGCCCAGCAACCAAAACAGATTCAATTAACCTCAATTAAGTAATATGGAAATCATCAACACAATCGGCCGGAGGAAGACTGCTGTTGCAAGAATCTACGTGAAAGAAGGCCAGGGAAAAATCACCGTCAACAACAGGGATTATAAGGAATATTTCCCAACACCTATATTGCAGTTCAAGGTGGTTGAACCTTTTGAAGTCACCAATACCATGGGCCAATATGACATTCAGGTCAATCTTGATGGAGGTGGTGTCAGAGGCCAGGCAGAAGCACTTGCTCATGCACTTTCAAGGGCATTGGTAAAGATCAATGAAGAATACAAACCTTTGCTTAAGGCCAAGGGCTTTATGACCCGTGACCCGAGAATGGTTGAACGTAAGAAATTCGGCCAGAAGAAAGCCCGTAAAAGGTTCCAGTTCAGTAAACGTTAATATTTTAAGAACTCTCAATCATTTAACATGTCCAGAACAAGTTTTGATACATTATTGGAAGCCGGTGTCCATTTTGGTCACCTTAGAAGGAAGTGGAATCCGGCGATGGCTCCTTACATTTTCATGGAAAGGAATGGCATTCATATCATCGACCTGTATAAAACCATTGCCAAGATCGATGAGGCTGCCGCAGCCCTGAAACAAATCTCAAAATCAGGCAAACGTATACTTTTCGTCGCTACCAAAAAGCAGGCTAAGGAAATTGTGGCAGAGCAGGTGAAAAGGGTTAACATGCCTTATGTTACTGAGCGCTGGCCCGGCGGTATGCTTACAAACTTCGCCACCATCAGGAAAGCCGTACGCAAAATGGTTTCTATTGATAAACTGATGACCAGCCCATCGTATAACAATCTTTCCAAAAAGGAACGCCTTACCATAACACGCGAGCGTGCAAAACTCGAGAAGAACCTCGGCTCAATCGCCGACCTTAACCGTCTGCCCGCTGCTATCTTTATCGTGGATATCCTGAAAGAACATATCTCCCTGGCCGAAGCAAAAAAACTCAATATCCCCACATTCGCCATCGTTGATACCAATTCAGACCCTCGTAAAGTTGATTTCCCCATCCCGGCTAATGACGATGCTTCCAAGTCGATCAGCATCATTATTGAGACCATGGTTAACGCTATTGAAGAAGGCCTTGTTGAACGCAAACTCGACCGCGACAAGAAAGCCGCCGATGAAGACAGGGGTGAACAGGATGAGGATTTCGATAACAGGATGAGAGAAGATGAAATTGAAGAAGATGTTGCAGGAATCAAGCTTGCGATCAAGGAACATCCCGACGCAAAACTTCAGAAAATGAAGACAGGTGTTGTTGGTGAATCCGAAGAGAAGAAGTCCCAGAGGAAGAGGATCAACAAACCTGCCGGAAGACCTAAAAAATAAGTATTAATACAGCTAATCGAATTTAATATATGAATATTACAGCAGCGGATGTAAACAAACTTCGCCAAATGACTGGTGCCGGAATGATGGATTGCAAAAAAGCACTTCAGGAATCAGATGGCGATTTTGAGAAAGCAATTGACAATCTCAGAAAAAAAGGACAGAAAATCGCCGGCAAACGTGCCGACCGTGATGCTAATGAAGGATTTGTTGTTGCTAAAACCTCTGATGACAAGACCTATGCAGCAGTGGTAATGGTTAATTGCGAAACTGATTTTGTTGGAAAAACCGAAGAATTCAAGATGTTTGCGAAGGATATCCTGGAAGCAGGTTTGACAAATAAAATTCATTCTGTTGCCGACCTGATGCCCCTGGCAATAGGAGGAACCACTGTTGAATCCAGGTTGAACGACCTGCTTGGGAAAACAGGTGAAAAAATGCAGATTGCGCACTATGAAGTTATCGAAGCCCCTCTTACTGTGGCATACAATCACCATGGAAACCGCCTGGCTACAATTCTCGGAATAAGCCCGAAAGACGGAAAAAATGCTGAGGAAGTGGCCTATGAGCTGTCAAAGCAGGTTGCAGCGATGAATCCTGTTGCAATCGACAGGGATAATGTCCCCCAGAGTGTTATCGAACATGAAATCGAAATTGGCAAAGAACAGGCCCGCCAGGAAGGCAAACCTGAAGAAATGCTCGAGAAGATCGCTACCGGGAAACTCAACAAGTTCTACAAGGACAGCACTCTTCTTAACCAGGAATATATCAAGGATAACAAGAAGACCTGTGCCCAGTTTATGGCAGATAACGATAAAAATCTCAAAATCATTGGGTTCAAGAGGCTCCAGTTAGGCGCATAAGAAAATCACATTTTTATTCAATCCGGGATTATCTTTGTTGTTGGATAATCCCGTTTTTTTTCCATGCCACAAAAAGAATCGGTCAAAGCGATGTTTAATGAGATCTCAGGGAAATACGATTTCCTGAATCATTTCCTTTCCTTTGGTATTGACAGGCTTTGGAGAAAAAGACTCGTTAAGGAAATGCTTCAGTCGAAGCCTGGTCATGTACTGGACCTGGCAACAGGCACGGCTGACCTAGCTGTTGAACTGCACAGGCAGGGAGGTATCCGCATTACAGGAGTGGATATTTCTGAAAATATGATGATCGTGGGAAGGGAAAAGATCGCAAAAGCCGGCCTTTCCCATACTATCGAACTCAAATACGGGGATGCCGAGAATCTGGAGTTTCCCGATGAAAGCTTTGATGCAGCAATGATCGCTTTCGGTGTAAGGAATTTCGAACATCTTGAACAAGGGATCTCGGAAATGAAACGGGTAATCAGGAAAGGTGGCCAGGTAATGATCCTGGAGTTTTCCCATCCTGCTTCCTTCCCTGTTAAACAATTATACGGATTATACTCCCGTTTTATTATTCCACTTATGGGCAGTATGTTATCGTCACATCCTTCGGCATACCGCTATCTGCCTGAAACTGTTGCAGCTTTCCCATCAGGTAACAAATTTCTGCATATAATGCTGCAAATCGGGTTTAAGGATTGCAGGCGTATAAGTCTCACCGGAGGAATAGCATCAATTTACATAGGAACAAGGCCTGACTGAACACACATATATCAAACATTGACGGGCTTTCACAGCAAAATAAACCGGGAAAAATACCGTTAGTTTAATTTAAGGCTAGCTTTATTTGAAAGACAAAGGATTTCTTACTCTTGCCTGCGTAATTATTATTCTCTTTTTCAGCCTTCCTGCAAAAAGCCAGAAAAGTATTGTATTAAATAGCCCAAGGTACGATGATGACCTCATTCACTTCGGGTTTGTCCTTGGTGGCAACATGAGTTATCTTACTATCCGGCCTGTTGCTGATATGCAGCATATTGTCTGGGATTCTACCTATATTCCCGATATTTTACCAATGCCGTCCGGAGCAAGAGTACTGAGCATTGAGTCCCGCCCGACTCCGGGTTTTGTGATAAGCATCGTCAGCGATTTGAGACTGGGCACCCTGTTCAACCTAAGGTTCATCCCTTCACTGAGTTTTGGCGACAGGGACCTTGTATACTCAATACTGGTTTACAGGAAAACCGATACCATATTGATGAACATTACAAAGAAAGTACCCTCAACATACATTAACTTTCCCCTGGAGTTTAAGTATAAAGCCCTGAGGTATGATAATTTCCGGCCCTATCTCCTGGCAGGAGTGCAGTATACTCTTGACCTGGCTTCCCAGGCGAAAAAAAGAGAACAGCGTAGTTCTGACCAGAAGATCGTTAAGTTCAACCAAAACGATCTCTATATTGAGGTGGGGGTCGGATTTGATTTCTATAATGAATGGTTCAAGCTTGGCGTGGAACTAAAAATGATGTATGGAATCCAGGACATCCTCAAACGTGAACATAACATTTATACAGATCCCATAGCAAAGCTGAATTCCAAAATTTTCCAGCTGAGCTTTACCTTTGAATAAGCTTTTCTGCGGTTTTCTTATCTTTGCAACCAAATCGAATCCTCATGAAACGAATCGCGGTTTTTCCGGGCTCTTTTGATCCGGTCACCAAAGGACATGAATCCATTATCCGGCGTTCTTTGAACCTTTTCGACAAGCTTATCATTGCCCTGGGTGAAAATGACCAGAAACAATCGTACTTCACCCTTGAACAGCGGCTTGGCTGGCTCCATGAACTGTTTGGCAGGGAACAGAAAATTGAGATTATCCAGTACAACGGATTAACGGTGGAATTATGCCGTTTAAACGCAGCAAGGTACATTGTCAGGGGCCTCAGGACCAGTGCAGATTTTGAATTTGAACGTGGTATCGGCCAGATGAATAAACTGATGGTCCCGGATATTGAAACGGTTTTTCTGCTTTGTGAACCGGAGTACGCTTCTCTCAGTTCATCAATAGTTAGAGATATTCTGAGACATGGAGGCAATGTCAGCATGTTTATCCCTGAAGGAATATCTATATATAAATAATCGAATAAATAAAAAAAAATACGATTGATTATGAAGCGAATATTGTACACAACATTTTTTCTTTTTATTGGGTGGACGGCATTTTCCCAGGATATTGTGATTCAGGGAACTGCACCAGGGGCAGAAGGAAGAATAATTACCCTGTCGATATTTTCGGATCCTATAACGAATACCGAACAAATCCTCACCAGGGTGAAGATTGACTCTACCGGTAATTTCTCACTTTCAGCACCTGTTGATAAACCCATGGTGGGAAAACTATCAATAGAATTCCATGATGCCGGTTTATTTATTTCACCTGGTAAAATATACAATATCAATATTTTACCATATAAGTATAATGATGTAAAGGAACTCAATCCATTCATTAATTCTACGAATCTCCAGATAGAACTTATTAAGTTGCCAGTCGATGATATCAACTATCTCATTGGAGCCTTTGATGATATTTATAATGCCTTCCTGGTTGAACATTTCAATGCACTATACCGGGATCATAATAAAGCCTTGCTTGACACACTGAAAACAAAGCTTGCATCAACGATAGGGGAACCGGACGATCCTTATGTGAGATATTATATGGAATATAAACTGGCGAACCTCGTTCAGCTTACACAGTCGATGAACCAGGCTACGATTGGCTACAGGTACTTCACAACAAGGCCGGTACTTTACAATAATGTAGAGTATATGGATTTCTTTAATTCCTACTTCACAAAGTATATTACCGTTACTTCCAGGATTCTTAAAAAGAATGATTACCATGCCTTGCTTTCAGTCCAGGAACCCTATCCCGCCCTGATGAAGGCGCTTGCAGAGGATTCAATAATTAAGCCGGAACAACTCAGGGAATTGGTCCTGCTAAAAAGTCTGATGGAGATGTATAATTCATCTCCAGACGATCAGAAAAAAATCATAGAAGTACTAAACAGTATTGAACACCAAAGCATTATTCAGCAAAACCGCTTGATTGCAAAAAACCTTAAGCAAACCCTTACCAATCTGCAGCCCGGAACCCACGCTCCAACCTTCCAACTCAGAAACAGGGATAATACAGGTTCTGTAAAACTGGATTCTCTCAGAGGCAAAATTGTAGTTCTTAATTTCTGGACATCATATTGTACAGGATGCACGAATGAAATGGAACTTATCAAGCCCATGGTCGAAAAGTTCAAAGAAAAGCTTGTTTTCGTCAGCGTATCCTCGGAATATTATTGGACAAGAATGCAGTTGTTTCTTAATATGAAAAAAGACTGGAATTGGACATTTCTTCATATCGGCGACCAGATCGGTATATTGAAGGCATATGATGTACGTTCATTGCCATTGTTTATTATCATCGATAAAGATGGCAATATTTATAAATATGCCGCCGGGTTCCCAAGCAACGGTTTGGAGAATTCAATTGAACAATTATTACAATTATCGAAATAAGGTTGCTTCTGAAATACCGGCAACAATGAAATTATGATTGATCTTTTTAAAAAATTACTGGGAAGTAAATCTGCACGGGATATCAAAACGATCAATCCCCAGGTGGACGTTGCCCTTGAATTTGGTGAAGCTTCCCGTGAGATCAGCAATGATCAGCTCAGGGCAAAAACACTTGAATTTAAAAAACGGATCCTCGATAGGATCTCCGAAAAACAGAAGGAGATATCTGATCTTCGTGTAAGGATTAATTCCGACGACATCCCCATTGATGCAAAAGAGGACCTGTATAAGGAACTTGACAGGCTTGAGAAAGATGAATATGATCTAATTCAGGACGAACTGAAAGTAATACTCCCCGAAGCTTTTGCTGTAATGAAGGAAACTGCGCGGAGGTTTGTTGAGAATGAATGGGTGGAAGTAACCGCCACTGAGATGGATCGTGATCTTGCAACACGACGTGCCAGCATTGAGATTTCAGGAGATATTGCCAGGTACAGGACCTCATGGACTGCAGGAGGAAATACTATACGTTGGGATATGGTACATTACGACTGCCAGCTTATTGGTGGGGTGGTCCTTCATGAAGGAAAGATTGCTGAAATGGCTACCGGTGAGGGAAAAACCCTTGTTGCTACTTTGCCGGTATATCTGAATGCTTTGCCGGGACGGGGTGTTCACCTGGTCACCGTGAATGATTACCTGGCCAGGCGTGACTCGGAATGGATGGGAACCTTATTTGAATTCCATGGTCTGAAAGTTGACTGCATCGACAAGCACGAACCCAATTCCAATGCCAGAAGGGACGCCTATAATGCCGATATCACATATGGAACCAATAACGAATTTGGTTTCGATTACCTCCGCGATAATATGACGGGCAATCCCGAAGAAATGGTGCAGCGGCCGCATAACTATGCCATAGTGGATGAGGTTGACTCGGTACTTATTGATGATGCCCGTACCCCGCTCATTATTTCAGGGCCTACACCAAAAGGAGAGAACCAGCTGTTTGAAGAACTCAAACCACAGGTCGTTAAACTATATAACGCCCAGAGAAATCTGGTGACCAAGCTTCTTGCAGAAGCAAAGCAGCTGACCTCCGACCCGAACAATTCTGAAAATATGAAGAAGGCAGGTGAACAGATTTTGCGCTCCCATCATGGCCTTCCGAAGAATAAAGCACTGATAAAGTTCCTTAGTGAACAGGGCATGAGAGCCCTGATGCAGAAAACTGAGAACTTCTATATGCAGGAACAGTCCAAGAATATGCATATCATCGACGATGAGCTTTTCTTCATCATTGATGAAAAAAACAATACAATAGAGTTGACGGAACAAGGCATAGACCTGCTCACAGAATCATATCAGGATTCTTCATTTTATATTTTGCCTGATATGGGAGCAGTGATCGCCGACCTTGAGCGGTCTGGATTCTCTGAATTTGAAAAAATAGAAAAGAAGGATTCACTGATGCTTGACTATTCCATAAAGTCGGAGCGGGTACATACAGTGAACCAGCTGATCAAAGCCTATGCCCTGTTTGAGAAGGACGTGGAATACGTGGTGATGGACAATAAAGTCAAGATCGTCGACGAGCAGACCGGCCGTATACTCGAAGGCCGCCGTTATTCCGAAGGCCTGCACCAGGCAATCGAGGCCAAGGAAAGCGTCAAGGTGGAAGCTGCCACACAGACCTATGCTACGATCACCCTTCAGAATTATTTCAGGATGTATAAGAAGCTGGCAGGTATGACGGGTACTGCCGAAACCGAAGCAGGTGAGCTCTGGAACATCTATAAACTTGATGTGGTAGTAATACCTACAAACCGCAAGGTAATTCGCGACGACAGGGAAGATCTGGTGTATAAAACAAAGCGCGAAAAGTTTAATGCGGTTATTATGGAGATTCAGGATTTGACCCAAAAGGGAAGGCCTGTTCTTGTGGGTACTACTTCTGTAGAGACTTCGGAATTGCTTAGCCGTATGCTCAAGAGGGTAAACCTGACTCATAACGTTCTGAATGCGAAATTACATGCCAAGGAAGCTGATATCGTTGCAGAAGCCGGTAAAGCAGGAACGGTAACAATTGCTACTAACATGGCTGGACGTGGTACGGATATCAAGCTTGGTTCCGGTGTCAAGGATGCAGGAGGGCTTGCCATTATCGGTACCGAACGCCATGAGTCACGCCGTGTCGACAGGCAGTTGAGAGGCCGCTCCGGCCGTCAGGGTGACCCCGGAAGTTCCCAGTTTTTTGTTTCTCTTGAGGATGACCTGATGCGTATGTTCGGCTCAGAGCGTATTGCAAGGATCATGGACAGTCTTGGGATCAAGGAAGGCGAAGAGATTCAGCATTCAATGATCACTAAATCGATCGAAAGGGCCCAGAAGAAAGTTGAGGAGAACAACTTTGGCATCCGAAAGCGTTTGCTCGAGTATGACGATGTAATGAACATCCAGCGTGAAGCCATCTATAAGAAGCGGCATCATGCACTTTTTGGAGACCGCCTTGCCGTCGACATTGCCAATATGATGTATGACGTTTGCGAAACAATCGTCCTTGACCACCACGACGGTCGTGATTTTGAAGGTTTTAAATTTGACCTTATCAAGGAGTTTGCTGCTGAACCGCCCCTCGACGATCATGAATTTCAGCAGTCCAATGCCTCCCAGGTATCGGAAACACTGTTTGCCCATATATATAAACGGTATAAGAGAAAGGGAGAACACATTGCCAGCAAGACCTTCCCCATAATCAGGGATGTTCTTGAAAATGAACCCAGATACGAAAATATTGCAATACCCGTTACCGACGGTCTAAAGACTATGCAGGTGGTCACAAACCTTCGCAAAGCTTTTGACGACAAAGGGAAGGAAGTAGTCATTTCAATCGAAAAAGGCATTGTGCTTTCCATGATTGACAATGCATGGAAGGAGCATCTTCGCGAAATGGACGACCTGAAGCAGAGTGTTCAGAATGCAGCCTACGAGCAGAAAGATCCCTTGCTGATTTATAAATTCGAATCCTTTGAACTGTTTAAAACCATGGTTCAGCGGACAAATAAAGAGATCCTTTCTTTCCTCATCAAGGCCGACGTCCCTATTCAGGTTGAGAATGTGAAAGAAGCACAGCTTCCGAAAAAGACCGATCGCGGCCGGTACAAGGAAGAACGTTCTGACCTGCTTTCACAGGCCAATACGGATACCCAGGAGAAATCACGTCCCCAACCGGTCAAGGTTGAAAAAAAGGTTGGAAGGAATGATCCCTGCCCCTGCGGAAGCGGGAAAAAGTTTAAGAATTGCCATGGACTCGGACAATAAATAAGATAACAATGAAACTGAAACGCATCTTACTGAAACTTTCCGGCGAAGCCCTTGAAGGCAAACAGGGCTATGGAATAGATCCTGATCGCCTCCTTGATTACGCAACAGAAATCAAATCAGCTGCTGCTAAAGGATTGCAGATAGCCATAGTTCTTGGCGGAGGCAATATTTTCAGAGGTCTGCAGGGAACCAGTTATGGCATTGACCGTGTGCAGGGAGACTACATGGGGATGCTTGCTACCGTTATCAACAGCATGGCCTTACAGGACGCGCTGGAGCAAATAGGGGTGAAAGTGAAACACCTTGGAGGTATTGCCGTTGATCCCATATGTGAACGGATGAGCCGTAAAAAAGCTATCTGCTATCTTGAAGACGGATTTGTTGTCATGATCAGCAGCGGGACAGGAAACCCGTATTTCACTACCGATACTGCTTCCGCATTAAGGGCTGTTGAGATCAAAGCCGATGCTATTCTGAAAGGAACCAGGGTCGACGGGGTTTATACAGCAGATCCCGAAAAAGATAAAAAGGCAAAGAAATATGATGCCCTGAGCTTTGACGAGGCGTATAAAAAGAACCTGAAGATCATGGACTTAACTGCATTCACACTGTGTAAGGAAAATAACCTGCCTATTATTGTATTCAATATGAACCAGAAAGGCAACCTTCTCAAGCTTATACAGGGAAAAAAGATTGGAACGATTGTTCAAAAGTGATAATTTTGAATTGAATTCAAAAGATCTGAACCATGCACGAAGAATTAGAGTTCACGCTCGAAGAAGCTAAAGAAGGGATGCAGAATGCATTGCACCATCTTGAAAAGGAAATCCAGAAACTTCGCGCTGGCAAGGCCAGCCCGCAAATGCTTGATAGTGTTAAAATCGATTATTACGGCGTGTTGACCGCCATAGACCAGACCGCCAATATAAGCTCACCTGATGCCAGGCAGATCATTGTTCAACCCTGGGATAAAAGCGTCCTTGGCCTGATAGAAAAAGCAATCCAGGCTGCCAATCTTGGATTTAACCCGAAAAACGAAGGAGAGATACTCAGGATCCTTGTTCCTCCTCTTACTGAAGAACGCCGCAGGGATCTGGTGAAGAAAGCCAGAGCTGAGGCCGAGAATGCCAAGATCAGCATCCGAAATATCCGTCGAAATGCCAATGAAACGGCAAAAAACCTTAAAAAAGACGGAGTCCCTGAAGATGAAGTTGAGAAACTGGAGGCCGATATCCAGAAAGTTACCGACGATTTCATCGCGAAAGTCGACAAGATCCTTGAAATCAAGGAAAAAGATATAATGACAGTATAATATGCCTGAAAAAACAATTATTGCTGACCGGTCACTTATTGCTTATTGCGGACTTTATTGCGGTGCCTGCGGAAAATATTTGAATGGGAAATGTGCCGGTTGCCATGAAAATAGCAAAGCCGGATGGTGTACGGTAAGGGCATGCAATA
>JAPLDK010000012.1 GCA_026391775.1 Bacteroidota bacterium
ATAAGTAGCTAAAGTGGCTGTGAGCGTCTGGTTACCAGCAGGAATTGCGTTGAGTGTATATACACCAACTCCGTTGGTCAGAACCGGGCCTACGCCGCCGCAGCTAACAGCTACACCAGATAAAGTGTTAGTGGTGATAGCATCCCTGATAGTTCCTGTGAGGTTACCTGTCATAAGACCCTTGATGTGGGTGAGGTCAGTGAAAACATTATAACCATTGTTGGTGGTGAAGTAGTAAGCAATGTACAATGTTGCCTGGTTGGCCGCGCCTGCCGGCAATGCCTGTGTCCAGACTGCCCATCCTGCTGTGGCATTGTAATTGTAAAAATATGCTCCTGCATCGGTCCAGGTTGAACCATTGGTCGACCATTGAACCTTCATGCCATCACCAGCACCGAAAGTGTTTTGCATATACATGGCAAAATCCACGGTGATGTTGGAATAGCCCAAAGTAGAAATGGGGGTGGTCATCCTTAACCTGTTGTAGAGGGGAGAATAAGCGTCCCAGGAATCCCATTTACAAATCCTTGAACCTTCATAATTTGAACAGGTAGGAAGTGTTCCGGTATTTACCCAGGAAAGATAGTTAGTATACCCCAGCAGGTCAATAGCCCAGCCTGCCGGCGGGACAGCACCAACTGCAGCAGATTCCCAGCCCTCTGTAAACAGGGTTACCTGGGCTTTGCTCTGAGATGCAAATGCTAATAGTAATAATACCATTAGTACCTGCAGAGTCTTTGTAACATTTTTCATAAATGTTTAGGTTTAAGTTATTAATAAAGAATTATTGATAATATGGGGATCAATTTTACAATTGATATATATAGGGATTTGCTTCATAAATATTTAACACCATCCAGGACTTTCGTTCTAAATGATTGATTTAGTTTGTATTAGCACTATATATAATAAAAAAGCAAGCATGCTTTTTTACTCTGACAGCAAATATAAAACATTTTATTTACTTATAAGCAAATTTTTTCCCAATTATTTATTACTTTTTTCCAGGCGGCCAATGCATTGAAAAATTTGCGTATTTTTGCAGAAATAAATCAGTATTAACCCCGGGGCACAGCCCTGGACCCGGATTCAGCCTGAGAGTGGCGGTGAATTTACCGGGAAGATTAAAACAATTCAGCATTATGAAAACTATTGCAAACCCAGTTATTCTTATCTTATGCCTTATTTTGTTTTATTCCTGCAGTAATATTCCGCAGGTTTCACGTAAAAAGGTAATCGGTTCATGGAAAGTGGATCAGATGGTTTCCATTGGAGGTGTTATAACTGATTCTACCGACCTGAAAACAGTTGCAACCCAGAACAAACCTCCGGATCTATCGGGCCGGGAGCTCAAAAACACTATGGTTGATGCCCAAAAGGGAAATTTTTCCAGATTTAAGGATGTATGCCCTGATCTGAAGGATGCAATGGAATTCAACGCAGATAACACAGCAACTCTGACCATTCATGGTAAAAGTATAAGCGGGACCTGGCAAATGAATGAGAAAAGCAATGGGGTTATTTTCACCGGCAGCGATAAAATAAAAGTTTTAAAAGTCAATATTGCTGAAGTTACCAGCAATTCGATGCAGGTGGATGAACCCTCCCCGCTTGGCTTAGTGCGGCTTTCATACAACAAGGAGAAAAAATAACAATAGCAGGCAACACCCTGTATGACCCGCTTTAAGGCGGGTTTTTTTATTTAAGGACGGATAGCTTGGCAGTATGGCAGCTGGGTCCCGAGAAAATTTTCAGCATATATAATCCGGGTGGCAGACCATTAAAGTATATCCATGTCCCTGACTTCTCCATAACATGCGAATCCAGGACTACTTTTCCCAGAATATCCGTCAGGGTAAACCGGTCAAACGGAGTTTCTGATATAACCCGGATACGGTCACGGGCCGGATTAGGGTAAACAGTAATCATTCCATGATCCCTGATATCGGAAACTGAAGTAACGACATCTACTGTAACCGTATCCGAAGATAAGGCCTGCGAGCAATCGGGATTGACTATCTGCACATAATACTTATATAATCCTGCCGGGAGGTTGGTGTCAATATATGTAGTATCATATACCGGGGCTGAATTAATCTTTGCGAACCCGTTTCCGTTATCATCCTTCCTGTAGATGTCATAATAGGGCTGATTCTGAAGGGGGATCTTTTTACCCCCTAGTGTACAGTCGTCAATAGCCCAATAATACCATAACCCCTGGGAGTTGCCGTCAATGGCATGCCAGGCTATATCGACAACATCTCCAAGGAATGATGACATATCAACAACATAAGGTTGCTGCCAGTGATTATATCCTCCCTGACCGGGATATGGAGGCAGGGACGACATATCAAGGAGGATCACCCATGACTGCCCGTGGTCGGTTGAAACTTTCACATAATAATGATCCCCGTGAGCTGAACCCTGGTAGGCCATGCTCCAGAATTGCAGGTTCCCGTTCACATAGATATTCCTGGCTATCAGCCATTCATTCTGACTGTAATAATCCCAGTATAATCCTGCGGAATAAATTCCGGAATGAACTCCCACCGGAGAAGAATTATCGGTATGGCTCCAGGTAGCAGAGGTATTCGTTATAAGCCTGTCCCATCCTGCCGGAGGGAAATCCGCTCCTTCAAACCCTTCATTCAGAGTGTTACCCCCTCCATTGCACTGGGGCGGACTCCACTGCAGATGCGTATCCATTGCATAGGCCTCTCCGCTCAGATTCTCAGCCGGAAAACAGACGGGGTATACTGAAATATTATCAATATTCCAGTTCAGAATATTTGTTGAATTCAGGCCGGTAGCACGGAACCTGAATTTGAAGCCTTTTTCTTTTACAGCGCTGATATCAATATGGTAATGCATCCAGCCGGTATTTCCGGTGTTATCAATCTCCTCTTTCTGGTGCCATGTTCGGTTGTAGTTAACATCGAGGATAAGTTTTTCGGTTGCTGTTGAAATATTATCTTCGAGTTTAACATCAAAATCGAGCCAGATAGCGGCACATGAATACATTGTTGCATCCAGGGCAGGGCTTTCAAGGATCTCATTGTAGCCTGACTGCTGGGGAAGGCCTGTGAATACCACCGATGGAGCCGGATTCCCAGTGTTCATACTGATGGTCCAGTTACCCGGCCCAACAGGGAAGGTCCAGTTTTGAAAGGTAAAACTGCCCTGATCCCATGGTTCGTAAAAAGGTAATAGCAGACCATAATGGATCTGAACATTGACCGGCCCGGCGGAAACGGAAATTCCCTGATGGCCAGGTTGGCCGTAAGCCCCAAGGTCATATACTGCGGAAACGCGGTAGTTATAACTGCCCGGATCAAGGGCTGTATCGGAATATGTCAGAACATCAGCCCCTGAAATAAATATATGAAGAGAATCATCTCTATATATATTGTATCCCAGTATTCCGGGTGGAGTGATGGAATTTGTACCTGCAGTGTAAACCGGTTTTTCCCATTGTAGCAACGCCATGCTACCCTGTGCAGTGCCGGTGAGATTCCGGGGCGGCCATAAAAAACCTGAGGTTATCAGTTGGCAGTCGGTTGCTGAATACCCGCTTGTATAAATAGCACGGACACATGCGTTATATGTTGAATCATATTTGACTGATGTTCCCGGAATGGTATAACTATTTGAAGTGACGGTGGCAAGTAATGTGTTATCCAGGTAAAAATTATACCCATAAATACATGGTGCCAGGAGATGGGCTGATTCGGAAGCATAAACAAGGATATTGTCAATATACCATCCATTGATCTGGTATGAATCAGCTCCCACTGACCTGAACCGGATCCTGAACGACTTATTGGCAAAGGAAGAGATATCAAGTTCATCCCTGGTCCATATGATGCTCCCCCCTGCATTGCTCCAGGTTTTGAGTATGTACCAGGCAGTTCCGTCAGAAATTTCAACAGAGAGCTGGTCGAGGGCCGAAGAAGAAAAGTTATCGAGGGAAAGATCATATTTCAGGGTAAGAATGGGACTGTTAAGCCCGGTGATCACAGGGCTAACGATGGACTGGTCATAGTTATAAACCCTGGGTGTCCAGGTAAAGCAGGCCGAGGGTTGAGGGTGCCCGTTGGATAAAGAGATCATCCAGTTACCACCTCCCTCCACACTCCAGCCGGCGGCGGGGAAACTGCCACCGGACCAATCTTCCTGCAACAGGGTTTGATTAAAATAAGGGACATCCCACCTGGCAACCAGGCTAAGGCTGTCGACCACCAGGTTTGTAGGAGGAGATTTTCGCTGGAGGAGTGCGATATTAACCGGAGTGTCCCCCATTACATAAGCAGTACCAGTATATTCCTGGTAACCAAATTTGACTGCATCAACCGAATAGGATCCCTTCCATACCCTTGGAAAATTCACTACGCCTGAACTGTCGGAAGTAGCTGAATACAGAGTGTCGGTATAAACGAGGTTTCTAAGTTGAACGAATGTTCCGTAAGGGCTGGATGCTGAACA